>NZ_VIRF01000118.1 GCF_008107685.1 Novosphingobium sp. BW1
CTTCGCATAGCCCAGTTTCGTCAGTTCGCGGCTGACGCTCGTCTCGTCGAGCGACACCGCGAACTCTTCGTAGAGCCCATGCGCCAGGTCGATCAGCCGCCAGCGCACGAGGCCATGGATCGCAGGGATGGGCCCGCGCTCGACCGCCTCGACCAGTGCGCGTCGCTGCGCATCATTGAGGATCGATGCCTTGCCTGGGGCCTTACCGTCCAGCAGTCCGTCCGGACCGCGGTGAGCTCCGTGCCAGTCGCCCAAGCGCCGGTCCGTCAAAATCCTCCCGCAATCCAACCGCTCGACCCACTATCGCGTCCTCCTGAAGCAGGACGCTCTTGAGTCAGACTTTCGCCCCAGTAGGAATCCCCAAGTGAGTCAGCCTCAGCGCAGGTTGGTATTACGCGTCGGTCGATGGGCGTTGTGTGCGACAGTCGCGTGCCACGGCTCAGAGCGGATGATGCCCTATAAGTATGATCTTCAACAATTTTGTGGGAAGTGGTGCCGCTTACAGGACTCGAACCTGTGGCCCCCGCATTACGAATGCGATGCTCTACCAACTGAGCTAAAGCGGCGTCCTTGTGACGATTCTCGCAAGAACCGATGTCAAGGCAGGGGGCGCCTTTACCGGGGGGAGGCGAGGAGCGCAAGAGGGATTCGTATCCCATGTACAAGGAGGATGAACGCCGTGGCTTTTTCTGCGCCTCTCGGGGGACTTGCAGTGTGCAGGGGCGGGGCCTAGCAGCAGTGGGATGAACACGTCCGCGTCTCCCGCTCGCCCTGTCTCCGGTGTTGCCGAAGTCGCCCCCTTCCACGCCATTTCGATTGGCCAGCTTGCCTACGAACTGGCCGAGCAGGGGCGCAGCATCATCCACATGGAATATGGGCAGCCCTCGACCGGAGCGCCCGCGGCAGCCCTGGCGCTGGCGCATGAAAAGCTCGAATGCGATCCGGGCGGATATTGGGAGAATGGCGCGCTCAAGACGCGGATCGCGCGGCACTATCAAGAGCGTTACGGGCAGGACGTCGAGGCCGAACAGATCATCCTAACCTGCGGGGCTTCCCCGGCGCTGGTGCTGGCGCTGTCCAGCTTGTTCAGGCCCGGCGCGCGGGTTGCACTGGCCCGGCCGGGCTACGTCGCCTACCGTAATACGCTCAAGGCGATGTACCTGGAGGCGGTCGAGATCGAATGCGGGCCCGAGGCGCGTTATCAGCTGGGCGCGGCCGCGCTCGAGGCGATGGAACCGGCGCCTGATGGCGTGATCATCGCCAGTCCGGCCAATCCCACCGGCACGATCATCGCGCCCGAAGAACTGCGCGCCATTGCCGAGGTATGCACGCGACGCGGCATCCGCATGATCTCGGACGAGATCTACCATGGGCTGACCTACGGGCCTGAGGCCCATTCGCTGCTCGAGTCCGCGCCCGATGCGCTCGTCATCAACAGCTTCTCGAAATACTACTCGATGACGGGGTGGCGTCTGGGCTGGCTCCTGGTCCCGCGTGACCTGATCGAAGTGGCGCGCGCGAGGATGGGCAACCTGTTCCTGACGCCGCCGGTGCTTGCCCAGCATGCCGGGCTCGTTGCGTTCGACTGCGATGAGGAGTTGCAGCGACATGTGCACAATTACAGGCAAAACCGGCAGATGTTACTTGATGCGTTGCCTGATCTTGGACTTGAGAAGATCGCACCGCCCGATGGCGCTTTTTATATCTGGGCCGATATCAGCGCCTATACCCATGACAGCCTGTCCTTCTGCCGCGACATGCTGCGCGAGACCGGCGTGGCGACCGCGCCGGGCATCGATTTCGATCCGGTCCATGGCAAGACCTTCATGCGCTTCAGTTTTGCGGTGTCACCGCCGGAAGTCGCGGAGGCCATCGCGCGCCTCAAGCCCTGGTTCGCGGCGCGAAGAAAGGGCTGCGGCGCGGCACGTTGAGGTTTGGAGTGTGGCGTGTCGCAATCCGGGATGGGGCGTTGACATCCGGGGTTTTCCACATTGACCGACGGCGGGATCTGCGGCTTTGAGCCGCTTCCCCCCTTTCAAGGTCGACACCCTCATGTTTCCCCCGGAACTCACTCCCGATATCGACACGGCCAGCCTCACCGTCCGTTTGCGCGCGTTTGCGCAAGAGTGTGCGCAGTGCGCCCCAACCGAAGAGGACATGCGCGTCTGCGAGGCGTTCTCGCTGCTTGGGGGATATGTGATAGCGAAAGAGGTGAGGGGCATGGACTGCGTCCTGCGCCTCCTGGGCGAGGACGTGGGGTTCCTCTGTTCACGAGGGCGAGGCGGCGTGTGCCTCGCGATGCTTGCCGTGGAGGGCGCGGATGACGAGGTCTGCGTGCAGGGCGCCACTCCCGCGCTCGCGCTGCTGGGCGCATGGGCCGCGGCCTGGTTGGTGCATCTGGGCGATGCGACCGACGAGCTGCGCGAGGCGGCGTCTTTCCGCCTTCATTGACATTGCCTGCCGCTGTTCCGGTCAGCCGCAGCCTTGCAGTTCGCCCGCGGGAATGTCGAGCCAGGACAGCGTTCCGCCTTTGCCCGCGCCCGTGTCGATCCGGACCAGCTTTCCGCCCTGGGCATTGGTCTGGGTGAAGATGGCCTCGCATCGGTCATGGCCGATGACGACTGTGCGTCCGTTCGGGATGCTTTCGAGCCAGTCGTAAAGGCGCACCGGATAGCCTGAGTTGTCGCGGGTCCCGTCAGTCTGCCCGAACAGGGCGCGGTATACGCGCCCGTCGCCCTTGAGGGACAGGGCCTCTCCAGCGGTGGGAGCGGGGCGTTCGAACATGGCGGCACTGGCGCCTGCGTGGACGAACAGCCAGGGGCCGATGTTGCGCCACAGGGGCGCGGCGGAGAGGATACGAATTGTGCTTGCGACGAGGGCATCGCGATCCGGCGCGTCCAGGATTTCGGCCAGTGTGCGATCAAGGCCATGGGTGAGTTTCATGCGCCGCTCTGCGCCATCACCGGCCCGCCACGCCACGAGATAGCGCAGCAGCTTGAAGCAATGGTTTCCCGGAACGAACATCGCCCGTCCCTGTGCGTCGAGCCGGGCAAGGAGCCGCAGGACGGCGGCGCTGTCATTTTCAGGATCCTGGTCCACCGGATCGGCATCGGTGAGGTCGCCGATAAAGCCGATGGCATACCCCTGCATAAGAGCCTGCTCGGCCGCGGCATGCACCGCATGCGCGCCGTGGATGTCGCCAAACCATCGTATGCCGGCGTATGTCGAGGGAAAGGGCGATGAGGAAGTCACAGGGAAAAGCGTATCGTCCATCCACGGCCCGGTGTCAGCCCCATCTTAATGAGCATCCGCTGATATAGCCATGAGAGGCGATCGATGCGTCAGACGGCGCAGGCAAGGCAATCCGGACATCGCGATGTCGGGGAGGGCCCGGAGGCAGGCCCGGCCGAACGCGAACGTCGGTCCGGGCCTGCCCATAGTACACGACTAGCGGGACCAGGAGCCGGTTCGAGACGAGCCCGGACCGGTCCTTAACGATATCTCATGAAAGGTGTTGCGCATAGGTTGCCAAGAGTCTGTGCAGATTTGCTTAGGCGTGCGCTGCCATGCCAGGAGGAGCGCAGCTGTCAGAGTTCTGACTATGGCGCTTTCGGTATTTTTTCTCGCGGTGTCGGCTGCCCCCGCTCAGGCTGCCGCCTGTGACCTGCGTTCGGACATGGGAGCGCGCGAACTTCACGAGGTTCTTGCACAGCGCCCTGTCGAATTGGTCATGACGGCGGGGTGCTCCGGTGCGAAAAGCAGGGACCGGAGCGACCAGTTCATCCATCCTGGCGCTCCTTTTGACCTGGGGGCAGGCGATGTCGGGCGGCCAATGGGGCACGGGGCGGAGGGCGCACGCGCGGTCGTCGCGTTGATGAAGGCAGATCGTTATCGCTCTCTCGGCTGGGACTATATGGATGGGCCCGTCGATGCCTGCGGCGAGTACGCGGTGTCTATCGAGTTCATCGACTCTGCGGACGGGCGCTCTATTCCGTCACCTTTCGCTTCCACAACGGACGTGTGATCGAGGCAAAGGGGGGCTTGGTCCGTTCGCGACGGGGCCTTGCCTTGATGGTTCGATGATACCTCGCTGATGGAGGCGATCGGGACTGGCAGGGCGTTTGGGGGCGTCCAATGGAGCCGGAAAAAAGTTCTTGATGGCATGCCAACAAGTCGGACGACGATTCAGAGGGACTACTCAGAGGGGGTGTGTCTTTGGGTTTCCAAGCTGTCGACCTCGCCTTTCGTATGCGCCCCGGTTGAGAAAGGTGAGGTCGACGAACTAGCTGCCCCTCCAGGAATGATATTCCTGGGTCCGGCTTTCCGGCCTTCCCTGCCTGCGCCCCGGTTAGTGGACCATGGCCGCTTCTATGGCGATGCGGATGGCGTCGGAGGTGTGGTTGGCGCCCAGTTTGTTGAGCATGTTGGCGCGGTGGATTTCTACCGTACGGGGGCTGATCGAGAGCTTTTCCCCGATGAGACGGTTGGACAGGCCGCTTGCAACACCGCCGAGGACTTCGCGTTCGCGGCGGGTGAGGCGGTCCACGCGGGCGCGGGCCATTATCTCGCGCAACTTGGCGTTGCCCACGCTTTCGGCCCGGCGCATGGCGCGATCGAGCGTTTCGTTGAGTTCGGGCGCGGTGATGGGCCAGGCAATGTAGTCGATCGCACCGTCGAGGATAGCGCCGACGATACGCTGGGCGGCCGGGTTTTCACTGAAGGCGATGATCGGAAACCATTCGCCATGCTGGGACATGTTTTCGATCAGTTCGTCGATGGCGCCGGCATCGTCATGGATCAGGATGATGCCCGAGCGCGGCCAGCTTGAGGCCAGTTCGGAGAGATTTTCAAAGGGTTCGACATGAATGTTTGCCGAAGACAGTGCGTGGCTGATGGTGGCTCGGCGGCGCATATCGTTGTCGATCAGGATGAGGTGCGAGATACCCTGTTCCAAGATAATTCTCCCTTCTTATTTCTGCTTAGGGAGATATCGCAATTCGGGGTGTTTTACTGAGGTATCCCGTCCAATGTCGAGGTATCGGGCGCCAGTCCGAGGGAAATCACCCAGAAATCAACGCGAGGTCAGGAGATCCGGGCCGCCGAAATGGTGGTAGATGGAAAATGCGTCAAAAAAGCCGGGGCGCAAGGCGGTAAACGCGGCTGGATCAGCCGGTCTGCATGGCCTGGCTGATTTCCAGAAAATCGCTGCGCAGGGCATCGATCCGGTCGCGCGCGAACGTCGTCGCGCTATCCAGGATCGTGCGCCGCGCGGCGGCATAGAGCTGATTCAGCGCCGATGCGATCCCGCTGTCGCCCGAGACGCCCATCTGCAAGGCGGTGACGGCGGTCAGGGCGCGGGTCATCGAGCGGCTTTTCAGTTCGCCATCGCTGATCGAGTCCGCGTGGAGCGCGGTGCCCAGCGCGCTAACAAGATGTTCATAGCACAGGTGCACCAGTTCGGTGCGGTCGGCGCCATTGACGCGGGCGTCGAAGTCGACGCGGCGATAGGCTTCGTGAGGGGTGACGCGTCCGAGCATGTCAGCTGTCCGAACGGTTCCATTGTGCGATCTGGTTCTCCAGCATGGCCATCGTGGAGTTCAGCATGCCGATGCGGCTTTCCGAGGTGGTGAACTGGCTTGCGAGGCGCGCGCGCAGCTTTTCCTGCTGCTCGGCGATCTCGGTGCGACTTTCGGAAATATCGGTGAGCTGCGTGGTGTACTTGCGGATCGAGGCCCCTAGCGAATTGAGGCTCGTGGTGGAGGAAGCATCGCGGTAGATGCGGTTGATGCTGGCGTAGACCCCGTGGACGCCGGTCGTGAACATGGCGGCGACGCCCTCCGGATCGGCTTCCATGGTGGCGGCGAGCCGCTCGGTGTCGAGCGTGAAGGTGCCGTTGCGCTCGGTCTTGAGACCCAGGTCGCCAAGCGTGCGCGCGGTTCCCGTGGCGTTGGGCATGATGGTGCTGCTGGCGAGGCCCGAGAAGGCGCGCTTAAGCGCGCGGGCGCCGCCGTCGTTGGCAAGTTCGCCACCAATGGCGGTGGCCGCGTTGAGCGCGGAAATGACCTCGTTCAGCGCATCGGTCAGGTCCTGCATGGAACTTGAGATGCTGGGGCCCGGATCGGCGAACGTGACGCGCGTGGGCGCACCGACATTGGTGCCCGAAAGCTGGAGACGCACGCCGGGAATGACGTCGCTGGCCGTGTTTGAGGTGGAGGTGTATTCGAGCCCGTCGACCGAGTAGGCCGCGTCCACGGCACTGGCGAGCAGTTCGCCATTTGTGGAGGACGGGTTCCAGGCGAGGTTGGCAAGGCCAGGTTCAAGCGCGTCCTCGGCCGCCTCCAAGATGAAGCCGTTGGCCGCGCCGTTCTGGCCCTTGAGGACAAGCTGGGCGCCGTCGACGGTCTGTGCGACATAGGCCTGCACACCCGCATTGGCGCCATTGATGGCGCTGGCCACATCGGACAGCGTCGCGCCGCTGGCAATCGTGATGTCGACGGCGGCGTGGCCGGTGTCTTCGGTGAAGGTGCTGCCCGAGACGGTGCCGAAGCGCAGGGTCAGCGTGCCCGCGCCCACCGTGTCGGAGGCCGAGGTATAGGCGTTGCTGGCGATGTTCTGGCCACTGGCAAGGCGCGTGACTTCCAGATCGTAGCTACCTTTGGGAAGTGAAGTGCCGGTCAGCGAAGCCGAGGCGACCGAGCTGTTGGCGACGCTGGGTGTGCGCGAGAGGTCACCGGTCCGGATCAGCGTGCCCAGCGAGGTGTCGAGCGCGAGCATCATCGAGCGGATGTCGGACGCTGAGGAGATCTGGGCTTCCAGCGTCTCGCTGCGGGTGTCGAGCCGGTTGACCTTGTTGGCGAACTGCGCCTGCGCCAGTTTGTTGGCGAGGTCGAGCATGTCGATGCCGCTGCCCCCGCCAAGGGCGGTGACCAGCGAACTGGTGGCAGTGGGGGAGTTGTTGATCGTGCTCATGGCAGAAAGAACGGCTCCACGAAGGGCTGATTAAGGGCGGGGACGGGCAGGGCGGGCATCACGGGCCTGCCGATTCCAGGCGCCCCTCGCTGTCGAAGCGCAAGGTGATGGGCACCGCGACAGCGGGGCGGGTGCGTGTCTCGCCGCGCTTCAGGGCCATAACGAAGGCCAGAATTGCGGCTATGGCGACGTAATGTTCCTCGCGGATCATGCGCTTCTCCCGGGTGCTGTAATAGACTGAGCGTGCAAGCGCGGGGTATTCCAGCGTGGGCACGGCGTATTCGGCGGCCAGTTCACGGATCGCCATGGCCTTCTCGCCGCGCCCCTTGGCCACGAGGATAGGCGCAGGCGCCTTATCGGGGTTCCAAGACAGGGCCACGGAAAAGTGCGTGGGGTTGGTGAGGACGAAGCTCGCTTCCTGCATCGCGGGGATCAGGGCGCCCATCGCGATCTTGCGCTGGCGGTCCTTGATCGCGGCCTTCTTTTCGGGCGCGCCCTCGCTGTCCTTCTGTTCATCACGCACTTCCTGCAGCGTCATCTTGAGGCGCATGAGGCGGCGAAACAGCTGGACGGGCAGGTTGAGCAGGGCGATCAGCGTCAGCCCGGCGGCCAGCCAGAAGAGCAGGAGGACAAGCTCTTCCCAGGCATAGGACAGTTCCTGAAGCAGGTTGCCCCGTCCCAATCGGGCAAGCGTTTCCAGCCGGTCGCTGGCCCAGGTCCATGCGATGGTGCCCAGCAAAGCCACCTTGGCGAGGCCCTTGACCATCTCGATCAGGCCATTGGGTCCGAACATGCGCTTCAGGCCCTTCATGGGATCGATGCGCGAGCCCTTGAACGCAAGGTTCGAGGCGAGCCAGCGGCCTTCGCCAAAGCCCAGTTGCGAGGCGAGGCTGACGAGCATCACGCTCACCCCCAGCAGGAACACCGGGGGCAGGGCGGCAATCAGGGCCTGGATGAGGAGTGCGCCAGGGGTGAAGTCGTCAATGGCGCCGGGCGTGAACAGGAACCCGGCGCGCAGTACACCGACCAGACGCTCCAGCAGCCAGGGTCCTGCGAGCAGGAGCCAGATCGCACCGATCGCAACCGCGCCCGCCGTGCCCAGTTCGCGCGAGCGGATGACGTCGCCCTTCTTGGCGGCATCGCGCTTGCGCTTTTGCGTCGGGGCAAAGCTTTTCTCGCCGTCGCTCTCGCTCATGGCGCGATCACCTGCGATGCGTTGACAATGGCCTCGCGTGAGAGGCGGGTAACGAGATCGGTGAGGACGGGGGCGGAGACGAGCAGCGCGGCCAGGCCGCCGAGGATCCCTGCGGGCAAACCCAGCGAGAACAGATTGAGCGCGGGCGCCGAGCGGCTGAGGACGCCTGTTACCAGTTGCACGGTGAGGAGCACCAGGCATACCGGCAGCGCGATGGTCGCAGCGGTCGCGAACATCTGCACGCCAAAACCGGCGATGAGGGCGAAGCGCCCGGTGCCCAGCCATGTCTCGCCCGGAGGGAAGGTGCGGTAACTCTCTACGATCAGGGCAAACCATTGAAGGTGCGCGCCCAGCCCCAGAAAAATCATCGTCAGGACGACCGCGAAGTACTGGCCAAGCGCGGGCGACTGCGTGCCCGAATTGGGATCGACCGCGACCGCCATGTTCATGCCCATCGAGCCACCGATGACTTCGGCCGCGACGACCGGTGCGGCGAAGGCAAGCTGGAGCACGAAGCCCAGCGCAAGGCCCACGACGACTTCGCCCAGCACGGCCAGGAGGCCGGGGAGCGAGAAGAGCGCGGCGGGCACGGCGACCTCGGTCCAGGCACAGACCAGCACGGCGAGCGCGCCCGCGCCGATCACGCGCAGCTGCGGGGGCACACTGGGGATGCCGAACAGCGGCGCCGCGACAAGAGCCGCGCCGATGCGGGTCATCACAAAGAGCAGGCGCCAGAACTCCTCTTCCAGCGCGCCGAAGCCGAATTCGAGCTGGATCACGGGATGACCTGCTCGGCCTGGCCCATGCGGGCAATCTGGGCGAAGATTTCCTGTGCGAAGTCACCCACCAGCGTCATCATCGAGGAGCCCATCAGGACGAGCACGAGCGCGACGACGGCGAGCTTGGGGACAAAGGTGAGCGTCTGCTCATTGACCGAGGTCGCCGCCTGCACCAGCCCTACCGCAAGCCCCACGGCAAGGGCCGAGAGAAGCACCGGCGCGGCGACGAGGGCGGTCACCCACAGCATCTTGTCCGCAAGCGCGAGAAGGTTGGTGATGTCTTCCATTGCCGCGCCCTCAGGCAAAGCTGGCCGCGAGCGAACCCATCATCAGCGCCCACCCGTCGACCAGGACGAAGAGCAGGAGCTTGAAGGGCATCGAGACCACCATCGGGCTCATCATCATCATGCCTAGCGACATCAGCACCGAGGAGATCACGAGGTCGATGACCAGGAAAGGCAGGAACAGCATGAAGCCGATCTGGAAGGCGGTCTTGAGCTCGCTGGTGACAAAGGCGGGCAGGAGGATCGAGAAGGGCACTTCGCGGCTGGAGGCAAACTGGGGTGCGTTGGCCATCTCGGCGAACATGGTGAGGTCGCGCTCGCGCGTCTGGCGCACCATGAAGGCGTGGAATTCTGTCCCCGCGTTGGCGATGGCCTCCTGTGCGTTGATCTGGTCGGCCGCATAAGGGGCGATCGCGGTCTCGTTCACGCGGTCGAGCGTCGGGGCCATGACGAAGAGCGAGAGGAACATGGCGAGCCCGATCAGCACCTGGTTGGGCGGGGATTGCTGGAGGCCGATGGCCTGGCGCAGGATGGCAAGGACGACGAGGATACGCGTGAAGCTCGTCATCATCAGGACGAGGCTGGGCAGGATCGTCAGCAGCCCCATGATGAGGAGTAGCTGGAGCGACATGCTCATGCCCGGCCCCCCGGGTCCGTCGCCGGTCCCGCCGATCTGCTCGAAGGCGCGGTCGAGCGCGCCAGGGATGGCCTCTTGCGCGTGGACGAGCGAGGGGAGGAGCGTGACGGCCAGGATCGCGCCAGCACGCGCGACGGCAAGCGGGCGATTCATTCGATCACCTCGAAGGTGGCGCGCGCAGGCGCCTCGGCCAGCCGCGTCAGGCCATGGCGCGAGGCTGAGACGAGGATCTCGCGGCCATGGAACTCGATCACCGCCAGCTTGAGCGTGGGGGAGAGCATGGTCGTCTCGACGATGCGGATGGAGCGCGAGCCACTGTTGATGCCGGCGCGCTGCTGGACTTTGCGGGCGAGCGTCAGCGCACCCCAGGCGAGGAGCGCGATCAGCGGCAGCAGGATCGCGAGCTTGAGGACATACCAGAGCATGGCTCTACTCCCCGCTGGTCTGGGTGGCCTTGCCGCCCGTTGCGCCGGGGAGGGGCAGGGCGGAATCGGCTGCCGGATCGCCGTATTCGCTCTCGTCCTCATCGCCGACCATCTCCACGATCCGCAGGCCGAAGCGCCCGTTATGCGAGATGACCTCGCCGCGCGCGATGGGCTTGCCGTTGACGAGGATGTCGAGCAGCTCGTCGGTCATCCGGTCGAGCACGACCAGACTTTCCGGGCCGAGCGCAAGGACGTCCTTGAGCTTCATCTGCGACCGGCCGAGCTCGACCGAGACGCGCACGTCGACATCGCGCAGAAATTCAAAGCCGCGCGGGTGCTTTCGTGGCGGCGCTGTCATGGCGTTTTCGTCATGGCTAAAGGGTTCCCCAGTTGAAGACGCAGGTGTGACCGCACCGGCGTGGTGGCAGTGCCTTTCCCGTCCCTGCCGCTGTGCAGACGGCGTGGGCGGGGCGGGCGTTCAGAAGGCCTGTCCGATCTGGACGGCGACCATGTCGTCCAGTTCTCCGACAGTGCCGGTGGCAATGATCTGTCCTCCCGCCATCAGCGGCACGGCCCGGCTGACCGGAACCGGGATGACGTCGCCCGGACGCAGCGCCGAGAGGCGGCGCATCGGCATGGGCATGTCGACGAGGACGGCAGTGAGTTCGAGCATGAGCGAGGCGAAGGGCTCTTCGGTGGGGCCGGCCTTGCGCGGGGCTGCGCGGGCGCGCGAGGGCTTGCGCTGGGGCAGCAGCAGCGGCTCCAGCGTGGTGACCGGAAAGGCGAGGCTCAGCGTCCAGGGTTCAGCGCCCGCTTCCTCGATGTCGAGCGAGAGCTGGAGAAGGTCGGCGCGCATGTCGAAGGGATCGAGCTGGCGCAGGCTTGTGTCGCGCCGCAAGGGGCGGACCAGCGTGGCCGTCTCGTGCGAGAATAGCTGGCTGAGTGTCGCCGCGATTGCACCCTCGATCCGCGCGAGCAGCAGTTCGGCCGAAACCGGGAAACGGTCGGGCAGGGGATCGGGTACCACGCCGTTGCCGCCGAACGCCCGGTCGACGAGGCGAAACACCGGCGCGGCCTCGAAAGTGGCGAGCAGCGGCAAGTTCTTGGGCCCTGCGCCGAGCAGGGCGTGGGCAGCGAGGGTTTCGAGTTCGGACTGGATACCGCCCAGCGTCGTGTCCATTGGCATGCCGGCGCGCACCATGGAGGGATCGCCGCCGGAAATGCGGGCCAGTTCGCCGGGCAGGATACGCACCAGCCGCTCGCCCAGGAACGAGAGCGCGGGCACAAGCTCGTCGATCGACGGCGCCTTGCCGAGAAGTTCGGTCGCGTGCTTCGCCTTTACCGGGACCGTATCGGAGGTCGCGTTCATGCCCACCTCACTGGATGATCAGCGTGCGGAAGTAGACGGCATCGACGCCGCCGTAGCCTTCCTTCTTCGTGAGCACGTCGTTGATGGTCTTGGTCAGCCGCTTCTGCAGCTTGTCCTTGCCCTTGATGGTGAACATATCGTCCTCGTGCGTGTCGGCGATGACGGAGAGCATATTCGAGCGGATCGCCAGTTCGTGCTTGGCCAGCCATTGCAGGACGCGCCCGTCGCGCCGGGTCGAACAGGCCAGCGCCAGCTGGACCAGTGCGTCGGAATCCTTGAGGTTTGAGGTGAACTCGTCCTTGAAGGTATAATAAGCGGTGCGGTATTCATCGCCGCCGTCGCCGTGCTCCTCGTGGCCACCGCCGCCTTCCTCCTCACCCTCGCCGGCGGGTGGGGCGTACGGGTCAACTTCGCCCTTGCGGACCAGTTGCGGGCCCTTGGGCTCGTGGCTTTCCGAATGCCCACCGCCCAGGAACATCATGGCGCCTGCCGCGCCGCCCCCGCCCACGACGAGCATGGCTACGGCCACGAGGATGAGGCCCATCTTGCCTTTGCCCTTGGGCTTGTCGTCCTTGTCTGCCTTGTCGCTCATTCAGGGAATTCCTCGTTGGGGCCTGTCATCAGGCGTAGATGCCGCCGCGCGTGTCGCGCGCCGGGCGGTCGGACGAACGGGAAGGGCTGCCCCTGACGGGCGTGTCGGAGCCTTCGCGCCCACCAGAACGCGGCGTTCCGGAGGAACCGGACGGCTGGCCATCCTCACGCGCCTGACCTGCGCCTTGGGCGAAGCTCTGCGCGCCCTTGTGGTCCTGTCCGTTCGGGGAGGGGGCGGTGTTCTGCCCCTGCTGCCCGGAAGACTGCTGGAAAGGATTCTCGCGCGGCGTGTCGCTACCCTGCGTGCCGGAGGCGGCCAGCACCTGTGCCGCGGCGCCCTGTACGGAGGCGGCAAAATCGGGATCGGCGCTGCGCAGCGAGACGCTCATGCCAGTTTCGTCCGGACGCAGCTGCAAGGAGACGTGCCCGAACTGGGCATGGACGAGCGAGGTACGCACGACTTGCCCGCCTTGGGCCTCGCGCGCTTCGTGGAGGCGCCCGAGCAATGTGTCGAAATCATGCGGGGTTTCGGCGCGCAGGGGCGCCTGTATCTCTGAACCCGGAAGGGCCGGCGTATCGGCTCCCTGCACTATGATCGGTGGGAGTAGCGGGCTCGGTTGCGACGGGGCTCTGCCCGGTGCGGGCACTTGGGAGGCGCCTGACGGCATGGCCGTATCCGCTACCTTCTCGGGTGCGCGAGCGGAGAGGGGGAGGCCTTCCTCCTTGATGGTACTTCTGGAGGCGAAAGCCATGGGGGGCTGGGGTACGAGCTCGCCGTCCTGCACCGGAAGATCCGTCCGCACCTTCGCGGAGGTGGTCGCAATCCCCTTGGCAGGAGGCGGGGCAGGCGGCGTGGGCGCCGGTGCAAGCTGCGGTCCGTATTGGGCATGTGCCGAGGTCGGAGCGGGAAGACCGGGCTGCGTTGGAGCGGCCCTATGCAGGGAGGGCCTTTGCAGGAGGGTCGCCGGGGAAAGGGCTAGCCGTTCGGTGGCCGGTATCTCTCGGGCCAGGTCTTCCAGGCCTGGCGCGCGCGACTCCGGGGTTTTTGCGCCTTGCGGGGCGAGGGCGATAGGGCGGACCGGATAGGTATTCTCGGGCGGTATCTGAAGCGGCCGCGCAGCCGCGTCGAAGGAATGCATCACGGGGGGCTGCACCGGCACGGCGGACATTCGCAGGTGGGTAATCGTGCCTGAAAGCGCGCTTTCGGAAGGTACTTCTCTGGACGCCTGCGGGGGCGTCGGCGCAGAAGAGGCGCTCGGAACCGACGCTGCGGGGAGCGGCAGGACAGAGTCCTGCGCAGAGGCCGCGGAAGGTGAGGCGGCCTGGTGCGGGACAGAAAAGCCCGCCGGAGTGGGCGGTGCAGGCGAAGCTGCGACAGGCGGAACGGGCAAGTCGACGAGCAAGGCGAGCCATGGCGGCGTGAGCGGTGCGGGCAGGTCCGGTACGCCCGAAGATGCCTCTTCAGCCACGTCCTGCGGCGCGGTGTCCGGGTTTGTGCCAAGGTCCTGCGGCGCGGTTGGCGGCAGCGGATCACCGATGGACGGCAAGGGATTGCCGCCCGGCAGGGGCGCGATCCGGGGCATGGCCTCGGCGCCCGGCGCGTGCACCGGGGGAGGGGGCTGCATGGGCGTGTTG
>NZ_VIRF01000066.1 GCF_008107685.1 Novosphingobium sp. BW1
CTTCACCGGCGTGCTGCGGCGCGAGGGTATCGCCATCAGCATGGACGGCCGCGGCGCCTGGCGCGACAATGTCGTGGTCGAGCGGCTGTGGCGCTCGGTGAAGTACGAGGAAGTCTACCTGCACGCCGACGCATGCGTCAGCGAAGCGCGCAGTTCGATCGGCCGATACCTGGGCTTCTACAACGCCCGGAGACCTCACTCGAGCCTCGGCGGACGTACGCCCGATCAAACCTACTTTGACAATCTGCCACAGGCCGTGGCAGCGTGAATTGGCCGCGACTTGCGGGGCGTCACTCCGGCCGGGCTACGCCCGACCTCCATGACGCCCCGCAGGCGCCAGCTTGAACAACCAAACCGCAGACGATCCACTTATCAAACGTCAAAGGCTGTTCAGACAAACCGAGCCACTTCTGTCAATGGCTCGGCAGGCTCGTGCCATTGAACCACCTCAAGGAGCTCTTACCTTGCGCGCGATCCACGACCTGTCCGGCCTGATCAAATACGCTGGGCGCGAACCCTGGAAGACTCGGCTTGAAGAGTGCCTGGAAGAGCATTTCGGACCGGCAGCCGACGAGCTCGATGTCGATTTCGACGAACTGCTCGACATCGTTGGCCCGCACTGGGAAGGCCCCTTGTGGGGCTGCGCCTTCGAAGACCTGATCGGGCGCGAGTTCGATGGCGAAAATCTCGCCGACGATTACCTGAAGCGGCGTGGCTGGAACGAAAAGGCTTCCGTCAAAGCCTATATCAAGGCCCTGCGTCAGACACCGATGTCGCTCTACGAAGTGAGCGACATTGTACCAGGCAAGTCGATGCGTCTGCGCGACCTGCTTCAGGGCGGCGAGCCTGTCACCGTAGAGGAGCGCAGCGCGAGCAGCAGCTTGCACAACTGGGACCGGATTGCCACGCGCCTGATCGAGGGCCGAAGCGGCAGCGTCATTTCTGGAGCCTTGCTGGCATTTAGTCCGGATGGTAGCGAGCAGTTGATCGATGGCTTTACGAAGATCGGCGCCCAGCCCGATCCGGGCTTTGATTTCGACGTAACCGACCGCGCGATACTGCTGCGCCACAGCGCGCCCGTGATCACCTCGACCTGGCTGCTGGATGCTGCCGGTGTCATGGGCCCGCCGATGCCCGATCTGGTCAACAGCGAGGGCGATGACATTCTTTTCCATCGCCTGGTTTTCCCATTGCCCAAAGGCGTGACACAAAAGCAGATCGCAGCCCGTTTCCAGTCCCTGCCCACCATGTCGCCCGCTTCCGCCAAATTCTGGAATTGGCTGGAAGACAAGCGCGTCAAATCCCGGCGGCCCACGCAGCACGGCACGCAAATGCTGGCATCGACCATGGACGATGGTTCGACGATCTTTGGAAATGCCGAGCTGGCGGGACGTTTCCTGACGATCGAGGTCAACAGCGCCGAACGCGCGCAGCGTGCCCGGGACCTCTTCATCCCCTTGCTGGGCGATCTGGTCCAGGCACCGTTGACCGAGATCCGCACCGTTGCCCAGATGATGGCTGAACAACAGCAGGAGCGCGACGAAACCGCTGAGCCGGAGATCCCTGCCGCGGAGATGCAGCGCATCGTTCGCGACATGATGGACCGACAATACCGACAGGTCCTCGACGAGCCGGTCCCCGCTCTGGGGGACAAGACGCCGCGGCAGGCCGTCAGGACCAAAGCCGGGCGCGCCCAGGTGGTGGATTGGCTGAAGTACCTGGAGAACGGGACCGCCAAATCCGGCAACGAGCAGATGGCCGGTTACAGCTTTGCCTGGATGTGGGAAGAATTGGGCGTAGCCGACCTTCGGCACTAGATCAGCGTCGCCATGTTGCACGAGCGAAATCTCTCAACGCGAAACGTCGAAGGAAGAGCCCTTTTGGGAACAGTGGAGCGAGGAAGGATTGAGCAAGTCCTTCTACGTCATTGGTTTCGCAGGATCAGACAGACTGGTTGTCAAAAAAGGGGCACATCGGGCAAGATCGCTGTCAAAGCCTTGTGACAAAACCCCGGATGTTCCCGATTTGTCAGGCCAACTTGGCTGTCAACGGACACTTCCTATCTCAGTCAGCATCAACCACGCTCAAGGGCATTGCTTTTGTGGCGGTTTTTCTGCGAGATACGTCGCATGTCATCTCAACCTGTCTCAGCCAAGCGCGTACCATCTAGGGGCAACCTTGGGGGCAATGGGGGCAACTCAGGCATTTCGCGATGCTGACCGGCTTTGTTGCGCAAATCCCCGAGGGATTCCGTTTGTGAATCCAGGTGGTTAAGGGGCGACGATGAGCGAACCGCCCCGAGCCCGCTACCGCACGGCGAAATGGAAATCCTACAACGCAGCGCTGGCGCAGAGAGGTTCGCTTCAGGTCTGGTTTGATCCGGGGATGCAGTGGCTGTCCGCGCCAACAGGCAAGCGCGGGCGTCAGCCTATGTTCTCGGATGCCGCGATCCAGGCCTGCCTGACGCTGAAGGGCGTGTTCAAGCTGCCCTTGCGCCAGACCACCGGCATGGTCGCAAGTCTTCTCGAGATGGCAGGGCTGGATTGGCCAGTGCCGGATTTCAGCACCCTGAGCCGAAGGCAGAAGACCTTGCTTGTCGAGATTCCTTGCCAGCCCCGTTCCGGGCCGTTGCACCTGCTGATCGACAGCACGGGCATCAAGGCGGTGGGCGACGGAGAATGGTGCAGACGCAAGCATGGCCCATCCAAACGCCGCCAGTGGCGCAAGGTCCACCTGGGCGGGGACCTCGGATCGTCGGATATCCGCGCTATTGAAGTGACCGGAAGCCGGGTTGGCGATGCGCCCATGCTGCCCGAACTGCTGGCGCAGATACCACCCCATAAAGCCATCGCAAACGTCAGTGCCGATGGCGCTTTCGACACAAAAACTTGTCACGAAGCCATTGCCGCACGCGATGCCTGTGCGATCATACCCTCCCGCAGCAATGCAAAAGCCTGGCCCGAGTGCACGCCGGGCGTTGCCGCTCGCAATGAAATCGTTCGCTCACACCGGCGGTTCGGCAGGCCAATCTGGAAAC
The DNA here is from genome assembly GCF_008107685.1 of Novosphingobium sp. BW1. GTDB lineage: Bacteria > Pseudomonadota > Alphaproteobacteria > Sphingomonadales > Sphingomonadaceae > Novosphingobium. Next base: position 3,038 of record NZ_VIRF01000066.1, read on the forward strand.
GATGGAGCGGCTATCATCGGCGCAGTCTGGTCGAGACGAAAATGCATTGCTTCAAGTTGCTGGGCGAACGCATCATGGCACGAGACTTCGATCGCCAGGTCGCCGAACTGCAAATCCGCGCGGCCATCCTCAACCGTTTCACCGCACTCGGAAGGCCCAAAACTCAGCGTGTCGCGTGATTGATGCCTTCAAAGGCCAACTGCTGCCCTGCGATCTATTTATGCAACAAAGCCCTTCTCCATGACAAACCGCTGGCTTGCGCGCGCGCTACTTCAGGTGGATGGTGGGGCCGGATCCGTTTATCGCCGCGCAGCGCGCTCGAGCATATGCAGAAGGACGTACACATGACGATTGCCGGAGGCTGCCGGTGCGGTAGAGTGCGCTACGAACTGGTCAGCGACGAACTGCCGTTGTCCTATGCCTGCCACTGTCTCGACTGCCAGACCTGGAGCGGGAGTGCTTTCATGCTCCATGCAATGGTCCCGGAAGACGCATTGAAGATCCGTGGCGAGGCGGTCCGGCTGCGGTTGCCAGGCGGCACGGAGGTAATGCCCTCCGAACACGTCGGCTGTGCAAGCTGCCTCACCCGGATTGCCAATACCAACAGCGCTATCCCGGGGGTTGCCGTGCTAAAGATGGGAACTCTCGACCGCAGCAAAGAGGTGGTGCCTGCTGCGCATATCTGGGTAAGCCGCGCGCAACCCTGGATCATGTTTGATGAGGATGCGCCATGTTTCGATGAGACGCCAAGTCCCCAAGCATTCGCCAATGCAATTGCTGGGAGATAGACGCATGCGACTATCTAAGTCCCAAAGCAGCCTTCCGTACAGTTCTCATTTCATGATGGGCTGGTGGCGCGGGATGCATCTGCAAACCCCCTTCGACGTCAGTGATCAATGGGTGAAGGGCTGGCGGCCATCTGGACGACCGCCAGCTTTTGGCTATACGGCTTGCGATAGCGCCACCGCGTCCGGACCGGCGGGCAGGCTCGCAGATGTGTTTCGGTTGGTCACTGCTTCCCAGACCGCTTCTGCGACGTCATCGGCGGACGTGTTCGGCCCGGTATCGGATTGCCATCCTGCGAAGACGCGCTCGGCGAGCGGGGCGTAGGGTTCGGGAATCGCGCCTTCCATCCGGTCGCCCGCATTCTCTGCAAAGCTGGTGCCGGGCGCACGCCCCGGCAGAACGGTGCGAACGCGAATGCCGAAGGGTTCCAGCTCGATCGCCATGCTGTCGCTCAACGCATTCACCGCCGCTTTGCTCGCCGTGTAGATCGAAAGCAGCGGCAGCGGGGCGTAGGTTACCGAGGAGGTGACATTGACGATGGTTCCGTTCCCGCGCTCCCGCATCTGCGGCAGGATGGCCTGCGTCATCGCGATCGTGCCCAGCGTGTTCGTTTCGAACAGTTCGCGCGCAACCGGGATAGGCGTGCCTTCGACCGCGCCGAGCAACCCGATACCCGCATTGTTGACCAGCGCGTCGATCGGTCCCGCCGCTTCGATTGCCCGCGCGATGCTCTCCGGATCTGTGACGTCGAGCGCGATCACCCGGATGCGATCGGATTGCGGCAGAACATCTTCGCGCGGCGTGCGCATGGTTGCGACGACATCCCAGCCCCGCTCGGAGAAAAGTCCGGCAGTCGCCAGGCCGAAGCCTGACGAGCAGCCAGTGATGAGTATGGTAGACATAGACGCATCCTTTCGTTTCTTGGGGGGCATTACGCGGCGGCCAGCGCCTCGGCCGTTTCGCGGTACTGGTGCAACGGGCGACCGAGCATTGCGGTCAGGCGGTCGGTATCGCCAGCCTCGGGGATCATCCCGTGGCTGACATAGCGCTCCGCCATCAGGCGCATTTCATAGGCCTGCCAGGCTGGCATGAACCCGGCCATGTTCTGCTCGAACCCGGTGGGATCGTCGCCGCCATAGGCGACCGGGCGGCCACGCACATCTGACCATATGGCAGCCACGCGCTCGCCTGTAAGGGTTTCGGGGCCAACCACGTTGATCGTCTCGATCGGCAGCGGACCATCCGCATCGTGGCGGCGAACCAGCTCGATCGCGGCAACCTCGGCAATGTCGCGTGCATCGACCATGGCGACGCCCTTGCCGCCGATCGGCATCGGATAGATGCCGTGGTTCACGATGACATCCTTCACCATCGCTTCGTTGTCGATGAAATAGGTCGGGCGCAGGATCGCCGCGCCGAAGCCCATCTGCTCCAGCATCCGCTCGGCACCGCGCTTCACCGCAAAATGCGGCACGTTCACGGCCCCCTTGGCGTCGAAGACCGAGAGATAGACGATGCGGTCGATCCCCATCTCCCGTGCGACATTCAGTGTGACGATCGCTTGGGTGAATTCGTCGCCGGTTACTGCATTGAGCAGAAACAGCGTCGATACGCCCGACATGGCCGAACGCAGCGCATCGATATCGAGCAGGTGGCCCTGTGCCACCTCGACCTGCTCGGGGAAATCGGCCTTGGCGGGATCGCGGGTCAGAACGCGGACAGGCGCATCGCGCTTGACCAGCTGGTCGACGACATGGCGGCCGACGCGGCCGGTGGCTCCGGTAACGAGAATGGTCATGACAATATCTCCTCAGATTTGCGTTGTTGACGAAGAGAAAGTGGTCGATCCATAAGCGGTCCACTAGACGCGTAATATGGACACAGCGTCTCACAGGTGGAACGCGAATGGACCTGATTGCACTCGCCGACTTCACGCTGGTTGCGCGCCATGGCGGCTTTGGCAAAGCGGCCCGCGCTGCGAACCGCCCCAAGGCGACGTTGTCGCGGCGCGTGGCCGAACTGGAGGCGAGCCTCGATCTGCGCCTGTTCGAACGCGGAGGTCGCGAGCTGAAGCTGACCGAGGAAGGGCGGGCCCTGTCCGAACGCGCGGGCGCTCTGCTGGCCGAGCTCGAAGAGACAACGCGGTCCATCGCGTCGGGTGGCGATCAGCCCCGCGGAACTTTGCGGATCAGTGCGCCGCTCTTATTCTCCCAGACCGCGATGGGCCGTCTGGCGGCAGAGTTTGCCGCGAAATATCCCGAAGTGCGCCTTGAGGTGACGAGCGAAGACCGGCCCGTCGATATGATCGAGGAAGGCTATGATCTTGCCATAAGGGTCAATCCAGACCCCGATGAAACGTTGGTGGGGCGCGCGTTTCTCAGGGACAAACTGGTGGTGGTGGCTGCGCCCACTTTCTCCTGGCCCGATAGCGGGCCGGTTCGGGCCGTGGTTCGCGGCGATGACAAGTCGGGTAACTGGCCGATGGCGATGTCGGGAGAAAATTCCAACTTATCCGTCGAACCAGTCCTTCATCTGTCTTCCTTGATGACGATTCGAGACGCGGTCCGCGCAGGAGGTGGCGTCGCTCGACTTCCTGTTTCGTTGGTTGCAGGTGACGTTGCGACAGGCAGCCTGGTTTGCTGGGGAGATGTGCTTGGCTCGGACGTCGCGCTTTGGGCGCTCTATCCATCACGCCGTCTCTTGAGCGCACGGGTTTCTGCCTTTCTCGAACTCCTCAAGTCGGCTTTTCCCGATGGGGCCCCTGAGGAATTGGCCGCTTACCTCCAGGAAGTGCCTGTATGACGGAGCAAGTAAGCCTAGCGACGCAAACCCGGAGCGGTACGCTTAATTGACAAAGATTAGATCATTTGAAAAAATCCCATCGAATGGCTGCTTTACGCAGCTTGGCCCTAAAACCGGACAGTCTCCTCCTGGCACAGGTGGAGCCGTGAATGACCGGCAGCTATCAGGGAGCAGAAGCAAGTTGGGGAATGGCGGCTATGTTCGCGGATGTGGCCATCACGCAGATGCGAACCGAATGTCCGGTTTCCTCTTTCAGCGCTCTGAACCGGACTGAGCACAAAGTCCCAATTCCTGTCCGACCGCCGGCGGCCGTATGCCATCGAGCGCTCAGCCGGCGGCCACGATCGAATATTCAAGGCGCACGTCATCGAGCAGGCTTTCGATCGCCGCGCGCTGCGCATCGGTGCCGCTGAGCCGGACCTCCCAATTGCAGTGGGGATGCGTCCTCGTGTCTCGCACGATGACTATGCCAAGCGCCCGGCGCCATGTCTGCGACGCGCCTCCTCTTTTCTGGACGAGGCCTGTTACAAGCAGATTCTCGAGGGCGGATGCCGTCATAGGCACCGCCTAACCGTTGCTCGCGGCTCGTCAAACAGAGCCTCTCGATCCACGGCACAGATCACGGGCTGGCCTCGGAGCGGCAAGTCCACGCCAAGTTTTATTCGCCGTTGACCTACGCGATCCAGCGAACAAAGACGGCGCATGGCCCGATCGAAGACACTCAACACCACCAACCTTACCGCACTCGGCGCCGAGAGACTCGCAGCGCTACTGATAGAACTTGCGGAAGGTGACGCCGCGATGAAGCGGCGCCTGCGTCTTGAACTGGCAAGCCAAGGTGGCGGCGAAGACGTCGCCGCCGAAGTGCGCAAGCGTCTCGTCGCGATCGCCCGCGCACGGGGTTTCATCGACTGGCGCAAGATCCGTTCGCTGGCGCAGGACCTCGAAACCCAGCGCGCAGCCATCATGACGCATGTGGCGCCAATTGCACCATCCGAAGCCTTCGACTTGCTCTGGCGCATGCTCGAAATGGCCCCGTCGATCCATCAGCGATGTGATGATAGCAATGGTATCGTGGGCGGTGTTCTCGATGAGGTCCTGACGAACCTTGGTGAAGTGGCCATGCCATCCGGTTTCAGCGCCGAGCGGTTGGCCGAGCTTGTCTTCACCGGCACATGCGATAACGACTACGGCCAGTTCGACGGTCTGATCTCGCTGATGGCGCCAGCCCTCGGGCCGCCCGGGCTTGCCATCCTGAAAACGAAATTCGAGGCCTTGGCCAAAACCCCACCGGTCGCGCCGACGGGCAAAGCCCGCAAGATCATCGGCTACGGTTCACAAGGAACGATCTACGAAGACGACTACAAGGCCCGCCATCACGCGCGCCTCATCAAACGCACGCTCGCTGAAATCGCCGATGCTTTGGGCGACGTCGATGGCTTCGTCGCACTTCAGTCCAATGACGAACGCACGAACCCGGCAATTGCCGCGCAGATCGCGCAAAGGCTGCTCGATGCCGGACGCGCAAACGAGGCATTGGCAGCCCTCGACCAAGCCCCTGCCGAAATACGCAAAGGCGGGCGATGGCCTGAATGGCAGAAGGTTCGGATCGATGCGCTCGAAGCAGATGGACACTCCGAAACGGCACAGCACGAGCGGTGGAAAGTGTTCGAACGCACGCTCGATGCCGAGTACCTGAAAGCCTACATCAAGCGACTGCCCAACTTCGACGACATGGAAGTCGCGGAACGCGCACTCGCTCATGCACGCGGGTTCTCCGGTTTCCATCAGGCGTTGGCATTCCTGGTCGAGTGGCCTGCGCTCGATGCCGCCGCCGAATTGATTCTGGCGCGGCCCGATGAAATCGACGGAGACCACTACTGGCTACTCACCCCCGCGGCCGAAGTGCTCGAGCCCAAACATCCACTTGGAGCGACCCTGCTGCTGCGCGCCATGATCGACTTCGCCCTCGATAGGGCCCGCGCCAAGCGCTACCCCCACGCCGCCCGCCACTTGCAGACCTGCGCGTACCTCGCCGGCAAGATCGATGCATTCGGCGACCATGCCGACCACGAGGTGTACGTGGCATCACTCAAGGCGAACCATGGGAGGAAAAGCGGGTTCTGGAAAAATTGAGCGATGAGATATTGCCCCCCAGCTAAACCATTGGTTTAGAAGGGCCGGGCAGACTGGTTGTCAAATAACGGGCACATCGGGCAAGAACCCTGTCAAAGCCTTGTGACAAAACCCCGGATGTTCCCGATTTGTCAGGCCAACTTGGCTGTCAATGGACACTTCCTATCCCTTGACACCAAACCTTGCCCGGAGTGACACGAAGTCTGCCCGCAAGAGGTCTTGGGTTAAATCTTCGCCAGCCATCAGCTAGACGCGAAGCACCCCTCAGCAACATTCAAGTGAACGCGACCGCAGCCAGGCAAAGCTTGCCCGCGCAGTTTTGTGCAGGTGACTTTTACGGCTTTGCCGCCAAGCGACACGGAACGTCGGGCTCGGGCCGATTTCGGACTGTCCGGATCGAAGCTTGAATGTGGGGAGAGCTGCCGTTCGCAGAGCGCTGGCTTCCAACCATAGCAGGTCACTACTATTCCTCCGCTGACTATCCACCCCGACATTGGCTGCCCACCCATCCTAATCAAATGCATCGATCAGAACACGCAGAATAGGGCGCAGTCCGACCGGCCATCAGAAAGTTTTCTGCAAACCGGCATTCCAGAACTGGTGGAAAACATCGGCGCCGAACTGGCAGGCTTGCCCCGGCGTTTCGATGGCCTAACGTGATGTCCAGCAGTGGAGGCACTCAACAAAATGGCACTTTCGAAAAGCCGGATTGACAGAGCCGGTCGGTCTTTAGCACATCCGGCCGAACTTACCATTGAAGCGATGGAATTGGAGGAAGATTTCGATGAATATCGAATTTCGCATCTTGAGCCTTTGTCGCTCACAGAAGTGGCTCGGTTTGTCTGAACAGCCTTTGACGTTTGATAAGTGGATCGTCTGCGGTTTGGTTGTTCAAGCTGGCGCCTGCGGGGCGTCATGGAGGTCGGGCGTAGCCCGGCCGGAGTGACGCCCCGCAAGTCGCGGCCAATTCACGCTGCCACGGCCTGTGGCAGATTGTCAAAGTAGGTTTGATCGGGCGTACGTCCGCCGAGGCTCGAGTGAGGTCTCCGGGCGTTGTAGAAGCCCAGGTATCGGCCGATCGAACTGCGCGCTTCGCTGACGCATGCGTAGGCGTGCAGGTAGACTTCCTCGTACTTCACCGAGCGCCACAGCCGCTCGACCACGACATTGTCGCGCCAGGCGCCGCGGCCGTCCATGCTGATGGCGATACCCTCGCGCCGCAGCACGCCGGTGAAG
>NZ_VIRF01000080.1 GCF_008107685.1 Novosphingobium sp. BW1
CACCTGGCCGAGATCGCGTTTGCGGTGGCCCCCGGTGCGCATGCTGTCGTGCTGATGGATCAGGCCGGTTGGCACATGACCGGCAAGCTCAAGGTGCCCGCCAACATCAGCATCGTCGCGCTGCCGGCCAAATGCCCCGAACTGAACCCGGTAGAGAACCTCTGGCCGTTCATGCGCGACAGTTGGCTCTCCAACCGCATCTTTACCTCTCACGACAACATCCTCGACCATTGCTGCCAGGCCTGGAACACGCTCGTTGATCAGCCTTGGCGCATCATGACCATCGGACGCCGCAAATGGGCCCGTAGGTTGGCTTTGTTGCATAAATAAATCGCAGGGCAGCAGTTGGCCTTTGAAGGGGCTTTGTTGCGCAAATGTCGAAGGGAGTCCGTTCGTGAATCCAGTTGGTTAGGTGGTGGTGATGAGCGAGCCGCCCCGCGCCCGCTACCGCACGACGAAATGGAAATCCTACAACGCATCGCTGGCGCAGAGAGGTTCGCTTCAGGTCTGGTTTGATCCTGGGATGCATTGGCTTTGCCGGCCCACCGGCAAGCGCGGGCGCCAGCCTGTCTTTAAGGCCAACTGCTAATTTCAGGCGCGATTTGTGCAACAAAGTCCCCTGCGACAAGAAGCTGGCGTTATCAGTTGAAGTGGCGTACAATATCGGCATTGCCGAAGGTGTTTCGCAATTCGGTGACTGAGAGACCAAGCGCGCTCCCGCAAGATGGAGCATGCACATGGATCTTGACCAACTTCTTTTTCATCATCAGCTGGCCTTGTCCGATAACTTGGCTCGAAGCGCGAGTCTTGGGTCTCGCTTCGATCTGGTTCGGCATTATGAGCGACGTATCGCGAGATTGCGCCCGGAGCGAGGTGCGTTGCCCTGTCCAAACTGGACGCGATAATGATCCAGCTTGCTCCTTGCAGGGTAGCATCGATCCGGCATCCTACCCCTGGCGCGAACGGGCGCCTGTGCTCGGGGCCACCGCATAACTCTGTGGTCTACCGTAGGCGCCAAGACATCTGGCGGCTGGCTCATAATCTGCTGGGCGGATCAAAGGCGGCCGATGCTTTCCTTAGCCAGCCTTAAACGGATGGCGAGGGTACGCTCATGGACCAGGTCGCTGCCTTGGGGCAACTCCAGGTGAGCCATTGGCTGGACAGGCTGGCGCCTCAAGGCGGCGACAATTTCTGAAAAGGGTAGAAAATGACCGAAGAAGCCATGGAAAAACCTGTAGTCCGCAGTGCGTGGGCGCGCCGGGACAACCGGTTCAAGATTCCGCCCGAGGCGGCCAAGCGGCAAGGGCTCATTACCCGGATGGCGCTAGAAAGTTTCGCGACGAAGGATGAAGCCATCGCCTACCTCAATGGCGAATGCATCGCTTTGGCCGGTCGCCCACTCGATCTGGCGACCCATTCACCCAAGGGATTGGAGCAGGTGGTCGCGGACCTGCGCAACAGATCCTGATGTCATTAGCCGGCTTTCCAGAATCCGGCGTGCTCCTTGCCTGGAAACGGGATCAGAGAAGTAATGCCGCAGCGGCCTTGTGATCCAGGTGACCATGAAAGGAAGTCGACCTGCGCGCATTTGGCTGAACGCTGTGGATAGGATGGCTTTGGTGGCCGCCTTTTCCATCACGATCCTCGCGACCGGGCCTCTTCCTTTTGTGCTTGGCGCATACCAGGCGAGTTTCGGCAGTTTCGTTTCCTATATCTTCCTGGCGAGCGGCCTGCTCATCCTGGGGGACTACACTACAGGTGTAACCCGCTGGAATTTGGATACGTCGATGATACTGTTCCTGGCCGCCACGCGCGTGTTGACTATGGCCATACCGGCTGCAGCCTCGTTTCTAGTCGCCTCTCTGCTGTTTTGAGCTTGTCCGGGCAATGACCCGGCCTGCTCGTCAGGGCAGGGCCGGCGAAGAAACCTCCTCCGCTCGGACAAAGAACGACTTTAGGACCGCGTTGCCAAAGCTCGTGGTAAGCGCCACGTCGGTGGCATCGCGGCCCCTTGCCATCAGGATCCGGCCAACGCGGGGGACAGCATGGCGTGCGTCATAGGTGTACCAGGCGCCCTGGATGAACACGTCGAACCATGCACTGAAATCCATCGGTGCCTCGTCCGCCGGTACCTGGATGTCGCCGAGATAGCCCGTGCAATAGCGGGCCGGTATGTTGAGGCAGCGACACAAGGCTATGGCCAGATGGGCAAAGTCCCGACACACTCCTTCGCGCTCCTGGTAACCGTGCCATGCAGTCTTGTTCGATCTGGCATGCTCGTAGCCGAAGCGCAGGTGGTCGTGCACGAAAGCGACGATGGCCTCAACCCGGTCTCGGGCTGACGCCAGGTGACCGAATTTACTCCAGGCCACATCCATCAGGAGGTCGGTTTCGCAGTACCGGCTGCCTAGGAGGTAGATCAGCGCTTCGTTCGGATAGGTTTCGACGCTGGCCTGCGGGCCCTCGGGCGCGCGTACATCGGGCTGGCCATTGTCCTCGATGACGAAGTCGCAAGACACTGTCACGCCTCCCGCAGGGGCCGTGAAGCGCGAACAGATGTTCCCGTAGCCATCGATATAGTCGTAGATCGGTACCTCGGGCCCGGAGCGGATGCGCTGCGGGGTGGAGAGGTGCTTGTTGCGAGAGGGGTGCACGCTCAGCAGGGCCAACATGGCGGTCGGCATCTGCGCTTGGAAGTGAATTTCGTAGCCGGCTCGAATGAACATCGTGGACTCCTTGCTTTCACCCGAAGCGGGCATTGGTGGCGCCGCTCGGGAACGGGGCTGCATCGCTCAACTGGATGTCGACCTCTATCGACATGCCAAGGTTGCTGCCGGGATAGCCGGTCCACAGGCCCGACAGCGGGACGGCCTGGTAGGGATCACGCGCGATGGCCACGCGGATCAGGCCGCTGTTTCCGACGATGCCATTGGTCGGGTCGAATTCGACCCAGCCGGAACCCGGCAGGAAGATGCGAACCCAGGCGTGGGTGTTGCCCCCGCCCACGCGCCCTGTGCCGCAGTCGGGATCATAGACGTATCCGGATACGAACCGCGCCGCGAAGCCTACCGAACGCACCGCCTCGATCATCAGCACAGCAAAGTCCCGGCAGCTCCCCTGCCGCCTTTGCAAGGTTTCGATCGGGCTTTGCGTGCCCTTCTCGTGGCGAGGAATATAGGTAAAATCGCGCCGGATCATCTGCGTCATGTCGACGAGCATGCCCAGTGTATCGGAGGACCGCTCCAAACCAACGAAAGTGCGCGCCCAGTCGTCAATGATCCGGCCGGGATCGAGGTAGGCGCGTTCGATCGAACGCAGGAGATCGGGCATGTCTTCGGAGGAATAGGTGAAGGGAAAGCGCTGGGCGTACGCTTCGATGTCCACGCTGGCCCCGGCAATGGGCTCATGATCGAGATGCACGGTACTTTCGACCTGCAAGCCTTGAACCGGCGCACCGAAGGATGCGATCGCCACCGAATTGCCGAACACGTCGTGCAGCCATCGCAGTCCCGCCGGCTGGGGCGTTATCGCCAGCCTTGCACTGACAAGGCGCTGGTCAAAGCTCTCGCGCGGGCGCATCATGATGCGATGTTCACCGAGAGCGACAGGCTGTCGGTAGGAGTATTCAGTAAGATGACGAATGATCAAGTGCGGCATGTCTGCACCATGTCGTGATGGCCATACCAGGCCTTGAGAGCTTGCTTGGCCCTGGCGATCCCGGACCCGTTCAATGCCTCAATCCTCTCGGTACGGCGCCTTTCATCCTGACCGGAGACCATGCCGGCGCCGCAATACCTGCCCGGCTCGGGTCGCTCGGCCTTGGAGATGACGCCTTGTCCCGTCATATCGCGTTCGACATCGGCGTTGCCGAATTGGGCTGCGCCCTTTCCAGGCGTCTTGATGCCATATTTCTGTCGCAAGCCTATTCCCGCCTTGTCGTGGACTGCAATCGCGATCCCTCGTCGCATGAAGCCGTTCCGGAAACCAGCGACGGGACGCCGGTGCCGGGCAACCAAAGCCTTTCCTCGAGCGAGCGAGCGCTGCGTATCAGCGAAATTCACGAGCCCTACCACGCCAGACTGGCCAACGAAGTCGCAAGGCGCTGGCGCCCCGGAAGGCGGATCGTGCTGGTCGCGCTGCACAGCTTTACGCCTGTCCTCGGCGAGTTCGAGCGGCCTTGGGATGTCGGTATCCTTCACGCGGGCGGAAACGAGAGCTTTTCGCGCCGGTTGCTGGGTGCATTCGCGCGCGAGCCAGGCCTGTGCGTCGGTGACAACCAGCCCTATCACATGGACCGGACAGACTACAGCGTTCCCCGCCACGCTTTCGGCCGTACGCTGGATTATGCCGAAATCGAGATCCGGCAGGATCACCTTGCAGACAAGGCGGGGCAACGGCACTGGGCGGAATTGCTGTGCATGGCATTTGAGGAGGCCTGGCGGCAGTAAGCGCTTGTCACGACCGGGAGAACGGCTCATACCCCCAGCATCAGGCCGAGGGTATCCGAGCAAGTCCTGACTGAGAGACAGGTCGTGCTCCCGCTTTTGACGTGGAGCCTTTTGATGCCTTTACATTCTGCTTTTTTCGTGACCATTGCTCAGTCCTTGCCGTCGGCGCTTGACGAAAGCGGTTTGCCGTCATGAGCCGCGCCATGAATCTGGCCCTGCCCGAAGAAGACGTAATCGCCGCCTGCGCGAAGTACGAGGTGTCGATCAGTTGCACAGAGCCGCTACCGCAAGGTGGAACGCATCTGGTCTGCACCCGTGGAGAGGGCGCGATGATCATCCGCTCGAAGCTTGCCGCGCACCTTATCGAAGGGAAAGTCGCGCGCTTCCCGTTTTTCCGTTCTGACAAGGCCTAAAGGCCTGATGGCAATGGGCGCCGTACGGGCTCTGAGCGCGAGCGGTGCGCGCCCACGTAGCGCCTTGTGCCACACAATCGCGGCGGCCCTTGTTGGGGGGCAGGCTGGGTGTGGTTTTGGCGCCGGTGATCCGGGACCGGGCCGCTCCAGCTACGTAGTTTTAATGCGTGCTGCCAAACCCTGCAGGAATGCGCCGGGCATCGGCCTCGTCTTCAACTTGCCGCAGGCCAGTCAGGAGATCGACCATGCAATTGAAAAATTCCAGAGCATCGCTGGTCGATCCAAGCGGAAGCCGGACTTTCGATCCTGACAGTGCCGCCATGGCTTCAGCTTCGGTTGCATCCCGAAAATGCATAAGCAATTCCGCAAGGCCGCAGCGCCTGTCCGCGATACGATCGGAAACGATGGCATCGATCCGTTCGACCAGCGCCGAGTGTTCCGGCGAGCCCGGGTTTGTTGCCATAAATTCGACCAGCCTGAGCCAGGTTCTCGCCCCCCCCGATGATGCATTGGCGCAATGAAGCACCTGCAATGCACCGCAGCCGTCACGCTTGCCAAGAGACCAGGAGTCTCCATTTGGACTTTCGCAAAAAGTAAGCATCGCTTCAGCCATGGGTTCCTCTTTCGATCTGGGCAGACGCATTCTGGTAGGCTGCCTTGCGACGGGCGATCGGCAAATATCCGGTCGAGAGCTGGCCAGCCAGTCAGCTCTAGGAAAGTGACTGAACGGCCTTCTTGCGGTTTTGCTGCACCTTGAGCGCGCTGGCGGTCATTTCTCGCCATGCCGTTTCCGCACGCAAGGCGCGCTCCCGCACATTCTCGAGTTCGGCAACCTGGGCGTCCCGCGCGGCTTCGTCGGCACGGGCAATCAGGAACGTGTAGTTCTGAGCCCTTGCACGTCCTTGCAAGTCAGGGACCAAATGCCCTCGACGCCGCGCAAGCGCGGGCCGAGGGCGCGGGAAAATCAGTCGGCGCTGCTGAGGTTAACAGCACTTTTCTTGCCGTTGCGGCCCTCTTCAACCACGTAGTTCACGCGTTGGTCCGTGTTGAGCGTCGAGAACCCGGCGGCCTGAACTGCCGAGATGTGCACGAAGCTGTCGGCTGAGCCGTCGTCAGGCTGGATGAAGCCATAGCCCTTGTCTTCATTGAAGAATTTTACGGTTCCGATAGTCATGGTCGTTTCCTTTCAAGAAACGGGATTGCCCGTCGGCGACATGCCGGCCGGGTGTTGCATCTGGTCGTCAATTGAAAGGAATGCGTCGTCTTGCGAAAAATGGTGATTTTGACATCCCATGTTCCGTAACCAATTCGTCGATACCCGTTTGAAAATCCAACGAGAGCAAAAGGGGTGAGGTCACGTAGCGCGTGATACGCTTTGCGGCCTGGTGGAAGAGGATGGGGCAACACAAGCCTGGCTCCAGGCACAGGCCGCAGCTGCTCCAAGATTGTGCTGGAACTCATTGATGCCGCGCGCGATGGTTGATGCTGTCAACATGTGCATATGGCGATCGTCGTCATTCCTGGCCCTGCTAGCCTGCAGCAGGGCGCGCTGGTGCGCGGCGTATTCGTGGTTGAGATCGATGGGCTTGGTCCTGTTGGCGGACGTGGCCGAGGGCCATCCCGCTGGTGTTCGTAAAGTAATCAATCGACCATCGCGGCAACGAGCCGCTGAAGGTCAGTTGCGCTCAGCAGCGAGCGCATTTCCGGAATGCGGGGCAGCCGACTGCGCAGGTTTGCGCAAGGGCGCCTGAGGTGGCGCTCGGTGGCGCCGGTCGTCTTGAGTGTCATTGTATCGTTTTCAAACCGGCTTTGAAGCCGGCCATTTCTCGTTTCAGCGTCGGAAGGTCCGTCCACGAGGACCACTGGGGCCTTGCCCTGGCGTCTTCTCGCGATAGACAATGCGCCCCTTCGACAGGTCGTAGGGCGTCATTTCGACGCGGACGTGATCTCCGACGACGGACTTGATGCGAAACCGCCGCATTTTTCCGGCAGTATAAGCAATAATCCTGTGGTCGTTCTCGAGCAACACACCGAAACGCCCGTCGGGATAGATCTCGTCGATCTGACCTTCCAGCGTAATCAGTTCTTCTTTCGCCATGGCCGCCTCTGCAGATGCGGGGAAAAGCCCGCAGGCGGGCACATCCCAATCTACGGAGCCATGAAGCGTGTAAGGAAGGCGGTGCCGCAATCTGTACAGCAATCAAATTCCGTCGCAAGCGACGTGAGGCAATCTTTAATATAGAGCCATATTCAAAAGTTACAAGATAAATCGCAAAACGCCGGTGCCGAGGCGAATTTGCGCCACGACATCCAGCTGTTAATTGCCATTCTTGGCATATTTTCGGTGAACACAAACGAGAAAGTATTGATGCTTTAATTCAAGTATCTCCCAAAATTCGCTTTAAAGGCAGAGAGGCGAATCGGGATTGGATTTGTAAATTTGCAAACTGCGAAAACCGGATTGTACGTCAGAGCAGAGCAAGGAAGTCTCTGATACCAACGCGCATAGATCAGAACCCATGGGCCCACTGGCGCAGTCCGAGCGAGATGATCCGCCATGGCTGATCGACGAGTTGGTTCCAAGCGAAGCCGCAATGATCGACGATATCGTCGTAGGATTTGAAGATGCGGTTTGACAGCCAGTTGTCGGGCATGAACTGCCGGACGTTCGCGACCGGATTGAGCTCCGGGCACCTCGGGGGCAGCGGCATCAGCGTGATGTTGGGCGGCACGACCAATTCGGCCGATCCGTGCCATCCGGCCTGATCGAGCAGGATGACCGCATGTGCGCCGGGCGCGACGTGGAAGGCGATTTCCCCGAGGTGCATGCTCATCGCCTCGCTGTTGCAGCGGGCCAGTACAATGCCCGCGGCTTTACCTTCGGCGGGACAGATCGCGCCGAACAGCCATGCCGAGGAGCGCCGCTGATCCCTGGGAGCAGACGGCCGCGTGCCGCGCTGTGCCCAACGGCGGGTGATGGTGTTCTTCTGCCCGACGCGTGCCTCGTCCTGGAACCAGATTTCTATGGGCGTGCCTTGCGGGAGGTTGGCCCGGATCTCTGCCACCGCCGAGGCAAAGCCCCCTTTTGGAATGCCTCCATGGCGTGTGCGTTCTGCGCATGGTGACGGGGCCGAGCGGTCAGTTTCGCATAGCCCAGTTTCGTCAGTTCGCGGCTGACGCTCGTCTCGTCGAGCGACACCGCGAACTCTTCGTAGAGCCCATGCGCCAGGTCGATCAGCCGCCAGCGCACGAGGCCATGGATCGCAGGGCTCGGCCCGCGCTCGACCGCCTCGACCAGTGCGCGTCGCTGCGCATCATTGAGGATCGATGCCTTGCCTGGGGCCTTACCGTCCAGCAGCCCGTCAGGACCGCGGTGAGCTCCGTGCCAGTCGCCCAAGCGCCGGTCCGTCAAAATCCTCCCGCAATCCAACCGCTCGACCCACTATCGCATCCTCCTGAAGCAGGACGCTCTTGAGTCAGACTTTCGCCCCAGTGGGAATCCCCAAGTAAGTCAGCCTCAGCGTAGGTTGGTATAAGAGATCTGCTCACAACAACCATCTATCTGGAGGTGTGAACCATGAGCCAGAATGTGGAGATTATCGAGAAGATCTATGCGCTTTTCGAGTGCGGCGACATAGAATCGGCGATGGCGATGATGAGCCCGGAAATCATCTGGTATGAAGCGGAGCATTTCCCCTACGCCGATGGTAATCCCTACCGTGGGCGCGAGGAGGTACGGATTAATGCGCTGGACCGCCTTTACCGGGATTGGGCGAACTTCAGGCAGCAGGTTGAAGCCATCTTCGATGCCGGAAATGCCGTCGTGATGACGGGGCGTTATAACGGTATCTTAGAAGTGGCTCGGTTTGTCTGAACAGCCTTTGACGTTTGATAAGTGGATCGTCTGCGGTTTGGTTGTTCAAGCTGGCGCCTGCGGGGCGTCATGGAGGTCGGGCGTAGCCCGGCCGGAGTGACGCCCCGCAAGTCGCGGCCAATTCACGCTGCCACGGCCTGTGGCAGATTGTCAAAGTAGGTTTGATCGGGCGTACGTCCGCCGGGGCTCGAGTGAGGTCTCCGGGCGTTGTAGAAGCCCAGGTATCGGCCGATCGAACTGCGCGCTTCGCTGACGCATGCGTAGGCGTGCAGGTAGACTTCCTCGTACTTCACCGAGCGCCACAGCCGCTCGACCACGACATTGTCGCGCCAGGCGCCGCGGCCGTCCATGCTGATGGCGATACCCTCGCGCCGCAGCACGCCGGTGAAG
>NZ_VIRF01000094.1 GCF_008107685.1 Novosphingobium sp. BW1
GGCGTAGGAAGGGGCGGGAAGGCGCGTGCCGCCGCCCAGCGCGAAGGGGTTGACCGGCTGGGGCTGTGCCATGGCCGGGCCCTGGTTGCGGAAGGGGTTGGCTCCGGCCTGGTTCTGCATTCCGGCAAAGGGATTGCCGCCCAGAGCCACGACGCTGGTCGCGTTGTGCTGGCCTGCGTAGAGCTCGCGCGCTTCCTTGAGGTAGCGCACCGCCTTGCGTTCGTTGCCCGCGACGCGCTCAACATCGGCGAGCGCCATGTAGACCTGGTAGTCCTGCGGGTAGGAGCGCAGCAGCGCGTCGGCCGCGTCGTCGGCGAGCTTGCCGTCGCCCGCGCGCTGGGCGCTTTGGGCAAGGCCGATCAGGCCATCCTTGTCGCCCGGTTTCTTGGCGAGGTACAGTTGCCAGGCCTGCGCAGCGCGCGGCGCCATGTTGCCGTTCTCGTAGAGGCGCGCGAGCCCGGCGAGGATCTCGACGTTGTCGGGCGCGGAACTGTACGCGCTCTGGAGAATGTCGAAGGCTTCGGCGTAGCGTCCGGCAAGGCGCGCACGGTCGGCTTGCCCGATCATCAGCGTCGCCTGCATCCGGCCATAGGCCTGCTGGCCCTGCGGCGAGGAGCCGGCCATCTGCCCGGCACGCCGGAGCGCAGCCTGGGCAAGGTCGTCGCGGCCGGTCTGAACGAGAACGCCGATCAGACCCTCGTATTCGCCAAGGTCGGTCACTTCGCCGTTGAGCGCGCGCTGGGCGACCTCGGCAGCTCCGACCTGGTCGCCCAGTTCGAACAGGGCGCTGGCGATGGCGGCCTGCTTGCCCACTGGAATGGCGCGCATCTCACCCAGCTGGCGCAGCGAGCCCAGCGCCTGTTCGCGCTGACCGCTCTGGGCGAGGGCCCGGGCCCGCGTGATCGCCGCGTCGGTCTTCACCCCGATCGCGAACGTACGCATCGGGGCCGTGCGCTGAGTTTCCGGGATCATCGAAAGCAGGCGCTCGGCCTCGGCGGGACGCCCCAGGTCCTCGTTGAGAAGCGCGGCGGCATAGAGCGCGTCGGGCGCGCCGATGCTCACCAGCGAGCGCAGCAGCGATTCCGCCTCGGGCATGCGCCCGCGCCTGATCATGTATTCGGCAAACTCGTAGCGGATCCACGGGTCCTCGGGATCGGCCATGAGCCCGGCCTGGAACTCCTGGACAGCGCCGGTGTCATCGCCCCGCTCGGCGGCGGCAAGGGCCCGGCCGCGCGCGGCGCGCATCTGCAGGCGGTTCTCGTCGGCGTTGGGGCCTTCGGCGGCCTGGCGGTAGAGGTCGGCAGCGTCGGCGTAGCGGCCCTGCTGCTCGTAGACCTGGGCGAGGATCTCCAGCGCGGGGGCCGGTTCGGAATAGTCCGAGCGCACCAGTTCCTCGGCGCGGGCCTGGGCAGCGCCCAGCTGGCCCCGGTCGAGCAGGTCCTGGGCTTCTTCCACGCCTGCAAAGTAGCGTGCGGAAGCGAGCCCTTCGGCCCACTGGCTGGCCTTTCCGGCGCGCGAGGCGCGCTCGAGCAAGTCGGCGGCCTCGGAAAACCTCTGCTGGCGCAGGCGCACGATGCCAAGCCCGCCCAGAGCGTCGGGATCGCGCGCGTTTACGGCGAGCGCTTTCTCGAATTCGGTCGCGGCCTGCTCAAGGCGTTCGGCTTCGAGTGCCTCGAAGCCAGCCACGCGGGCGCGTCCAGCACGGTCGGCAGCGCTGGTCTGAGCTGGCGCGGCGCGGCGGGGCGGCGCGGCGCTGGGCGCGCTGGTGCGGGTCGGGCTCGAAGGTGTCGTCTTGGCCGCCGGGGCCGGTGTCGAAGCCGGGGCGGGGGCGTTGCGGGCCGCCGTGGCAATCGCAGGATTGTCGGGATCGATGGCGCGGGCGCGGCGCAGGGCCTGCTGGGCGAGGTCCTCGCGCCCCTTGGAGCGCCAGTATTTCGCCTGCTCGATCAGCGCGGCAACCCCATCGTCCTGCGCGAGGGCGGCGACTGGGAGGACCGAGCCCACGGCGCAGCCCCCCAGCAGCGCGGCAAGGGCCGCCGTGCGCAGGGCGCGACTACGCGTCGGGAAGGGGACACGGGGCTCGATCATGCGTTGTCGTCCTCGGCGCCGAGGCGGCGCTGGGCCTGTCGGCGGAAGTAGAAATAGGCGGGGCTGGCGAGCACGATGGCAAGCGCGAGCGCAAAGAAGCCAAGGAGCAGCGGGCGCTGGCTGATCCAGTAGGCGATCTTCATCCAGAACGGCAGGGAACCGCTCCAGTACCGCTCGCCCAGCGCGAAGCTGGCCATGCCATCGCCTTCGGTAACCGAAAGGTCGCCCTGAATCATGGCGTTGATCTTGGCATCGCCCATGCCCTCGACGAGCTCGGGCAGGGCCGGGCCGCTGTCGGCCAGAAGCGCGACGACGGTGCGGTCTGATGCAAAGGGCGAACGGAAGCTGACGATCCCGGAAAAGCCGCGCGCGTTGTAGATCACGGGTTCGGCTGCCATCGGATCGTCGCGCTCGGTGCCACCAAAGAGCGCGGCGACGTTCTGCAACATCGAGCGTTCGGAGACCGAGAGGCGCCCGCCTGCAAAGCGCAGTGGCGAGCCTTCGAAGAGTTCCTCGTGGCCCGCGAGCGCGGTGTCGCCCATGACCAGCACGTCCTGTGCGGAAAGGGCATCGGCATCAACCTCGGTGGCCACGGTGACCGCGGTGGCTGGCACGCCGGTGGAATCGCCGAAGCGGCCCATCAACTCGAGGAAAGCTCGGATTGCGGCTGGGCTTGGCTTGTCGCCCATGATCACGGTCGTCTGGGACAAGTCCGGGCTGACGGTGAAGGGGAAGCCCGCGCTGGCAAAGGTCGCAAGGTCGGGCATCTGGATCGCATGGTAGGCCGAGGTAAGGTCGATCGTGCTGTTGGGATCGACCGAGACGCGCACATTCTCGGGCAGGGTGCCGGTGCATTTCTTCTTGTCGGCGATGATCATGTTGTAGTCGAAGGTGACTTGGTTCTGCCCGAACATGGTGTAGCGCGGCAGGGTCAGGGTGGCCTCGGAATCGTGGCTCTTGGCGCTGGCGTTGCCCAGCAGGCCATCCCACCAGTCACCGCCCAGGCCCAGCGTCCTGAGGTACTGGCCGTTGAGCGAGACGTCGAGACGCGAGGCGCGGCGGTCCATCCACTTGGCGACCGGGTAGCGGTAACCCAGGTTCAGGCGGCCACCCTGGCGCGGCCAGAAGAACAGGTCGGGTGCGACGCGGAAGCGGGCGGAGATAGGCCCGGGGCGAATGCCCATGCCCTGGAGCGCGTAGGGCTCCATGATCTCACCCAGCTTGACCGGCTTCTGGGTCGAGACCCAGCGCAGGGCACTGTAGCGGTCCCAGACCGGGATGCGCACGCCCTCGAAATTCATGCGCGAACCGCCAAAGACGCCCTTGCCGATGGCAACCGCGGAGGCGGCGAGGCGCAATTCGCCGTCGTTGCGGCCCATCAGGACCAGCAGCGTACCTCCCGCATCGGCCGGGTTGCGCACGACCGCCGCGCTGGGCCCTTGCGCGGGCGCGATTTCAAGGCCGGGGAGCGACTGGCCGCTCTTGAGGAAGACGATGGCGTTGCCTCTGGGCAGGGCGCCAATGACCGGC
Source organism: Novosphingobium sp. BW1 (assembly GCF_008107685.1). Taxonomy (GTDB): domain Bacteria; phylum Pseudomonadota; class Alphaproteobacteria; order Sphingomonadales; family Sphingomonadaceae; genus Novosphingobium. The sequence goes on from NZ_VIRF01000094.1 coordinate 3,619, forward strand.
TCGAAGGTGAAGCCGCGGTAGCTGGCAAGCGAGCCGAGCCAGGACGCCGAGGCGGCCGCCGCCTCCAGTTCGCCGCGGCCGGGCGCGCTGGCAAAGACGAAGGGCATGTCAAGCGGCATGTTCTGGCCCTTGTCGAAGAAGGGCAGCGGCAGGCGGGCGAGGTCGGGTTTGTAGGGGAGGCGTGCGTATTCGACATCGAGCCACGAGCGGGTGTTCGAGATATTGGCCCAGAGCGCGGAGTGGAACGGGTCCTCGCAGTCGCGCGCGTAGTGGCCGATGAGCCGCAGGTTGAGCTGGTTGTCGCCGGGGAGGAACAGCGCCGGGTTTACCTTTATGCGCACGATCCGGCCCTTGGCGTTGGCGCGCGTGAGGCGCAGCGTGTCCACCACCTCGCCGTTCAGCATCACCACCAGCTGGCTGAGGTCGTCGAGCATCGAGGGTGACCAGGCCATTTGCAGGACGAGCGTGGCCTCGGTGACAACGCGGTCCTGGCGCATGCCGAAGGGAATGCCCATTTCGCCCTGGGTGCCTAGCAGGCGGATGGGGGTGGTGACGCGCAGGTCCTCGAAGGTGAGGCGGTCGGTGACACTATCGCCTTCGAGCGCGGCCGGGCTGGCCTCGCTCTCGCTGGCCGTGGCGGCATGGGCCTGGCTGGCGCCGAAGAAGATGCCCGCCGTGCCCAAGAGCAAGGCCCCGGTGATGGCGGCGGCCTTGGCGATCCGGGCCGCCTTGCCCTTTTGCTTATCCTTGGTCTTTGTCTCGGCCTTGCTCGCGCTCGTCTTTTGCGTGTCGCCGCCGCTCGACGCAGGGTTGTCGTTGTCCGCCTCGGCCTGGCGCATCGCGCGGCGCTCGGCGAAATTGAGGCGCAACATGCGCTTCAGGGTAACCAGGTCGACCAAGATGATATCCGCAAGTGAGCGAAGTCCGGTAACGGATTCGCGGGGAGCAACAGGCTGCCAGGCGTCGGCCCGGCCCATGACGGCGCGCACGAGGTGGCGTCCGGCCATGATATCGAGTTTTTCAAAGCGCACATAGGTGTTTGCACCCTGGGTACGCTTCGTCTCGACGGGGATGCACAGCACCTCGTTGCCCATCGACATGGTGATGTGACGTACCGAGCGGTCCTTCACGGGCAATTCCTCGGGCAAGGCCAGCGCCGCGCCGCCCATCGAGATGTCGAGGGTGGTGGCCGGTACCACGTGCCCGCCTTCAAGGTAGGCGCTGACCGGGAGCTTGACCGGGATGCGGATGTCCTGGCGGGCCTGGCGCGTCTCGCGCGCCACCGCGATCGCGGCGATGAGGATGATCAGGCTGAAGGTCGCCCAAGCCAGGTTCAGAACCAGCGTATCGGTCTGGATGTTGAACATGTAGGGAAAGAAGGCCCATTTGCTGATGGCCATGAGCATACCGGCCACGATGATCCCGACGCAGATCAGGTGCGGCTTGACGATGGCCCAGTCAAAGTAGGTCTTGTCGAGCAGCGAGCCCTTGTCGGTCACGTTGAACTTGCCCTTGCGCGGCTGGAGCCAGGTCAGCACCGTTGGCTTGACGAGGTGGAAGGCCAGGATCGTCTCGTAGACCTCGCCCCAGAACGGTCGGCGGTCCGAGCCTTGCGTGCGCTCGTTGGCGACCGAGGAGCAGTAGAGGTGGGGCATGGCGTAGGCGAAAATCAGCGAGGCCGAGGCCTGTATGATGTTCTGGCCGAACATGAGGTAAGCGAGCGGGCTGGTCAGGAACACGATCCGGGGGATCGGGTACTGGAAGTGCAGCATGGCGTTGAGGTAGCACAGACGCTGCTGCCAGGTGAGGCCCTTGCCGAAGAGCGGACAGTCGATGCGCAGGATCTGCGTCATGCCGCGCGCCCAGCGGATGCGCTGGCCGACGTGCAGGACGAGGCGCTCGGTGGCAAGGCCTGCGGAGAGGCGCGCGCTGATGTAGGCGGTGTTCCACCCGGTGCGCTGGAGCTTGAGGGCGGTGTGCGCGTCCTCGGTCACGGTCTCGCCGGCAAAGCCGTTGGTCTCTTCCAGCGCTTCGCGGCGGATGATCGCGCAAGAGCCGCAGAAGAAGGTCGCGTTCCACAGGTCGTTGCCGCCCTGGACCGGGCCGTAGAACAGGTCGCCTTCACCGGGCATGTCGCCCATCGTCGAGGCGAGGTTACGCTGCACCGGGTCGAGTGAGTACATGTGGTGCGGGGTCTGGATCAGGGCGAGGCGCTTGTCCTTCTGGAACCAGCCGATGGTCAGCTGCAGGAAGGCGCGGGTCGGCACGTGGTCGCAGTCGAAGATCGCGATGAGTTCGCCGTCGGTTTTCTTCATGGCCGCGTTGAGGTTGCCCGCCTTGGCGTGCAGGTTGTTGTCGCGCGTGATGTAGCCGCAGCCCGCTTCCTTGGCGAAGGCGCGGAATTCCGCACGCTTGCCATCGTCGAGGATGAACACGCGATAGCGGTCGACCGGATAGTCGAGATCCATCGCGGCAAACACGGTGTTGCGCACGATTTCGAGGCTCTCGTTGTAGGTCGGGATGTAGATGTCGACGGTCGGCCAGTCCTCGGGATCGCCCTCGGGCTCGATCACCGGGCGCTCGAGGGGGAAGCTGGTCTGCAGGAAGCCCAGCATGAGGATCACCCAGGCGTAGAGCTCGGCGAGGTAGAGGACGCCGCCGAAGGCGAGTTCGGGGAGCGTGCCGAAGGAGAGCGTCTGCGTCGTGCGCCACACGATGTAGCGGGTGGAGACGAGGATCGCGAGAAGGCCCAGCGCCAGGCCACCGCGCGGGCTCTTCCAGCGGCGCAGCGCCACCGCGCCGGCAATCGTGACGCCGGCGCAGACCCATTGCGCGGTCCCGTCCAGCGGCACTGCGATCACCACCGCCGCGATGAAGAAGATGGGGATGAGGGCGAGGTAGCGCAGCGCGCGCGTCGACGTCAGCGCCTTGATCATGCAGCGTAGCTCGAGCTCTTCGCGCCGGACCAGATGCTGATGTCGGTGTCGAGCGCGGGAAGGACAATGTCGACCAGCCGGCGCACGTCGGCGAGCGCGGCGCTGGAGGGGGCATAGCGCGCCAGGGTCTGGAGCATCGCTATCGATTCGGGGACCGATTCGTCCAGCCGGATGCGTCCGATCAGGCGCGGCCCCATCAGTTCGCGCACGAAGGCGGCGTTGTGGCGGGCCAGGCGGCGAGTGTCATCGAGCCGGTTTATCACAAAGGACGTGCGCGACAGGCCGCCCTTGCCCGCCTCGTCGAACATCTGCGGCAGCAGCGCGAGCGTCTCGGGCGCGGTGTCGAGCGCGCACAGGTGCGCGCAGGCGTGGTTGACAAGGCGCCGCGCAAGGTTGCGCTCGCACGAGGGCACATCGAGGATCAGCGTGCGATCGCGGCCGGTCTGGAAGTAGCCCAGATCCTTGAGCATCGGGATGAAGTCGGGATCCTTGGGTGCGGTGCGCGCGTGGCGCAGGTCGATCCCCGAGACCACCACCGAATCCTCGCTCGAGGCATGGAGCGCGGACAGCGTGGTCGAGGGGGGCAGCGCAAAGTGGAAGGGAAGGGTGTCGTGCGCGGCCATGGAGAGCACGGTCACGTCGGCTCCAGCTTCGGCCAGCCCGAGCGCCATGTGCGCGGCGAGGAAGGTGTTGCCGGTGCCGCCCTTGGGCGAATGGCAGACGATGAGGGCCATCAGATTTCTCCTCGCGAACCCAGCTCGGACAGGTGTCGCAGCATGGCACGCACGTCCTGGCCCGATCCAGCAGGAGCAGGCGGTGCAGGGGCCGCAGCCGCGTTGGGGCCTTCATAGCGCCGGAACAGGGCGCTGATCGAATCGGTGGCCACGGGTTCGGGAGCCGGAGGCGCGGCCGGGCGCGGCGGCGTGGGGACGAACTCGGCCGCCTGCGTCTGCGCGCTCGGCAGGCTTTCCGGTGCAGGGGCCGCTGCGCCGCTGGCCGCCGCGCCGTCGAGTTCGAGCAGGCGCGGGTCCTTGAGCAGAGCCTCGAGCATCGGCCACAGCTCCAGCTCGGTGAACCGGTCCTCGAACTCCTTGTAGGAAAAGTCCTGACGGCCGAGCCGATTCAGAAGGTTTGAAGCGTCAACTCTCATGCGGTGCCCCCTGTAAGTGCTCTTAGGGATTGGCACTTAATGGTTAACAAATGACTTAACCTTTTCCGCAAGTGTGCCAACCGCGAGGGGGGCTCGCCGCCCTCAGAAGGCACTTATATACGAATACCTTAAGGCTGTAAGGAAATCCTAAACCTTCGGCGCTAGACGAGTCTACACCTTGCTAGCTACGTGAACGAGGACCGTGGACGTCCAGCACTTTTCAACGTTCGACTGGGACGACGGCGTGGATGATTACGCGCCGGAAGACTTGCTGCCGCCTCTCGATGGGCCGCAGGAAACCGACGATTGCGAGTCCGAAGTCGCTTCGGATCGGTACTCTTACGGAGGATTGATGAAGATGGGACGTTCGGAGCGATCCGGTGGCCGGCCGCGCAAGAAGCCGGTGCTCATGCTCGACGACAGCGAGCGTCGCGACGCGTTGCGCGAACTCGACATGGTCGCGGTCCAGGACTTCGGCGAAGCGATTCCCATGGAACGTCCGGTCCGTGTGCAGGGCCTCACGCCCGTCGACGCGGCCGATTCGATCAGCCTGAACACCCCTGCTCCCGCAGCTTTGGCCCCGCAGGCCCCCGAGCCCGCGGCTTACATGCCCGCAGCGCCTGTGGATGCCCCTGCGCCATCCAGCCCGACTCCGCGTTTCGGTGCGCTGGGTGGCGAGGGCTCGGTCCTCGGTCGCGATCCGTTCCCTGCAGCCTTCGAGGACGCGGGCGAGGATGAGGACGAGCAGGGGCTCGACGAAGCCGCTTACGGTTCGCTGTTCGCAAAGGCTGCGCCGAGCGCTCAGCCCGTCCCGACGCCCGCACCTGCTCCCGAACCGGTTGCGGCAATCCGTCCGGCTCCCAAGCCCGAACCTGCTTTCGCAGCGGTGGCTCCTGCTCCTGTTGAGGCTGAGTCCGAGCCCCAGGCCGTTTTCGCGCCGCAGGTCGAAGCCGAGCTGGCACCGGTGCGTTCGGCCTCCGGCCATGCCTTGCGTGCGCGCATGCAGGCCGAAGAGATTTCCGCCCCCGAAAGCGACTCGCTTCTGGCGCGAATCGGCCGTTTCTTCGCCTGGCTGGGTAGCTTGCTGCGCCGCTGACGCGCAGATGAGGGGCACGGCAGGCGAATCGTAGCCGCCTGCATGTCTATGCAATTGCGAAGTCACGGAAAGAAGCAAACTGCGGTCCAAAGGGCCATCGCCCCTTGGACCGCAGAATGGGCGACCTCGTCCTTCTCAGCCAGCGCGGCATCCAATAGGTACGCCGGACCGTTTGGGGAAGGCGATGGCCCTCGGACCAACCTGTCTGATTTTTCGGCTTTTTCCGTTTTCGCGCGTTTTCGACCAGGCAACGTCGCCCTCGGCTTCATCCCGTAAAGGATTAAGGCGTCGGCTAACGGTTGCCTCCCCTT
>NZ_VIRF01000033.1 GCF_008107685.1 Novosphingobium sp. BW1
AGATGTGTATAAGAGAGCTTGCCATCCCTCCTACGTGGACGTCCCTGCGCGCGCCTTCAAGCGCTAAGCACACACGCCGCGTGCAGGGCAAGCGTCCCTTCGCGGCGCCGCGGCCAAGCCGGGTGTTCAGATGGATCGGGGAGGGCTATCAGTCGCTTGCCCCTGGCGCCGGCAATGTGCACCGCGCCAGGCAACCGCAACAGGACGAGACCGGGACCCCATCGCGACATGACCAATTACGAGGAACGGCTCTGGGAGGATCGCTACTGGTCGAGCGCGGACGGTCTCAAACTTCATTACCGCGACTATCTTCCCGCCAGCGTGGACGGCGCACAGGTGCTCGACGAGGCGCGCCCCGTGGTGCTGTGTCTCCATGGCCTCAGCCGCAACGCGCGCGACTTTGACGGCCTAGCACCCCACTTTGCGCACCGCGGCTGGCACGTGCTGTGCCCGGACCTGCGCGGCCGGGGCGAGAGCGATTATGCCAAGGAGGCCTCCAGCTACGGCCCTGTCCAGTACGTCGCCGATATCCTCGATCTCATCCGGCACGAGGGGCTGCAGAAGGTGGTCGTCATCGGAACCTCGCTGGGCGGGCTGCTGGCCATGGGGCTCGTCCAGGAGATCCCCGAGCGGATCGCCGGTGCGGTCATCAACGATGTCGGCCCCTGGCTCGAACCGGCCGGGATGGAGCGCATCCGCGAGTACCTGGGGCAGGGGCGCAGCTATCCCACCTGGGTTCACGCCGCGCGCGGCATCGAGGATGCACACGATGGCTCGCATCCCGACCAGCCGCTCGACTTCTGGATCCGCATGGCCAAGCGGCTGATGACGCTTTCGAGCAGCGGGCGCGTGGTGTTCGACTACGACATGAAGATCGCCGAACCGGTCCTCGACATCGACCTTGCCGACCAGCCCGACCTGTGGCCCTGGTGGGAGGCGATGGCGGGGCGTCCGCTGCTGGTGGTGCGCGGCGAACTTTCCGACGTGCTCTCGCTCAAGACCCTGGCGCAGATGCTGGAGCGGGTGCCGGGCGCCGAGGCGCTGACGCTTGCCCACGTGGGCCACGCGCCGACTCTCGACGAGCCTGAGGCGCTCGCCGCGATCGAGGCGCTGCTGGCGCGCACGCTCTGAGCCGGGCGCCAAGAGGGAAGGGGGCGCCTGTGCATTTCCTGCACCTTCATTCGGGCTTCAACGCCGGGGGCAAGGAACTGCGCGCGGTGCGCCTGATGCAGGCCTTCGGGCCGGACATCGCGCATACGGTGGTCTCTGCCCAGCCCGGCGCCTATGGTGCGGCCGATGTGCTCGATCCGGCCTTGCAGGTGACGCTGGGGGGCAATTTCCCGGCCCTTCAGGGACGTCCCACACCCGTTCGCCTGTGGCGTATCGCCCGGGCGATGCGGGGGTACGACCTTGTCCTCACCTACAACTGGGGCGCCATGGATGCAGTGCTGGCGCACCGTCTCTTTGCCCGGGGCCTTGGCCTGCCACCACTGGTCCACCACGAGGACGGCTTCAACGAGGACGAGGCGGCCGGGCTCAAATGGCAGCGCAATCTGTTTCGGCGGGTGGCACTCGTGGGCGCGGCGGCGCTTGTCGTGCCCTCGCAGCGCCTTTCCGCCATCGCGCGGGATGCCTGGCACCAGAGCGCCGCGCGCGTGCGGATGATCGGTAACGGTATTCCCACCGCGCGCTATGCCGCGCGCCCGGCGCCCGATTCCCTTCCCGGCCTCACCAAGGTGCCCGGCACGTTCTGGCTGGGGACGCTTGCGGGGCTGCGGGCGGTCAAGAACCTGCCTAGGCTGGTGCGCGCCTTCGCTGCTCTGCCGCAGCCATGGCAGCTCATTATCGTGGGCGAGGGGCCCGAACGCGCAACAATCCTGGCCGAAGCACAGCGGCTGGGGGTGGCTGAGCGCGTCCACCTGCCCGGCTTCGTTGCCGATCCGGCGCGCGTGGTGGGGCTTTTCGATCTTTTCGCGCTCTCCTCCGATAGCGAGCAGTTTCCGATCTCGGTGGTCGAATCGATGGCGGCGGGCCTTGCCATCGCCGCGCCCGCCGTCGGCGATGTGGCGGCGATGGTGGCTGGGGAAAACCGTCCCTTCATCACCGCGCCCGGCGATGAGGCCGCGCTGGCCCGCGCGCTGGGCGAGCTTGCCGAGGACGGGGCCCTGCGCGCCCGGGTCGGAGCCGCCAACCAGGACTACGCCCAGGCTTTCTACGATGAAAACGCGATGATTTCGGCCTATCGGGAAACCTACGCAGCGGCTATGGGAGGCGCGCAAGGCTGACCCTTGCCGTTCTGAAAATCCCGTTCAGTTCCGCTTCAGAGCGGGACGTGCAGCGATGATGGCCGTTGAAAAGCCGCATTCATACGCTAAACAGCCTCAAACCCACCTCGTACCGCAGAAAGCGCCCCGATCTTGGCCCTGCCACCTGACACGAATTCCGCCTCCACCGGCTCCGACAAGAACGACAAGGCCGCGGCCCGCAAGGCCGCGCAGCAGGACGTCTTCGTCCGCGAGGTCGACGATGCCCTGCGCCAGGACCAGATGGAAAGCTTCCTGAAGGGCAAGGGGCTGGCGCTTGCCGCGCTGATCGTGATCGTCCTCGCAGGCTTTGGTGGCTGGCTTTATTGGAACCACCACCAGAATACCCTGCGCGAAGAGCACGCCGAGGCCTATATCCAGGCGCTCGACAGCGTCCAGGCAGGCAATCTCGATGATGCCAAGGCCAAGCTTCAGGCGCTGAGCGGCGAAGATGCCAAGGGCAATGCCGTGCCTGCGAAGCTGATGCTTGCCGCGATCGCGCAGGAGCAGGATGACGTGGCCGGTGCCGCCAAGATCTACGAAGGCGTCGCCGCCGATGAGGCTGCCCCCAAGCCGCTGCGCGATTTGGCCACCGTGCGCCTTGTCGCTGCGCGCTTCGATGAGATGAAGCCGCAGGACGTGGTCGATCGCCTCAAGCCGCTGGCCGCGCCGGGCAACGCCTGGTTCGGCGTCGCGGCCGAGATGGTCGGCATGGCCTACCTCAAGATGGACAAGCCCGACCAGGCTGGTCCCCTCTTCGCCGAGATCGCCAAGGATAAGAACGCCAGCGAAGGCCAGCGCAGCCGCGCGCGCCAGCTCGCTGCTGTCCTTGGTGTCGATGCCGTGCCCGACGTGGTCGATGCGCGCGGCGAGGCGATCGAGGACACCGAGAGCACGTCCGAACCCGAAGCCGCGCCCAAGGGCGCCAAGGCGCAGGCCGCCGACAGCGGCGAGACGGCCGCCGAATGAAATTTACCTGTAAGGATAAAGGCATGACCGCAGTCGACCTGACCCATCGGGCCCCGCGCCGCGCCGTGTGGCGCCGCCGCGCCGCGCCGCTCCTGGCGCTTGCGCTGGTGACGGGCCTTTCGGGCTGCAAGCTCTTCGGCGGTGGCGGGGACGGTGGTCCCAAGACCCCGACCGTGGGTGAGCGTATTCCCATCCTCTCGCGCATCGAGAGCGGCGCCGAAGTCGATCCCTCGATGGCCGGCGTTTCGGTGATCCTGCCGCCCGAACAGGTCAACGCAACCTGGGCCCAGGGCGGCGGCAGCGCCAGCAAGTCCTACGGCCACCTCGCGCTTTCCTCCAACCCGTCCGAGGTCTGGAGTGCCAGCATCGCAGGCTCCACGCAGCGCGCGCGTCTGGCCGCCTCGCCAGTGGTGGGCGACGGAAGGCTCTATGTCATCGACACGCGCGGTGTCGCCCATGCCTTCAACGTGGAGACCGGCAGCGAGGTCTGGACCAAGAGCTTCAAGGTTTCCGGCGAAGACGAGAAGTCGATCTTCGGCGGCGGTGTTAGCTTCGACAGCGGCAAGGTCTTCGTCACCACGGGCGTAGGCGAAGTTGCCGCGCTTGACGCGCGCACCGGCGAGCAGACGTGGTCAGTCAAGCCCGCAGGTCCCTTGCGCGGCGCGCCCACGGTTGCCTTCAACGCGATCTACGTGATGACGCAGGACAACCAGATCTTCGCGCTCAACGCGGCCGACGGAAAGGTGCTGTGGAGCGAATCGGGCTCGATCACCCAGTCGGGCGTCTTCGGCGTGGCTTCGCCCGCTGCGGCGCGCGGCACGGTCATCGCGGGTTACTCCTCGGGCGAACTCGTTGCCTACCGCTACGAGAACGGCCGCCAGCTCTGGTCGGACGCGCTCGCACGCACTTCGATCTCGACCGAGGTGGGCAGCCTTACCGACGTCGATGCCGATCCCATTATCGACCAGGGCCGCGTCTTCGCGCTGGGTCAGGGCGGGCGTATGGCGGCTTACGAACTGCTCACTGGCCAGCGCGTGTGGGAGCTGAACCTGGCGGGCATCTCCACCCCGGCGGTCGCAGGCGACTGGGTGTTCACTCTCGATGACAAGGCCGAAATCCTCGCGATCTCGCGGGCCAACGGCAAGGTGCGCTGGCTGACCCAGCTGACCCGTTATGGCAACCCCAAGAAGCGCAAGAACCCGGTGTTCTGGGTCGGCCCGGTGCTGGCTGGCAACGCGCTGTGGACAGGCAACTCGGACGGTGAGGTCTACCGCATCGACCCGGCAAGCGGTGAGGAAACCCTCTTCACCAAGGTCAAGGACGCCGTCTCGCTTGCCCCCGTGGTGGCCAACTCGACGCTCTTCGTGCTCGACGATTCGGGCCGTATCACCGCGTTCCGTTAAGATCGGTTGGGCGCATGTTCGGTTCTGGACATGCGCCTTCCATCCCTCCTTGCGGCGGTTTCCTCCGTTTCGGTCGCTTTAACCAATTGCGTGTAGCTCTTCTGGCATGACGAGCCAGAGGGACACGGGGGATAGCGAGACATGCGCACAGCGCCCGGCCAGTGACGTGTCGGCGGGTGCTGGCCTTGTCGGGCTGGCTGCGCTCCTGTGCTGGCTGCTGATCTGCCGCAACTGGGCGAGTTTGGCACAGGCTTTCCAATTTCCCGGCCCCCGCGCCGCGATGAGCGGCCCTTACGCTTCGCTTGCCGCACTTTTCATGACGGGCACGGCGATGAGCCTCTATTCGCTCCTCATCGACAAGGTTCATCAAAACCCCTCCACCGGCATCGACTGGGCGCACCCGCGCCCCTGGCGCGCGGCCCGCGAGATCTCGATCACCAAGATCGCGGGGCTCTGGGCAACCTGGATCGGGATCGGCCTCTTCTACTGCATCGCGCGCTGGTACTGGGACGGGCAGTACCTCTTTGCCATGCAGGTAATCGGCGCGGCGGCGCCGATCCTATTCCTCCTTTCGATCCCCTATGTCCTGTGGCTCGACCGGGTTCTCATCGAGCCGTGCGATGCCTCCTGGCACTTCGGCGCGCTTCTCCTCGGCCGCGAGGCGTGGGAGGCAGTGCAGGTGAAGAAGCACTGGCGGGCCTGGGCCATCAAGGGTTTTTTTGGTGCCTTCATGATCTCGATCCTGCCCGGCGGCTTCGCCCATATCGTCGAGGCGGACCTGTCGCAGATCGGCTCCGACCCGGTCGAGACGGGCTCGCTCCTGATTGGGCTCTTGTTCCTCATTGACGTGCAGATCGGCACCGTGGGCTACATCTTTACCTTCCGCCCGCTCGATGCCCATATCCGCAGCGGCAACCCGTTCCTGGCGGGCTGGGTGGCCGCGCTCCTGTGCTATCCGCCCTTCGTGTGGGGCACGATCGGGCGGTCGGACGTCTTGGGCTATGAAGTCCACACGGGTGGGTGGGCCTACTGGCTCGAGGGCTACACGCCGATTTTGTGGCTCTGGGCGGGGCTGATGGTGGTCCTGACCGCGATCTACGCCTGGGCGACCTTCGCCTTTGGCCTGCGTTTTTCCAACCTGACCTATCGCGGGGTGCTGACGAACGGGCCTTACCGCTTCACGCGCCACCCGGCCTATCTGTCCAAGAACGCCTTCTGGTGGCTCTCGACGCTGCCCTTCCTCGTCACCAACGGGTCGCTCACCGACATGGTGCGCAACACTGTCCTGCTCGCCATCGTCAGTTCGATCTACTTCTGGCGCGCGAAGACCGAGGAAGCGCATCTCCTGCGCGAGGATGCCAAGTACCGTGAATACCACGCCTGGATGGCGCGCAATGCCTTCATCACGCGCACCATCTCGAAGCTCTGGACGCGCTTTGCCCCCAAGCCGGTGTCCGCGCAGGCCGCCGAGTAGGGCGGCCCGGCCGGATCAGAAGCTCTTGACCTTGTAGATAGGGGCGATCTCGCCCTGCCACTCACCGTTATAGAGGTCGAGCAAGCGCTGGGCCGGAACCCGGCCACTGGCGACGATCTCGGCCAGCGGTTCCAGATAGCCGGTTTCGTTGTCGCCACTGGCGTTGAGGCGGCCGCGCGCGGCAAGTCCTTGCCGCGCGATGTCGAGCACCTCGCCCGCGATGTCGCGCAAGGTGCCGCCGGTCGGGATAGGCGCGTCGAGGCCGAGTTTCGGGACCGAGGAACGCAGTGTCTCGCGCCCTTCCAGGTCCCAATCCTTGACCAGGGCCCAGGCCGCGTCGAGCGCGCCCTGATCATAGAGCAGGCCGACCCACAGCGCCGGAAGCGCGCAGATGCGGTTCCACGGGCCACCATCGGCGCCGCGCATTTCCAGGAAGGACTTGAGGCGCACTTCGGGGAAAGCGGTGGAGAGGTGGTCGTTCCAGTCCGAGATGCGCGGCTTTTCGCCGGGCAAGACCGAAAGTTCGCCTTTCAGGAAGTCGCGGAAGGACAGTCCGGCCGCGTCGATGTACTTGCCGTCGCGAAAGACGAAGTACATCGGCACATCGAGCATGTACTCGACATAGCGTTCGTAGCCGAAGCCGTCCTCGAACACGAAGGGCAGCATGCCCGTGCGCGCCGGGTCCGTGTCCGACCAGATGTGGCTGCGGTAGGAAAGCATGCCGTTGGGCTTGCCCTCGGTGAAGGGCGAATTGGCAAAGAGCGCGGTTGCCAGCGGCTGCAGCGCCAGCGAGGTGCGGAACTTCTGCACCATGTCGGCCTCGCTCGAATAGTCGAGATTGACCTGGATGGTGCAGGTGCGCAGCATCATGTCGAGGCCGAGCGAGCCGACGCGCGGCATGTGCCGGGTCATGATGTCGTAGCGGCCCTTGGGCATCAGCGGCAGATCCGCGCGGGCTTTGTCGGGCCACATGCCCAGGCCCAGGAAGCCCTTGCCCAGCCGTTCGCCAATGGCCTTGACCTGGTTGAGGTGACGCCCGGTCTCGGCACAGGTCTGATGCAGGTTTTCAAGCGGGGCGCCCGAAAGTTCGAGCTGTCCGGCGGGCTCCAGGCTGACGGTGCCGTCCGCGCCCTTCATCGCGATGACCTTGCCGCCCTCCAGGATCGGCTCCCAGCCGAACTCCTCGAGCGCGAGGAGCAGGTCGCGGATGCCGCCTTTCTCGTCGTAGGAGGGGGCGTGGTGGTCGCTCGTGTCGTAGACGAACTTCTCGTGCTCGGTCCCGATCCGCCACGCCTCGCGCGGCTTCTCGCCCGCGGCCATCGGCGCGGCAAGCTGGTCCAGGGTCTCGATTACTGGATCGTCACGATCCGAAGCCTCGCGGGTACTCATGGGCCCGGAGGTAGAGATGCGAAGGCCTTAGCGCCAGCCCCATTTTTGTTTCCAGGCATACAATATGGCGCGGTATTCACACAGTGGACCAGTCGCCCCGCGTTGCCATCCACACCGCGCAGGCCGCGATCGTGGCGGTTTCTCCGCGCAGGATGCGCGGGCCCAGCGTGATCGCGCGGGCGGCCGGATGGGCGCGGATCGCGGCGCGCTCGGCGTCGTCGAAGCCGCCTTCCGGGCCCACCAGCAGCGCAGCCGGGCCATCGTGCGCGGCAAATTGCGCGGCGGCCGGTTCGCCGCCCTGTTCGTCGGCGAAGAACAGCGCGCGGTTCTCCGGCCAGTCAGCCAGCAGCGCGTCGAGCTTCACCGGACCTGCCAGTCCGGGCAGCGCGGTACGCGCGCACTGCTCGGCCGCTTCGGACACGATGGTCTGCGCGCGCTCGGGATTGAGCTTGTCGGCGACGCAGCGCCGGGTCAGCACCGGCTGGATCCGCGCAACGCCCAGTTCGGTCACCTTTTCCATCACGAGATCGAAGTTGGGCTTTTTCAGAAGCGCGGCGCAGAGCCAGAAATCGGGTACCGCTTCGCGGTCGCGCAGCTTCTGGCGAAGGGCGAGGGTGACGTGGCGCTTGTCCGCGTCGAGCACTTGGGCCGCCCATTCGCCGGTCACATCGTCGCACAGGATCACCGCATCGCCTGCGCCCACGCGCATGACCCGTGCGAGGTAGTTCGCCGGGTTGCCGTCAAGGCGCAGCTCCTGCCCCTCGGCAAGGGGGCTGGGAATGAACAGACGGGGGGCCGAGCGTGGCGGCCAGGCGGGAGTGGCGGGCATGGGCGGATCTCGTTGCAGCGGAGGAACGCGCTTTAGAG
>NZ_VIRF01000103.1 GCF_008107685.1 Novosphingobium sp. BW1
CCTTCATGTTCCAGAACCATGCGGATCGCCCGCTGCCGAACTTCAGGTGCAAACTTGTTTGTCGTCTTGCTCATCGTAGACCCTTCCTCTCAGGAGTTAGGGCCTCCGGCAATCCCGGCGCGGTTCATTTCGGATCGCCAGGCGAACTGGATCAACAGGGCGTAAATGCCTTCAACTCGCTCATCCACACTATCGCGGCGCAGGCCGAGTCCAGTTGGGAAATCCTCGAGCTCTTCAAGGCGAAGTTCAATGGCGGCGCCAGCTGGAGCTCCAACGAAAGCTGGGCGATAGGCGATCTCCAGAACGCCATGAGCAACTCCGCCGACAATGCCGCGACCTTCATCGCGGCATTCTGGGACGGCTGCGAGCAAGTCCTTCGCGAACATCCCACTATCGGCCTGCCCGACGTCGACATCATAAACCAGATATTGTTCGACCACGGCGCGCCCTTTGAAGTGCGGCCGCCCGACCTCTTGCCTCGCAATCCTCAAATCCCGATTCCGGTCCTAACGCCGCAGCGATCCATTGGCGAGCAGGCCGTAGAATTGATCCACGCATCACTCGATCAAGCGGACCGGCTGCTTCTTGAGCAGCGGCCGCGACCGGCGGTCCAAGAAATCCTTTGGCTGCTGGAGACGGTCGCCACTGCCTTCCAGGGACTGGATACCGGGACCGGCACCATCGAGGGCAAGTATTTCAACGAAATCGTCCGCAACCTGCGCAATCACCACCGCGGCGGCCCGCTCGCCGAGGCCTTGGGCTGGATGACCAAGATGCACGGCTTTCTCTCGTCGCCCACCGGCGGCGGGGTGCGCCACGGCACCCAATTGGCCGCCGACGTGTCTCCCACGCTCAAGGAAGCGCATCTCTACTGCAATCTCACGCGCAGCTATATCAACTACCTGCTCGCCGAGGCAGCGGATGCCATGCCAGTTGCGCCCGTAAGAAAGTCGCCATTCGGCACGTCGGTGTAGTTAAAAGCGGCCGTCAGTTCGTGCGGCTTTGAGGGACGAAAGGTGGGACTTTCCTGCCGTTCCCAAACGTCATGCCGAACGGCGGCTATTGTCAGAAGCCGACATTCAGCGGTTGCCTAGCGGGCATTGAAGAGAGGCAAATAGTGGGCCGGTTGCAGAATGGCGGCTCTTGGTAAACTAACCTGCAATAGCCGCCATTCGCGGCCCAAGTTGGGCAGTGTCAGCTGCCGACCCAACTAAGGACGTTCAACGGCCAGCTTGGCAATAGCCGATTGCGCCGAAACCTACCGTCCGCCAATCGTAGAGGCGTCGATCGGCAACGTGTCCCAAATCTCGCCGTTCGGCTATGTCCAAGCAGATCTCGAAACTGTCGCACGCGGACAGTGTCATTCCGGGGTGCTAGTCTGCCTCGAACGATATTCGATTTTGGAGGTAAATCTTGAGCACGCGATACTTCACCGACCGCGAATTTGGGCAGCGACCGGCGGTCTCGGAAACGATCGACGACCGTGTCTGGGGAGCGCTGCATGCGCTGATCGAGATGCGCGTGGACAGCGGCGCATTCGGATACCGCTTCACGGAGCAGTGTGCCGACGGTGATGGGCCGTGTGGTAGCGACCGCCGGGCCTTCGCGCGGTTCCTAGAGGCGGAAGTGCCTGGGATCGATTGGCCCCTTAACAGCCAGGAGGTGCCCGAGACGCCGATTGCCCTCGATCTGCTGGAGTTCTGCGCCAAGGCCGTGGGTGAGCCGGTCCTTGGCAGCTACCACTCCTATCAGCATCATCACCATATGAGTTGGGACCGTGCCGCCGGCCTCGCGATTTTCGTGGCCGACGTAAACCTACTCTTCCAGCGCAACGGCATAGCCTTCGAGCTCGATGCCAATGGTCACGCGCAGCGGATCCTTCCACAGCCGGTTGTGCAGACGCTTGGCTGGGCGATGTTCCGCACGGGTGATGACCAGCTGGATCGCTTGCTCGAATATGCGCGCTCCCATTTCCTCTCGCCCAAGCTCGACGACCGCCGGGACGCGGTGGAGAAGTTGTGGGATGCGTTCGAGCGAGTGAAGACGCTTGAGCCCGGCGCGGACAAAAAAGTGCAAGCGGACGCGCTTCTTGACCGGGCTGCAGTGTCAGGCTCCAAAATGCGCGTTGCCCTCGGCGACGAGGCAAAGGCGCTGACCACGATCGGCAACAATCTCCGCATCCGCCATTCCGAGGTGTCGCAGGAGATGATTGAACGGTCCGAGCAGCTCGACTGGCTCTTCGTCCGCATGTTCAGCTTCGTGCGGCTGCTTCTGGTCAGTTCTGGCCGGAGCGGTTAGATGGCTGCCTAGAAAGCGTCGGTATCGCGGTCATCATTATCGTCATTATCGAACCAGGCGGAGGTGTCGGCGCCGCTGGTGATCTCGGCCCGTTCCAGATCGTGTGGCGCCTCGATCGGAACTTTGAAGCGCATGGAGATCGGGAACTCATCGCCGATTTCGGCACCGTCACCACGTGCCCTGTCGCCGCCGGATCCGTAGAGCAGCGTGACCCCGATCGAACCCGTGATCTCGTATTCGACTTCGCGGGCGGTGATGCCCACAACTGCCCGTTCGTCGATGCCGACCCAGTCGATTGTGTGGTGCGTCGCAAGGATGTCGATATCGTCCACCGTTTCCGTCGTGAATTTCTCAACCGCTTCAGACTGTAGGGAATCAGCGATCGCGTCGACAATTTCCGACCGATAGTCGCGCTGTGCCTCAAGCAGTTCGACGAGCGCGCTGAGCACCTCGTCCACAACCGTGTCCTGCTCATCGACGTCGCGGACGATTGTTTTCTCGCGCCCGTGCACGTGTTTGTTGATCTTTTTGTAGGCTGCGATCACCTCTGCAATCAGAGGCTTCACTTCGATGCCGGTAAGTTCCTCCACCTGCTCCGCAGCGAAGCCGCCGATGAGGGCGTAGGTCAGGCGCGCGTTGCGGACCGGCTTCTCCTGCCCTTCAACCGGCCTGAACCAACGACATGCCTCCACCTCCTCCTGAGGAGCGAGTGCATCCATCATGTGGTCGAGGAAGATCCGTATCGCCGACGCGAAAAGGTTGAGCCGAAGCGGATTCTCGCGGGTATCGAGGACGAGCGCGGCACCAAGCATTGCGTCGCGGGTGAAATCCGTTGGCGCGAGATCGATCATCGAATGGGCGAGAAGAGCCATATCGACCTTGGGGACTTCCGCAACTTCGGGATTAGCCGTCATCTCAGCGCTGCTCCAGTTTCTGGCATTTTCAGTCCGGCGACCGGCAACCGCACGGTGCACTGCCGCCGGTCGGCGTAGCGCCCGACTGTCGTTTCGCCGATCTATAACGGCTCGACAGATGCGGTTTCGTCGTTCTCGTCCGGCCAGTCGTCAGGAACGAGCGCGGGCGGCTTGGTCCATGGCTGCTCGACCAGGGCGGACTGGAACCAGTCGTCGCGAAGATTGGCATGTTCCGTCACGATGATCTGGAATCCCTTGGCATCCTCCTCGCCAAAGCGCCGGAGCACCTCAAACAGGCGGCGGACGGCTTCAAGATCCGCATCCGTTTCTGTCTTCTCGACCGATCCTCCGGCGGCGGCATAGACGGTCTCGGACGGAAAATAGACCTGGGTCGGCTGATCGATGAGCAGGAAGCGCGGCAAGGGCTGATCGTTGTTGGCGGCGAATCGGTGAAGCGCCAACAGGGCGGCCAGGTGGTAAGCAAGATGGTTCTCGCCCCCACCCGTCCTGGGCATGTAAATCGGGCGGCTTGGCCGGTCGATCACAACGGTCAGGTTGTGCATGTCGAGGCGCGCCGGATACTGGCCGAACTCGCCGCCCAGATCGGTGATGTATCGCGACATGTGCATAGAAATGTTGTTCAGCGTCGAGGCGAGCCTTTCGCCGGAATCATCGGCCCCGATCTTCCGTTCCAGATCGTTGGCCTTCGCCTTCAGCCGTTTTTCCGCGGCCTCAAGACGCGCCATCTCGGCGTCGGGAATGAGATTCTCCAGGAAGAGGCTGACTCGGCCCACGACCCGGGACGCGGCGTTGTTGCGACTACCCATCTGCGCGATGACCTCGTTTGCGGCGATCGCCGCCGACAGCTCAACCTCTTTAGTGCGAATCTGATCCCCAACCACCTGAAGCGCCGTGCGCTGATCCACAAGATAGGCGTCCAGGGCAGGTCGCTCGCCCCGAACGGCGGTCATTTCCTGGTCCAGCGACTCGAGCTCCGCGAGAAGCATGCTCGCGATAGGGCTGGATAGCGCCAGATTAGCTTCGGCAAAGGGCCACTGCCACTCGTCAGTTTCCTTGCTTTTCGGTAGGGCCTTGATCGAGGCCAGACGGTCGCGCTGCTCCCCGGCCTCGCTCTCGAAGCCCTCCGACCTCTTGGCGAACTGGACCGTAGCGTCAATCCGTCGCTGAATCTCACGACGCTGCTCGCGAAGGCCGAAGAGGTTTGTCTCAATGGTAGCGACCCTCTGGCCGTCGTCTTCGGGCACGGGTGCCGGTGTCCACGACAGGGCGTCGCGAAGGAGGCTGACGACAGGCTCGCCGGCGCCGCGATCGGTGGCGAATATGCCGACGCTGCGCGCTTCCGAAATCAACCCGAGAGCGCGTTCCTCAGAGGTTTCGACCGCGCCCCTGGCCTGCTCGAGCAGCTTGCCGTTCAGCCGGCGATCGCGCTGGACCGTGCGCAGCTGGAACTCCAGCTCGTAGCGGTTTCTCGAGGAGACCCCTAGGAGAATGGGCAGGGTGTCCTTGATCGCCTGCGGTTGGAACGGTTCGTTCTGCCGGTAGAAGAGCTGGTCCTTGTTGGCGACGATCGTCTGCTTCTGGAACAGATAGTAATAGGTATGCTTGATATTGGCGTCATAGCTCTCGCGGCTGTTCTCCAGCGGCACCGCCGTGGTGTTCTCAGGGATGCCGATCATGCGGGATAGAAGGGTCTCGACCCCGCTGTCGTCGTCATTGATAAGAAGATCAGCGTGGTCCGGAGCAGCGATGTCGGCACCGCGCCGGATCATAGCGGTGCTGCAGCTGCTTTGGCCCGAGCCGGGTGACGGCTTGGCCACCAGCACCTGCTCTCCGGCGAACTGATAGATGACGGCGAACCAGCTTACTCGGTCGCGTATTACTCCTTCGGGAATGTTGAAGGTCGAGCGCCCCATGCAATATTCGATGATTTCAGATAGCGCCGATTTGCCGGTCGAGGACCTTCCGGTGATGACATTGAGGCCGTTCAGGTGAAACTGCACGTCCCGCCTGCGGCCGTCATAACTGTAGAGGTGGATCGACTTGATCTTCATGGTCGGACCCCCAAGGTCGTGTAAATTGTGACGCGATCGCCAATCCGGGCGAATTCGCGACCGAGGAATTTCGCTACACGTTGACAGGAGATCGACTCGGGCGTGCCATCTATTCCCTTCCGGACGCCCTCTCGAACCGTCCGCAGGCGACCGTCGGGCGTGACGACTAGGGCGCCGAGCTGCATCAGCACCCCGAGGGCCTCGAACGCGAACGGCAGGAGATCCGTTGTTCGTTTCGGCAGATCGACGAGCATCTGCGGATTGGCCGCAACGATCTTCAGAAAATAGCTTCGATTCGCCTTGGCGAGCGTTTCGCGCGCGTCCCGCTGCAGGCATAGCGGCAGCACGAGCAGCGTCAGCGAGAACGGCATGCCACGCTTATCCTCGTCCTCATAGGCCGCGAGTGCGCGGAACAGGACAAGGCCGCAGAAGGCCGGATTGAACAGGTTCCTGATTTCTACTGGACGAAGATCCCAGCGCTTCATGCAGCCACCCCGAGCAGTTCGCCAAGGCGCTTCATGAAGGCGGGATTCCAGTGCACCCGCGGCATGGGACGGGCGTTGGCGAGAATCTGAAAGGCGCCGCGAACGACATAAGCCTCGGTCACACGCTCCCTGATCCTCAGTTCGCCCGTTTCCGTTTCGGCCCATTTATATAGTTGGCGGCCGGCCTCCTTGAAAGCATCGTCCCCGCTGGCGTCGTGAAGGGTTTCGAAGATGATTTCCCGGAAGCGGCCCCACTCTTCGATCAGACGATCCTCATATTCTTCCATCTCTCCCGAGATCAGCAGATTCTCCCGCGCCCAGCTCGAGCGCTGCTCGAAGGCGCGGTAGTAATCGATGATCGCGCGCTGGATGCGGGAGGGGGAAACGTCGAGGTCTCGGAGCTGCTCTACAAACAGCCGGGTGTCGTTGGCGACGTCAATCCGACCATCAGGCATCCGGCCGCGGAAGGTGATCGGCAAACTGTCGGACCGGTATTCTTCTGCAATCGAAGAGAGCTTGTCCGACACCTCGTGGCCGTAGACCGGCCCGGTTCGCTCGCCCGTGAGCACCTTGATCATTAGGTCTATCCACCAGCCTTCCAGCCGCTCAAAGAGCGGACCGCGGAATGCCCGGCGGACCGTCCTCAGGTGCTGGTCGAGCACGATCTCAGGGATTGTGTCTATGCGCGGGCTTCCGTCCAGAATGAGGATTCGGCCATAAAAGTCCGCGAGCTCGGCCTCCGTTAGCTTGGCCAGATCGGTCCTAGTCTTGCCGATCATCGCCGAGGTGCTGCGATCCAGAAGCGTTGCGGCCATCGATGCCCGAGCCGCCGGATCGTTGCCGACCTCCGCGAACAGCGCCAACTCCGATCCGGGTGCGATGACCGCTGTGGTGAACAGAACGAAGTCGGTGTTCGAGCTGATCCTGCCGTTGTCGCTATAATAAGCCAGCCAAACTCTCACGGATTTCCAGAAATCAACGTCCAAATCTGTAAGCCTGTCACCCTCAGCCTTATGCTTCAGAGACGCCAGCGTCTTTCTTCCGCTCGCCGTGTCAAACTCCAGATCGTCGCTCTTCTCGATAAGAAGCGAGGCGCTTTCGGGCAGGGACAAAAGCCTCAACAGCGCTAGCCTGGGCTGATAGATAAAGCCAAGTCCTGACTCCGCAGCGGAAAATATCGAGCGAGGTTCAGGCATTGTGTACGGCATCCCCTACCGCTTGATGTCCTTCGGTCATCCACTGAATCCCCCCATCGTCGCCTGATCATGGATGCAACTTCAGATTGAAACAATAACTGAATAGCAGAGGTGGCCTGGAGAATCTGCACACTGAGATAATTGGATTTTCTGCCTGAGAGCAGCCAGATGGGCTGCGAGACAGGAGCAGAGAATGAGCAGACGACCCCGGCGCAACCACAGCCCGGCATTCAAGGCGAAGGTGGCGCTTGCCGCGATCAAGGGCGAGAAGACGTTGGCGCAGCTGGCGCACGACTATGATCTGCATCCCAACCAGATCACGACGTGGCCCACGCAGTTGCTCGAAGGGGCGGCCGGAGTGTTCGGCTCGAAGAAGGTTTCAAACGAACCGGCTGTCGACGTGAAGACGCTGCATGCCAGGATCGGGGAACTGACGCTGGCCAACGATTTTTTTGGAAGGCGCGCTCGGCAAGGCAGGACTGTTGCCGAGCGCAAAGCGATGATCGATCAAACGGACACCTTGCCGGTGAAGCGGCAGGCGAAGGAACTGGGGATCAGCCGGGGTAGTGTCTATTATCTGCCCCGGCCGGTTTCGTCCGAAGATCTTGCGATCATGCGTTGCATCGACGCGCTGCATCTGGAGTTTCCGTTCGCAGGCAGCCGGATGATGCGCGACTTTCTTCGTCAGGAGGGCATCACGATCGGCCGCTGCCATGTCGCGAGCCTGATGAAGAAGATGGCGATCGAGGCCGTCTATCGCCGTCCCAGCACTTCCAGGCCGGCGCCAGGGCACAAGATCTACCCCTATCTCCTGCGCAAGCTTCCGATGGTGAGGCCCAATCAGGTCTGGGCGACAGATATCAGCTACATTCCCATGGCCCGGGGCTTCGTCTATCTTGTCGCTATCGTCGACTGGTTCAGCCGCAAGGTCCTCAGCCACCGGATTTCGATTACGCTGGACGCCGACTTCTGCGTGGAAGCGCTCGAGGAA
>NZ_VIRF01000056.1 GCF_008107685.1 Novosphingobium sp. BW1
CTTCACCGGCGTGCTGCGGCGCGAGGGTATCGCCATCAGCATGGACGGCCGCGGCGCCTGGCGCGACAATGTCGTGGTCGAGCGGCTGTGGCGCTCGGTGAAGTACGAGGAAGTCTACCTGCACGCCGACGCATGCGTCAGCGAAGCGCGCAGTTCGATCGGCCGATACCTGGGCTTCTACAACGCCCGGAGACCTCACTCGAGCCTCGGCGGACGTACGCCCGATCAAACCTACTTTGACAATCTGCCACAGGCCGTGGCAGCGTGAATTGGCCGCGACTTGCGGGGCGTCACTCCGGCCGGGCTACGCCCGACCTCCATGACGCCCCGCAGGCGCCAGCTTGAACAACCAAACCGCAGACGATCCACTTATCAAACGTCAAAGGCTGTTCAGACAAACCGAGCCACTTCTGACACATCTCCTATGGCCGTGATGGCCATAGGTAGAACGCATCAGCGCAGCTCGATTGCCTGCTGTTGCGGAATGGACGTCCGGCGCGACCGAAACGTAGGTATCGTCGAGGCGAGGCGCAGTAACGGATGGCGGACTTCGGCCAGAAGATCGGCCAAATGGCCACTTCATAGCCTATCAGACAGAGCGTAAAGCAAAGCATAAAACTGGAAAAACGGATATTCTTGGGCTAATGTGAGCATCGGAAAACTGCTGGAAAGATCGGCCAAACCTGTGGCAATGAACGTCGAATCCCCCACCCAGATTGAGCCTGCACGGATCGACGCACCGGCCGGCGATTTGCCCGACCTGGTCGCCGAAATAGCAGCCAAGGCCGAAGGTCTCGGGCGAGCACTTCATCCGCAGACCGCACTCCATCTCGCCAGCCTCGTACGATTGATGAATACCTATTACAGCAACCTCATCGAGGGGCACCGCACCCGTCCTCGGGATATCGAGCGCGCGCTGGCTGGCGAACGCGATGACGATCAACGAGATCTCATGGCTGAAGCCGCAGCGCATTACCGCGTGCAGGAAGCCATCGATCGAGCTGCCGTTGACGGCGAACTTCCCGATCCTGCCGACCCCGATTTTATCCTGCGGTTGCACCGTGATTTCTACGCGGATGCCTCGATCGACATGCTCACCGTGCGCGGTGGAGAGCGAAGCTTTGCCATGACGCCGGGCGAATGGCGATCAAGGGCCGAGCACGATGTCCAGATTGGCCGTCACATCCCGCCATCGTCGGCCAGAGTGGCCGATTTCATGAGCTATTTCTTCTCGCGGTTTGCCTTTGAACCCAAGGATGGAATGCGCATGACCGCAGTGGGAGCTGGGAAGGCAAAGCGTATCCTTGCGCTGGCAACCGCACACCACCGGTTCAATTGGATTCATCCCTTTCCCGATGGCAATGGCCGGGTTAGTCGGTTGATGAGCCACGCCATGGCGCTCAAGGCAGGGATCGGCGCACACGGGTTATGGTCGGTATCTCGAGGGCTTGCACGAGGGCTGGGGCCGGGAGATGCTGGCCGGACAGAATATCGCAAATACATGGCCTCGGCCGATGCACCGCGCCAGGGAGACCGCGACGGCCGGGGAAACCTTTCCGAAGCGCACCTGGTCGGATTTACCGAGTGGTTTCTCAAAGTCTGCCTCGATCAAATCAGCTACATGTCGAGCCTCTTCGAACTCGACACCCTATCAAAGCGGCTTGAGCGCCATGTGTTGATCACAGATGGCCTGTCTCCGGAAAGTAACTGGCTGCTCCAGGAGGCCCTTATTCGAGGCGAGTTCGAGCGGGGCGCAGCACCGCGCCTTACGGGTCTGCCCGAGCGCAGTGCTCGACGTGTCCTAAAGGAGCTAACCGACGCTGGATTGCTGGCATCCGATACTCCGAAGGGGCCGGTATCACTTCGTTTCCCAAGTGACACTCAGGATACGCTTTTCCCAAAGCTCTTCGCCTGACAGCGACCCTTTATCGCCGTTCAGCAGCTGATTTTGCGTCCTCAGGTTCGGACGGTCCGGTACTCCATCGGGCCGATTACCGGGGTTGCTTCAAAAGGTTGCTTGTGAAGGATTGCTGCCAACCAGAAGCTTCGATGACTCGCCCTTGTTCAAACTTGAATTCAACCTTCGACACACGCTGTGTATGAAGCGCCCCGGGTTTTCCGGAGGCAGTTTGGTTTGGGTCAGGCGACCATATCGAGGGTTTCGAGGGCCGCATAGTAGTTCGCTTCTGCCTCGGCCGGTGGGATGTAGCCGATAGGGCCGAAGAGGCGGTGGTTGTTGAACCAATCCACCCAGCGCAATGTCGCCATTTCCAACGCAGATACGCTTGGCCACGAACGCTAGCGCCAGATGACCTCGGCCTCGTAGAGACCGTTGATCGTCTCGGCCAAGGCGTTGTCATAGGAGTCGTCCACGCTCCCGACCGAGGGGACGAGATTGGCTTCGGCAAGGCGCTGTGTGTAGTTCATGGCAAGATATTGAACTCCCCTGTCGCTGTGATGGATCAGACCATCGTCCGGGCCGGGCCTGCGGGCATGGATAGCCTGCTCTAGGGCATCGAGGGCGAAGCCGGCGGTGGCCGACGACGTGCTGACCTTCCAGCCTACGATCCGTCGCGCATAAGCATCGATCACGAAGGCGACATAGACGAAGCCGACCCAGGCGTGGACGTACGTAAAATCGACCACCCACAAGGCATTGGGCCGCGAGACGCGGAACTCCCGATTGACCTTGTCCAGTGTGCATGGCGCCTTGGGATCGCTGATGGTGGTCACAGTCTTCTTGCCTCGCCGTATGCCAGCGAGCCCCATACTGCGCATGAGGCGCTCGACGGTGCACTTGGTAACTGCGATGCCTTCGCGGCGTAGCTGATGCCAGACCTTGCGCGCCCCGTAGAGGCTGTGGCTGTCCTCGTAGACGCATTTGATCTGACGACAGATCTCTTCGTCCCGACGCGCACGCTCGGGTCGCCTCCTCGCGGCACCAACGGCGCAGCGTCTCGGCCGTGCAGCCAATCTTGGCGGCAATCGAAGACATCGCCTCCCACTCCGAACCGTAATCGGCGCGATGTTCGCCAACCATGCGCACTGCACGATCGCGGATCTCAGGTGAAAACTTATTCCGGGTTCTGCTCATCACGAAAGCTCCTTCTCATAAATCGGAGCCTCCGGAAAACCCGGGGCGCTTCAGGGAGGCCGATGCGCCCGAAAGCGAACGATGTCTTTGGCTACCTCCAAGCCTCCGTCCCAAATGAGAATTGATGCCCGCTCACGAATTCGTGAAGCGGTCCGCGCGAAGTATGCTACAAGCATCCATCACATAAAAAGTCTTCCGAGCCATGTGTGACCGAGGGACCGACCGCGCCCCCGCTTGATGTGGGCGTGCGCACCATGTGCCTCAATCAAATCCTAGAAAATGAACAAGGTACGCTCATGCAGCACGCTGCAGCTAACGATGCGGCAAAGTTCAAACCCTTGCGGCGGAAGCTGAACATGTTTCAAAAACTGCTCAAAGAGCATCCTTACGCTCACCGTCCTTATACTCTTACCAACAGTTCTGATGGCCAGATGGCGTCGGAAGCGAACGAGCCGTCTGGATTGATCCCCGGCCTGGCCGCTTGGGAAAATGAAGGCGGGCATGTCGAGATGGCCAAATCGCAGAAGCGCAGCAATCGTGAGATACGCAAGCCCAAGACCGAAAAGCCTAAAACTGGCCCCAAGCCGCCGGTATCTCCCGTCAGTGAGTTGATGAAGAAGCCGAAAGGAAAGCTGTGAGACGATTTTTCAGCGCGCTCACTCCGGATTGCATTTGTCGGTAACGCCCTGCCGCGCCGCTGCGGCATAGCGACATTCACGACTGACCTTGAACTGGCGCTCCGATCCTCGGCCGGAGTTGCCGAAACCGCCATTATCGTCATGCGCGACCCGGGAAGCGTCCATGACTACCCTCCCTCGGTTCTGCTCGGGATCGACCAGGATGATCCGGAGCAATATCGCAACGCAGCCAAATTCATAAATCGGGAGGGTTTCGACCTCGTCTGCCTGCAGCACGAGTTCGGAATATTCGGCAGGGAAGCCGGCAAGCTCATTCTCGACTTCATTGCGGCGTTGAAGGTACCGCTGGTTACTACGCTTCACACCGTTCTCGACCGGCCAAGCGATGATCAACGCGAGGTCACAGAGGCAATCGTTGCTGCATCGAGGCGCCTCGTCGTCATGGCGCGCAAGGGCAGGCACATCCTCGTCGAAACCTATGGCGCCGATTCTAAAAAGATCGACGTCATTCCCCACGGCATTCCTGACGCACCCTTCGTCGATTCGCTAGGAGCCAAGCAGAAGCTCGGATTTCTGGGTCGTAACGTGATCCTGACCTTTGGTCTCATCAGCCCGAACAAGGGTATCGAGAAGATGATCGAGGCAATGCCAGCGATCATCGCCCGCTCGCCCGATGCTCTCTACGTGGTGATGGGAGCGACGCATCCGCAGCTTCTGCGGGAAGCCGGGGAAGCATACCGCGAAGGTCTGATCCGGCAGGTCGAAGCCCTAGGGCTCAAAGATCACGTTGTGTTCCTGAACCGGTTTGTCGATCGCCCCGAACTGCTCGACCATATCTCCATGTGCGACCTCTACGTTACGCCGTATCTGGATGAGGCCCAGATGACGTCGGGCACTTTGGCCTATTCCCACGGGCTGGGCAGGCCCGTCGTCTCTACCCCCTATTGGCATGCCACCGAACTGCTCGAAGACGGCTCGGGAATCCTGGTGCCATTCGGCGATCCGACGAGTTTGGGCCGCGCGATTGCCGGTCTGCTCGAAGATGTCGCTGCGCGTCTCGACATGGCAAAAAAGGCCTATGCGGCCAGTCGCCCAATGATCTGGGCGAATACGGCGAAGCGGTATGTCCAGTGTTTTGGCGCAGCGCGCCGGGCTCTGCCAACAGCTCCGTTGGTAGACGGTTCGCCGCCGGCGCATCTGCTGACCGCAAACTGCATGCTTCCGGCAGCGTCTGCGCGGCATCTCATCGACATGTGCGACGACACCGGGATGTTCCAGCACGCAGTGTTCTCAATCCCGGATCGCCATCACGGCTATTGCATCGATGACAATGCCAGGGGGCTATTGCTGTGCTGCACGCCTGCAAACGGACTGGATGAGCCCTTTGCAGAAGCCATGTCCCAGCGATTTGCTGCCTTTGTCCAGCATGCCTGGAACCCGGACAACGGCCGTTTCCGCAATTTCATGGGTTTCGACCGTCAATGGCTGGAGCCAGCCGGGTCCGAGGACAGTCATGGCCGCACGCTATGGGCGCTCGGTGCCTGTGCCCGGCACTCTTCAGACCCGGGACGAGCAAGTTGGGCCGGGCACTTGTTCAACGAAGCGCTGGAAAAGGTCACGGCCTTCACGTCTCCGCGGGCATGGGCCTTCACGCTGCTCGGCCTCGACCACTATTGCGCGACTTGTCCGCAGGACAGGAACGCTGACACCCTGCGTGGAGAATTGGGCCGGCGGCTTGAGCGCCTTCTGATTGCAACCGAAACGCCTGAATGGACCTGGTTCGAAGACCGGCTAACCTATGACAATGCCCGTCTGTGTGAAGCATTGATCCGCACCGGCAAAGCGACGCGGATCACCCATTTCACCGAAGTGGGGCTCCGCAGCCTGCGCTGGCTGATCGAGGTTCAAACGGCTCCGCAGGGCCATTTCCGGCCTGTCGGCTCGATGGGGTTCACGCGGCAACGCACGCCTCCCTGCCTGTTCGATCAACAGCCGCTGGAAGCCTGCTCAACGATCGCCGCATGCGTGGCTGCGAATGCAATCGATCCGGCAGCGCCATGGCCTGATGAGGCAAGGCGGGCATTCGCCTGGTTCCTGGGGGAGAACGATCTCGCTATTGCATTGGTCGATATCGAATCCGGGAGTTGCCGCGATGGCCTTCATCCCGACCGCGCGAATGAAAACCGGGGTGCTGAGTCCGTCTTGTCCTATCTGCTGGGGCTGGCGGACATGCGTGCCCTTGAAGCGATGACCCGCAGCGACACCGTGTCGATCGGCCACAGCCCTGAACCCTCTGTTTGTCTGGACCGTGACGATGCATGAAACGACCACGCGCTCGACGCCGTTTTTCAATCGCCAGACGCTGCACCTGAGGCCGGATCCCGCCCGTGTGGTGCTGCGTCCATTCGAGCCTGCGCCCGAGCCCAGAGCCCTGAACCAGGTCGACAAGTCGCGAGCTTGCCGCATCTTCGAGCGAATTCTCGCGCTAGATGAAGCAGGCGTCGAAACCTTGCTGGCGGCAACGCTCGCGAACTTCAAAGGCAGACACCGGAATCTGCTCGACATCTTCGATCGGCGAGCGACAGAAATGTCCGGCGCATTTGCCTGCGATCCATCGTTATCCGAAGCGCGGCATCAGTTGATCGGCGCCTATTTCCTCAATGAATACAGCTTTGAGGCAGCCGCACTTTTCAACCCAAGCATTGTTCGGCATCCAGACCAATTCGGCACAACCGGAGGCCGATTCATCCTGAGCGCAAGGGCAGTGGGCGAAGGCCACATCTCGTCGCTGACCTTCCGGACCGGCAATGTCGCGGCTGACGGTACCGTTACGATCGATGCCCCGCAGCGCCTTGCGAGTGTTCCCGAAATTACCGCGCGAGTTGGTGATCGGGTGGAGCTCGCCTTCGATCTCGCCAGCGAGATTACCGAGCGGGTGATCTTCCCCATCACGGAGCATCAGGCAAACGGGATCGAGGACGCGCGTTTCGTCGCCTTCGAGGACAAGGGCAAGATAACCTACTACGCGACCTACACCGCCTATAGCGGTCAGGCGATCAGGTCTGAACTGCTCGAAACCGAGGATTTCGTGTCATTCCGCATGGCGGCGCTCAAAGGTGTAGGCGCACGCAATAAGGGAATGGCGCTATTCCCTCGGAAGATTGGCGGGCGCTACGCGATGATAGCGCGCCACGACAACGAAAATCTCTACCTCATTTATTCCGACAATCTGCATGAATGGGGTCCTGGCCAGCCTATCCTTCAGCCTGCACATGCGTGGGAATTTATCCAGATCGGCAATTGCGGTTCGCCTATCGAACTGGACGAAGGATGGTTGCTCTTCACGCACGGTGTAGGCCCGGTCAGACACTATTCGATCGGCGCCGTGCTGCTGGACAAGGACGATCCCTCGAAGGTCATTGGACGATCCCACCAACCACTCATCCAGCCGGCGGCATCCGAACGCGAAGGTTATGTGCCGAACGTCGTGTACACCTGCGGCGCCATGCAACTGGAGGGCAGAATCGTGCTTCCCTATGCGATCTCCGACACTTTCTCGACCTTTGCAACTGTGGACACAACGGCACTTCTAGAGCTTCTAAAATCTTGAAAGGAATAAATATGACCGACAATCCAACAGCGCTCCCGACTGAGGACGCAGGTGCTGCCATGAATACTGCTGAACTGGAAGCGATGGAGCGATACGGCATCACGCGTGTGCCTGCAGAAGTGGCTCGGTTTGTCTGAACAGCCTTTGACGTTTGATAAGTGGATCGTCTGCGGTTTGGTTGTTCAAGCTGGCGCCTGCGGGGCGTCATGGAGGTCGGGCGTAGCCCGGCCGGAGTGACGCCCCGCAAGTCGCGGCCAATTCACGCTGCCACGGCCTGTGGCAGATTGTCAAAGTAGGTTTGATCGGGCGTACGTCCGCCGAGGCTCGAGTGAGGTCTCCGGGCGTTGTAGAAGCCCAGGTATCGGCCGATCGAACTGCGCGCTTCGCTGACGCATGCGTCGGCGTGCAGGTAGACTTCCTCGTACTTCACCGAGCGCCACAGCCGCTCGACCACGACATTGTCGCGCCAGGCGCCGCGGCCGTCCATGCTGATGGCGATACCCTCGCGCCGCAGCACGCCGGTGAAG
>NZ_VIRF01000096.1 GCF_008107685.1 Novosphingobium sp. BW1
ATCGCGCACTTGGGCGGCTATCTCGGTCGACGCCACGATCCGCCGCCCGGCAACACGATCATGTGGCAAGGTTGGACCCGACTCATGGACATCCAACTTGGGGGCAAGCTCGCCCCCGAACCACTTGTGGGTAGTTGAAAGCTTCACCGGATGGGTACCCCTTTGCCAAGTCAGGACTTAGGTAAGGGCGGCGGTCAATGCCCTTTGCAAGCGCGATTTCTTGCGTTTTGTCAGTGCAGATCCAACGCGCCAACCGACAATCAATCGCGCTCGCGCCCCCTACCGCAGATCCTCGTAAAATGGACATAAACTGAAATAATCCCCTTGAGATAATGCTAATTAGTTGCAATAGCGATTCGCGTTCCATCGATCCTGAAGGGGGAAAAATGTCTCTGTCTCGTTTGCGCCAATCTCTCGCGTCCGCTTCGCCGACCTATCTCGCGGTTGGCTGTTTCGGCCTCGTCGCGACGCCTGCGGCCGCGCAGGAAGCGGCTTCTAAACCGCAAACCGTCCAGTTGCAGGGGATGACCGTTTCGGACGATGCCATCGAAGACGGTATCAAGGTCGACGAGATCGCCTCCCCCAAATTTACGCAGCCGCTTCAGGATACGCCCCAAACAATCCAGATCATCGACAAGAAAGTGTTCAACCAGCAAGGCGCGACCACGCTGTCGGAAGCGCTGCGCAACAGCCCCGGCGTGGGGACGTTCTACGCCGGTGAGAATGGCAACACGACCACGGGCGATGCCGTGCGCATGCGCGGTTTCGATGTATCTGATTCAATTTTCGTGGACGGCATCCGCGATCTTGGTGCGATTTCACGCGACATTTTCAACACCGAACAGGTCGAGGTGGCCAAAGGCCCGGCAGGCACCGACAACGGGCGCACGTCGGCCGCAGGCGCCATCAACATGGTCTCGAAGCGGGCGCATCGCGGCGCTTCGCTCTCCGCCATTGCGCAGGCCGGGGTGGACGGTCAGGCCCGCGCCAGCGTCGACATCAACCAGCCGATCGAGGCCCTGCCCAGCGCCGCGCTGCGCCTGAACGCAGTCTGGCAGGACAGCGACGTGCCCGGACGCGACCACGTCAAGAACCAGCGCATCGGCCTTGCTCCCTCACTCGGCCTGGGCCTAGACACGCAGACCCGTGCCTACCTGAACTTCCTCTACGTGGATCAGGACAATGTTCCCGATGGCCTCGTGCCCACGCTGGGACTGTCGTCTTGGGAGCCGTACGAAGGACAGGAAGTGCTCATCGGCAATCCGGTCGATTCGGAAAATTTCTACGGTACGCGCGACGATCATGACGATGTCACCGCCAAGATGGCGACCTTCATCATCGAGCACGACCTGAGCGATTCCATCACCATCAGCAACAAGGCCCGCTGGGGCGAGACCGATCAGAATTACCTCCTGACAGCGTTCATGGGCACGGCCGGAAACGTCACGGGCGATGGCAGCGACCTGTCCAGCTACACGATCGCGCGCAGCATCTCGACGGTTCGCGACACCACCAACCGAATCCTGACCGATCAGATCAACCTGCGGGCCGATTTTACCACCGGCGCGATCGACCACAACCTGAGTGTGGGTGTGGAGTTCATCCACGAAAAGCAAATCGCCTACGGCACCGCCACCAGCGGGGAACGTCCGGCGGCGAACCTCTACGCTCCGGACTGGAACGACGGCGGCAACCTGTCGGTCAGCCGCAACGGCGCGGACACGGTGGGCAAGACAGATACCCAGGCGTTCTACCTGTTCGACACCGCGCATTTCTTCGACGACCTTCTGCTCGTCACCGGCGGGCTGCGTCTCGATCACTACACCACCCGGTACAACAGCATGGCGGTGTGCAACGGACGCGACAGCGGCCGCGGTGCCGTCCCCTGCGGCGATGCGGAGGTCGGCACGATTGTCGAGACCAACGACCTGAAAGCCAAGGACACGCTCTTCAACTGGAAGTTCGGCGCCGTCCTGAAGCCCGTTGAGCCGGTCAGTCTATATGTGAACTACGCGATTTCGCAGCAGCCTCCGGGCGGCAGCAATTTCACGCTCAGTTCTTCGGACACCAACGCGAACAACCCCAATCTGAAGCCCCAGAAGGCCAAGACCATCGAGGGCGGCATCAAGTGGAGCCCGCTGGGCGGGGCGCTGGCGGTCAACGCGGCGGTCTTCCAGACCAGGGTCGAGAACGAGATCAACTCCAGCGACGTCTCCAACATTCAGAGTGCATCGAACCGGGTGCGCGGTGTGGAGCTTTCCGTGGTCGGCAACATCACGCCCAACTGGCTCATCACCGCGGGCTACACACACCAGAAGACAAAGGTGATCAACCGTTCTGCACTGGCCGCCGACGGCAGCTACAACCTCACCTATTCGCCCGACGACGCCTTTACCTCGTGGACGAGCTATACCCTGCCCTTCGGTCTCGAACTGGGTGGCGGCGTGCGCTACGTCAGTGGGTTGCGGCGCGGAACCGATGGCGCCCAGGGCACTCCGGCGCACACCGATGGCTACACCGTCGTCGATGCGCTGGCGTCCTATCGCCTTGCCGAAGGGGTGCGCCTGCGGGTCAACGCCTACAACCTGTTTGACAAGGACTACATTTCGGCGATCAACAAGAGCGGCTACCGTTACACGCCCGGGACGCCGCAAACCTTTCTCTTCAGCGCCGACTTCAATTTCTGATCCCGATCAAGGGAATGCGGCCGGATCGACGCTAGCGATTGATCGGGCCGCACCCCTTTTTCTTCTCCACGCAGGACGTTTCATGCTGTTGCACATTCCACAGGTTCTCACTGCCGAGGAGGTCGCCGTTTTCCGCCAAAAGCTGGACACGGCGGACTGGGCGGACGGGCGCGAAACGGTGGGCCACCAGGGCGCCAAAGTAAAACGCAATGAGCAGTTGGCCGACACCTCGCCGCTCAAGGCCGAACTCGGCCAGGCGGTGCTCAACGCGTTGCAACGCAGCCACCTGTTCTTCGCTGCAGCCTTGCCGCACAAGGTCCTGCCACCGCGCTTCAACCGCTACACCGGCGGCGGCGAATATGGCTTCCATGTCGATGGGGCGGTGATGAATCGGGGAGGCGAAGACTACCTGCGCTCGGACGTCTCCTGCACGCTCTTTCTGAACGATCCCGAAGACTACGAAGGCGGGCGTCTGGTCATAAGTGACACCTACGGCGAGCACACCGTGGCCAAGCCGGCCGGCGATGCGATCCTCTACCCGTCGAGCAGCCTCCACCGGGTAGAGCCGGTCACACACGGGGCGCGCATCGCATCGTTCTTCTGGATCCAGAGCCTGGTGCGCGACGACAGCCAGCGCCGCACCCTGTTCGAACTCGACACCGCCATCCAGAAACTTACGCTCGACGAGGCCGACCAAGACGCCCTGCTGCAGCTGACGGGTGTCTATCACAACCTGCTGCGCAGTTGGGTTGAGACATGACCGGCACGAGCAGACCCGCGCGCGCTCCCGCGTTGACAGTGCAAGTCACTCGCAATAGCATTGTTAGCGTGGGAATCACCGGCGGTGTATGCGCCCTTTTCTCAGGGTCACTGGCCAAATCGGGGTAGGATCTTTGGCAACAGCAACTTTGCATATGCCGCGTAGCAATCTAGCCGCGCCGCGGCGGTCGGAACCCTCTTCATTCTCCGCCGCGCCCCCGGTTGCCACGGCGTCGGACGGCGCATTCCATTCCCATGCGCGCTATGGCGCACGGCAACGCCCGAACGGCGTCGCCCTGGCCATCGCCCTGAGTGTACAGGGGCTGATCATGCTGATGCTGCTCGGTCTGGGCACGCAACAGGCACGGCAGCACGTCCAGAACCATGTCGTGGCTATCAACCTCAACGGAGCAAAGCCCACTAAGCCTGACACACCCGCGCCAAGCCCCGAGCCGGAAAAGCTAGCTTCGAGCGTCACCCCTCAGCCTGCCGTTACCGTATTGCCGCCCCCTGCGCGCATCCTCGTACATGAGCCCACCGCCCCGGCCGCACTCGCGCCCGCCGCGCTGGTGACGATGCCTGCGGCGGCGCCCGCCATCCCCGCAGCTCCGCCTGCCGACCGCCCCAGCGCGGTGGCATCGGCAAATTCCGGTACCCCCGCCACGACCTCGGGCAATATTTCGGGCATCCGCATGCTGTCCGGCAACCCGCCAAGCTACCCCTACGAAAGCCGCCGCAAGAAGGAACAGGGGACCGTCAGGCTCCACCTTCTGCTGGGCACCGATGGCCGGGTGGAAACCATTGGCATCGCCAGCAGCAGTGGCTTCGCCCGCCTCGACAAGGCCGCGCTCAAGGCGGTGAAACACTGGCGCTGGGAACCTGTCGTGCGCAACGGCAAGCCGGTGCGCATCGAAGGCGAACTTGAAATACCCTTCGTCCTCAACACGTAAAGCGGCTCTGGTTACGGGAGGGCGAGGCCGCGCGCGTCTCGTCTAGAAGGTGATCGCCACCACCAGCGTTCGATATACGTTCTTGCCGAGACGTATTGGTGGGGCAGAATGCGACCATGCCCCGTGGTCGTCGACGTCACGTAGAGCACACCTTTCAGGGAAACCATGGCCAACCCGGTTCTGGTCTTGCCATTCCCCCAGGGAACGGTTCACGCGGCGTCGGCGTAAAGACCGTAGGAAAGCGTGCTGGCGCCCCTCGTTATGCGCCGGTTCGTCATGGTGCCCGGGCTTCCGCCCCCTAGCACCACCGTTGCGCTGCCCAGGGGCTTTGTTGTGCAAATCAGTCGCCGATCAGCCGTGGGCCTTTGTGGCAGTTGGTTAGGCGACACGCTGCGTTTGAGGATGGCGCAGGCATCGCGCGGGGCAATGGCTTCGTGACAGGTTCTTGTGTCGAAAGCGCCATCGGCGCTGACGCTCGCGATGGCGTGATCGGGTGGGATCTGGTCCCGCAGTTCGGGTAGCATGAAGGCATTGCCAACCCGGCTTCCGGTCACTTCGATAGCGCGGATATCCAACGATCCGAGGTCCACGCCCAGGTGGACCTTGCGCCACTGGCGGCGTTTGGACGGGCCATGCTTGCGCCTGCACCATTCCCCGTCTCCGACGGCCTTGATGCCTGTGCTTTCAAGCAGCAGATGCAGCGGTCCGGAACTGGGCTGGCAAGGAATTTCAACAAGCAAGGTCTTCTGTCTCTGTCTCAGCGTGCTGAAATCCGGCACCGGCCAATCGAGCCCGGCCATCTCGAGAAGGCTGGCAACCATGCCGGTGGGCTGGCGCAAGGGCAGCCTGAACACGCCCTTCAGGGTCAGGCAAACCTGGATCGCGGCATCCGAAACCACCGGCTGACGCCCGCGCTTGCCGATGGGCGCGGACAGCCATTGCATCTCGGGATCAAACCAGACCGGAAGCGAACCTCTCAGCGCCAGCGCTGCATTGTCGGACTTCCCGTTCGTCGTGCGGTAGCGGGCGCGGGGCGGTTTGCTCATACCCGCCCGCAGCAATGCAAAAGCCTGGCCCGAGAGCACGCCGGGCGTTGTGGCCCGAAATGAAATCGTTCGCTCAAGTCGGCGGTTCGGCAGGGCGATCTGGAAGCGATGGAGCGGCTATCACCAGCGCAGCCTGGTCGAAACAACAATGCATTGCTTCAAGCTGCTGGGTGAACGCATCATGGCACGAGACTTCGATCGCCAGGTCGCCGAAATGCAAATCCCCTCCGCCATCCTCAACCGCTTCAGCGCGCTCGGAAGGCCTCAAACGCAGCGTGTCGCGTAACCCAATACCATCAAAGATCGACTGCTGGCTGGCAACTGATTTGCGCAACAAAGCTGTTGCGGATATGATTCCGGGTGCGATTATCGGGTACGCAAAGTGCGACGATATCGGTGTCTGGCGCGAACTGTGCTTGATGCTTGCAACCGGATGCCGCCCGGGTGTGGCCTTGGCCTTTGTTCCTGGAGATCAGTGGCTTGATGATGTGATCGACCTCCAGCCAGTGGGCAAGAAGCTCGAGGACAAGCGCAATGCCATTGTCCCTACAATCGAGCCTATGAAGCCGATCTTGAAGGCCTGGCAGGCCAATCCCCACCATCGTGTAGCGGGTCGAAAGACGTGGGGGTCTACGGCGCACCGCACCTTAAGGCTACGAGACGACATCGTTGCATACGACATTCGGCACACCGTTACGACCTACATGGACGACCAACGCGTCCCTGGCGCGCAAATGTCTGGCATCGTAGGGCATCTGCCCTCCGACAGAGGGATCGCCAAAACGACGAAGACGTATTACCTTCACTACAATCCGCACAACGCCCGACAAGCGAAGCGCGTGCTGACCAAGCTTTTTGACGCAGTATCAAAGGAGGCCGATCGCTGGATTGCAGACCATTCGCTGACCAACGGACAAAGAGGGTGTCCGAAACAGGCCCTCAAAATTTCCGAATAATTCTTTAAAACCAGCGTTTTAGTAATGGTGGCGGTGAGGGGCTCACAAAAAACAGCACAAGCGACTGAATCTAAATACTAAAATTCAAAATTGCGCTAACCAAGGCCCTGAGCCAGCCCCGCCCAGCTCACACTGCGATGTGACGTGATCTCAAGGGGTATCACATTGTACTGCATGTCGCAGTCTTGCGCATTAACAGGCCGCAGAGGCTTGCACGCCCCAGTTCGTCAAGTGGCGCGGCGATTCGCGCGCAGCAGCCTAGGTCCCAACGACAAGGGCGTAACGACCCTTTGTTGCCGTTCAGCAGTTTCGCAGAGGTTTCTAACTGCGGACGGACAGCTTGCAGATTGTTCACTCACGGCTGACAAACGATCCAGCTAAATTCTGTGTGCTGCGCTGCGCACGGAGGCACTATGCGACCTGTCATATCCGACCTACAAATCACTCGACGTGATGTCGAACGAGCAATCCATGCAGCGCACATTTCAGGTTGGCCCCAAGATGAGGACGACCTCCTGACGGTGTTTCGTCACCTTATGTCCAGAATATCGAAATTCGAACTAGAACGCCTTGCGTCAGACAGAGCCTAGTGGATTGATTCCAACGTTTGGTGCCCGCGCCGGACAGCGGCGATGATGTCGTGGGGGTCGGCTTTCCAGACGAAGGGACGCGGATCCTCGTTGTGCTCTTTGATGAAGCGGTTGATGGCTGCCTGCAGGTCTACAACGGAATGGAATACGCCGTTTTTC
>NZ_VIRF01000071.1 GCF_008107685.1 Novosphingobium sp. BW1
CAGCAGTTCGCGCCCCTCCCCCTGGGCGGGTGAAAGGACGGCCTGCGCAACCTCGGGCAGGTCCGCCTCGACCCGCGCAAGGCCAACGTCGAGGAGAAGCCCGGCGGCTTGCGGGCAAGGCCAACAAGATCATCTCCAAGGTCTTCCTCGAGGCGCGCCTGGGCAAGGCGCCGCGTGTCGCGGATGTTGCGCCGGTGGTGGAGGACATCTTCGCCTCGATACAACGCAACCCTTACGCCTTCTCGGGCCTCATGCGCTGCAAGGCCGAAAGCGAGGCAACCTACCACCATATGCTGGCGGTGAGCGCGCTGATGGTTTCGCTAGCCCGGCAGATGCGCCTGCCGCCGGGTGAAATGCGCCTTGCCGGTCTCGCCGGGCTTCTCCTCGACGTTGGCCTTGCGCGGGTCGAGGCGGACCTGCCCGAGGTTGCGCAGGCCGTCCTTTCACCCGCCCAGGGGGAGGGGCGCGAACTGCTGGGCCGCCATTGCCTGATCGGGCGCGAGATGCTCGCCTCGGCAGGCGACGTGCCCGAGGAAGTGCTACAGGCGGTCATGCGCCACCACGAACGGCTCGATGGCGAAGGTTACCCCCAGGCGCTCGACGCCCGCGACCTCGACGTGTTCTCGCGCATGGCCGCGATCTGCGACAGCTATGACCTGATTGTCTCGGGCGCTGTCAGCGGGCGCGCGCTGGACCCGTCCGAGGCCATGGACACGCTGATGACCCTGTCGGGTTCGCTCGATACAGAGATCCTCGCCCGCTTCCGCGAAGCACTCGGGGTCTATCCGGTAGGCTCGTTCGTGCAGCTGCGTTCGGCGCGCATCGCGCTCGTCGTCGACCAGTCCCCCGGCGATCCCGAACTTCCCATGGTCGCCGCCTTCTACTCACTGGAGACGAACAAGCACGTGCGTGCCAAGACCATCGCGCTTGCCGAGTGCTATGGCGAGGATGCCATCGTGGGCGTGGCGGACCTCGACGCACTCGACCTGCCAAGCCCGGAGGACTTGCGCGAGGCGCTCCTCTCGGGCCGCAACCGGACCGATCAGATCCCGTACCAGAAAACCAGCGTGGTCGAGAGTGCTGCCACCATGATGAGCACGAGCGGCACGCCCGAGCGCAGGTAATCCTTGAAGGTGTAGTCGCCCTCGGTGAGGATCATCATGTTGGTCTGGTAGGCGACCGGCGTCGCGTAGCACAGGTTGCAGCCAAACAGCACGGCCAGCACCAGCGGCTCCTCGGGCATGCCCAACTGCTTGGCGATGTTGAAGGCAATCGGCGTGCCGACGGCGGCGGCCGCGGTGTTCGAAGCAAAGTTGGTCATCAGGGTCACGAAGACCATGATTGCGGCAAGCACACCGGCGGGTGGCAGGTACTGCAAGCCACTCGAAAGGATCTGGCCGAGCCATTCCGCCGCGCCCGAAACCAGGATGAAGCGCCCGAGCGCGATGGAACCGGCTACCAGAACGATGATCTTCGCCGAAAGCGCCCGGCCCACGCGCTCAAAACGCACGCAGCCCGTCGCGAACATGAGAATCGCGCCCGCCAGCGCCGAGATCGCAATGGGCACGAGACCGAAGCTGGCAAGACCGACCGAGCCCAGCATGATCGCGACCGCAAGCAGCGCCTTGCCCGAGCGCGTGACCTCTTCCCCGCCCTCGATCTGGAGCAGGCCCTCGGTCTCGGCAAAGTGACGCAGATCCTCGGGCATGCCCATCATCAAGAGCACATCGCCCTCCGCCATCTCGGTGTCGGGGGTGTGCGCGCGGGTGTCGCGCAGAGGCTGGTGGACGTGGTGGATGCCCAGCATCGCCACGCCCTCGAACCCCGCCGTACTTGGCGTAAGGCCGATCAGGCGGCAATCGGGCGCGAGGATCATCTCGGCCACCATCAGGTCCTCGCGCGAGCGGGTGGAATCGGCCTTGATACGTTCCGTCAGCCAGCGCGGGGCGAGCGTGGCCGAAAGCGTGCGCGCGGCCTCCTGCAGGCCCTGATAGGTGCCCTCGGCCAGGAGCCGACGCCCGACGTGGCTGCGGTTACCCGGCGGCAGCCAGGCGCGCACGTCCTCGGGCAGGTTCCCGCGTGCTTCCTCGATGGTCTTGCCGCGCATCGGCGCATCGTCGGAGAGGCGCAGTTTGGCGAGGAACCGGCGGCTTTCCACCGAGACCTGCTTGGTGTTGTCAGGCAGCAGGCGCGGCATGACCAGCCACAGATAGGGCAGCGCCACCAGCACCGAGATCAGCACAATCGGGGTGAAGTGGAAGACCGAGAGCGTGCGCATGCCCAGGTCCTGCGCGATCGAGACGACAAGCAGGTTGGTCGAGGTGCCGATGGTGGTCGCCATGCCGCCGATGAGGATCGCCGCGTTCACCGGCATCAGCGTCTTGGAGGCGGGCATGCCCCCCCGCGTCGCCATCTGCGCCAGGATCGGGATCATCAGCACGAGCACGGGCGTGTCGTTGATGAGCATCGACATGAACAGGCACACGACGAGCGTGAAGAGCAGGCCCAGGCTCTTGTTGAACTGCCACACTTGCGCCAGCGCGCGCGCCGCCGGGTCGAGCGCGCCGGTCACAACCAGGCCCCGGCCCATGATCATCAGCGCGCAGATGGTGACCAACGCGTAATGCCCGAAGCCCTGGAACGCCAGTTCAAGCCCGGCATACTTGGTCTCGCCGGGCATCGGCACGACGTAGAGCAGGAGGGCAATCGCCGCGATGGTCAGCAGCGAGACGATTTCGACCCGCAGCTTTCCATTGAAGAAGCCATAAAACATGGCAAGCGCGATGAACATCGCACTCGCTGCGTGAAAGCCGGGAAGGATCATGGACTTGGCCTTGCCTTACCCTTGCGCCTGTGTCCACTCCACACGGTAGAGATCAAAGCGACGGTCGCGCAGGTTTCGCACCGCACCGGACTGGCGCGCGGTCAGCAGCGAATCGAGCGAAAGGTCGGCAATCGCGATGGTCTCGGTGTTGGGCGCTGTGTCGGCAGCAACGCCATCGCGCGAAAACGGGAAGTCCGAGGGCGTGAGGATTGCGCTTTCGGCATAGTGCACGTCCATGTTCTCCACGTTGGGCAAATTGCCCACGACGCCCGAGGTAACGACGTAGCACTGATTCTCGACTGCGCGCGCCTGGCAGCAGTAGCGCACGCGCAGGTATCCACGTCGCTCGTCGGTGCAGAACGGCACGAAAAGCATCAGTGCGCCCTGGTTGACGAGGTGACGGGCCAGTTCGGGGAACTCGCTGTCGTAGCAAACCATGACGCCGATCGGGCCGCAGTCGGTGGGGATGACGTTGGCGCCATAGCCGCCCTTGATGTTCCACCACTTCGCCTCGGACGGCGTGGGGTGGAGCTTCTGCGATTCGTGTACCGAGCCATCGCGCAGGAAGGTATAGGCGATGTTGCGGATCTCGCTCTTGCCGTCCTCGGTCTCAACGCGGGTGGGATGCGAACCGCCGATGATGTTGATGTTGTAGCTCACCGCCATGTTCTGCATGAACGAGACGAAGCGCTTGGTATACGTGGAAATCTTCTCGATCGCCTCGACCGGCTGGAGCTTCTTCTCCTCGACCGAGAGCAGCGCGAGGGTGAAGAGCTCCGGGAAGACTACGAAGTCGCTCTCGTAATCGGCGGCGACGTCGACCCAGTATTCCACCTGCTCCTCGAAATCATCGCGCGAGGAGATCTTGCGCATCATGAACTGGACGGTGGCGACACGCACCTGCGAGGGTACGCGCTCCTTGAGGCCCGGCACGGCCTTGCCGGTGTCGCGCGGGGCCAGCGGGTTGGTCCAATACATCAGGACCGCGCTGCCCCCGCTCTCTTTGTCCTTAGGCAGGTAGTCGCGCAGGATCCCGCGCGGTTCGTACCCGCCGTTCATCTGGAAATTGATGACCTGATCCTTGGCCTTCTTGTCGATAACGGCCTGAAGATAGTCGGACGGGTTGGGGTAGGTGCGCTTGCGGCGATAATAGCCAGGCATGCGGCCAGCAAAGGCGATGCCCTTCAACTCGAAATTCTGGCACAGTTCCTTGCGCTTGCGGTAGAGGCGCTGGCCGATGCGCAAGCGGCGGTAATCCGGGTCAACGCAGACCTCAAAGCCGTAGAGCACATCGCCGTCCGGGTCCGGGATGCGGCCGTAGCCGCCGTTGGTGATCTCTTCCCAGGTGTGCGGCTTGAAGGCGAGCGCGGTGGTGATGATCATCGTAGCGCAGTGGCCGACGATCACCCCCTCGTACTCAGCCACGAACTGGCCTTCGGGAAAATTGATGATCTGCCCGCGCAGTTCGGCCCGGGTAAAGGCATCGGCCCTGCCGTAGACCTTGACAGACAGTGCCGCGATCGCGGGGGCGTCCCCGACCGTGGCCTCGCGGATGATGAGTTTGGCTTTGGTATGGTCCATGCGCGCCTTAATACGCGCCAAAACGCCCGCGGTTCCAGTGTAGAGTTCGCCATTCCCGAGAGATTGCACGCACTTGGGCGTGGCTCCCTGGCAACCATGCCATACGCCCCCGAAAAAACGGCCCGTCGCACACATGAGTCGGCTCGACGATCAATAAAAGCAGCACGAATTCATCCCTTTGCCAAAAGTTCCCGAATTTTTCGCAGAATTCCGGGATACTTTTGACGGCCCGCCCCGTTGTCTCAGGGAAGGAAGGAGACACACCGATGAGCGCCACCTTGATTGCCCTTGCCCTGTTCGGATGCAGTGACGATGGCACCGCATGCCGCCGCCTCGAAGCGCAGGCCCCGGTCGCGACCTTCCAGACGCGGGCCGAATGCGACCGCCAGCTTGAGGACGCGCTGGAAACCGACGCGGCCCTACGCGCCGATGCCCCCACCGTTTACGCTCAGTGC
Organism: Novosphingobium sp. BW1; assembly: GCF_008107685.1. Classification (GTDB taxonomy): domain Bacteria; phylum Pseudomonadota; class Alphaproteobacteria; order Sphingomonadales; family Sphingomonadaceae; genus Novosphingobium. Next base: position 4,861 of record NZ_VIRF01000071.1, read on the forward strand.
CTGCCCTCGGCGCAGCTTGCCGCGCTGGGCACCGGAGAAGTCGATATCACCCGCGTCGGCAAGGTGCAATTCGCACAGAATTGACGGCGGGGCGACGAAGCGATCGCTGGCCCGAATGGCCGAGATGGGTGGTTAGCCGCCGTCAGTTCAAAGACTCCGTTCCGTCTCCAAAGTGAAGTCTGCCCTCTCGAACAATAAACCAGCGTGATCGGCCATCGCGACGGTCCACCAGATGCCACTGAGGCTGCCCATCTGTGGTTGAAAAAGATAGAAACCGTACTCCCGCGTCAGTTGTAAGCATCACTTCGGGCAACGCACCAAACAACTCGCATTTTGCGACCCGTCTTTCCCGTAGCAAGTCAAAGGCTGGCGCCCACAGGTCTTCTTCGCTCCAACTTCCACACTGGATCGTCATTCGGTCCTCGATCCGCCAACTCTATTCGACGCCGAGCGATACTTCGCCTTCCGGGTTGCCCGGCGAACCATCGTGCTTGGCTACCGGCGTTAAGTTGCCGAGTTCGATGAAGAGCGCCGCCCCATATCCGCGCCAGACGTGACTTATCGGCAGGCCGATCAGTGATGTGGCAAAGGACTGAAAGGCTTTGATAGGCGTCATGGTGGGCATCGTAGCTACTTGATCAGATGTCCGCAAAGGGGCGGAAACGGACATCAAAGATTATTTCTCACGCCGCACGAAAGACCTTCGGCCGCAGCCAGTGTCTTGGTTCCCACGAGAAGGCGCGCACAAGCGCGGTTTTTCAGAGGCTTGGGGAGCCCGAGGGCAGTGGCCCTCGGAACGTCGTCTTCTGCTGTTCAAAAACGTAGCGCCCCAGGGCCGGATCATCCCCGGCCGCGATAGCCCTGCACGCCCTGGTCGGGGACCCACAGGCCTTCCGGCGCCGCGCCGGACTGCCAGAACACGTCGATGGGAATGCCGCCGCGCGGGTACCAGTAGCCGCCGATGCGCAGCCAGTGAGGCTTCATCTCGTCGAACAGGCGCTGGCCGATCCCCACCGTCACGTCCTCGTGAAAGCCGTTGTGGTTGCGGAACGAGCCGAGGAAAAGTTTGAGACTCTTCGATTCGACGATGGTCTCACCCGGCGCGTAATCGATGACGAGGTGCGCAAAATCGGGCTGGCCCGTCACCGGGCACAGCGAGGTGAACTCGGGCGCGGAAAAACGAACGAGATAGAGGGACTTGGCCCGCGGATTGGGCACATAGTCGAGAACCGCCTCCTCAGGGGAAGCGGGAAGCGCGCTCTGCTGGCCCAGATGCACCGGGGCCAGCGACGGGGAAGAGGGTGTATCGCTCATGCTCATGCGCATGGACCGGCAGGCCGTGCGAGGCAAGGGGTCTCGCAACCGCAACCGTCCACCGCGCCGCGCCCGGCTACGGCGCAGGCATTAAGACACGGTTCACCGCGCGCGCGTTTGGGAAAGAAGCATGAGGGGAATCAAGCAAGTCACCATCGCCAGCGCCTTTGCGCTGCTCACGCTGTCTCTGGCACAGGCCGCATCCGCGCAGGAGCGCGCACCCTGGAGCCTGCCCGCCGGCCCGGCCAGCCAAAGCGCGCCCGACGTGGCCGGCCCGGTCGATCCCGAAGACCCGACCACGCTTCCGGGCGGCGTGCAGCCCTTGCCGCCCCTTCCTATCCCGACCCAGTCGCGCGCGCCCACCTCGCCTGCCGCGCCCGCCCCATCGCGATCCTCCGCGCCGCCCCCTGCGCCTTCGCC
>NZ_VIRF01000095.1 GCF_008107685.1 Novosphingobium sp. BW1
TTGAATGCCGGGCTGTGGTTGCGCCGGGGTCGTCTGCTCATTCTCTGCTCCTGTCTCGCAGCCCATCTGGCTGCTCTCAGGCAGAAAATCCAATTATCTCAGTGTGCAGATTCTCCAGGCCACCTCTAGGAAAGGGACTTCCAATGGAACTTACATCCGACCAGTGCCGTGCACAGGAAGCCATTCAATGGGAGCGCGCAAAAAGCGAGCCGCTCGAGAATGTCCGGATGGTGGCTCTGAGAGCGGCGATTGCCTGGGGGCATGAGGCGACGGCCGCAGAACAGCGGGAAGCACGCAAGCGCCGCACACGCGCAATCGCCGAAATCATGCAAGTGCAGCAGCAGCGGAGCGACGACCACGACATACGAAGTTTCAGCGAGAATCCGGATCGCGGTTGCGCGGACGTTTGATAGCTCATGCAAGAACTGCTCATCAGGCATCGCACGAGCTACCGCTATCAGGTGCCGGTTCAGCTCGGGCCGCACCGGCTTATGCTTCGGCCGCGCGAAAGCTGCGAGGTCCGTCTCAAGACATTCGAACTTACGATCCTGCCGCAAGCTCAGGTATCCTGGGCGCATGACGTCTTCGGGAATGCCGTCGCGACAGCGATTTTCACGGGGCTGACCGAAGAGCTCGTTATCGAAAGCTCCGCGCGCGTACAGCTTGAATCGGTCGCATGGCCCGTGTTCGATATAGCGGCATCCGCAATTTCCTACCCCTTCCGCTACGCCGACGACGTATGGACCGACCTCGGTGCCCTGACCGTGCAAAGCTATCCTGATCCGGGGGGCAGATTGCGCGATTGGGCGCAGGCGTTCGTTGGCGGCAAACCGACCGACACGCTGGCCATGCTAAAGGATCTGAGCACCGGCGTGACCGGATGGATCGCATACCAGTCGCGCGAGGACGAAGGCACTCAGTCGCCAGAGCAAACCTTGAACCGCGGCTGGGGCTCCTGCCGGGATCTTGCCGTGCTGTTTGTTGAAGCGGCGCGAAGCCTCGGTTTCGGGGCGAGGATCATGTCCGGCTATCTCCACAATCCGAATCAAATTCTGGACGGCACATCGGGGGCGGGGTCAACGCACGCCTGGGCGGAAGTCTTTGTGCCGGGCGCCGGCTGGATACCCTTCGATCCGACCAACCGCAGTGTTGGCGGGACCAATCTCGTGCCCGTGGCAGTGGCCCGCGAAATCGGGCAAACAATTCCGGTCGCAGGAACCTATGTGGGCTTGTCTGGACTGGTGGATGCGATGAACGTCGAGGTCTCCGTCGCCTCTTCGGACGATTGCTCCTGATTTCGTCTCGATGTCCACCAGAGCAGGATCAGCAACCCGATTATCGCAGATGTCGCCGACCCCAGGAAAACTCCCAGCTTGGCAACCGGCAGCAATGCCGAAGTAAAAGCCAGGTTCGAAATGAAGATGGACATCGTGAAGCCGATTCCCGTGAGGAAGGCTCCGGCCACCACCAATACCCAGTCGAGCCCGTTACCGAGTGTTGCGACACGGAAGCGCACCGCCAGCCAGCTGAACAGCAAAACCCCTGTCGGTTTGCCGACCACCAGGCCCGCGAAGATGGCAGCGGAAACCCGCTGGTCCAGATCGACTCCCGAAAATGCGACGCCTGCGTTGGCCAGTGCAAAAATCGGCATGACCGCAAACCCGACCAAAGGGTGCAGCATCATTTCCAGGCGTTCCAGGGGAGAGAGCGATTCCTCGATCGCACGTCCGGTTTCCCTCAGATCATGGCGTTCCGATGTGTCGCCGCTCCAGTGCTCGCCAGTCGGGTAGGCCGTCAATTTACCCATGATGGAACGTAGACGTTCATCCCCAACCCACGCGCGCGCGGGGGTCATCAAGCCTAGAATTACGCCCGCAACTGTCGCATGAAGACCGGAGGCATCGAAGCATAGCCAGATACCACCGCCGAGCACAAAATAGACCGGGATGCTCCTGATCCCTATGCGAGCGGACATCGCCACAACGCCAAGACCAAGCATTGCCAGGCCGAGCGCAGCGAAGTCCAGTGTCTCGCCATATGCGACCCCAACGACGGAAATGGCGCCGACGTCATCGAAGATCGCCAGAGAAACCAGAAATATCCGCAACTGCGCAGGTATGGATGATCCAAACAGCGCAAGGCCGCCGATCACAAAGGCCGTATCGGTCGCCATCACGGTTCCCCAGCCGTGTACACCGGGATGCCCGTTCATGAGGACGAGATAGACGGAGACGGGGACCGCCATCCCGCCGAGCGCGGCCAGGAAGGGTAAGGCCGCGGCTTTTGGACTCCGCAGTTCCCCCAGAGCGAACTCTCGCTTGAGTTCGAGCGAGACGACGAAAAAGAACAAGGTCATCAATCCGTCGTTGATCCAATGGTGCAACGAGCGGGTGAAATCCAGCTGACCCACCTGAAGGCCTATCGGGATCTTCCAGAAGTTCAGGAAAGGGGCGGACAAGGGCGAGTTGGCCAACACCAGTGCGACCATGGCGCAAAGGAGTAACAGTCCCCCTGCCGCAGCCTCGACCTTAAGAAAACGTGCAAATGGCCTGGTTACGCGATCAGCGACCTCGACCGGCAGCCCCTGGTTTCTGTTCTTCTCGATAGTGTTCCATGCCTCGTCGGAAGGTCAAAATCGGAGTTTGCGATCAGCGAGGCGAACCGCGAGCAATTTCTTTTTCGATCATCCTGACGAACATGTCGCCATATTGTTCGGTTAAACTGTAATCCTGCTCGTATTCTCCGACATTATGGCCGGTGCCGAAGGCTGACTTCAAGCGCTGGAGAATCTCGGGCTGGTTCTCTGCAACAAAACAGATCAACGACTGAAGAATCCTGGCATGCGCGAGTACTCTGCGCTCCAGCTCGGTTGTTTCGGCATCCATTTTCGTTTCCTTTGTCGTTCCTGGTCCGGAGACTGTCACCAAAGCTGGCCTATCGGGCAGATCGCTGGCGCCGCAACTCAGCCTTTGCGAGCTCGAGGTCCGTATAAATGTAAGGACCAACCCGGTAGTTCGTCACGGTACTCGCCGTGATTCCGGCAGGAATCTCCAGCTCGGGCGAACTGCATGCGTTGCTTTCGACTTCACCTTTCCGAAATCCTTGAGGTCGGCTTGGCGTAGATGTCACTGCCTTGGGATCTTGCTCGCGACAAACGGCGAACACGTCCTTCAACAAGGCAAGTTAATAGGAAATCCGTTCCAGCGCAGAGATTTCACGCTCCTGAAAGGTAAGTGTGGCCCGTCTCTCGACGAGTTCCACCGAAGGTTCCGCATCGAAGGGAAAACCGGGAGATTGCTCTTTCATCGACCGACGCCTCTCATTTCCAATGATGTCGCGGAAGGTCGGCGTCATTTCGATACTAGCCGATGCGCTTCGCATAATATTCCACCAGATCGAAGTAGGTCTGCCGATCTTCGCGACCCTCCGACCGCCGCGCATTGACGAGGGCGCGTTGATGGTTGGCGTAAAGCTGATTGAGGTCCATCACTGCTCCTTTCATGGTTGGAGCCACCCAAGGTGATTGCGCGCCGGGCCAGTTTACTTCTGATCAGGCCTTCTTCAGGTTCACGGCGCAAATCTTGCCGTCCTGGTCAGATTGCGTATCGTACCCGTAGAGGTCATTCTGCTTCGGCAACTGAGCTTGGTCCTGGAGATCGGCCCACGTGAATGGCAAGGGGCCGCCACCCTTCTCGTGTGCAATGAAGCCCGTGCCAGTTGTATCGTTATAGTGGCTGACCTTGCCGTGCTGGGTCATCACGCGCATTCCTTCCGCTCTGGGAGAGCCCTGATTGGCTGCATCCGCAGCTAAAAGGCGTAAAAGAAGGAAAGAGGCGTTTCGGCCCGCGCCAGTCACCGTCGTTCGCGACAGGTAGCTGTTATGAATTGGGGTGCGCCGCCGCAAAAACAAGGTCGGAGTGAGAATATTGAGACGATGGGGTGCGTTCTCCTGCGGAGGGCTCGAATGTGCCATATCTCTCAAAGTTGGTATTTCCAGACCAGCAACAGGGAAAGCGTGCAAATCATCAGCAGGACAAGAGGCAGCCCCGCGCGCACGTAGTCCCGGAAGTGATACCCACCCGCGCTCATGATCAGGATATTCGTCTGGTAGGCGATGGGGGTGGCATAACACAGGTTGCAACCGAACAGCACGGCAAGAACCAGTGGCTCCGCCGGTATAGCAAGTTGTTCGGCCAGGCTCACCGCGATGGGCGTGCCTACCGCTGCAGCCGCTGTGTTTGACGAGAAATTCGTGAGCAATGTCGCAAAGGCCATCATGACTGCCAAGACTACCGCTCCTGGAAATTCCTGCATTGCAAGCGCAAGCGAACTGCCAAGCCACTCCGCTGCGCCCGTTTCCAGTAATGCCCGGCCAAGCGCGATGCTGGCAGCGACAAGCACGATAACCTTGGCGCTCAAGGCCTGGCCCAACCGATCGAACTTCACGCACCCCGTCGCCAGCATGACGATCGATCCCGCAAGGGCCGCGATTGCAATGGGGACAAGATGCAGTGCCGCAAGCAGGACAACTCCCGCAAATATCAGCAAGGCAAGGCCAGCCTTCGCCGTACGCGGAATTTCCGCCGCGCCCTCGAGCATCATCGTGCCTTCGCTGATCTGGATTTGCTCCAACGCAGCCGCGCCACCCTGTACCCACAGTACATCGCCGACTTCCAGGCGTTCAGCGTCGGCCCTGGACCTGCCAGGGAAAAAAGCTTGTTCCGGATGATGAAGCCCCATGACTACAACGCCATATCGGTCGATGATTTGCGCTGATCTGATAGTCTGCCCGATGAGCGAGGAATCCGCTCCAACGACGAGTTCCGCCATCACCTGGCCTTCACTCTTGTCTCCGGCAAAGGTCTCAACGGTCTCCATCATTGCTGGGCGCATAAGGGGCATTTTCATCGCCGAACTGAGTTCCTGCAACTCGGCACTTGTGCCCTCGACCTCTAGGGCATCGCCAAATTCAACGATGAACCGAGGATCGGTCTGCAAGCTGCCTTTGCGAACGGCCCCGACCACTTCAAGCGCCCCATCGAACCTTTTGTGCAGAGCCTGCAGGGATTGGCCGATTGCAGGCGAGGATTCCCGTGGGAAGAGCATGGATCTAAATCGACGGATCAATAACTCGTCACCTGCGCTGTGGGCAGGAAGCAGGCGCGGCATGACAAGCCAGAGGTATGGCAGCGCGACCAGGGCGGCGAGCAGCGCCACATCGGTGAAATGGAATATGCCAAATCGGGGAAGGCCGAGATCCTCTGCGATGGCAACTACCAGCAGATTGGTGGACGTGCCGATCGTGGTTGCCATTCCGCCGATCAGGATCGCGCAATTCATCGGCATCAGCGTTTTCGATGCGGGTATGCCGGCGCGGATGGCCAGGTTGATCATGATCGGCATGGTCAGGACCAGTACTGGCGTGTCGTTCACGAACATGCTCATGAGGCCACCGACCACGATGGAGAACAGAAGACCCAGCAATCTGCTGAACCTCCACAGACGCGTGAGCAAACGTCCTGCCGGTTCAAGTGCACCCGTAACAACCAGCCCGCGGCCGAGGATCATCAAGGCGCAAATGGCGATCAGCGCTTCATGGCCAAATCCGCCAAAAGCAATTTCCAGCCCGGTGTACGAACCATCATGCTCGATCGGGAAAAAATAGGCGCCAACCGCGAGCACAGCGATCAGAACCAGTGAGACAATCTCTATCCGGATACGGCCGCTCGCAAAAAACCAGAACGCGGTTACCGCGATCAACATCGCTCCGATCGCTTGTGGGGACGGAGCAATCAAAAAACTCTCCTTGTTCAGGTTTCGACAGGGACCTCGTTCGGCGGAGCAGCCAACCAAGAGCTTATGGACCCGTGGCGGCACCGAATGCTTTCGTCCGCGCGCAGGCGCAAAAGCCGACAGAAAGCCTTTCTCAACGACACTAAAAATGCCGGAAGCCCCGGGCAGCCGGAGATGTCAGCCTGTACTGCCAAAACCTGGGGGATGCGGTCGCGATCAGCAGCGTCGTACTTGGCCCGTTGTCCGGTTAGCACATCAACCATGAAATTGAAGAATTCCAAAGCCTCGTAAGCGGTTGTGAGCGGCAAGGCTACCTTGGCACCTTCCAGTGCTGTAGCAACCTCGTTCTCTGTCGCGGCGCGGAGCCGGCGGACAAGTTCGTCGCTGTTCATTTTTATAATAGCACAGGGCGAACTTTGCCGATAGCTTGTCCGGATCAAAGAGCGCCAACCGGTCGGTGTGTTCACCCCAGTTATCGGAAACCATGGCGCCCCGTGCGCAAAATCAAGAGCGGGCATGAATATGGGGCGAACGATTTTGCAATCATGCGTTGCGCTTCCTCTGTCACAGCGGCGGATACAAGAGGTGGCCTGGAGAATCTGCACACTGAGATAATTGGATTTTCTGCCTGAGAGCAGCCAGATGGGCTGCGAGACAGGAGCAGAGAATGAGCAGACGACCCCGGCGCAACCACAGCCCGGCATTCAA
>NZ_VIRF01000090.1 GCF_008107685.1 Novosphingobium sp. BW1
GAAAAACGGCGTATTCCATTCCGTTGTAGACCTGCAGGCAGCCATCAACCGCTTCATCAAAGAGCACAACGAGGATCCGCGTCCCTTCGTCTGGAAAGCCGACCCCCACGACATCATCGCCGCTGTCCGGCGCGGGCACCAAACGTTGGAATCAATCCACTAGGCGCAGCAGATTTTGTACCTTGACACCCCAAGTCGTAAAAGCCTCATGGTCAATATATTCCGCTGAGCCATACGTCGCCGATTTGTCGGTATGCTTTGTCATCTCCAGCTTTGCAGCCTCCTCCAAGAGCTGTGCAAAGCGGCTAGAAATTTTGAATCTGCTTGTCATCTTAGGCCAAATCTCTTCGATTGCTCCAGGCCCTATCTAAACTAAATGTCCGGCCTGAGGCGCGCTAAAAACTCGCTCGAATGGCTTAGATGGGCGCGTAGCCGCCGCAACACCTTCGCAGGAGCGATACGCGGAACCGAGGGCTGCGACATGGAACAGCCATGGCATAGGCGCTGCCCTCGCCGATTCCGGGAGCGCGAGGGCGATGGCCCTCGCATCGGCCTTTTCTTGCCCCCCAACGCCGGGCGTTTCCACTTTCCTACAGGCGCCCGCTCGTGCGAAACCGAGGGAATGCTCGCTATTGCCATCTCCTTGGAACCCGGCGCATTGGGAAGGTGACACGGGGGCCGGGTGACACCTTCTGGACTGTGTCACCTGTGTCAACCTGGGTGTCACCCTGCCCCGGTGCGGCTAGGCGGCGAGGCCGATGTCCTCAGCATCGACCCAGTTGCCGTGGAGGCCGAAGCGCAGGCGGATCGGGATGTGGACGGTCGCGACGGGGCCCTTGGCGATATCGAGCGCGTCGAAGATCAGGAGGTCACTGGTGTGCTCTTCCAGGCGGTTGCAGACCTGGACGATCCAGCCGTCGCCTTCCTCGCCCTCGGCGCTGCGGGGCACGAAGCAGGGTTCCTGCAGGCTGGAGACCGGGCCGCACCACCAGTGCTGCTCCTCGCCGGTTTGGAAATCCTTGAGGAAGAGGCAGTTCATCAGGAGCCCCCCCGCGCTGCCGCCGCGCAGTTCGACGGGGCGCTTCATGTCCATTTCAAGGAACCAGCCGTAGCGGGTCTGCTGGCCGGTAAAGCGATCATCGATGCGCGGGAATTCGCAGGCCGTCTCGCTCAGCTTCGTGACCGCCTCGAAGGCCTCCTCGTTGCTGGCCATGTCGACCGTCCAGTCGGTCGGGTAGCTCATCGCCTCCATGCCGTTGAAGGGCTCGCCGTGGATGTCAGGGAAGAAGGGGAACATGTTGTTCTTCGCCTCGCAGGTCAGGAAGTGGATCTTCGATCCCTCCTGCCAGGCGTTGAGGACGTGGCTGGCAAAGCAGTTGTCTCGCGTGAACCAGCGGATCTCGTCACCCGAGACGCCCTCGCGGCGGGGGAGGACGCCCAGGTGCACCGGCTTGGTCGTGTCGAAACCGAAGTGCGGCAGGCCCTTCTCGAGCCGCTCCCAGCTGCCGATCGAGGGCACGATGTGGATGACGAGGTAGTCCTCGGTAATCGCGAAGTCATGCATCATGCAGTAGTAGGGAACCTTGAACCAGACCTCGCGGACCAGCTCTCCTTGCGGATTGACCTCGTAGTAGGCGACATCGTCGGTGCACAGCCCCGAAGCGGCGTAGCCGATGGCGACCATGTTTCCGGTGACGGGATCAATCTTGGGGTGCGCGGTAAAGGTCTCGCCCTTCATCGTCCCGCCGAAGGTTTCAAAACCCGTAGTCTCCATCGTCACCGGGTCCATCAGGAGCGCGGGGCTATCCTCCTTCATCGCCCAGAGTTTGCCCGCGTAGATCCACGCGTTGGTGTTGGCGGTGGAGCGGTACTCTCCCTTGACGGACGGGTCGTCGGTGAGGGGATTGCGGTACGCGCCAAAGAGGGCCTTGCCCGCTTCGTGTTCCAAGTTCCACTTGTCGGTCTTCGCCCAGCGCTGGCGAAAATCGCACTGCCCGTCGTGGATGTGGAAGCGGGTGACCATGCCATCGCCGTTGAAGGCGATGTCATCACCCAGTCGCGGCGGGAACTGCGGATCGGGCTGGACGCGGTAGAACGCGCCGCGCAAGGCTTCGGGTATCGTTCCTTCGTGGGCAAGGTCGGCAATGTCGGCCTCGATGCGCGACGGCGTGTTGAACCCGGTGAAACTCGGGCTGTCGGGGAAGTGGGACATATCCTCTCCTGGATCGGCGAATCTCGTACCTGGATTCGCCCTTGCGATATTGTATGCCTCACTCACAAATTTATCCAAGTCGCCGCTTGACGCAATGCAGAAATGATCGCAACTAGGGCCTATGAACGCCCCCGTCCCTCTGACTGAAGTGCCCACTGCGGCGAGCATCGATCATGTGCTCGACCTACATCTCCGTCTGGCGCAGGGCGCGGTGCAACGGCGGTTTTCCGACATTTTCAGCGATCTGGGGATCACCCAGACCCAGCTCACCACGATGATCCTGATCCAGGAGAACACGGGAACCTCGCAGAGCGATATTGGCCGCACGCTCCAGATGGACCGCGCCACGGTGATGGGCATCATCAACCGCCTTGAAGGGCGTGGACTTATCCAACGTGGCCAGTCGCCAACCGACAAGCGCCGCCAGACGCTCGCCATCACCGAGGCGGGCACGGCCATGCTCTCGATCGCACGCGAACGCAGCACTGAGCTTGGCAACTGGCTCAAGGAGCGCTTTTCGGATGCCGAGTTCCACATGCTCGCCGCCCTCCTGAAGCGCATTCACGAAGTCGACATCAAGGCTTTCTGAGGCGCACGGCCTGTCCCGCGCACCTGCCCCATCTCAATCTTCAACGAACGCCGCGAAGCCTTTGAGGCGACGTTCGCCCAGCGTTGCAAGTCGGCCCAGCGCCTCTGTGCGCGCCGGAAGTTCGGCAAGGTAGAAACGCGCGGCAGCCTTGAGGCGTGCCCCTGCCGGATCTTCCCCTGCGTCGCGCACCAGACGCCCCGCAATCCAGCCGCCGACACAGGCCCCGCACAGATCGAGGAAGGCCAGCGCCCCGGCATCGCCATCGCGGCCTGATCCTTCCATCTGCGTCATCTGTGCCGCAACAGCTTCGAGCGTATCGAGGCCTGCGCCCAGTTGCGCGGCCACGTCCGTATCGCCCAAGTCGCCCTCGCCGCGTGCGATTGCGAGGAAGTGCCCCAGCCCCTCCCCCTTCTCGCGCCAGAGGCGGCGGTGGACCATGTCGATGGCCTGAATGCCGCTGGTGCCTTCAAAGACGGCAAACACGCGTGCATCGCGCAAGGTCTGCTCGACCGGCCATTCGCGGGTGTAGCCTGCTCCGCCGAAGACCTGCACCGCCTCGCTCGCACAATCGAAGGCGAGCCTGGCCGCCATGTCCTTGGCAATCGGTAAGAGGAACTGGGTGAGCGAAGCCCAACGCACCTTTTCGGCCGGATCCTTCGCCCGCTCGCTCAATTGCAGGATGTTACCGCAAGCTACCGAGACACCGCGTGCGGCTTCAATACGCCCGGCCATGCCCAGCAGCATGCGCTGAACGTCGGCGTGCTCGCGGATGAGAACCGGCTTGTCGGCTGACGCCCCGCCCTGCCGGCGCTCCCCGGCATAGCGCAGCGCACGGTCGAACGCGTTGGCCGCTACGCCGATGCCTTGCGGACTGCATGAGAGGCGCATGCGCAGCATCATGTGAAACAGCGTCTGCAGACCGCGCCCCTCCGGCCCGATCAGGGTCCCTTGCGCATCCTCGTAGCCCATCACGCAGGTCGGCGAGCCGTGCAGCCCCAGCTTTTCCTCAATCCGGCGCACGAAGGCACCGTTGCGCGTGCCGTCCTCAAGGCGGTCAGGGACTAAAAACAGGCTGAGGCCACGCACGCCGGGCTCCTCGTTCGAGCGCGCGAGCATGCAGTGGCCGATGCGCTGGGTCAGGTCATGGTCGCCAAAGGAGATCCAGCATTTCTCACCGGTGATACGCCATCCGTCCGCGCCATCGGAGACCGCCCGCGTCCGGATCCGCCCGACATCGGAGCCTGCATCGGGCTCGGAAATACAGATCGTCGCGCCCCATTCGCCGCTGACGAGACGCGGAACCCATTCGCCCGCGATTTCCGAAGGCGCGCTGGCCACCAGCATCTCGGCCGCCGTGCGCCCAGGAGTTCCCAGCATTGAGAAGGCAGGAGAGGCCCGGTTAAACAGCTCTTCACAGGCGTTCTGCAAGACAAGTGGCAGGGCCATCCCCCCCATTTCCTCAGGAAGCGGCAGGCCGATCCAGCCGCCTTGCGCGAATTGGTCCCAGGCCTCCTTGTGGCCGGGCACGCACTTCACACGACCATCGACAACCTTGGCGCCGATCTCGTCCATTACCCGGTCCACCGGCGCGATGACGCCTTCAGCCAGCTTCGCGGCCTCCAGCAGGATCTGCTGCCATGTATCCTGGTCAACCTCGATTCCCGTGGCCGCCAGTTCCTTCAGAAACGGCGTGATCTCCAGGTGACGGGTAAGGGCTTCGCAATGCGGCTGGTAGTCCAAGTTCGCTCTCCAAACGTATCGTTCTCTGGAAATCGATATAGCTATGTCTGATTGCTATTTCGAGAGCAAAAGTGGAGGCTCCCTTTCCTTTCAGTCACGCGGCTGAAAACGCAGGGCGAGAAGTGCGAAGGCCGCCGTGAGTGAGCCCAGAGCGATGGTGGTCGCGACCAGGGCAAGCGAAAGCCCCCACTCGAACAGCGCACCGGCGAGGATCGGTGAAAGTGCCGCCCCGCCGCGCCCGATACCGATGGCAAAGCCGGTGCCGGTCGCGCGCACATGAGTAGGGAAGACCCGTGCAAAGAGCGTGTAGAGACCCGAGACCGCGCTATTGGTGAAAAGCCCCGAGGCAAAGGCCAGCGCGGAAAGGCCGAAGAGCGTGTTCGCCCCCGCCGCACCGAACAGCGCGACCATGATCGAGGCGCCAAACAGCATGGTGACGGTCGCGCCTTTCAGCGGCAGGCGCTGCACGGCAAAGCCGAAGATCGCGCCGCCCAGCACGCCACCCATGTTGGCCCAGACAAGCACGCTCGCAGCCTCGGGCGGCGGGAAACCGAGATCGACCACGATCTTGGGCGTCCACTTCAGAATGAAGTAGAAACTGACGATGTGGGCGAAGTAGGCAAAGGTGACGAGAAGCGTCGTCGCCATCAACCCCGGACGCAGGATGTCGGCAATGGACGCCTTCTCCTCCTCCTCACGCACCGGCGGCAGAACCGAAACCGATTCGTGCCCGAAGCGGGCAAGCAGGGCGTTGATCCGCACCAGCGTTTCGGAGTTTCGGTGGACAAGAGTGTAGTGGACGCTCTCGGGTACAAAGATCCAGACCAGCGGGATGAAGACAGCGGTGAGGATCGCGCCGAACCAGAAGATCGCGCGCCAATCGAACATTACGAGGAGCTGGGCAGAGATAAGCCCGCCGATAACCGCACCCATCGGGTAGCCGATGACCATGATGCCCATGGCCAGCGTACGGCGCCGGGTGCTGGCAAATTCAGCCGTGACCGCATTGATCGAGGCGAGCATCCCGCCGATGCCGAGCCCTGTGAGGACACGCCAGATCGAGAGCACGGTCACGCTGGTGGTTTGCGTGACCATAGCCATGCCCAGCGCCATGACGACCAGGCAGCCCAGGATCGTGCGGCGCCGACCGATCCGGTCAGCGACGCCGCCCAGCACCACCGATCCCACGGCCATGCCGATGAGCTCCATCGAGAGCACCGCGCCCAGCGCCACCCGGTCGATCCCCCACTCGGTCGCGATGCCTGGCGAGGCAAAACTGATCGAGAGCACATCGAACCCGTCGAGCGCGTTGAGCCCGACCATGATCGCCACGGCAATGATCTGGCCCCGCGACATGGGGGCCTCGGAAATGATATCGCGCGGATCGCGCTGGCTGGCATCGACCGAGTTCACGGCGCCGTCTCTCCCAAGGCTTGCAGACAAACGGGCCGCCTTTTACGGCTCCGCTCCGCCTCTGATTGTTTCGTTAGCATACAATAAGAGGCGGAACCAACGCGAAAATCGCGAGAAGAATCAGGAAGCGTACTGACCCGCCAGCACGGCCCCGAAACGTGGGTGCGCGAAGTGCATCGGCACGTCGCGGCGGAACGGCCAGGTCGGACGATGCTCGCTTTCGGGAAGCAGGCGATCAGGGCCCAGCGGATCCTTGGGGAAGACCTCGCCGGCGGGCTGAAGGTGCGAAGTCGTGTGCGCCCAGCCATCTTCGTAGTTCGACTGCCACTGCATCATGTAATCGAGGCGCTTGATCTTCCACACGCCGTTCTCGCGCACGTAGTCGTTCTCGTAGATGCCCGCCTCCATGAACTGCTGAGGCATCATCTCCTCGCGCGTGTCCTGGAAATCGTCATGCCAACCACCAAACAGCATGCCCCGGAAACGGCCCTTGGCACTCTGGCGGTCGGGCGCGACGGTGATGATGTCCTGCATCTGGAAGTGGTCGAGGAGAAGGCCGTCCACCGGCCCCTGACGCCCGCCGGTGAAGCGGCCCGCGATCCAGTCCCCGTAGAGACGCTTCACACCCGCGTGCCCGACATATTCGCCCGAAAGGAAGACGACCACCCCGTCTTCGGCGAAGAGTTGCGCCACTTCCTCGGGCTGGTTGAAGTCGATGTAATAGCCGTAGGCCCAGTGAAGGCGACGGATGGCGTTGATGTCCTCCAGTTCGCCCACGCGGTGTTCCAGCGCATCGAGGCGCGCGATCGCGGCCTTGTCGAGCACGTCGGTCATGTGAATCTCTCCCGTTGCATGATTTTGCTCGCTATAGTTTGCTACACAAACATTAATCGAAATCAAGGCGAGAGGAGAAGAGTGCGCCATGGGAGAGACGAGCAAACACCACGAAGGACGAGTGGCCTTCATTACAGGCGGCGTGTCGGGGCTTGGCTTCGGGATTGCCCGCGCGCTGTCGAATGCAGGCTTTCGCCTCGCCCTCAGCTACCGCAACGAGGACTACAAGGCGCAGGCCGAAAACTGGTTTAAAAAGGAAAATCGGGAAATTCCGCTCTTCGTGAAGCTCGATGTCACCGACCGCGCGCGCTACGCCGAAGTGGCCGACGAAATTGATGTGAAATTCGGTCGGCTCGATGTGTTGGTCAACAACGCAGGCGTCTCGGTGTTCGGCCCGACCGACACCGCGACGCACGCCGATTACGACTGGATCATGGGGGTCAACTTTGGAGGTGTTGCAAATGGTCTGGTCGCCCTGCTTCCGCTGCTGAAGCGCACCGGCAAGGGCGGCCACGTAGTCAACGTCGCCTCAATGGCCGCCTATCTCTCCGGACCACAGGCCGGGATCTACACCGCCAGCAAGTTCGCCGTGCGCGGGCTCACCGAAAGCCTGCGCTACAACCTTGCCCCCGAAGGCATCGGCGTCTCGCTGCTATGCCCCGGACTTACCCGCACCAACGCCTGGGACAGCGCGTTTCGCCGCCCCGAAGCCTTTTCCCAAAGCGGCTTCGAGGACATCGACCCCGAGGCGCTGACCGAATTTGGCAAGGCCTTCGAGCTTGGCATGGACCCGCTCGAAGTGGGCGAGAAGACCTTGAAGGGTATCGAGGAAAACCGCGGACTGATCTTCTCACACCCCGAGTACGCCGAAGACTTTGAGGAGATTTACCACACCTCGCTCGCCGCGCTCCCCGACGAACAGGCCCCGCCCGAGCGCCTCGAGATCGAACGACTGCGCCGCGAGGCCAACCACGCCTCGGCCGCAGGGCAGGCGATCTCACTTGCGGACCTCACCTGAGCAGGCCCAGAGCCTGCATGAAAAATCCCCCGGATGCGCGAGGCATCCGGGGCGAAGTCACCTTCGGGAGGTGTCGAAGATCAGAAAGGATCAGGCGTTCTCGGACACATAGGTGCCGATCACCGCCTTCACCTCAAGGAATTCCTCAAGCCCGAACTTGCCGAATTCACGGCCATTGCCCGACTGCTTGTAGCCACCGAAGGGCATGTCCATGACGAGGCCACCTGCGTTGACGAAGACCGCACCGGCGCGCAGCTTGCCGACCAGCTTGCTGGCCTTGGCCGGGTCGCCCGCGATGTAGGCGCCAAGACCGTAAGGCGTGTCGTTGGCGATGCGCACCGCATCCTCCTCGTCCTTGTAGGGCATGATCACCAGGACCGGACCGAAGATCTCTTCCTGCGCGATGGCCATGTCGGGCGTTACATTGGAGAACACAGTGGGCTTCACGTAGAAGCCGTGCTCGAAGCCTTCGGGACGGCCGGTGCCGCCTGTGACCAGCGTCGCACCTTCGTCGATGCCCTTCTGGATCAGGCCCTGGATTTTTTCCCACTGCGCCTTGTTGACGACCGGACCGATGTGCGGGCCTTCGCTCATCGGATCGCCCACCGGCTTCTCGGCGAACATCTTGCCGACTTCGGCCGCGGCCTCGTCATGCTGTGAGACATGGACGAGCATGCGCGTCGGCGCCACGCACGACTGGCCCGAGTTCAGGAGCACACCGCCAACGCCGCCGGGCAGCGCCTTGTCGAGCGGGGTGCCCTCAAGGATGATGTTGGGCGACTTTCCGCCCAATTCCTGCGCCACGCGCTTGACCGTGTCGGCCGCGTTCTTGGCCACCATGATGCCCGCGCGGGTGGAGCCGGTGAAGCTGATCATGTCGATGCCCGGATGCGCGGCAAGAGCGGTCCCAACGCCCGGGCCATCGCCCTGAACGAGGTTGAATACACCAGCAGGAACGCCAGCGGCTTCCAGCACCTCTGCGAAGATCGCGGCCGAGCTCGGCGCTTCCTCGGAAGGCTTGAGGATCATCGTGCAGCCCGCGGCAAGGCACGGACCGACCTTGGCGACGATCTGGTTCATCGGCCAGTTCCAAGGGGTGATGAGACCGACTACACCGATCGGCTCACGCACCACGACGTTGTCGCCCACCTGCTCGGAGAACTCGAACTTCTCAAGCGCGGCAAGAGCCTGTGCGAGATGCCCCAGACCCGAGCCTGCCTGCGCGGTCGAGGCGGTCGAGATCGGGCAGCCCATTTCCACCGCTATCGCTTCGGCAATATCGGGAATGCGGGTCTTGTAGGCCTCGATCACCTTGCCGAGCAGTTCGATGCGCTCCTCGCGCGTGGTCTGGCTGAAGGTCTCGAAGGCTGTGCGTGCGGCGGTGACCGCCGCATCGACATCCGCGCTGGTACCCAGCACGATCTCGCTCGCCGGGCCTTCGGTCGCGGGGTTGATGACGGTGTGCTTCACGCCCCCGGTGCTGTCGACCCACTTTCCATCGATGTAGTTCTGGAGATAGCTCTTCATTGTCGGCTTCCTGCTCTCACAAATTGGTGTTCGGTGTCCGGCCAGTGCGCTCAGGCGGACACTGTGTCCGAACGGAGGGTAATGCCCGGGATTAGCCCGAGCGCGGCATCGCTGGCGCCCTGCCCCCACTTGTCACGCGGCGGCATCGGCCGCGCGCGCCAGGGCGGCTCGAGGGTGAAGCTGGAGACGCTGCGCCCTTCGGGCAGACGTCCGTTTCCACCGCCCTGAGTGTAGTCGTAGTAGAGCGTCATCAACTCGCGGTGGCCATGGCGCGCCTGCACGACGGGTTCGGCCAGTGTCGCCTCGCGCCACAGAAGCACCCGCGTCAGGTGCTGCGGCACCTCGTAGTCCTCATAGTATTCGAGGAACCACAGCCGCTTGAACATCGGCGCAAAGGCCACTTCGGCCCAGCCGAAGCGATCAAACAGATAGACCCCATCCGGACTATAGTGCCTCAGGAAATCCTCGAGCCGGGCGTACTGCGCGTCGACTTCGGCCTTCAATTCCTCGCGCTTGGCCTTGTCCCGGTTCAGGATCATGCGATAGCCGGCCCCGGTGTAGGCACCGTCGGTTGCGCACAGCATCGCCTCGACAGCGTGCTCGTAGGGATCCTGGCGCGCGACCGGCAGTTCGGGAAAGCGGTCCTCGATGTAGCGCATGATGACCATGCTCTCTTTCAAGGTCTCCCCGTTCTCCAGCTCCAGCGCGGGAAGCGAGGTCGTCCCCCGCGTCTTCTTCAGGAGCCAGTCCGGGCGCGGCTTGGAAATGTCGATCTCGTGGTCGACGAGGACAGCGCCCAGCCCCTTGAGATCAAGCAGCAGCTCTACCCGTTCCGAGAACGGGCAACCCGGGATCTGGTACATGCGCAAGGCGCCGCCTTCGGGTTCATCGTCCCATGCCATGAGCCCCTCCCCTCAGCTCGCCGTGGCCGGCTCGGCCGAGCCCTGGTTGACCGGCGCTGGCTCGATGCCAAGGCCCGTACGATCGAAGGGTTGGGGATCGCCTTCGCGCAGCTTCAGGCCGAACAGCGTGTGCATGCCCGGATGACGCCCCAGCCCGCCGTAAAGGTCGAAGCCGCGGTCGAGCCAGTCGCGCAAGGGGTCATCCTCGGTGAGCGGCGGCGTGGTGCACACAGAGCCGGTCCACAGGAAGATGGCCAGCGCGGTGTAGTCCGAGTAGTTGGGTGTCTCACCGCCCAGCCAGGGTGTTTCGCGCAGTAGCTGGCGCAGCGGCTCCAGCAACGGCGGCACATGCGGCAGACGATCCTCGCGGCCTGCCTGGACATCCTCCAGCTTCTGCCCGCCCAGGAAAATCGTTTCGCGTGATTCGCGCACGTAGGCATGGTCCTGCGGGAGCGACAGGTCATGGTAGTCGAGGATGTAGCAGCGGAACCACGGCGCAATGATCGTCTTCCAGAGCCAGGCGTCGAGGAACTTGGTGAGCACCTTCATGGAAGGGCCCTCGAACAGCATCGGGCGATCGGGATAGGTCTCGTCGAGGTATTCGGCGATCTTCCAGCTATCGAGTACCCACTTGCCATCATCGACGATCACCGGCGCGCGTTCGGACCGTCCCCCCGTGCGCTCGGCGATGCCGGTAAAGCCGCCCGGCACGATGTCCATATCGAAGCCCTTGTGCGCCAGCGCGTACTTGGTGCGCCACACGAAGGGGCTGATCGTGCAGCCCGAAGCGAGCTGCAGATCGTAAAGCGTAATGCGGTTGTCCTTGGCCATGGTGCGCTCCTCAGGCCTGCGCTTCGCTCTTGGCGAAGGGCTTGCGGTTCGCGAATTCGTTCTGCGACTTGGCGAACATCTCGAGGCAGGCCGGGCGTGCATTGATGCGCTCGATCCAGGCGACGAGGTTAGGCGTGGCGGTCGTGTTGACGATGTCGTCAAAGCCCTTCTCCATGCCGTTAGCGATGGCAAAGTTGCAGATGTCGGCGAGCGTGTAGTCCTCACCGGCCAGCCAGGTGCTTTCGGAAAGACGCGTTTCCAGACGATCGATGGACACGCGGATCTTGCGCATTTCCTCGTCGAGCACTTCCTTGGGGAAGCCCGCACGCGCGCTGCGCCACTTGGCCCGCTGCTCGGGGATCGGAATGCGGCTCACCTTCGCCTCGAACTCCTCGTCCGAAAGCGCACGCGCCATCGGGCCGATTCCGCGCTCCCAGCCGATGGTGGAGACGCACCAGCAGAAGTATTCGTCCACCCACTTGGTCCACACGCGCATCTCGGCGATCTGCACAGGATCGGTCGGGCGCAGCCGGGGCGCATCGGCGAAGACGTCTTCGAGGTATTCGCAGATCACGGTCGATTCAGTGATGACGTTGCCATCGTGATCAAGCGCGGGAACCTGTCCGCGCGGGTTGATCTTCTTGAACCATTCCTCGTGATGCTCGAACTTGGTCGGATCGACGAAGCGCGGCGTAAAATCGAGGCCTTTCTCGTAAAGGGCCAGCAGGGGCTTAAGCGAATTGGCTCCGGGGCCAAAGCTGTACAGCGTCAACATCGAGTGGGCGTATCCTCTCCATTTGTGTCCTTGCGGATCTCTCGAATGGCAGAGTGCGTCGCCGCGCGGTCGGGGGGAAGCCCAGCAGCGATACTATTACAATAGCCAACTGTTTGCAGCTGCGGGCGGATGTGCACGCCCTAACTGTCACTCCCAATACTACTGTTTGGACTCTTCTTGCCCGCGAGGTTCGCCTCTGCTTTCGTCCGTGCCACGAATGGCGCACCCTGAAGGCGAATCACGCATACGGCGCCATGGGAGAGAGACGTGCTGGAACTGTGGACTTCGGAAACACCGAATGGCTGGAAAACCACCATCATGCTCGAGGAGCTGGACGCGAACTACACCTTGCGTCCGATCTCGCTGACCAACCGTGAGCAGAAGGAGGACTGGTACCTGGCCCGCAATCCCAACGGGCGTATCCCCACGCTGATCGACCATGAGGTCGACGCCGAGAACGGTGGTTTCGCGGTGTTCGAATCGGGTGCGATCCTGATCTACCTTGCCGAGAAGTTCGGCCGCTTCCTGCCAGCCGACACGATGGGCCGCAGCCGCGCGATCCAGTGGGTGATGTGGCAAATGTCGGGCCTCGGACCAATGATGGGCCAGGCGACCGTCTTCAACCGTTACTTCGAGCCCAAGCTGCCGGACGTCATCGACCGCTACACGCGCGAGAGCCGCCGCCTCTTCGAGGTCATGGACATACACCTCGCCGACAACGAATTCCTCGCAGGCGACTATTCGATTGCCGACATCGCCTGCTTCCCGTGGGTGCGCGGGCACGACTGGGCCTGCATCGACATGGAGGGGCTGCCCCACCTGCGGCGCTGGTTCGAAAACATAGGTGAGCGCCCCGCGGTCAAGCGCGGCCTGCTCCTGCCCGAACCACCCAAGGCGGAAGAAATGGCCGACAAGACGACCCGCCAGGGCAAGAACATCCTGGCCTGATCGATGAGCACACCAACCATCCCCTTCCTGACCCGCGAATACCGCATCGAGTGGGGCCAGTGCGATCCGGCCGGCATCGTCTTTGCCCCACGCTACATGGACATGTTTGCAGAGAGTTCGGTGCTGCTGTTCGAAGCGGCGGGCCTTCCGAAGAAGCGCGACATGCTGCGCGAGTTGGGCGTTGCAGGTTTCCCGCTGGTGGACCTGTCGGTCCGCTTTCTGAGGCCCGCCAGCTACGGCGATGTAGTGACCATCGAGGCCGATGCCCCCATCTTCGGCAATTCCAGTTTCACCATCGCGCACCGCATCCGCCTTGGCGACGTGCTCTGCGTCGAGGGAACTGAGAAGCGCGTCTGGACGATCTGTGAGAAGGACGGCAGCGCCCCCCTCAAGGCTGCACGCGTGCCCGACGACGTGCGCGCACGCTTCGCGTCCGGGTAGAGCCGCCGACAAGCCCGAGGGCCGCACAGCGGCGCCTGCACAGGACACGACACGAAGATCCGGCAGGCGCCTCATCTAGCATGGAGGAGAGGACGACCATGGACAGTGCCACCCTGTTACGCCCCGGCGCGGCCATCGATACCGAGATCAAGTATCTGGTGCCGACCTCGCGCATCAACCGTCGCTTCTGGGCGCCGGGCGCGGAGTACAACACTGGAGTCTACGACTTCTATCCCGCAACGATCCGCAACGCGCGCCTGCGCGACACGCCTCCCACTCTCGACGAACACGGCTTCTGCCTCGCCAAGCACCCCACCAAGGTGACCGACTTCGCCGATGCCGATACGCTGAAGGCGATCTATCCGGCCGAAGTGGAAGACGTTGCCAAGCGTTTGACGGGCTGCGACTTCATTCACCCCATGGGCGGCCAGCTGCGCTCGCCCGTCGTCGGCGCCGCCGGCGTGCAGCCCCCCGCAGCCGAAGCCCATGTCGATTTCAACACGCCCACCGCCAACGCCATCGCCAAGGTCTTTTACGACCAGATGCGCCCCGATGGTCCGGGCTACGACCGCTTCTTGTGCTTCAGCCTCTGGCGCACCTTCTCGCCGCCGCCGCAGGACTGGCCGCTGGCGCTGTGTGAGGGCCCCTCGATCGGCGAGGAGGACAGCATCTCCAACTACAAGGTCGATGTCGACGAGATCCCGACCGGCGCCGACCTCTTCGCGCCCATCCCGGGCGAGGAAAAGCTGCTTGCCGCGACGATTTTCAAGTACAGCCCCGGACACCGCTGGTGGTACTATCCGGACATGACCCGCGATGAAGTCATCTTCATCAAGTTCCACGATTCCGACCACTCACGCGCCTGGCGCAGCCCGCACACCGCCTTTCACGACACCACCCGTCCTGATGCGAACGTTCGGCGCAGCTACGAATACCGGGCCATCGCCTATTTCGAGAAGAAGGGCTGATCCCCTGACCCGAGCCGACCACATTCCGGGGCTAAACCGCCCTCGGAGCCATATATGAGCGAAGCAGCGGACAGCCCTCGCGCAACCGAGGCACCCGGCAGGGATGCGCCGCACGGCGATCCGCGTGCAGCCGCCATCCTTGTCGCCTTCGTCATGTTTCTCTCGATCCTTGAGGCCACGGTCATCGCGACCGCGCTTCCCGACATGGCGCGCGACTTCGGCGTCGCGGCGAGCGAGCTGGCATCGGCATCTCTGCCTATCTGATGGTCTCGACCGCGTTCCTGCCACTGAGCAGCTGGGTCGCGCTGCGCCTCGGGCCCCGCCGCGTCCTCACGGTTTCAGTGCTTGGCTTCGGGGTTGCCTCGCTCTCGTGCTCGCAGAGCCCGACGCTGGGTTTCTTCGTCGCCGCGCGCGCCTTCCAGGCCCTTTGCTCCAGCCTCATGACCCCGGTCGGGAACCTCGTCCTTCTGCGCATCACGCCCAAGCACCGCCTTGTCGAAATGCTGGCGATCAGCACCACGCCCGCGCTTATCGCGCCGGTCATCGGACCGCCTCTCGGCGGGTTCCTGACAGAAGCCTTCGGGTGGCCCTCGATCTTCCTGATCAACCTTCCGCTCACGCTGGTCGGCGCATTGCTGACCCGGCGACTGCTCCCGCGTCTTGCACCCCAACGGCTGCGTTTCGATGCGGTCGGCTTCGTGCTAATAGCCTCCGCGCTCTCGCTCCTCATCTACGGGCTGGACCGGCTCGGCGCCCACCCGGACGCCCCCACGGTATCCCTCATCCTGATGGGTACTGGCAGCGTGCTCGCCGTCACGGCCTACCGCTGGCTACGTCGAATGCGCCACGGACTGGTCCCTCTCGACGCGCTGCGCCACCAGACCTTCCGCGCGATTTCCTATGGGGCCGGGATGCTCATGCGTATTCCCCACATGGGCCTCGCACTGGTCTTGCCGCTCTACTTCCAGCTGGCTTTCGGCCTCTCTCCAGGAATGGCCGGCCTGCTGCTTCTCGCCAACAACCTGGGCGATCTTGCCGTCAAACCCTTCATCAGCCGGATCTTGCGCCGCGTCGGCTTTCGCAGCGGCCTTGTCGTGGGCACCGCGATGATGATGGCAGCCAGCGCCTCGGTCGCCACGTTTACGGCCGCAATGCCGCTCTGGTTCATGGCGCTGGCCATGTTCCTGATCGGAATGGCCCGTTCGGTGCCCTTCACCGGCATGGTCAGCCTGGCCTTCGCGGATGTCGAGGCCGACGAACTGCCTGGCGCCAATGTCCTCAACGCCATCGGCAACGCGCTTTCAGCCGCCGCGGGCATTTCGCTCGGCGCGCTGTTCCTCAACCTTCCGCTGGGCGACGGGCTTGCCTCTGATCCCTTCCCCTACCGCGTCGCACTGCTTGCGCTTGCGGGAATCGGAACGCTGTCGGTCTTTCTGTTCCTGCGCCTTCCTGCTGATGCCGGAGCCAAGGTAACCGGCAACGCGCCCGGTGTTACAGAGCCACCAGTTCGGGCCTGAGTTCGCGCAGCCTTTCCAGCTTTCGGGCGTCTTCCTCACCCTTGGGAGCAAAGAGGATGAGGCGCTGGCCGGGAGCTTCCTCGATGCCATAGGAGCTGTGCGTGAAAGATATCTTGCCCACTTCGGGCACGCGCGCGTTGTTCTCCCCGCCAAAGTGGGCCTGGATCGCGCTGCACTCCCAGAACTCGCGAAAATGTTCTGACTTCTCAGTCATTTCCGCGATGAGTTCGTCAAATGCCTCAGGCGTGCCAGCCTGACTATAGTCCCACTTCAACCGCGCGACCAGACGCGATGCCATCGCGCGAAAGCTCTCCGGATTGCGCTGGTAGCGCTCGCCCAGCATCAGGATCTTGAACAGATTGCGCTCGCTGCGCGGCATGTTGGCATAGTCACGAAAGGCTGCCGTCACCATCCGGTTCCAGCCGACCACGGTCCAGTCCGCGACAATCACCAGCGCGGGCATGCCCAGCGTATCGAGCAGGTGACGCGTGGCCGGACGAATGTCCTCGTCCAGCCTGGAGGCAAGCGGCGGCGGGCGATGCTGCGCAAGGCCGAACAGGTAGTCGCGCTCGGTATCGGAAAGCCGCAAGGTGCGCCCAAGCCGCTCGATCATGGGCGCGGACAGCTGGATTTCGCGGCCCTGTTCAAACCAAGTGTACCAAGTGACGCTCATGCCCGCCAGCGCGGCGACTTCCTCTCGCCGCAGTCCCTTTGCGCGGCGTCGTTCTCCTTCGGGGAGGCCCACTTCGGACGGTGTCAGCCGTGCCCGGGCCGCTTTCAGGAATCGCGAAAGTTCCTCGCGATGGGACATCTCTCTTCCCCTTCTCTCTCCGACCTGTCACTCCCGGTACCTGTTACAGGGCGTGATAGGATATGTGCTGAACTATTCCGCCAGCCTCGATCTTGTAGTTTCGCCGGAGTGAACCCGAAATCAAACGGGCATGCAAGGTGAGAGGAGATCCAAATTGGCCAAGAAGGTCTATATTACGTGTGCGGTTACCGGCAGTTCGCCCATGCCGGACCACCCCAACTTCCCGTTCCGCCCCGATCATGTCGCCGCCGAAGCCCTTGCCGCCGCCGAGGCAGGCGCCTCGATCATCCACGTCCACGTGCGTGACGGGAAGACCGGCGAGCCCTCGCAGGCGCTCGACGACTACCGCGAGGTCGTGGGCCTGATTCGCGAGAAGAACCGCGAAGTCATCCTCAACGTCACCACGGGACCGGGCTGCACCTGGATGCAGAGCGACGAGGATCCCAAGGTGTGCGGCGAAGGCACGCTGATGTTCACCGCCGAGCGGCGCCTTGAACACATTCTCGATCTCAAGCCCGACATGTGCACCCTCGACATCTGCACCATGCAGTTGTGGGGCGGCGTCGCGATCAACCTCGACCCGATGATCACGCGCATGGGTCACATGATCCAGGATGCCGGCGTCATGCCCGAGATCGAATGCTTCGAGGCCGGTGACTTCGTCTTTGCCGACGACCTCATGGCCAAGGGCGCAATCCCCAAGAATGTACCCTTCTCCTTTGTGCTGGGCACCAAGTACGGCCTGCCCGCCACGCCCGAAGCGATGATGTACGCGGTCAACCAGATCCCGCGCGGCGCGGCCTTCACCGGCTTTGGCGTCAGCCGCCATTCCTACCCGATGGCCGCGCAGTCGGTGCTTCTTGGCGGGCACGTGCGCGTAGGCTTCGAGGACACGATCTGGCTGCGCAAGGGCCAGCTTGCCCCCGACAACGCCGCCCACGTGCGCTGGGCCGTCGACCTCATCGATCGCATGGGCGCCGAAGTATCGAGCGCGGGTGAGACTCGCGACCTGCTGGGCCTGGCCAACCACGCCTACGCCTGAGCGCGTCCGTCACCATCTAAGAGAGCATAAAGAGGGAGTGGAGAGGACATGACACAGGTAAAGGGACGGACCGCGTTCATCACCGGCGGCGGTTCGGGCGTGGCACTCGGTCAGGCCAAGGTTTTCGCCAAGGCCGGCTGCAAGGTCGCCATTGCCGACATCCGTCAGGATCACCTCGACGAGGCCATGGCCTGGTTCGAGGCCGAGAACGCCAAGGGCGCGAACTACGAGGTGATGGCGGTCAAGCTCGACATCACCGACCGCGAGGCCTACGCCACGGTCGCCGACGAGGTGGAAGCCAGGCTGGGCCCCGTCGAACTGCTGTTCAACACCGCCGGGGTCTCGCACTTCGGCGCGATCCAGGATGCCACCTACGACGACTGGGACTGGCAGATCGACGTCAACCTGCGCGGTGTGATTAACGGCGTGCGCACCTTCGTGCCGCGCATGATCGAGCGCGGCAACGGCGGCCACGTGGTCAACACCGCCTCGATGTCGGCCTTCGTAGCCCTCAAGGGCACGGGAATCTACTGCACCACCAAAATGGCGGTGCGGGGGCTGACCGAAACGCTGGCCCTCGATCTTGAAGAGCATGGCATCGGCGTGTCGCTGCTGTGCCCTGGCGCGGTCAACACCAACATCCACGAAGCGCTGCTCACCCGTCCCAAGCACTTGGCTGACACCGGCTACTATCAGGCAGGTCCGGAGATGTTCGCGCATCTCAAGAACGTGATCGAGTGCGGTATGGAGCCCGAGACGCTCGCGAACCACGTCCTGAAGGCCGTGGAGGAGAACCAGCTCTACGTCCTCGCCTACCCGGAATTCCGAAAGGCCCTGGAAGACATCCACGCGCGTGTCATGGCGGCTCTGGCCAAGCCCGAGGATGATCCCGACTACGACCGGCGCGTGGCGCACGGCGTGCCGGGGGGCGAGGCCAAGGAGGAGGAAAAGACAGCATGAACAGTACCTTCCTCCAGTTCGAGACGCGGGTGAGAGCCCGCGTCGTCGCCCTCGACCACTTCTGCGTGGTCGCCTCGGACCTTGACCGGTCGGAAGCCTTCTACCGCGATGTGCTTTCGCTGGAATCGTGCCCTGCGCCCGCCCCGCTCACTCGCGAGACCGCGCGCTGGATCTACGATCACGAGGAACGCCCGATCATCCATCTCAACGCGAAGTCGGCGCCGCGCGCAATGGACCGCGATATGACAAAGGGCCCGACCGGGGCGCTGCACCACATCGCGCTGCGCTGCGAAGGCTTCGACGACATCCGTGATCGCCTGGAGGACCGGGGGCTCACCTATGAAAGTAACGCGATCCAGTCGATTGGCCTGCGGCAGATCTTCGTCCACGATCCCGACGGGGTGCTGCTGGAGCTCAACTTCTTCGAGGATTGAAGAAAGAAGAGGGACTGATTCAAGGGGCCATCGCCCCTTGATCCGAGAATGGGTGACCTCGCCATTCTCGGCCACGGTTGCTCGTCAGAGGTGAGGTTGAAAGTTTTGGAAGCCCGAGGGCGATGGCTCTCGGTTTCCTGCTTCTGTATTCCTCAAACAGAAAGCGTACCCAGCACCCCGCCATCGACCGCAAGGCTCTGCCCGGTCACGTGCGAGGCCGCATCCGAGAGCAGGAACGCGGCCACCGCGGCCAGTTCGTCCGCGCTTCCAGTGCGCCCCTGCGGCACGCGCGCCGCAATCTGCTCGAGCGCATCGGGCGGCAGCGCGGCAAACATCTCGGTATCGATGAAGCCGGGCACGACGCAGTTGCAACGCACGCCGTGGGGCGCCGCTTCCAGCGCGACCGCGCGCGCCAGCCCCAGAACCGCGTGCTTGGAGGCGACATAGGCGACGTTGTTCGCCATGCCGCGCTCGCTCGCAAGACTGCCTGTGACCAGGATGGCGCCGCGCCCGCGTGCTTTCATCGCCGGCAGCACCTGCGCAATGGCGCGATAGGGGGCCGTCAGGTTGACGTTGAGAACCTGCGCGAAGGCATCGTCGCCATAATCCTCGACGGCGGCGAAAGAGCCACCTGTTCCTGCGTTGAGGAAAAGGCCGTCCATCGGCCCGCCCGCCTTCACGGCTGCGTCGAGGGCTGCGGCTTGCGCCGCGCCATCACTGACGTCGACCGCGAACCAGCCCGCGCCCTCGCCCAGTTCACCGGCAAGCGCTTCAAGCCGTTCGGCACGGCGCGCCATCAAGGTGACCGCACCGCCGCGCGCGGCGATAGCCCGGGCCGTGGCCGCGCCGATCCCGCTCGATGCGCCGGTAATGACGATGTGCTTGCCGGTGAAATCCATGAGCCCTGCCTTTTTTCCGTCTCAGCCCGCCAGCCCCAGAACCCGCGCGGCGTTGTCCTTCATGATGCCCGGCATGACTTCGTCCTCGAAGCCGATGCCCTTTGCCGCCTCGATCCACTTGTCCGGGCGGATCAGCGGAAAGTCGGAGCCGAACATCACCTTGTGTTTGAGCTGCCCGTTTGCGTAGCGCACGATCTGTGGCGGGAAATATTTCGGGCTCCAGCCCGACAGGTCGATGAAGACGTTCTCCTTGTGGAGCGCCATCGAGAGGCTCTCATCCACCCAGGGCCAACTGGGATGCGCGAGGATGATCTTCATATCCGGGAAGTCCACAGCGACATCGTCGACGAGCATCGGCCGTCCGTATTTGAGGCGCAGCCCCCCGCCCCCGCGCAGGCCCGTTCCCATGCCCGAATGGCCGGTGTGGAAGATGGCGGGCAGGCCGTACTCGGCGATGACTTCGTAGATGGGGTAGCCGACCCGGTCGGCCGGGTGGCAGCCCTGCATGATGGCGTGGAATTTGAAGCCACGCACGCCATGGTTCTCAATGAGGTCGCGGGCCTCGCGCGCGCCCATCTTTCCTTTGCGCGGGTCAATCGAGGCAAAGGGAATGCACACATCGGCATTCGCTGCGGCAAACTCGGCCACCTCGTAGTTCGAGACACGCTTGGCCCCCACCCCGCTCTCGCAATCGACCGTAAAGAGGCAGAAGGCGATATTCTGTTCGCGGTAGATCTGCGCGATCTCAGGCATCTTGGGGCGTTCGCGCGGCGCCTTGAAATAGGCCGAAGTCGCATCGAAGAACTGCGCCATCACCGGATCTTCCGGATCGTGGCAGGAGACTTCGGCGTGAACGTGGACATCGATCGCAGCAAGCCGTACGAGATCGAGGGTCACGGACGGCGTCCCGTCGCCTGCTGGTCCTTCACGATCTGCGCCGCAGCCTTAGTTGCCTCGCTGGCCGGGACGTTGGGGGCTGCCTTGGGCGCCTTGCCCGACTTGGCCTCAAGTGCCTTGTCCTCGTTGGCGCGCTGGATGATATACTGGCGCACGTCCTCCACTTCTTCGGGCGTCAGGGTGTCGGCAAAGCTGACCATGCCCAGGTCCTCAAGCGCCCCGTCATGGACGACCAGCTGGAAAGCATCGTGGTCCTGAATGAAGCCGGAGCGGCGAAGGTCAGGCAGCACGCCGCCACCGATGGCCGCATCGCCGTGGCAGGTTGAACAGAAACGCCCGAAACGATAAGCGCCGCGCGCGACCTGCTCCTTGGTACCGGCAAACGCCGGCGGATCGAGCGGCAGTTGATCGAGCGTCAGGGGATCGGAGAGCTGCGCCTTGCCGCCCAGCTTGAAAACGAGGAGACGGCTGACGTTGCGCACAGGGCCGCCGTCCTGCGAGAGAATACCCGGTGCCAGCGCCCAGATCCCACCCCAGCCCGCGACCAGCGCGACATACTGCGTGCCATCGATCTCATAGGTAATCGGCGGCGCGACAACGCCGGTCTGGACCGGGAAAGACCACAGCTTCTTGCCGCTGTCGGAGGCATAGGCAACCAGGTTGCTAGTGACATTGCCCTGGAAGACAAGCCCGCCCCCCGTCGCGAGCACACCGCCGTTGTTGACACTGGGCAGCTTGACCTTCCAGCGCGCCTTTTGCGCAACCGGGTCCCAGGCGATCAGTTCCCCCGACGTCGCATCGGCCGCCGCTTTGCGCACCGCCGGGTCCGCCGGCATCGCGCCCGCCGACATGTCGACACCAGTGTTGAAGCCCTTGGGCTTGGCCTTCCAGTCGTTGTCGGCGAAGTAGGGCAGCGAGGCCAGCTGGGCGGGAATGAAGACCAGGTTGTCCTTGGGACTGTAAGCCATCGGGTGCCACGAGTGCGCACCGCCCGCACCGGGCGAGCCAATGAACATCTTGCCCGTCTTGTAGTAGCGCGCCTCCGGGTTCTCGATCGGGCGGCCCGTCCGCGGATCGAGCCCCTTGGCCCAGTTCACCGGCACGAAGTTCTTGCCCGAGATGAACTGGCCCGTCTCACGGTCGATCACGTAGAAAAAGCCGTTCTTGGGCGCCTGCATCAGCACCTTGCGCGGCGTGCCCTCGATTTCGAGGTCGGCCAGGATGATACTCTGCGTCGCGGTGAAGTCCCAGGTTTCGCCCGGGGTGGTCTGAAAGTGCCAGACGTATTCGCCAGTTTCGGGGCGGACCGCGACAATCGAGGAAAGGTAGAGGTTGTCCCCCTTGCCTTCCGAACGGATGCCCTGGTTCCAGGGGGAGCCGTTACCCACGCCGATGTAGAGCAGGTCAAGCTCGGGATCGTAGGCCATCGAATCCCAGGCCGTGCCGCCACCACCCTCGACCCAATATTCACCGTGCCAGGTCTTTTCCGCGTCCTTGAGGTACTTGGCCTCGTTCTTCCCCGGCGCGTCGGGCACCGTGTAGAAGCGCCAGGCCTGCTCGCCGGTCTCGGCATCATAAGCCGTCACGTAGCCGCGC
The DNA here is from genome assembly GCF_008107685.1 of Novosphingobium sp. BW1. Lineage (GTDB taxonomy): Bacteria > Pseudomonadota > Alphaproteobacteria > Sphingomonadales > Sphingomonadaceae > Novosphingobium. Next base: position 22,355 of record NZ_VIRF01000090.1, read on the forward strand.
ACGCCCATCTCCGCGCCGCCATTGCCAATCACCACCTTGCCCTTCACCACGCGTGGCGCGCCGGTGATCGTGTAGGGCTTGGTGGGATCGACCGTCTCCTTGATCCAGAGCGCCTTGCCGGTCTTGCGGTCAAGCGCGACGAGCCGCCCGTCGAACGTCCCCAGATAGAGCTTGTTGCCCCAGGCCGCGAGGCCACGATTGACGACATCGCAACACCCCTTCACGCCCGCCGAGCCAGGGACTTCGGGATCATAGCCCCACAGCTCCTTTCCGGTCACGGCATCGTAGGCACGCACTTTGGACCAGGCAGTGGTGATGTAGATCACCCCGTCAATCACGAGCGGCGTCGACTCCTGCCCGCGCGAGGTGTCGAGATCCTGCGACCAGGCCAGGCCCAGATCGCCCACGGTTTCACGATTGATCTGGTCGAGCGGGGAGTAGCGCTGCTCATCATAGGTGCGGCCATAGCTCAGCCATTCGCTGTTGCCGCCTGTGGTGATGAGCTGGGCGGTGACGCCGTCCTCGCCGCTGCCGTCTGCGCTCGCCGTGCAGCCTGTCAGGATGAGAGCACCCGAGACGGCGAGACTGGTCAGCCAGCCCCGCCGGACTTGCACGCGCATCTGCTTTGCTTGCGAATTTCCCTGCGCGCCCGTCAGCCTGATCATGTAAAAACCCAATCCTCTCGTCTGGCCATAAGCCCCCCGCCTTGTTCCGGCAGGTGGGGCCCAGGGCCTCTCTCATCTGTCGTCGTCGCGGAGGCTCAACCCCAGCGGTTGATTTCCGGCCCGGGCGCCCAGCTCCGTTCAGGCGCCTCTCCGGTTGCCCGCGCCAGCGCCGCCTGCACGCTTGGGCGTGCCTTCACGCGCTTCATCCAGGCCACGGTCTCGCTCTTGCCCTTGAAGGCCTCAGGCACGATCGGCTCCATTCCGACCAGCCAGGCGAACGTCTCGAAATCGGCAATAGTGAGCGCGCCCATCAGCCATTCCCGGCCATCGGCAAGCTGCCTCTCGCAACGCTCGACGGCCTGCATGACCTTGGCTTCGCAATCCTTGAGCTGCGCATCGTCGGCCTCGCCGTCGCGCACCAGATCCCAGCGCACCTTGAGGTCTGCGCTCGTGATCGGCTCGACTTGCGCGGCGAAGGCGTCTTCGCTCAGCGCCTCGAGACGCTGGTGCGAGCTGGCAAGATTACCCAGCAGGGAGGCTGCGGGGGACAGACGCTCGGTGATCTGGCGGCACCACATCATCATTTCCCAGTGCGCGTAGGCATCTTCGGGCTGGAGCGAGGTGCCGTCCCCGACCTCGTCGAAGAACTGGGCGAGAAAGACGGATTCGGTCATCGCCTCTCCCTGGATCACCAGGACAGGCCCCTCACCTTCCACCCCCATGTCGCGCGCAAGCGGTTCGGTGATGTCCGGAAGCGTGTGCCGCTTGCCGCCAAGCAGATCGACCGGACGGCATTCAATACCCAGCGCCGCGTCTGCGCCGGTCTCTGCCATGGCGGCGAGCACCGCCAGCGAAGGCCCGTTGGGCTCACCGTGATAGAGGATCGTCGCCATCAGATGCGCTCCTGTTCGAGAATGGTCACGCGCTTCACCATGTCGGTGCGGCCCAGCGCCCAGCAGTCCTTCACAGCCTTGCGGGCGTAGATCGCGCGCAGCCAGCGCAGGAGATTGGGGGTAAGTTCGTCGTTGGAAAGCTCGGGCTGGCTCAGCGGAATGGCATAAGCCAGGTTGAAACCGTTGATGTCGGCGAGCGAATAGCTGTCACTGCCGAGCCATTCACGCTTGCCCAGTTCCTTTTCCAGCATCGCGATACCCATCGCCACGCGGCGCTGGCTCTCGGCGATCTCGGCTTCGGAAAAAGTGCCGTAGATGGCCTTGCGCCAGGACACCCGGCGTTCGGGCATGGGAATACGCTCGATCGCCGCTTCGAGTTCGGCCGGGTCACGCTGGCGTACGACGGGACCGATGAATACTGACCAGCCGATCATCGAGAAACTAGGGGCCAGCCACTGGTCCATGAACTTCATCCACCAGCGCACGCGCCAGCGATCACGCGCATCGCCGGGCATCAGATCGGGCCCCTCGAAGCACTCGTTCACGTACTCCATGATCGCAGTGCTCTCGACGAGGACCTTGTCGCCATGGGTCATCGCCGGGATCGTGCCTTGCGGGTTGATCGCCAGGTATTCCGGGCGATGCTGATCGAAGTTCAGCATGTCGATGTAATGGCTGTCGAAAGCAACGCCCTTTTCCATAAGCGCCAGCATCGGCTTGCCCGAATTGGCGTTGGGCTCCCAGTGGTAAAGCGTGACCTCGGCCATCGCGTCTCTCCCCCGTGTGTCTATCGTATCGAAATGGATGCGGCGGGACAGGCCCGGGGACCTGCCCCGCCGCGAGGGGTTCGGATCGTCAGAACTTCTTCTGCACGGTGAAGGCCCACTCACGCGGACGGCCCACGTTGGAGTAGGTCGTTCCCGCGCTGGCGTAGAGCGCGGCAAAGCGGATCGGCAGGTAGTAGTATTTGTCGAAGAGGTTCTGGACCTCAAAGGAGATCGCCAGATCCTCGTCCGCGTTGCGCCAGGTTACACGCGCATTGGCGATGGCCCGCGCCGGATTGAAGTCCAGCTCGCTGCTGCCCGGAAGACGGCCCATGCCCTGCTTGCCGGTGTAGGCAATATCAAAGCGGGGCGTGATCGTGCCTGCATTGTCGCCCAGTTCGCCGCGGTACTGGATGCCGAAGCTGCCGCGCCAGTTGGGCGTGGTGAGCGGATCCTCGAGGCGGATGTTGTTGCCGACCATGGGGCCGATGCGCTTCCAATTGCCCTCGATCCAGCTGACGGTGGCGTCGATGTCCAGGCCGTAGATCGGGCTCGCCTGGAGCTCGAACTCGATTCCGTACATCTCGCCGTCGCCCGCGTTGCTGATCGCGGCGCAGGGGAACGGATCCTCACCCGGCGGGAAACCGTCGAGGATGGCACAGTCCGCGATGGGAAGCTGCATGTTCTTGTAGTCGTTGTAGAAGCCTGACAGGTTCATGCGCAGCGTGCGGCCCAGCAGGTCGGTCTTTACACCCACTTCATAGGCGGTCAGCGTTTCGGGATCGAAGGTGCCGTTTACGGCCTGGGACTGGGTGAAGGGACGTGCTGTCACGCCGCCGCCCTTGAAGCCCGTGCTGATCGTGGCGTAGGCCAGAACTTCATCGCTGAAGCGGTAGTCGACCGAGATGCGGTAGTCGACGCGGTCGCCGTCGTATTCCGCCACACTGCCATCGAGCGCGCCGACACCAAAGATGTCGACCAACGGGCCGCCGTCCCAGGCCTTGCGCACAAAGGTGTAGTCCTTGTGCTCCTTGGTATAGCGAAGGCCGCCTGTGACGTTGAGGTTGGGCGTGGGATGCAGGATGACCGTGCCGAACACAGCCTTGCTGTCGGCGCGGACCGGATCATCGCCCTGAAACTGTAGGAACAGCGCCGGGTTGCCCATGCCGATGTAGCGGATGTCCTGGCGGGTGAAGTAGACCGACTTCTGGTCGCTGTAGTAGCCACCCACGGTCAGGTCGGCGAAGTCACCCAGTTCCGCGTTGACGCGCAGTTCCTGGCTGAAGAAGCGGAAGGTAAGGTCGTTGAAACCGCCGCCGCCGATGTTCGGGTTGGGCGTGTAATCGTCGTCCGTGCCATAGGTTTGCTGGTATTCGCGGTAGGCGGTGATCGACTTGACGTTGATTGAATCCGAAAGGTTGACTGACATGTCGCTTGACACGCCCCAGCCCCAGAACTTGACCGAGTTGGGCATGTAGTAGGCCTGGCCCGCCTGGCCGCCGGCGGGCAGGTACCAGCTGGCGTAGGTGCAGAACTTCCCGCAGCGGAAGTCTGCGCCAGTCAGGTCTGTGTTGTTCTCGGTGATGACACCGGCGGCCGCCGTACGGTTCTCCCAGGTGTAGTCGCCGGTCACGATCCAGTCGAAGCTGTCGGTCGGGTTGAAGCGCAGCGACCCGCGCACGCCTGCGTAGTTGCGCTCGCCCAGCTTATCGACGACGCAGTTGGCCGGGGTCGAAGGATTGCCGGTGATGCCCAGTTCGTTGTCCGGGTTCACGCAGCCATAGTCGAGCTGGTCAACATAGCCGTTCTGATGCTTGTAGACCCCTGCAACACGCGCATAGAGATTGTCAGTCAGTGCGAAGTTCATGCTGGCGCGAAGATCGATGCGTTCACGCGCCCCATAGACCACGTCAACCTTGCCGCTGCTTCCGGGCTCGGGCTTGACCGAGAACATCTTGATCGCGCCGCCGATCGAATTGCGGCCGGTCAGGGTGCCCTGCGGTCCGCGCAGAATCTCGACACGCTCCAGGTCGAGCAGGTCCATGATGTTGCCGGTCAGCGTCGCGTAGTAGACATCGTCGATGTACATGCCAACGCCGGGCTCGTAGGCGGGGTTGAAGTCGTACTGGCCGATACCGCGGATGTAGACGGCCATCGAGGAGCCGAAAGCGCCGCCCATTTCGGTCAGCTGCACGTTCGGGGCCTGGCCTGCGACCTGCGAAAGATCGGTCTGGTTGCGCGCTTCAAGGAGCGCGGCGTCGACTGCGGTGATCGAAAGCGGCGTGTCCTGCAGTTTCTGCGAACGGAACTGCGCAGTCACGATGATCTCGCGCATGGCGGCATCGTTGGTGGTCTGCTGCTGCGGCTCCGATGCCGTCTCCGCGGTGTCCTGCGCCCGCGCGCCGGAAGCTGTGAAAAGCGTTGCCGCCGAAGCGGTTGCGAGCAGCGCACAGCGCAGCCCTGATCTGGAAGTGATCTGCATATTGGCCCTCTCCTGAACCAGCGCCGGGGATTATGCGTCTCCGTGCGCCTTTCATGCTGTCGCGTTGTGCGACATGTTGTTTGTATGACATACAATATCAGGAAGGCAAGCCCGGTGAGGGCTTCAGCCGACTTTTTTGGAAGAAATACAATTGCCGGGATCACCTATAGGGAAACCCAGCGAGGGCCATTTGACCACGAAAGAATCGAAGTGAAACAGCAATTAAATAAGGACTTGAGAGGAATGGACAGACTTGTAGGCACCATCAACTATGCCGCACGAAATGCAGAGCGGATGCTCTATCGGGCTAACGACCACACCCGTGACACCGTTCGTATCGCCCCCGAATCCATGCCAATCCACGATGGCCGCACGCGCGAATCCACGCTGGATTGCAATGGGTACCAAATTGTCTCGGTTGTTATGTCACCCGGCACCAGTGGCCATCTCGAGCCTGCAACCGATGACGCCTGCGCGCTGATCTGCGATCTGTGCGGCGCCGACCGCGTGGTGGCGACCGCCCCTCCGGTCCACCGCTTCGGCGAGCGCTCGGACCTTTCGGGCCAGCTCGACAATTCCCGCCCCGCGCGCTTTGCCCACATCGACGTCTCGGACACCACCGCCCTCGCTTTCTCCGAGCGCTCCTTCCCGGACGACCTGGGCCACTACCGCCGCAGTGCGCACTACAATTTGTGGTGTGTCACCTCGCCGCCGCCGCAGGACGTGCCGCTGGCGCTGTGCGATGCCCGCTCGTTCGGGCGCGAGGACCTGATTCTGGCCGACGCCATCTTCGACCGGGACGGCGAGGACTTGTGGACCATGGAAAGCTTCGTCCTGGCCCACGCGACCCGGCACGAATGGGTCTGGTTTCCCGACATGCAGCCGGGTGAAGCGCTACTCTTCAAGACCTTTGACAGCGATGCAGACGCGGCGACCGGCGTGCCCCACGTCGCCTTCGACAACCCGCTCGCCCCACCCGGAACCGCGCCGCGCAGTTCGGTGGAGCTGCGCTTCATCGCCTACTGGGCCTGAGCTTGGCCGCACGCAGCTCCCGCGCTAACCGCTGGCATGAGCGAATGCGGATGGCGCCCGGCGGGGCTGAAAACCACTTTCCAGCCCCGCGCACTGTGCGTGGCGCTGGGGCTCAACGCGGTCATGTTCGTGGTCGACACAGCCGCAGGCCTCCACGCCGATTCGGCGAGCCTGCTCGCTGACGGCCTCGACATGGCGACCGATGCTTCGGTCTATGCTGTCGCGCTACTCGCCCTCGCCTTTCTGGTCGGCGTGGGCGTGGTGCTCGAACCCGTGCTCCGGGCCTTTGCCGGCGCCGAGCCAGACGGCCTGTGGATCATGGCGATCGGCCTCCTCGCACTGGCGGTGAACGCCTATGTCCTGCGCCTGCTCGCGCGCCAGCGCAGCGCCGAAGTCCACATGCGCGCTGCCTGGATCTTTACCCGCGCCGACGTCATCGCCTTCGATCTTGCCATTGGCCTTGCCATCGGCCTCAACGTCATCAAGGACGCCTTCGAGATCGTGCGCGAAACACGGGGCGTATAGTCCGAACGGCACTTCTGCTGCGCACAAAAGAAAAGGCCACCCGGATGGAAATCCGGGCGGCCCTTCTTCATCGGGAGAGCGAAAGGATCACGCGTCGGCCTTCACGGTTCGCCAGCCTTCCTGATAGCTCTCGCGTGCAACGCGCGAGTAGGGAACCGGCGAGACGATGGCCCGCACGGCAAGCTGCTTGTGCGGCTCGACGGTCGACTTCTTGGTGCCGCCGTTCTCTTCGCCCCACAGCACGGTGACTTCGTCGCCGATCTGTGTTTCAGGATCGACGGTCGCCAGGCTCAGAGCCTGCTTCTCGTTGTAGGAGAAACCGGTGAACATCGAGTAGCCGATGGTCTTACCCGAAGCGTCGCGCACCGCGTCGTAGTTGGACGAGGCGTAGTTCGCGAGCGGCACGTCGAAGAACTTGTAGGCTTCGCCGTCCGGATCAAACATCGAGGCCATGATCTTGGCCATGTCTTCCGGATGCCAGGCAAGCGTCACCTTCTTGCGCTGCTTGGCCGGGTCGAGCGCTTCGAGCGCTTCACGGCCGATGAAGTTGTGGTCGAACTTTACGAAGTTGCCGTAGCCCAGTTCCCACGGGTTCAGGTAGTAGTCCTCGATGTCGTCCGAGACGAACGAACCGCCGATCGAACCGGTGGCCTCGTAGCTGTTCGCACCGAGCCACTCGCGGAAGCCCTTAAGCTTCTCGCCGGTATAGATGGCTGGCAGAGGCGAAGGAATCCAGCCCGATTCCAGCGTGTTCGAGGGGTACGCCCGGCTGCCGCAGGGGATCAGGCCGAATTCCTCGCCCGCTTCCAGAATGGCTGCGCGGATTTCTTCCTGATCTTCATAGGGGCCCCAGATTTCGAGACCCGGCGCGCCGGACATACCGTGACGCAGCGTGCGCACGGTCTTACCGGCAATGTTCATGGTGCTCATATTGAAGAACTTGAGCTTCTCGAGCGGGCCGCCGTGCAGTTTCTCGATCACGTCCCAGGCCTTAGGGCCTTGGATCTGGAAACGCCATTCCTTGCGACTGACGGGCTTGCCCATCGGGCGCATCGGCGAGCGGTCGTCGAGCTCGATCTCGCAATCGTAACCGCCGGTCTCGGCCTGGTAGCGCAGCCAGTTCGAGGCGGGCGCGCGACCGACGTAGGTGAAGCTTTCCTCTTCTTCCCAGAAGATGATGCCGTCGCCAATCACGTGGCCGTAGGGCGTGGTCGGGACGTACTGCTTGGCCTTGTTCACGGTCCAGCCCTTGGGGCTGTTGATCATCGTGTCCGTCAGAAGCTTGAGCGCGTCCTTGCCGCGGATGTAGAGATTGACCATATGGTGCGACTGGTCGAACAGGACGGCGCTGTGCTGCCAGGCCCACTGCTCCGAACGCCAGTTGGAAAATTCGGGCGCCACAACGGGGTATACGTAGGCACCAAGCTGCGAATTGCGCAGCATCTCAAAGATATTGCCGGTCCCCTGCAGGACCTGCTCGAGATTGTCAGCCATCTCACCTCTCCAAAAAATTCAGCCGCAGCCTCGCTGCGTGCTTCCTGAGACTATCGCGCGCCCGAAATCCGCACAACAAAAAATGTTCGTGGAACGAACCAATATCCCATATAGCACTGATAAATAGTGTATTTATTTGTTTTTGTGCGGTGACTTGCACGATTTACGCGACGGGCTAAGCATGAGCGCGTGGGCACGAACAAACCAAAATCCGAGACACCCGACGCCACTGCACTGACCGCAGGACACGGCGATCTCGACTCGATCCTGGGCTTCCATATCCGGTTGGCCCATGGAGCGGTCTATCGCCATTTTACCGAAACCTTCACCGATCTTGATCTGACCCAAAAGCAGGTCTCGGTACTCTGGACGGTGGCCGAACAACCCGGGCTGTTCCAGGCAGACCTGGGACAGCAACTTCAGATGGATCGGGCGACCACAACCGAGATCATCAACCGGCTGGCCGCGCGCGATCTTCTGCGCCGCGAGCCCTCCCCGCTCGACCGCCGCAAGAGCTCGCTCCACCTCCAGCCCGAGGGCGAGCGCGTGCTCGAAGAGGCGCGCAATTCGATTCTTGCGCACGAAACCTGGCTCAAGGAGCGCTTCACAGACGCCGAAGTCGCCACGCTAATCGGTCTGCTCACCCGCATCCACAGCCTGTCGCCAAGCGACTGAGCCTCCTTGGTCCTGCGCCGCGTTGACAGGCGCACGCGCGTCCTGCAAAGTAACGAACGTTACTAATAAGGTGGCAACCACCCCATGCGCCTCGCAGGCGCATGGGGTGGCTTGCGACAAGGTGGAGAGCGATGGTTTCGAAACGTGCGCAGGGGCCCGACCCGGCCCGCATCCGGCAGGCGCGGGCCGCCTTTCAGGCGGCACTTGGCGCCGAAAACGTCTTTTTCGGTGAAGAGGATGCGGCCGCCTACAACGACAAGTTCGCGGTGGACGACACGCTCCACCACCCTTCGGGCGCCATCGCGCCGGGCAGCGCGGATGAAGTGCAGGCCGCCCTGCGCATCGCAGCGGAGGTCGGCATCCCGCTCTGGCCGATCAGCCGCGGCAAGAACCTGGGCTACGGCGGCAGTGCGCCGGTCCTCGCTGGCTCGGTCATCCTCGATCTCTCCCGCATGAAAAATATCGAGTATGACGAGGAGAACGGCACCGTCCTTCTCGAACCCGGCGTCGGCTTCTACGACCTCTACGACTTCCTCAAGGCCCGGGGCATGAAGCACTGGCTCTCGACGCCCGGAAATTCATGGGGCTCGGTCGTCGGCAACGCGCTCGACCGCGGCGTGGGCTATACCCCCTACGGCGAGAACACGAGCAAGATCTGCGGGATGGAAGTCGCGCTGGCGGATGGCTCGCTGGTGCGCACCGGGATGGGCGCGCTCGAGGGCTCGCCCACCTGGCAACTCTACCGCTACGGCTTCGGCCCGGCCTGGGACCAACTGTTCGTGCAGTCCAACTTCGGGGTCGTCACCAAGATGGGCCTCTGGCTTATGCCCGAGCCCGAATCGCTGATGGGCATGGATGTCGAGTTCGACAATCCCGAGGACCTCGGGCCTCTCATCGACACGTTGGCCCCGCTGCGCCGTGAGGGCCTGCTCCAACAGTCTCCCACAATCGGCAACTGGCTGCGCGCAGCAGCCGTCCTCACCACGCGTTCGGAATGGACCGACCAACCCGGAGCGCTGAGCGACGAGGTGATCTCGGCCATTCGCAAGAAGTACCGCGTAGGCTGGTGGGGCGTAAGCCTGCGCCTCTATGGCCGCGAGGAGGTGAACAAAGCCGCCTATCCGATTCTGGAAAAGGCGATGAACGACCTGAAACCACTCTCCATTCGCCCCGCGCAGTGGAAACGCGGCGAGCCACTGGAGAACTCGGGCTGGACCGGTACACCGATTAGCTTCCCGATGCAGAACGCCAACTGGCACGGCGGGCGCGGCGGACACATCGGCTTCTCGCCCGTGCTACCCCAATCAGGCACCGCGGCCATGGCGCAGTTCAAGCGGACCTATGACCGCTATCGCGAATACGGCATGGACTATCAGGCCAGCTTCGCCTTCGGCGAGCGCCATCTCATCAACGTCAACGCGGTCCTCCTCGACAAGGACGACCCGGCGATGATGGGCCGCGTCGATCCCTTCCTGCGCCAGCTCGTCGCCGACGCAAAGGCGCAAGGCTATGGCGAGTACCGCACCCATCTCGACTACATGGACCTCGTCGCCTCTACGTACGACTTCAACGACAACGCCCTGCTAAAGCTCAACGAGCGCGTGAAAAACGCTCTTGATCCGGCTGGCGTCATCGCGCCCGGCAAGAGCGGTATCTGGCCCGGCGCCAAGGGAGGAACCTCTGCATGAGTACGCTTTCCAAGTCGGCGCTGACAGGTGCCTGCACGGCCGTCCTCATCGCCGCTGCCGCATGCGGCAGCGGCGCCCCGGCCCAGGATGCCAAGGAAGCGCCACAAGGAGGCCCGCCGCCCATGCCAGCGCCGATCACCCTCTCCTCACGCCCCGACGCAGGGCCCGGCGAGAAGCGCTTCATCGAGAAGTGCGTGATGTGCCACGGCCCCAACGGTATGGGCACGGGCCTCCTCGCGCGCCGCATGGACGTGGCTTTGCTGGAAGAGCGCGAGGACCTTCCGGCCGACTACGTGATCCAGGCCGCACGCATGGGCATCGGCAACATGCCCGCGATCCCGCGCGGGGAAGTGAGCGATGCCGATATGCAGCAGATCGCCGACTACCTTGCGCGCAAGCCCCCCAGGGACATGGGCGGCACGCTGGAAGGAGAGGCACGATGACGATGCTGGCCCGGCGCGAACTGCTCGCCCTCACCGCCGCAGGCATACCGCTCGCGGCGCTGGGCTCCACGCTCCTCGCCTCCGATGCGAATGCCGCCACCACACCCACCGCCCTCCTGCATGACGCCACACTTCCCGACGCGCGCCGCTTTGCCACCCGCGCCGCCGAGCTTGGCCAGACCTCGCAGGCCTTCGCCGGAGACCCCGTGCGCCAGGCTCAGGCGCTATTTGCCCGCCGTCCGCAGATCGTGTTCGGGGTTAGCCGGGCAAGCGACCGCCTGCTCTTTACCGAGGTCGCGCGCGAGGCAGGTTACGAGGAACTTGTCCAGATTGCCCAGCGCGCCGGATGTATCCACGAGAGCCGCTGCCGAAGCGACGCCGAGGCCTTCGCCGCCCTCGCCCACGCAAGTGGCTCCAACTGGCCGCGCGCCTTCGCTGAACTGGCCCTCGGCGCAGCGCCGCTAACGGACGCTCTGGAAAAGCAGGGAGCGGATGCGCCGACCAGCTTCAGCTGGGTACTGCGCCTCAAGGGGTGATCTTGCCCACAAAAAAAGCCCCTTCCGGAACAGCCGTTCCGGAAGGGGCTTTTTTTGTGGGCAAGAACAAGAGGAATTCCTAGGGGCATCGCCCTGGAACCACTGTTTCTAATTCACTTGCGAATGATCAGCGATTCCGGCCGCTTGCGCGGCACCCACTTGCCGCGTCCGGGAAACTTGCTGAGAACTTCGCCGTCCCAGAGGCGTACGGTGCGGCGGTGGAAGCGCCAGTTCCCATCCTCGCAGCGCACCGCGTGATCGTCGTACCAGCCAGTAAAGCGCAGTAGGTAGGGCGGTTCGTCCTCGCACTCGGTCACGAAGGCGAAGCTGCGCATCTTGACGCTGCCGTCGGCCTGCGGGCGGAACTGTGTCTGCGTCACGTGGTGCTGGCGTCCCGGAAAACCCGGCGCGTTGCGGTAGTGTTCGGCAATTCCGCGGATACCCTCGTGCCCTTCCCAGATATCCGGGTCCTCGAACACTTCCTCGACCATGCGCGCGTCTGGCGTGAAGCAGGCGACAAGCGCCTCTACATCGCCCGTGTCCAGCGCCCAGCTGTAGTCCGCAATCAGATCCTGCAGCGCAAGACGGTCTTCGATCGGCAATTTCGGCAAGGTATGTCTCTCCCATGTTCGCCCTCTCCGTCCGCCTCGCGTTTGCGGGCCGGTACGAGGTGCCTTGACGCAACCGTAACACTCGTTACTTTCTTCCACAAGAACTCCGGGCTGACTCGGAGCGAAATCGGGAAGAGAGAGGACTCTTGGGCAAGATCATTGTCACCGGCGCATCGGGCGCCTTCGGCCACAGCGCAGCGCAGCTTCTCCTGGAGAAATGCGCCGCAGACGACCTCGTGTTCCTGACACGGACCCCGGGCAAGTTGAAGCACTTTTCCGAGGCTGGCGCGCACGTACGCGCAGCCGACTTCGACGATCCCGCAAGCCTGCCCGCCGCGATGGAAGGCGGGGAGCGCATGCTGCTTATCAGCACCGCGCGCGTGGGCACCCGCGTCGGCCAGCACCGAAATGCCGTCGAGGCGGCCGTAGCCGCAGGTGTGAACCATATCGTCTACACCTCACTCATCGCCGCCGATGCACCCGACAACCCGGCCATCGTCAAGCTCGACCACCGTGCCACCGAGGAGATCATCGAAGCCTCGGGCGCGGCCTGGACGCACCTGCGCGACAGCCAGTATTCCGAAGCCATCGCGACAGCCATGGTGATCCCGGCCTTGATGAGCGGGCACAAGCCCGACAACTGCGCGGACGGCAAGGTCGCCTTCGTCAGCCGCGACGACTGCGTGGCCTCGGCGGTCGGTGTGCTCACTCAGGACGGGCACGCGAATACCGCCTACACCCTCACTGGCCCCGAGCTCATCTCGATCCCCGAAGCGCTTGCCATGGCAAGCGAGATCGCGGGCAAGCCGATCGAGGTCGAGCATGTCGATGACGAGGCCATGTTCGCGTATTTCGATTCGCTGGGCGTGCCGCGTCACGCCTCGGACATCGTACCCGACGGGCCGATCCCCTGGTCGAGCGACGACATGGTGACTTTCGGGCAGTCAATCCGCGAGGGCTTCTTCGACCTCGCCACGGACCACGTCGAGAAGCTGACCGGAAAGCCCCCGCGATCACTGCGCGAGGTCATGCTGCGGCATTGCGAAAGCTGGCCGAAATGAAGGGTTTTTGCGCGACACTGACCGCCGCCGCGCTGATGCTGAGCGCCTGCTCCGGGTCGACCGGTTCATCCGACAGCGCCGCAATGGGCGATGACTGGACCACGCCCAAGGGCGGCGCGAACGCTGCGCATTTTTCGGGCCTCACCGACATCACCCCTGGCAATGTAGGGCGCCTGGGGCTTGCCTGGAGCTATGACCTGGGTTCATCGCGCGTGCAGGAGGCGACCCCGGTCGTCCTCGACGGAGTGATGTACACCTCGGGTAACCTTGGGCGGACCTATGCGCTCAACGCCGCGACGGGCGAGAAACTGTGGACCTTCGAGCCCGAGGTTGACATGCAGGCCAACCGCGGCGCCTGCTGCGACCAGGGCAACCGCGGCGTCGCCGTCGCGAACGGCAAAGTCATGGTCGCCGCGCTTGACGGCTGGCTCTACGCGCTCGACGCCAAGACCGGCCAAGTTGTCTGGAAAGCCGACACGATAACCGACCATTCGCGCGGCTACACCATCACCGGCGCGCCCGAAGTGGCCGGGAATCTCGTTCTCATCGGCAACGCGGGCGCAGAATACGACGCGCGCGGCTATGTGACCGCCTATGACGTTGCGAGCGGTGAACAGGCCTGGCGCTTCTACACCGTGCCGCACGATCCCGCTGAGGGTCCCCAGGAAAATCCCGAGCTGGAAGAGGCGGTCAAGACCTGGTCGCCCGACAGCCGCTGGGACATTGGCGGGGGCGGCACCGTGTGGGACGCAATCAATTACGACGAACGCTTCGGCACCGTCATCATTGGTGTCGGCAATGCCGGTCCTTACAATCTGGAACGCCGCTCACCCGGCGGGGGTGACAACCTCTATGTCGCCTCGCTCGTCGCTCTCGACGCCAAGACCGGCCGCGTGAAGTGGCACTACCAGGAAACGCCGGGCGATGCCTGGGACTTCACCTCGACCCAGCCGATCGTCTTTGCCGACATGGAGGTCGAGGGCGAGATGCGCCCCGTGCTCATCCACGCGCCCAAGAACGGCTACATGTTCGTGCTTGACCGCGAGACCGGAAAGCCCATCGCGATCAACGCCATCGTGCGCACGAGTTGGGCCGATGGTTATGACATGAAGACCGGGCGCCCCGAGGAAAAGCCCGAAAGCGCCTACTACTGGAAGGGGCCGAAGATCATCTTCCCTGCCTCGCCCGGCGCGCGCAACTGGTACCCGCCCGCTTATGACCCGGACCGCGAACTCTACTTCGCCTCGGCGCTCGACATGGGCAATCTCATGTTCACGACACCCCCGCTCGACCCGGCCGATCCACACCGCAAGAAGGCGCTCAACATCCAGACCGCGCTGCTCTTCACGGCCGATCTCGACAAGTCGATCGCCACTCTTCCCCCGCCGCTGCAGGACATGGTGAAGGCCCTGCCCGAATGGCAGTGGGTCAAGGACAAGCCCTACTCTTCGCAGATCCGTGCCATCGACCCGCTGACCGGCAAGGCGAAATGGGCCGTCGACACAGAAGGCTGGCAGGACCGCCCCGGCGTCATGGCAACGAAGACCGGCATCGTCTTTCACGGCAGCATCGACGGGCGCTTCATCGCGCGTGACGCCGATACAGGCAGCATCCTGACCGAGATCGACACCGGCACCGCAATCATGGCCGCGCCCATGACCTACCGCGTCGATGGCGTACAGTACGTCGCGGTCCAGGCGGGCTTTGGCGGCGGTGGCTGGGGCTTCGTCCCGCGCTATTCCGCGCCCTATAAATACGGCAACGCCAACCGCCTGCTCGTATTCAAGATCGACGGCGAGGAGGTTCCCAAGCCCGATCCTCTGCCCGCCCCGCAAGTTGCGCCCGAGCCGCCCGCGCAGCTGCCCGGCGTCACGCCCGCGACCATCGCGCGCGGCCAGGCGGTGTTCTTCGGCAACTGCGCGATCTGCCACTCGAACCAAATCATTTCGGGCGTGCCGGACCTGCGCCGCATGCAGCCCGAGATCCACGAAGCCTTCGACCAGATCGTGCTGGAAGGTGCGTTCCTGCCGATGGGCATGCCACGCTGGGACGATCTCATCAGCAAGGAAGACGCCCACGCGATCCACGCCTGGCTGATCGACGAGCAGGCCAAGGTGCGCGAACGCGAGCTAAAGCTGAAGGCCGCAGGCAAGCCGCTCGACGCGCCCAGCCTCACCATCCTGTCCAGCTACTGACGAAGGAGAGACAGGCCATGGATACCCCTGACATCATTGTCATCGGCGGCGGTTCGGCCGGCGCGGCGATGGCCGGACGCCTTGCCGAAGGGGGCACCCGCGTGCGCCTCATCGAGGCTGGACGTTCCGACAAGACGCTGAAATCGCGCGTCCCAGCCCTCACCAGCTCGGTTGTTCAGAACCCGGACTACGACTGGTGCTACAAGGTCGAGCCTGACCCCTCGCTCGGGGGCCGCACCGATGTGTGGCCGGCAGGCAAGCTCCTGGGCGGGGGCAGTTCGCTCAACGGGATGATGTTCATCCGCGGGCACAAGTGGGACTACGACCACTGGTCCGAGCTTGGCGCGGCAGGCTGGGACTACCAGAGCGTGCTCCCCTACTTCCGCCGCATGGAGGACAACGAGCGCGGCCCCGACGCCTGGCGCGGGACGGGTGGGCCCATCGGTGTTTCCGAAGTCCGCTCGCGCTACGCCATCACCGACGACTGGATCGCAGCGGCCGAAGCTGCCGGGATCCCGCGCTCGGAGGATCTCAACGGCAAGAGCGCCGAAGGCGTCGACTACGTCCAGGTATCCCAGCGCGGCGGCCTGCGCTGCTCGACCGCGCGCGGCTACCTGGAGGGGCGCGATTACGACGGACGGCTCAAGGTGGAGCTGGAGTGCCAGGTCCTGCGCATCCTCGTCGAGGACGGGCGCGCCTGTGGCGTGGTCGTGCGGCAAGATGGCGAGGAACGCACCTGGCGCAGCACGCGCGGTGTGGTCCTGAGCGCCGGTTCGATGAACACGCCCCGCTTGCTCATGCTCTCGGGCATTGGCCCGGCCGAGCATCTGCAGGACATGGGCATCCCCCTCGTGCGCGACCTGCCCGGCGTCGGGCGCAACCTGCAGGACCATGTCGGGACGCACCTCGTCAACACGGTCTCGGGCACCACGCTCAACGCCGATGCGCAAGGGCTTCGCGGCGCGCTGCAATTGCTCAAGTTCGCCGCCTTTCGCACAGGCGCCCTGACCACCGGGATCGGCCACGCCCAGGCCTTCGTTCATGGGCGTCCGGGCCTGCCTGCGCCCAACCTGCAGATCTCTTTTGCCGCCTTCGCCTTCGATTTCGACGAGCAGGGCCGTCTCATGCTGCGCAAGGACGCGGCGGTCTCCACGCTGATCGGCCTCATGCGCCCCTCGGCGCGCGGGCGCATTACCCTGCGCTCGGCCGATCCGCTGGCGCCCCCGGTGATCACGCACCAGCAACTGGGCAGCGAGGACGACATCGAGCAGATCGTCGAGGGCATCGCGATTGCGCGCAAGATCATGGAAGCTGCGCCCATGGCCGCGCAGATCACCGGCGAGGTCCGCCCCGGCGCCGCGCTCGATGCGCCCGAGGCCCTGCGCGAATACGTCAAGCTCGCCTCGATCCCGCTCTACCATCCGGTCGGCACCGCGAAGATGGGCGCGGCCGAGGACCTCATGGCAGTGGTCGATTCCGACCTGGCCGTCCACGGCGTCGAAGGCCTGTGGGTCGCCGACGCTTCGATCTTCCCGAGCCTGCCTGCCGGCAACACCAACGCGACCGCGATCATGGTCGGCGACAAGGGCTCGGACCACGTACTCAAGGCCCTGCGCGCGAACCGCTGATGGAACGCGTGATACAACAAACCGGGGTCCCCGGGGAGACACCACCCAAAACAGGTTCTGGATACATTCTGGAGAGGACGTCACTGTGACACAGTTCCCGCAAACCATTCATTTCACCGGCACCAACACCCCCATCGGGGTTGAGTGGTCGGCCCGTAATCTCGATGTCATCGGCACCATTCCCGAAGAGATCGACGGCGCCTTCTTCCGCGCCGTGCCCGACCCGGCCATGGCTCCCATGTTCGAGGACGAGGTCGCGCTCTCGGCCGATGGCATGGTCGCCAAGTTCGACATTCGCGGCGGCACCGTCGATTACGCGATCAAGTATGTCGAGACCGAGCGCTACCTGCTCGAGAAGGAGGCGCGCACGGCGCTCTTCGGGCGCTACCGTAACCCCTACACCGACGATCCCAGCGTCGCGGGCAAGGACCGCACCGTCGCCAATACGACGCCTGTCTGGCACGGTGGACGCCTGCTCATGACCAAAGAGGACGGCTTGGGCTACGAGGTCGATCCCGAAACGCTCGAGACCATCGGCCGCTTCGATTACTATGGTGCGCTCAAGTCCGAGACCTTCACCGCCCACCCGCGCATCGATCCCGAGACGGGCGAGATGTTCTTCTTCGGTTACGAGGCTGGCGGCCTTGCCAGCCTCGATGTGGCCTATGGCATTGCCGACAAGGACGGCAACCTGATCTCGGAGCAGTGGTTCAAGCAGCCCTACTGCTCGACCATCCACGACTTCACGATCACCGAGAAGTACGCCGTCTTCCCGATCTTTCCGACCACCGCCGATCTCAACCGCCTGAAGGCCGGCGGTGCGCACTGGGCGCACCAGCAGGACCTGGAATCCTGGGTCGGGATCATGCCGCGCTACGGCAAGGTCGAAGACATGCGCTGGTTCAAGGGGCCCAAGGGTGTCTCGGCCTTCCACTTCCTCAACGCCTACGACGATGGCGACCTGGTCCATCTCGACGTGTGCCTGTCCGACACCTGCGCCTTTGGCTTCATGCGCGAGGCGGGCGGCGTCGAACGCGCCCAGCAGAGCATCCAGGGCGGCATGACCCGCTGGACCTTCGACATGTCCAAACCCGGCGAGGACTTTGAATCGCGCGTCATCGGCCCTCCGGGCGACATGCCGCGCATTCCCGATGCCAGCCAGGGCCGCATGTACCGCAAGGGCTGGTACCTCACCATCAACCCCGAAGGCGGCCCACCCGTCCCCGGCGGCCCGGTCGGGGTCTCGTTCAACATGCTGGTGCAGATCGAGCCGGGCAACGGCCGCATCGAGGCCATGCCGCTCGAACCGGGCATGGCCATCAACGAGCCGGTTCATGTTCCCTCGTCCGATCCGGACAAGGACGGCTGGCTGCTCATGGTGGTCGACCGCCAGACCGGGGAGAACAGCTTCGATTCCGAGCTCTGGGTAGTCGAGGCCGACGCCGTGGCCAAGGGACCCATCGCCCGCGTGCCAATGCCCCTGCCCATGCGCGCACAGGTCCACGGATGGTGGGTTTCGCGCGAACAGCTCGACAAGGCCAAGGCCCGCAAGGCGCAAGGCCTCGCCGCCTGATACGCACGCGCTGAGGCGCGATGTCGGGACGTCGTCCGGAAGGAGAGAGGAGGCATCTTTCGGACGACGAAATCGATTGACACCTTAATAACGATCGTTACTAATTTATCCAAGCTGGTAGTCCGGCTGACAGGGGCATTGCTGCCCGGGTCGGGCCTCCTTTTTGCGCAACAACGAAGTCACCAACGAAAGACCGTTGGGGCAGGGAGACAGGTGACCGCAAGGAACGCCCGGCAGGGCTTTTTGCGCCGTCACGAGGGGTGAGAAAGGACAGTTACAGTCCTCCATTCCGCCTGCCCGGCCACCCGCGGTCGAGGGAGAGGAAATTTCATGGCACGAGCCCCATTCACCTGTCGTCGCACGGCCAGCGCCGTGATTGCCCTTGCCACTGGCCTGACCTTGGGCCTTGGCAACGCCCATGCGCAAAACGGCGCGCAGGAGACAGGCGAAGTTCACGCCCCCGAGATCATCGTGACCGCACAATTTCGCGAGCAGCGCCTGCAGGACACCCCTATCGCGATCACCGCGACGAGCGGCGACGAACTGGCCGCCAAGAGCGTCGACAGCGTCACCGACCTCACGGCCATCGCCCCCAACGTGAACCTGTCCGAGGCGACCGGCCTCAATGGCAGCGCGGTCCAGGCCTACATCCGCGGCATCGGCCAGAACGATTCCAGCTTCGCGCTCGAACCGGGCGTGGGCATCTACATCGACGATGTCTACTACGGCACCACTTTCGGCGCGATCCTCGACCTCAACGACCTTGACCGCGTTGAAGTCCTGCGCGGGCCGCAGGGGACGCTATCGGGCAAGAACTCGATCGGCGGCTCGATCAAGCTGTTCAGCCGCAAGCCCGACGAGGTCAGCGACGGCTTCGTTGAGGCGACGACCGGCAGCTACGGCCGCATCGACTTGCGCGCCAGCGCCGGCTTCACCATCACCGAAGGCCTCTACGCCCGTATTTCAGGCGTTTCGAAACACACCGACGGCTTCTTCAAACTCTACGATTACGGCTGTCTCAACCCCGATTCCGGCATTGCCCCAACGGTTGGCGGCGGCGATTGCCAGACCGGCACCGAGGGCGGCGTCGATGTTCAGGGCGGACGCCTCGCGCTGCGCTATGCCCCTGCCGGATCGAGCCTCGAGATCAACCTCATCGGCGACTACGCGATGAACAAGTCCGAGCAGGTCGCGACCAAGCTGCTTTACGCCAATTCGGGCGACATCCGCTCCTACGACGCCGCCGACCCGATGGGCGGCGTGCCCTTCGACAGCCGCTTCCTGACAGGGCCCAAGTCCTACTCGAGCTACGCCAATTACGCCTCGGGCGGCAACTACACGACGATCTTCGGCACGCCCCTGCAGATCGCGCCCGGCACCTTCGACACCAGCCCGCAGAGCACGGCGAAGAGCTGGGGTGTGGCCGGCACGGTGGACTTCGAGCTGACCGACTTCCTCGCCGTCAAGTCGATCACCGCCTACCGTGAGGCAAGCGGCACGTCGGGCATCGATCTTGACGGCTCGCCGCTCTCGGTTCTCGTCCAGGAGTTCGACTACAAGCACGCCCAGTTTACGCAGGAACTGCGCCTGTCCGGGCAGGTCGGCACGTTCGCCGATTTCACCGTGGGTGGGTACTACTACGACGCGGACGACAACATCGCCGGACGCTCGATGATCCCGACCGCGATGTTCGACTTCCTTCAGGACGATCCGATCTCGAACCGCAGCGTCTCGGCCTTCGCGCACTCCGAATTCCACCTCACGCCCGATCTCAACGTGATTGCGGGGATCCGCTACACCGACGACAAGAAGACCTACCAGTTCACCCGCCGCAATCCGGACGGTTCGCTGCCCTCGGGTATTCCGCTGACGACCAACTTCCTGATTGCCGGGCTCGACGGCCAGGTCGGCACCTTCGAAGGATCGCGCACCGACTACCGCCTCGGTGTCAACTACCGCTTTGCCCCCGAGCTCATGGTCTATGCCCAGATCGCAACCGGCTATAAGGGCGGCGGCATCAACCCGCGTCCCTATACGCCCGACCAGATCGTGCCCTTCGATCCCGAAACGCTCACCACCTACGAAGCGGGCTTCAAGTCGGACCTGTTGAACAACCGCGTGCGCTTCAACGGCACGTTCTTCTTCAACCGCTACAAGGATCTCCAGATCAACCGCTACTTCTGCCCGGAAAGCGTGAGCCCGACCTGCTCGCAGCCGGCCAATGCGGGCGATGCGGATGTCTGGGGCCTGGAGGCCGAGCTCTTCGCCGAGCCCATCGACCACCTCACCATCGATGGCGCGATGGGTTATCTCAACTTTGACTACACCCGCGTCGATCCCACGACCTTCGTCGAAGAGGACATGGACGCCCCCTTCAACCCGAGCTGGCAGCTGAGCGCTGGCATGCAGTACAAGGCGGAGCTGGGCGACGGCATCGGCACGCTCACACCGCGCATCGACTGGACCTACCAGTCCTCGTTCTACTTCAACTCGGTCAACAACCCGGACAACCTGATCGGTTCGCGCAGCCTCTTCAACCTGCGCCTGACCTATGTTTCGGACGACGAGGACTGGCAGGTCAGCACCGGCATCACCAACCTGTTCGACAAGTTCTATTACACCGGCGTCAGCGAGAACGTGCAAAACTACGGCGTGAACACCGGTTCGGTCGGGCGTCCGCGCGAATGGTTCCTTTCGGTCCGCCGCTCTTTCTGAGCGCGGCCCCGAC
This sequence comes from Novosphingobium sp. BW1, assembly GCF_008107685.1. Taxonomy (GTDB): domain Bacteria; phylum Pseudomonadota; class Alphaproteobacteria; order Sphingomonadales; family Sphingomonadaceae; genus Novosphingobium. Next base: position 43,348 of record NZ_VIRF01000090.1, read on the forward strand.
CGTTCAAGACGCGCCGAAAAAGGAGAGGATAAAGCGATGCGCGCGCTCTACCACGCCAGCCGCTGGATATTCGGATTATGGTACCTGTTCTCGGGGGTGGAGTACTTCACCCCCTTCGAACTCCAGCCGCTCGGCAATACGCCGCTCGGCCAGGAATTCACGCTGGCGCTTATCCACTCCGGGCTGTTCGCCTGGATCAAGGTGGCCGAGATCGCGATTGCCGTCCTCGTCCTCGCCAACCGCATGATGCCGCTCGTTGCGGCCGCAGCGGTGCCACTGACAGTGGTCATCGCCTACTGGAACTTCGCGCTGGAATGGGGCGTCGTCGAAGTCATCTTCGGCGCGCTGACGATCTTCTTCAATGCGGTCCTGCTCTGGCCCTACCGAGCCTATTACCGACCGATGCTCACCGCCTGGCGCGGGGACGGAGACTTCTCGCTCTCACTCGACTGAGCGGGAGGACGCGCTGCCCGTCGGACGACGGGCAGCAGTATCGTGAGGCCCAGACACAAGGCCACGGGCAGCGCGGCGAAAGCAAAGAATAACGCAACCCCTACATTGCCCTCGACGACCGCAGCGCCCAGCAAGGGGCCACCAATGGCGCCGATCCGGGCCACCGCAACGGCAAGACCAATCAAGCTGGAGAGCAGGCGCGCCGGGACGAGGCCCGAGGCCACCGCCAGGATCGCGACGTGCACGCCGGAGATGCCGCCTCCCGCAATCAGCAGAAGGATACCCCAGCCCAAGCGCGTGGGCGGTACGATACCGAAGGCAAGGAGCGCCAGAGCAATCGCGCCGTAACTTGTCGCCAACACCACCGTCACCCGCCCACCGTCGAGCATGCGGGCGAGCAGGAGCCCGATGACCATTCCTCCGAATTGGAGGAGCGAGACCGCATGGGCCGCCGTCTCCAGCGTGAAGCCGGCTTCCGGCAGGATCGTGGGCACCCAGGAATTGATGTAGTAGAGCGCCGCGGCGTTGACTCCATAAAGCACGCAGATGAGCGCGGTGGTGTAGAAGATGGGCCGTCGGAGCAGCTGCACAAGTGGCGCTCCTGAACCTGCCCTCTCCTCGACATCACCTGCGACCGCCGGGCATTCGGACAAGGCCATCCAGAGGAGGCCCAGCAGTAGCAAAGTCACCAGTCCCGGAAGGATGAAGATCGCCTGCCAGCCGAACGCGGCAACGAGCGGTGATACCACCAGTCCCGATCCGGCCGCGCCAAGTGGAATGGCCATCGAGACGATCGTCATCGTGCTCGCCCGCCGCCCGGGTAGCGCCAGTTCGGCGCTGAGCGCGGTGACGTTGGGCAGGCACGCGCCGAGGGCAAGACCGGTGAGGAGGCGCCAGGCGGTAAAGGCCTCGACACTCTGACCCGTGGCCGTGCCGAAGGTCGCCAAGGCCAGCACCGGCATCGCGATGAGGATCACACGGCGACGCCCGAAACGATCTCCCAGCGGCGCAAGCCCCACCGCGCCAAGGCCCAGGCCCAACAAAACGGCGGAGAGCGCGAGACCGAAGGTTTCGGGCGCATGGCCATAGGCCTGGACCAGATGCGGGACGGCGAGCGGCATCGCGGTCAGGTCATAGCCGTCAAGCAGCATGACCGCCCCGCACAGGATCAGTGATGTCCAGCGCGCGCGGCGGGAAAGCGCGGGCGCGTCATCCGGCAAGACAGCCGCGCTCATCGCCCCTGCCCCTGCCCCTGCGTGTCCCAAGGCGAGGGCATGTAGTAGGGCACGGTGATGAAATTCGCCTCGACCTGCCGGATCGCGCCCGCCTCGATCTTGAATACTTCGGAGAGATAGAACGTGGGTGGGCGGCGGATATGCGATTCCACTTCGGTCCCGTCGGTCAGGGTATAGCGCTCCAGCACGCCGCGATGGTCGATGAAGCCATGCGCCATGACCAGCCCGCGCTCCACATCGACAAGCGGGAAACGGCGCGCGCGCAGGCGATCATCGTAACGGTACCAGCCAAGGCGAAACTGCGCTTCGCAGCCAAGTTTCGCGATAGGCAGCATGAAGGCGGGATTGTTGGTCGTCTGCGTCCCGTTCTCTACCCGCTGGCAATCGGGGTGAAAGGCGGTGAAGAGCTGTCCGTCGTTCTGCTCAAGCGTCGCAAAATAGCCGTTGGCCAGGGTGAGTAGCCGTTCGCGGCTCACCCGCTCGGCCTCGGGCACGAATGCCTCCATGACCGGCTTGGCCTCGAACTTGGGATCTGGGAAATGCAAGGCTTCGTCGCGCTGGCGCACGACGATCAGTTCGGCCTCGCAGACCTCGCCCGCTGTGGTCACGCCAAGGCGCAGCGCGGCAGCCGATTCATCGCCGCTCTCGATCACCGTCGTGAACAAACCGATCTGCCCCGTCTCAGGATCGCAAAAACGAAAATCGTACGCCCCCGACCGGTTATCGTCGCCCACAGCCCATCGCCCGGAACCAGCGCGACGTTGTTCTCGGTGTGGAAGACATCGCGCGCGCCATCACCCGCCCATGCCACCTGCGCCGGATCATGCGCGTCTAGGGCAGACAGATACCGGTCGAGCACGGCGTAGAGCGCGGCACGATCAAGCCGTGGCGAAAGGCCGCTCACGCCCCCTTCTCCACCAGCGCATCGCCGTAATGAAAGGGTGGCACGAAAACCTCGGGAAACGCCTCGTATTCGACCGTAGGGGGAAGGTCCGGCTCGAGCCCGTCGATCTTGCGCAGAAGCGGGATGCCCCCCTCGTTCAGGCCCTTGTCGTACTCGCAATAGAAGGTGATGAAGCCATGGAGCGAGGCGATGTGCCAGGCTCCGTCCTCGCGCACGTACCTGTTTTCGTACGTCGCCTCCCCCCAGCGTGCGACCCCGCCCAGCCAGGCGATCTGGATGAAGGTGCGCCAGCGCGCCTTTGCCATATCTCCCTCGACATGGATCACGGGCTGGAGCTGCATGTGGTTGAACAATGCGCCGCGCTCGTAAGGCGGCAGGGCATGAAGATAGGCCCGCACCCGCTCACGCCCGACATAGACGCCGCGCCCTGCGATCTCGAGCGTACCCTCGCCAGCGAACAGGTCCGCGGCCTTGTCCCACAGCCCCTTGTCGACATAGTATCCATACATCGCCTGGAGATTGGCGATCTCGGTCCAGTCGCGCGCGGCACGTGCTTCTTCGCGCAGCTGCGCCACCTCGGCCCGCAACTGGGCAATTGCCGGATCCTGATCCATGCGGCCTCTCTCCTCTCCCGAGCCCTCCTCCCACGCCTGAAGATGCCAGATCGGCTTCCTCGAAACGCGTTTTGGGCGTTGCGCCCCATCGTAACGTTCGTTATTATTTTAGCAAGAGACGCGCACTCTCCGGCATCATCGCCGGATCGCAAGCCTTGCGCAAATGGAAGAGGACACCTGCAATGACTCCTGAAGGCGTGGATATCCGCAACCCCGAGAAACTCTACATCGGTGGCAGCTGGATCGAATCAACCGGTACCCAACGCTTCGAACTCGTCTCGCCCAACAGCGAGGAGGTGATCGGCGTGGTTGCCGACGCGACAAGTGCAGACATGGACAAGGCCGTTGCCGCCGCGCGCGAAGCTTTCGACACCGGCCCCTGGCCGCAGATGAGCCCGGCCGAACGCGGCGCCGCCGTCCTGCGCTGGGCCGAGGAACTGGAAAAGCGCGAAGCCGAACTGTGCGCCTGCTGGACCGCGCAGGTCGGCGGCCTTTCCAGCTTTGCCCCGCAGATGCACGGCGGCGCGACCGCGACAATCAAGTTTATCGCTTCGCTCGGCACGGACTTCGAGTTCGTCGTGCGCCGCCCCAGCCAGATGGTCGACACCGCGCTTGTCGCCTACGAGCCGGTCGGGGTTGCGGCCTGCATCGCGCCCTGGAATGCGCCTTACGGCATTCTCTCCAGCAAGGTCGCTTATGCGCTGGTTGCAGGCTGCACGGTCATCATGAAGCCCTCGCCCGAAACCCCGCTCGAAGCCTATATCATGGCCGAGGCGGCGGAAGCTGCGGGTATCCCGGCGGGCGTCGTCAACCTGGTGTGCGGCGGGCGCGACGCCTCCGACCACCTCGTCAACAACCCCGGCATCGACAAGGTCAGCTTCACCGGTTCCACCATCGCGGGCAAACGCATCGGCGAGGTCTGCGCGGGCCGCGTCGCGCGCTGCACGCTGGAACTGGGCGGCAAGTCGGCCGCTATCGTGCGCGACGATTTCCCGATCGAGGCTGCCGCCGCCATCCTGGGCAATACGATCACCGTGATGAGCGGGCAGGTCTGCGCCATGCTGAGCCGCGCAATCGTGACCAAATCGCGCCACGACGAACTGGCCGACGCCATCGCCAAGGTCATGCAGGGCGTGAAGATCGGGGCCAGCACGGCGCCCGACACGCAGCTTGGTCCTCTGGCCATGAAGCGCCAGCTCGAACGCGTCGAGGACTACATCGCCATCGGCAAGCAGGAAGGCGCAGACCTCGTTACGGGTGGTAACCGGCCCACCACGATGAACAAGGGCTACTTCCTCGAGCCCACCCTCTTTGCCAATGTCGACAACACCAGCCGTATAGCACAGGAAGAGATCTTCGGCCCGGTCCTGAGTCTCATCCCGGCCGAGGACGAAGAGGACGCGATCCGCATTGCCAACGAAAGCGCCTTCGGCCTCAACGGCTCTGTCCTGACCAATGACCACGAAGCGGCCTACCGCATCGGGCGCAAGGTGCGCGCGGGCGGGTTCGGCCAGAACGGCATGCGCCTCGAATTCGGCCTGCCCTTCGGTGGCTTCAAGCAGTCGGGCATCGGCCGCGAGGGCGGCTCGGAAGGTCTCTACTCCTTCCTCGAGAGCAAGACGATGCTGCTCGACGGCATGCCCTCGCAGCTGTGAGCGCTTTGGCCGCGCCGATGCCGTTGTGCGAAGCGGACTACCTTCGTTACGTGGAGGCCTTCAACGCGCGCGATTACGCCGCGTTGGAGACCTTCTTCACCAACGACTTCGTGCTGGAAAACGCAGGTTTTGCGGTGCGCGGCAAGCCCGCGTTCCGCGAATTCTACGGCTTCTTCCACGAATACTGCCGCGAAACCGTGGACTTTCGCGGATTCTATCCCGGCGCCGAAGGCTTCGTCGGCCATGTCCTCATCACCTTCGAGGGGCTGAAGGACCTCACCAAGGAGGTACTGGACGCGCGTGGATTGTCCGGCATGGCGCGCGTACCGAAAGGGGCGCAGGTCGAGGTCGAATTCCTCATCCTCTACAAGGTGAACGCCGCTGGCCTCATCCACCGCATCAAGGGCGCTGTCTGGGAGCCGGAACGCCCCTGAACCGATACGGGCGCCCCTCGCCGGCGCCTTGCAGGGCTGGCGCTCCATGACCACATCACGCCGCGACAGGCTCGATCCAAGAGCTTGGCGCGGCTTTGTTTTCCCGCATAATAGGGCCGTCACGACCACCCTCAAGAGCGGGAAAGGAGCGGGACATGGCCCGCATTTTCGTCACCGGATCAACGCAAGGCGTCGGCCGCAATGCCATCCAGACCCTGATCGGCAACGGACACGATGTCATCCTCCACGCCCGCTCCAGGGAGCGCATCAACGCTTTCGGCGCGCTAGCCAACGCCCATACGGTCCTGACCGGCGATCTTGCCAGCCTTGAGGAGGTTCGTGCACTTGCCCGGGCGCTCAACGAAACGGGCCCTGTGGACGCGATCATTCACAACGGCGGGATCATCGACACGACCCGCGAGGGCATCTTGCGTGTCCTGATGGTGAACGCGATTGCCCCTTACATGCTCAGCCTCCTGGCCGAGGGCCCTGCGCGCCTGATCTTCACCGGCAGCTCGATGCACTATGGCCACGAGGAAGCGCCCGAAGGCATAGACTGGCGCGAACGCCGCTGGTCGGGCGCGCGCGCCTATGATGAGAGCAAGATGCTGCTGACCGCCATGGCCAATGGCCTTGCGCGCTACCTTCCCGACACCCTGTGCCACACTGTCGATCCGGGATGGGTGCCGACCCGCATGGGCGGCGAATCGGCCAGCGATCCCCTCGACGAGGCACACCTCACGCAGTGCTGGCTCGCGACCTGTTCGAAAGACGAGGCTGGAGCGGGCGGGGGCTATTGGCACCATATGGAGCGCCGCGAACCCGATCCCAAAACACAGGACACGAAGGTCCAGGACGCCGTTCTCATGCGCTTTGCCGCACTATCGGGCGTCCCCATGCCCGCCGCTGCGTCGCGCCTTTGACAGCCCCCTTTTCTAGTTAACGCGAGACGCTTATAGTGCTGACCTAGATACTTCGCAAAGCTCCGATCTTAGTCCGTTCTTAAGTATTCTAGGATACTTAACACCTCTCCACCACTCCCACGGGTATCCGACCTCCCATTGGCCCAGTCTGTCCCTCCCTTTTCCATCTCGCGGGCCGCCTTCGAGGCGATCACCCGCAGGGTTTCATGCACGTCCGAGGCCGACGCGCAGAGTGACGGCACGCCAGTGGCGATCGGAGCCTTTTCGTGCGATCTGGGCGATCAGAGCCTGCGCTGGAACGAGGCGACTTTCGAGCTTTTCGGGTTCGCCCCCGGCGAGAAAGTCGACCGGCACGTGGTGCTCGACATGTATGCCCCCGAATCGCGCCGCCTCCTCGAGGCCCGGCGCGCGCAGGCCATCGAAGTTCTCGGGGCCTTCTCACTGGAGGCGCAGATACATACCGCCGAGGGCGAGGAGCGCTGGCTGCGCATCCATGCCCATGTCGAGTCGCGCAATGGCCAGGCCTTGCGGCTGCACGGCACCAAGCAGGACATCACCCAGGAGCGCATCCATCTGCGCAAGCTGGAAGAACTCGCCTTCACCGATCCGGTCTCTGGGCTGGGTAACCGCGCGCTGTTCCACGCCGCCTTTCTTCATGCGCCCCACACGCCCTCCTCGCCGGCCTCAGGCGAGATGGCCTCGGCCGGTGCAGTGGTACTGTTCGACTTCGACCACTTCAAGGCCGTCAACGACGCCTTCGGCCACATCGCAGGTGATGCCTGCCTCGCCCGCTTTGGCGCACAGCTGCGCGCCTCCTTTCCCGAGGCCCTACTGCTCACCCGCATAGGGGGCGATGAGTTCGCCATGGTGCTTGCGCAGGACCAGGACGAGGACCAATTGCGGCAGCGCCTGAACGCTGCCCTGCACACGCTCGCCACACCGTTCGACTGGGAAGGAACGTCCCTCTCGATCCGTGCCACGTTCGGTCTCGCCATGCCCCGGGCCTGCGAGCCGTGCTCTCCGATCGAACTCTTCCGCCGGGCCGATGCCGACCTTTACCGCTCGAAGGAGCTGCGCGCGCCGCGCGCGGCTAGTCCAGACGCTGCGTATTGGGATCGGTCCTGAGCATCGCCGCGCTCTTTATTGCCGGATCCCAGTGCTCGGCTATCCGGCCATCCTCGATACGAAACAAGTCGAACCAGCTGGTGTGGTAGGTCTCTCCGTCCTCGCCCGTTTCGGTGCGCACGAAAGCCATCGCCACCATTTCCCGCTCCGCCACGATGGAAACCAGCGGGAGTTCGATGGTGGGCCGGACCTCGCGCGCAGGGCGGGAGCTGCGGATGAAGCTTTCCAGCGCCTCGCGCCCGCTGACAACGTTGGGATTGTGTTGGATATAGCCCTCGGCAATGAAATCGTGCGCGCGGTCGGCATGGCCGCCCTGCAGGACGATGCGGTACATGTCGTAGCAGAGCCGCTTGTTCGCCGCGAGAACGGGATCCGCGCTGGCAAGCAGCTGTGCATGGTCGGCTGCCACCATCGGCGGGGTCTGCCCCTCGGGGACGGTCGCGCCGGGAACAAGCTGCGTGGGCATGTTCATGGGCGCTCTCCCGGCTGTTCCTCGGACCAGGAGCGCGCCCACTTGCGGGTGTCGTCCCAGTGTTCGACGATCAGACCATCTTCCAGCCGGTACATGTCGAAAGCATGCCCGGGATAGGTCTCCCCTGGCCGTGCGGGATCGGGCTGGTCCTGCCGCCAGATCACCACGACCGTGTCGTCCTGCGCCACCGTGCGCACCAGGTGCTTGCTTGCCGGCGGCACGAAGCCCCGAGGGGGATTACGGATAAGGTCGGTAAGATGCAGCAATTGCTCGCGCCCCGATGGCAGGTTCACGGCATGCTGCACGTAGTCGGGATGGATATAGCGCAGCACGGCCTCGCGGCTTCCCTCGCAAATCACCCCCTGCCACATGTCGAGGACAATGCGCGCATTGCGCTGCTGGAGCGTCCCAGGGTCGGCCATAATGTGCCTCAGATCAGCGCGTAGTAGCGTAGCAGATTGCCGTCCGACCGGCGCTCGCCCACGCCGATGAAGACATGCTTGGTCAGCCAGTCGTGCTTGCCCACGGGACATTCGAAACTGGGGTTGCCACGCAGGTAATATTCCTGCTGCTCGACCGGTTTGCCCCCCTTGAAGGCCCAGTCGCGCAGACGCTCCATCGTGCCGGGCTTGCGCCCCCACAAGAACCCCCGGTTGTTGAGCAGGATCAGCGTGCCATCGTCCTCCTCCAGCATATAGCGCGCGTCGAACACGGCCACGTCGTCCGGCCGGAAGGTCGCGTAGTCGCCGCCTGACCCCGGCACCGCCTGGCCTTTCAGGTGCGGACCCTCGAACGTCCCACCATCGACGTAGACCGCGCTGCGGTTGCCGCCCATCGGGGTGTTGGCGATCATCTGCACGCGCGGGAAAGTCAGACGCACTTCCATCGCAAATTCGAGGCGCGGGTTGTCGAGCGTCGAGAAAGGCCCGGCAAAGGGCGTGGTGTCGTTGTGGGTCATGCCATCCTCATCCGATTTCCAACGCGCCGCCATCGACCATAAGATTGGCCGCGGTCACGAAACTTGCCTCGTGCGAGGCGAGGAAGAGCACCGCATCGGCCACTTCCTTTGCGGCGCCCATGCGCTTCATCGGCACGGCCGCGATCATCTGCTCGCGCATCGCCTCGACCGCCGCCTCGTCCATGCCGGGATTGCGGTAAAGGAGAGGCGTCTCGATGGGGCCCGGGCTCACCATGTTGACCCGGATCCCACGCGCGACATACTCGCCCGCGAACTGGCGCATGGCGAGCGCGAGGCCCGCCTTGGCCGCGCCATAGGCCGCGTTCCCGGGCACGAAGGCGTGACCGCCGATCGAGCCGGTGACGACAATCGCGCCTCCTTCGCCCATCAGCCGCATCGCCTTCTGCATGGCAAAGACACAGCCCCTGAGGTTGATCGCGTGGACCTGGTCCCAGTATTCGCTCGTCATGTCCTCGATCAGCGAAAAGCCGCCCATCCCCGCGTTGACCATGAGAACGTCGATCTCGCCCTCCTCGGCCGCCACGGTCTCGTAGAAGGCGTCCATCGCAGCGAGGTCGGAGATATCGACCGAGTTGCCTTTCGCCCCGGGGATCGAGGCGACCGCGCTGGCGATAGTCTGCGGGTCCCGGCCGGTCAGGCGCACGCCCGCACCTTCCTCAGCAAACCCTTGTGCGCAGGCCAGCCCGATGCCACTGTTGCCGCCCAGGACAACCACCCGCTTGCCGGTGAAGCGATCCGCGCGCGCCATCTCAGAACGGTCCGATCGGGTTGGGGCTCTCCGTGGGGACTTCCATCATCACGTCCCAGTGCTCGACCACCATCGTGTTCTCGAGCCGGAAGATATCCATGATCGCGTAGCCCGTATCGCCTGGCCAACGGCGCAGGTGATAGTGCGCGATGACGTGGTTCCCATCGGCGAAGATACGCTTGATATCGTGGCACGGCTCGGGCGAATGGACCTTGGCCTCGCGCAGGAACTGCTTGAGCGGTTCGGTGCCCTGCCCCACCATCTGGTTGTGCTGGATATAGTCGGGCACGATGAACCGATCGACTGCATCGGGATCGAGGGCGTCGAGCAATTCGCGGATCATCGTGCGTATGTGGTCGATGTTTGCCTGTTCCTGCGCGGTATAGGCGCGCGTATCGGGCTCTGTCGTCTGGTTCAAGCTCTCTCTCCCTTTGCTGCATCGGGGCAGTCATTGCGCATAAACGTAACGCTCGTTATCAATATGCGCAAGGCGGAGTGACACGCCACTTCGACGAGAGAGGAGCTGTCCCATGACTCGGGAGGACTACGACCGCTACGCTGCGGCCTTCAACGCGCGGGACTACGATGCCGTCTACGACTTCTACGCGCCCGGCGCGCATCTAACCTTCTTCGGTGTGGACCTTGCCACCCGCGAGGCATTCCGGAACTTCTATGGCTTCCTGCACGACCACGTGGAGGAAACGCTGACCATCGAACGCTTTGCTGCAAGCGACGAACTCGTCGCCCTCGAAGGGGTCATCCGCATCAAGGCGCGCAAGGACCTGACCGCAGACGCACTTGCCGCGCAGGGGCTCGACCAGTTCTTCCCGATTCGCAAGGGCGAGGTGCAGGAACTTCGCCAGTACATCCACTACCACGTGACAGATGGCCAGTTCACGGGCGTCTCCTGCGCGCTGATGGATTGAGCCCCATCGATCCCGGTCAGTCTTCCATCGAGCGCGCGCTTGAGCGCGTGGCGCCTCGCCATATCCTGCGCCATATGATTCGTATTCCTGCTGCGGCACTCCTGGCCGCCACCTGCCTTAGCGCGCCCCTGTCCGCCCAAGCCCACGCGGCGCGATCCGAAGCGGCGCGCCCGTGGGAGGAGGCAGGTCCCGTGCAAAGCATCGTGCGCAGCGATGGCTCCACTGATCCGGCCGTGCGCGGCATCTGGCGTTCGCGCGGGTATGGCTGGGTTCTCGAGATCGACGAGGCTGGCGTCACCCGCACCCAGGAGGGTACGACCTGCTATCGCCCGCCGGCGGCCCGCGATGCGCAAAGTGAGATGGACAGCGCGCGCTACCGCTATTTTCGCCCGCTTCCCGGCGGCAAGGCGGCGATCTTCCAGTTGCTGGAAGGAGACACCAACGTCGTCTTCGACCGCCTCCCCGCCTTGCCCGCAGCCTGCAGCGCGCCGACAGATCGCACGCCCGGCGCCGTAGCCACGGCCTTTCTCGACCATTTCGAACGCCACTACGCCTTTTTCGATAGGCGCCCTCCCGGGTTTGCGGCGCGGCGCGCGGCGCTGCGTGCGAAAATGCAGCCCGGCATGGACGACGCCCAGCTGTGGGACGCGCTTGCCGCTTTCATGGAAGGGCTCTCCGACAGCCACACCAAGCTATTGGACGAAGTCGACGGACAGCGCCGCCGCGTGCAGGACGGTCAGGGCGAAACCCTCCCGCGCATAGGTGCCCTTGATGGTGGCGAGCCCGCCTGGCTCGGCGCGCTCATCGAGCAAACCACTGCGAAGCTGGGTGAGAGCGCGCGCACGGCCGGAGGCGGCCGCATCGTATGGGGCGTGATCGACGGGCGCGTAGGCTATCTGCAAGTCTTTGTCATGGGCGGATTCACCGAGCGCAGCGACTTTGCCACGCCCCAATGGGCCGAGGCGGAAATGGCGGCATTCCATGATGCGCTCGACCGAGCCATGGCCGACTTTGCCGGGCTCGACGGGGTGATCGTCGATCTCTCCAACAACCGGGGCGGATGGGACCAGATCGCCAAGGCCCTGCCCGCCCGCTTCCTCGACACTGCGCAGACAGGCTTTACCACGCGCGTCCGCGGAACCGGCCTAGCCCCATTCCCCCATACCATCATGCCCTCCTCCGGTTTGCGTTTCTCAGGTCCTGTCTACGTGATGACGAGCGATGTTACGGTCAGTGGCGGCGAACTCGCCACGCTTGCCTTTCGCCAGAATCCGCGCGTCACGCAGGTAGGAACGCGCACGCGTGGCGCCTTCTCTACGCCTCTTGCCAAGCCGCTCCCCAACGGCTGGCTCCTCGAACTCGCGAACGAGACCTTCGCCGCGCCCGATGGCGCGGTCTATGAAGAGACCGGCCTTACCCCGCAGATCGAATTGGAGATCTACCCTGAAGAGGCGCCCGTTGCCGGCCACTGGGACGCGGTCGAGAAGGTCGCCGCGATGGTACCGCGCGCCAGGGCTGGCAGCGCTCAGCCCCGGTAGCGCGCGGGCCAGATCCCCTGCTTACCCGGTGCCAGGATGCCATTGGGATCGAGCGCATCCTTGAGTACGCCGTTGAGGCGCCCCATCGCGCCCATCCCGGAGGCGTCCGCGCCGTAGTTCTGGGTCGCGGCGACCGTGTCCATGGCATCGATATGGGTGCGGTACTCGCCATACCCCTGCTTCGCCGCGTCCGCGATCAGCGTGTCCATCAACTGCGGCACCGCGCGCGCCATCCGCGCGTTGTCGCGGTCGTAGAGGATCTCGTTGATATTGATGATCGCCCGCGCGCCCACCGAAAAGGCTCCGTAATAGTCAATCCCTGCGGCGTCGAAGCGGGCCCGCGTGCTTTCGAACTGGGCCTGCGCGCGCGCGCCGTCGGCGGGCAGGATCGGTGAAAAACCAAGGTGCCCCCCGCGCCCGCCGTACCAGTCGATCATTGCCATGTCGCGGGTCGAGGGAATACCTGCATGGCTCGCGCCAAAGTCATCACCTTGGCGCCACAGCCGGGGCTCGGGCCGCTGGCTGAGCTGCGCAGCGAGCGCATCAGCCACGACCTCGAACTTGGCCCGGATTACCTTTTCGGCACCATAGAAATTGAGCTGCGAATTCCACCAACCGATACCCAGCTGGCTGCGGATGCTTGCCCCCACGTCCTCGGGCAAAAGGCCCTCACCCTCATACCATTGCGCGCGAGGCCCCACGAACGAGGCAATGCCCACATAACTTACCCAGGCCGGATCGTGATCGATCAGTCCGCGCTGGCGCAGCGGGTAGAGCGCCTCGACCCCACGTGCCAGATCGCCCGCGTTCGGCAGGGCGTAGTCGACAGAGAGCGTCGCCTCGGGCGCAGGCATGAGCCACAGGCCAAGCCGCGTCACGATCCCAAAGTTGGACTGGCAGAACATCTGGTCCCAGGCAGGACCATAGGTGTCGCGCGAAAGATGCCAGGTCGCCGAGCCCGCCATGGCCCCTGTGCCCGTGCGCACCAACGATCCATCGGGGAGCATCACCTCCAGGCCACAGATCTGCGCGCCATGATCGCCGTAGGGCTGCGGCCCCTTGCCACGTTCGAGCGCATTGCCCGCAACGCTCCCCCAGGCATTCCCCGGGACCGAAAGCCACAGCGGATGCCCGCGCCTGGCGAGCTCGTCATAGAGATCGTAGAAGCCCACCCCTGGCTCGACCACGCAGACGCCGCGCTTTTCGTCAATCTCGTAAATGCGCCTGAGCCCTGAAAGGTCGACCACCACGGCGCCCGCCTGGACCGGCGCGGCCCCGCCATAGCCGAAGTTCTTGCCGCGCGAAATCGGCCAGAGTGGGACCTTGTGCGCGTTGGCCACCAGCACCACTTCGCGCAGTTCCTCGACCGAGCGCGGAGCCACTGCGCCCGAAGGCTCATGGCGGCCAAGATCAAAGCCCATCTGATCGCTGTAGGCCGGCCGGTCGTCCTCGCCCGCATGGACGCGATCGGAACCGATAGCCTGTACAACCGTTTTCAGGAACGCGGCGACATCGTCCCTATTTACATTCACTCGGCTGTACTCCACGGAAATTTTCCTCCTCATCCCTCCGGCGATAAGTAACATTCGTGATTATCTTGACAACCGACAAAGCTCCTGTCCAAATGTCCGCCAATGGCTGACACCGATCGGGAATCTTTGAGAGATGGAGCCGACAGCACTGCGCTGGAGGCCATGGAGACATCGAGCCCGCACGCGGAGATCCTTCACCGCCTGCTCAAGCTGTCGAACCGGTTGATGACACCGTTCTCGGTCAACCTGGAGCACCAGTACAAGATCAGCATCAACGAGTTCCGCATGCTCATGCTGATCGGGCGCTACCCGCATTCGGCCAGCCACGAACTCGCCGAACGTACCGGCGTCAATGCGATGAGCGTCTCGCGCGCGGTGGCCGCTCTCGAAAAACATGGGCGCGTCAAAGTTGAGCGGGACAAGACGAATCGCCGCCGCAAGCGGCTTACACTGACCGAGGAAGGTGAGCGCCTCTATACGATCATGCGCCCGCAGACCGAGCGCGTGGCCGACTATCTCCTCTCCGATCTAAAGCCCCACGAAGTGGCCATGTTCGACCACATCCTGAGCACCCTGATCACGACCCTGGAAGCCACCGACGCACAAGGGCAATCGCTCTTCCTCGAGCGTACCCGCCCCGCCGACGAGGCCTGATAGCCGGCCCGCACAGGGCACGTCCGGGCCGGCGGCTTGCCGCTCCATTCTGCTCCAGCCCATTCGCCGCCGCGCCATCGTAGCCGCGAAAGGTGCACGTGCGCCTTGCCTCGTTGCCCTTACATACTATAACATTCGTTATTATGATGATCGACGCGCGTACGCACCGACCGGCCGGGATGAGGGCCCCATGACCTCCCATGCCCCCCAGAGCCCCACCACCACCCCGGCAAGCGGCAAACCCACTCTCGGCTTCGGCATCGCGCTGGGCTTCCTGTCCGCCCTCGGCCCCTTCGCGATCGACCTCTACCTCCCGGCCATGCCGGAGATGGCGGGCGCGCTGCAGGGCAATGAGAACGCGGTGCAGCGCACGCTGTCGGCCTTCTTCTTCGGCCTCGCCTTCGCGCAGATCCCGATCGGCGCGCTGGCGGATCGCTTCGGACGCCGCACGCCGCTGATCTTCGGCCTTGCGCTCTTCATCCTCGCCTCCTTCGCCTGCAGCCTCGCCACCAGCCTGGACCAGCTCGTGGCGCTGCGCTTCGTGCAGGGCATGGGCGCCTGTGCAGGCACCAGCAGCGCGCGCGCGATCATTCGCGACCTGCACCGCGGCCACCACGCAGCACGGCTGATGGCCTTTACCTTCCTCATCATCGGCATCTCGCCCATGCTGGCGCCGCTCCTGGGAAGCGGACTCCTTCAATTCGTGGCATGGCGCGGGCTCTTCGTGATCCTCTCGGGCGCAGGTCTGCTCGCCGCGATCTGCGTGATCCTGTTCCTGCCCGAGACACTGGCGTCTGAAAACCGCGCGCCCGACTGGAGCGGCTTGCCCCGCGCCTTCGCCGCGCTGCTTGGTAACGGACGTTTCGTCGGCTGGGCCGTCGTCGCCGGGCTTGCCACCACAGTCCCCTTCGCCTTCGTGACCGCTGCCCCCTTTGTCTACTCGGGCGTCTATGGCCTCGCTCCTGTCTGGTTCAGCGTGTTGCTCGCGGTGAATGCGGGCATGTCGATCGTCGCGACCCAGATCGCCCCGCATCTGCTCAAGCGCCTGGGGGCCAGCCGCCTTGCCCTGCGCGCCGCCTTAGGGGCTCTTGCGATCACCGCCGCGCTCGGACTTGCCTCGGCGCTTCTGCCCGGCAGCGTGCCGCTCGCAGGATTTCAGGCCTTCTCTGTCCTGCTCTTCATGGTCGCGGGCCTGGTTCTGACCCCGGCGGCGACGAGCGCGCTCGATTCGGTACGCGAAGGCATTGGCGCGGCTGCCGGGCTCCTCGGCACGATCCAGCTGGCCATCACTGCCCTCGCCAGCGCGGCGGTCACCCTCTGGCCGCCGGTCTCGCTCCAGCCGCTGACCGTCGTGCTCGGGTCTGCCTTTACGCTGATGCTGGTGATCGTCCTCGCCATTTCCCACAGCGCCGCCCCCGAACAGGCCTGAATACGGCCCCCGACAAGGAGAGGAATTCCATGTTCACCCACGTCTATTTCGGCAGCAACGACCTTGCGAAGTCCAAGGCGTTCTACGATGCAGCTCTCCGCGCGCTGGGCTATGGCGCCCAGCCCTTCGGTGACATCGGCTACGTCTACCCGTCCGAAAACGGCGCGCTCGTGATCGCCCCGCCCGCCGACGGACAGACCGCAACCTTTGCCAACGGGCACACGCTGGGCTTTGGTGCCGCGGATTACGATGCGGTCGATGCCTTCCACGCCGCCGGAGTGGCGGCCGGGGGAAGCAGCGAAGGTGCCCCCGGCTTTCGTCCCAATTCGCCTGGCAACATGTATGGTGCGTACCTGCGCGATCCTGATGGCAACAATATCTGCGCCTACGCGCCCAACGTGGGCCCGCGTGACTGACGGGACGCATCCGATGACGCACGGTGATGGTTTCACTTGATCCCGGCTTCCGATATTGTATCCTGAGGATACATAAAACGTCAGGCCGGGAGAGCCTGCAAGGAAAGGAAGACAAGGATGAGTGAAGAGCAAGCCGATACCGTCACCTACACGGTCGAGAACGGCGTCGCCTGGGTCTATTTCTCGCGTCCGGCCAAGCGCAATGCGATGAGCCCGAAGCTCAACCGCCGCATGATGGAAGTGCTCGACGAGCTGGAATTCCGCGACGACGTGGGCGCTCTCGTGCTCGGCGGCGAAGGCACCGCCTGGTCAGCGGGCATGGATCTCAAGGAATACTTCCGCGAGACCGAGGCGAACGGCCTTCGCGGCGTGCGCAAGTCGCAGTCGGAAAGCTACGGCTGGTTCCGTCGTCTGCGTTGGTACCAGAAACCCACCATCGCCATGGTCAACGGCTGGTGCTTCGGCGGCGGCTTCGGTCCGCTCTTCGCCTGCGATCTCGCGATCTGCTCGGACGATGCCAAGTTCGGCCTGTCCGAGATCAACTGGGGCATCCTGCCCGGCGGCGGCGTAACCAAGGTCGTGGTTGACCTTTTGCCGATGCGCGACGCGATGTGGCTGACGCTGACCGGTGACCTGATCGACGGCAAGCAGGCGAGCGCCATGCGCCTCGTCAATGAGAGCGTGCCCGCCGACCAGCTCAAGGCCCGCACGGCCGAGATCGCCAACATGATGCTGGAAAAGAACCCGGTCACGCTCAAGTTCGCCAAGGACGCCGTGCGCCGGGTGGGCCTCATGACTTACGACGAGGCCGAGGATTACCTCGTGCGCATGCAGGAAGCCTGCAACTTTCACGATAAGACCGAAGGCCGCAAGGAAGGTATCCGCCAGTTCATCGACGAGAAGAGCTACAAGCCGGGCCTGGGCGCCTACGACAAGGACCGCGCCAAGGCCGACAGCTGACACCCTTCTGCATCAAAGGAAAAGCCGCTTTTCCAATGGGAAGGCGGCTTTTTTCGTTTTGGGAAAAAACAGATAATTCATGGGGCCATCGCCCTTTGTCCCCAGAATCGGAAACCTCACCTTTCGCATCCACCGCAGCGCGCGAAAGATGAGGACGACTGGTTGGGGAGCCCGAGGGCGATGGCCCTCGGAATCCAACTTCCTTACCCTGAAATCAGCGCATCAAGCGCCAGAGCGCCTTCCCCTTCGGGCAGCACCAGCACCGGGTTGAGATCGAGCTCGCCAATCTCGGGAGTGCCACGCACCACAGCGCCCAGCGCTTCGACAGTGGCCGCAAGCGCCTCGAGGTCGGCCATAGGCGCCCCACGGAAGCCTTCCAGCAGCGGCGCCATGCGCAGTGTGCGGATCTTCGCCTTGATCTCCTCACGCGTGAGGTCCGGCGCAAGCAGCACCGCATCGTGCAGCAATTCCGCCGCCACGCCGCCAAAGCCGACGAGGAGTACCGGCCCCCAACTGGGATCGCGCTTCGCGCCGACGATCATCTCCACCCCGCGCGGGCCCATGCCCTCCACGAGCAGGCCATCGAGTTCGAGGCCAGGGCGCGCATTGGCGACATCGCCCTGCATCTTGCTCCAGGCTGCCTCCAGCGCATCGCAATCGGCGATGTTGATGATGACGCCGCCCGCATCGCTCTTGTGGCTGAGCGCAGCGGCCTGCGCCTTCAGAACGACCGGATAGCCGATCCGGTCGGCGATGGCCCGGGCTTCAACCGCGCTTGTCGCCAATTCACCGGGCGAGAAGAGCACGCCGTGAGGCGCGAGAAGCGCCTTCGCGCGGTATTCCGGGATCACCTCTCCCGGCGCCGGACCCTCGATGCGGATCGGTGCCGGGGCGCTTGCGCTTCGCGCGTCGGTGCGGCTGTGGGCCAGCCGCGCAAGCGCCTTGAGCGCGCGCTCTGGCGTCGGGAAGTAGGGAACGCCCAGCTTGCGCAGCGCGGCGATATCTTCGGCAAGAACGCCGCCGCCCTCGTCGACCCCGGCCACGACGACCGGCTTGACGCCGCCCAGTTCGCCCACGGCCTGCGCCACGGCGGCGAACTTGATGTGGCTGGTGTGGGTATCGGTCTGGATCAGCGGCACGAGGATCGTGTCGATCCGATCATCGCTGCCGAGCGCGGCCAGCGTGCGGTTGTAGAGCGTGGAATCGACAAGCCCCTGCGCTGTGATGTCGAGCGGATTGCTGACCGGCACAAAGGGTGGCAGCGCCTCGCGCAGCGCCGGACTGTCGGCGTCCGTCAACTTGGGCAACGGCAGCGCCAGCTTTTCCGCACCGTCGAGCATCATCGCCTTGAGCGCGCCCGATTCCGAGACCACCGCCAGGTCCGGGCCTGGAAGCGTGGGACAACGCAGCGCGATTTCGGCGACGTCGCCCAGTTCCTCCAAGCCTTCGACCATGATGACGCCCGCATGGGTGACGAGGGTCTTCATCACCGCATGGTCGCCCGCCATAGCGCCGGTGTGGGTGGCCGCGCTCTCGCGCCCTGCCTCACTCGACCCCGGGTGCAGGAGGACAACGGTCTTGCCCTTAGCCCGCGCGCGTTCGACGGCCTCCAGATATTCGATCGGCTTGCGGAAATGCTCGACGATCATGGCAATGACCGAGGTGTCCTCGTCGCCAGCGAGATAGTCGAGGTAGTCCTCGACCCCGCTCGCAGCCTCATTGCCGGTCGAGATATAGCAGGAAAGCGGCACATCGCGGGCAATCATGGTGGTCGCCAGCACGGCAGCCATCGCGCCCGATTGCGAGACCACGCCCACCTTCTTCGCGCCCTTTGCGCGAGCAGGCGGCAATTCCACGAAAGTCAGCGCGACGTTGGCGTCGAAATTGACGAGGCCGAGGCAGTTGGGCCCTTCGATGACCATCCCTGCCTCGCGCGCCACGCGGGCCAGTTCTTCCTGACGGGCCAGCCCTTCGGCGCCGTCCTCGGCAAACCCCGCCGAGAAAATCACGGCCGAGCCGCAGCCACGCTGTGCCAGCGCCTTCACCGCATCGAGCACCGCCCCCTGCGGAATCGCGAGAACGGCGGCATCGATCCCGTTGGGCAGCGCGGACACATCGGGCACGCAGGGACGCCCGCCGATCTCCTCGCGCTTTGGGTTTACGAGATGAATGTCCCCCGGAAAGTCCGCCTCGACCAGGTTCTTGAGGACAGAAGCCCCCAGCGAGCCTGGACGGTCCGAGGCCCCGACGATGGCGACACTGCGCGGGTTGAGAAGGCGGTCGATCGCAGCTCTGGCGACTCGATCCTGTACGTCGGCTTCCTGCACGGACACTCTGGTGCTCTCCCATCTGGTTCGCGCGCCTCCCCATGGGCACGGCGCTAGGCTTCCGGTCTTTTCCGGCGGCCCCTGCTTTGTATCCTGGGGATACATAGCGCGCAAGCCGATTGCGTGGCCCCAACACCCTTGCGCGCGTAACGAATTATGGCTCGCGATGGTGCAACCGCTGCAGCATTTCCAGCAACGACTTGCGCTCGGCCGCGCTCAGCACGCCAAAGAAGCGCCGCTCGTTCTCCGCCAGCGCCACGTCGACGTCGGCAGCGAACTGTTCACCCTTGGTGGTCAGTTCCAGCGCATGCGCACGTGGATCCGCACTCGGCGCGCGGCGGATCAGGCCGCGCCCCTCGAGCAGATCAACGATCTTCATCGCGCTCGACCGGTTCACGTTGAGCGCACCGCCCAGCGCCGACTGCGAGCACCCCGGATTGGCACGAATGAGAAGAAGCGCGGTCGCGCGCGCAGGCGTGATATCAAGGTGCTCAAGCGCCGCACGCGCGGCTTCGTGCGCCATCGGATGGACCAGTTGAACCTGGTATCCCAACTGCCCGGCAAGATCGCCTCCCACCTTCATTTCCCGTTCACCCCACACCTTGCCATCTTTGTATCCCAGGCGTACATAAAGCCGCGCCCGAGAGAAAGGGACTTCGCGTCTATGCGCCTGACAGCGGGAAAAATTCCCTGTAGCATCGACGCTAAACAAGGAGAGCGATCGTGAAAACCGATTTCAAGCTGCTGATCGACGGCGAACTCGTCGACGGCGTTTCCACCTTCGACGTCGTCAACCCGGCGACCGAAGAGACCTTTGCCCAGTGCCCGCGCGCCAGCGAGGCCATGCTCGACGAAGCCGTGGCCGCGGCGAAAGCCGCCCAGCCGGGCTGGGCGGCGCTGAGCGCCGACGAGCGTCAGGCCTATCTCAACAAGCTGGCCGACGCGATAGAAGCGCGTCACGAGGAATTCGGCCGTCTCCTCACCGCCGAGCAAGGCAAGCCGCTCGACCAGGCGATGTACGAAATCGGCGGCAGCATCTACACCATCCGCGCCATCGCCGCGATGCGCCTGCCCGACCAGACCATGCGCGATGAGGGCGGCAATACCATCATCGAACACCGCACGCCGCTGGGCGTGTGCGCCGCAATCACGCCCTGGAACTTCCCGGTGATCCTGCTCGTAGGCAAGATGGCACCATGCCTCATCACCGGCAACACGATGGTCGCCAAACCCGCGCCGACGACACCGCTTACTACGCTGCTCCTGGCTGAACTGGCTGCCGACATCCTGCCCGCCGGCGTATTCAACGTGGTGTGCGATCAGAACGAACTCGGCCCCAAGCTCACCGGCCACCCGGACATTGCCAAGGTCTCCTTTACCGGCTCGACCGCGACCGGCAAGAAGGTCATGGCCTCGGCCGCTGAAGGCGTGAAGCGTGTGACGCTGGAACTGGGCGGTAACGACGCCGCGATCGTGCTCGACGATGTTCCCGCAAAAATCGCCGCCGAGAAGGTCTACAACGGCGCCATGGCCAACGCGGGGCAGATCTGCGTTGCGATCAAGCGTGCCTACGTACCGACCGCGATGTACGACGAGTTCTGCGCCGAAATCGCCAAGCTGACCAAGGCTGCGGTCGTCGACGACGGCTCCAAGCAGGGCGCGACCGTGGGTCCGGTCCAGAACAAGATGCAGTACGACAAGGTCCTCGCCATGATCGAGGACGCCAAGGCGAGCGGCACGCTCATCGCCGAGGCCGCAAAACCCGACAAGGCCGGCTACTTCATCGCACCGACCGTCATCGGCGGCCTTTCCGACGATGCCCCGCTGGTGGCCGAGGAACAGTTCGGCCCGGTCCTCCCCGTCCTCACCTACGACGACATCGAGGACGTCATCCAACGCGCGAATGACAGCCCGTTCGGCTTGGGTGGTACTGTCTGGGGCATGGATCAGCTGCGCGCGATGGACGTTGCCCGCCGCATCAATTCAGGCACGGTCTGGGTCAACCAGCACCTCGCGATCGACCCGAACATTCCGTTCCGTGGCTCCAAGCAGTCGGGCCTGGGCTCCGAGCACGGCACGGCCGGTCTCATGGAATACACCCAGGCGCACATCATCAATGCGGTGAGCCTCGAAGCCGAACCGGCCTGATCCGCCGCCTTCACCAATATGAAAAAGGGCCCTCCCGGAAGGAGCGGCCCTTTTTCGTTCGTATTTGCAAATAAGATGATTCCGATGGCCATCGCCCTCGGGCTCTCCAACCTGTCAACCTCAGCTTTCGCACGGTGCGGTGGCTGCGAAAGGTGAAGTCGCCCGGTCTGGGGCCAAGGGGCGATGGCCCCTTGAACCTCCTCTATTTTCAAACTTCTTCCGAAATCCGCAGGACGGGCTTGATGACATTCCCGCTCTCACTCGCCGCGATAGCCGCGTTGATATCCTCGAAGGCGAAGTGGCCGATCAGGCGGTCGAAGGGGAAACGCCCGGCACGGTAGTGCTCCATCAGTTCGGGCAGGAAGGTCGCGATGTCGCTGTCGCCACCGAGGATTCCCATGACGCGGCGCCCCCCACCCATCAGCTCGGCCTCGTTGAGCGTGAGCATGTCGGCCGGGTCGGACGCACCGACAAGGCCCAGGATGCCCATGGGCGCAAGCAGGTGGAATGCCCCCTCGATCAGCGTGTTCACGCCAGTCGTATCGAAGGCATAGCCCAGCCCCTGCGGGCACAGCTCACGGATCTTCGCGGCCACGTCCTCGCGCCCGTTGATGGTGTGTGTAGCTCCCAGTTCACGCGCGACCTCGAGGCGGGAATCGTGGATGTCGATGGCGATGATGGGGTCCGCACCCGCGATCTTCGCGGCCATGATCGCGGCCATGCCAACGGTTCCGGCGCCCCATATCGCAATCGGCAGACCTTTTCGCACCTGCATCGAGCGCAGCACCGCCCCCGCACCCGTCATCAGGCCGCAGCCGATGGGAGCCAGCACGTCGAGAGGCACCTCGCCCATCGTCTCGGGCACCTTCACCACGTTGCGTTCGTGCGCGATGGCGTGTGTGGCAAAGCTCGACTGGCCGAAGAAATTGCCGTGGAGCGGTTTGCCATCGCGGAACAGCGTGGGGCTGCCATCGGCGCGCGCGCCCGACCAGTTGTGCGGGAAAAAGTCGTAGCAGTAGGTCGGCGCGTCGACCGCGCAGCTGGGGCATTCGCCGCAGGAGTGGAAGCTCATCACCACACGGTCTCCCGGCTTGGCAACGGTCACCCCCTCACCCACGGCCTCGACGATGCCCGCGCCCTCGTGACCAAGCACGATGGGCAAAGGCACCGGCAACTGGCGGTCGCGCACGGCAAGATCGGTGTGGCAGATCCCGCAAGCGACGATGCGCACGCGCACTTCATCGCTGCGCAGCGCGTCCAGGGTCACATCGGCGAATTCGAACGCCGAACCCTCGCCTGTGCAGATCGCGGCCTTTGCCATTTCGGTCATGATTCAATATCCTCTCGCAGTTTCCCGCCCTCACTGCGGCGGGCATAGTATATTTCATGGATGCGAAGCTATACACATTTGTGAAAAAATGGCATGACCTTAAAGGACTGAGAGGAGCCAACAAGGAGAGCCCCTGATGACGATCAACACGACCCACGTCGGCAGCCTGCCGCGCGGGAGCGAACTGACGCCGCTGCTGCTCGCCCGTGACAAGGGCGAGGCCTATGACGCTGCCGAATTCGACCGTGTGGTGCAAGCCGCCGTCGACGAAGGCGTCAAGAAGCAGGTCGAGTGCGGCGTCACCATCGTCAGTGACGGGGAGCTCGGCAAGGTGGGCTACTCGACCTACATGATCGAACGCCTGACCGGCTTTGGCGGACATATTGACCGCAAGCCCGCCGCCGATCTCGCCGCCCATCCCGGCCTCTCCAAGAAGCTGTCCGCGATGATGGGCAGCCAGGAGTTCACCCGCGCCTCGTGCATCGGCCCGGTCCGGCTCAAGACGCTCGAGCCGCTGCACGAAGACATCCGCCGTTTCCGCAACGCGCTCGACAAGCACGGCAAGCCGGGCGTGCGCGGCTTCCTCAACGCGGCCTCGCCCGGGCTCGTCACCGCCTTCCAGGTCAACCGCCACTATCCCAGCCACGAGGCCTACCTCGCCGACCTCGTCGATGCGATGAAGCCCGAGTACGAGGCCATTGTCGCGGCCGGTTTCGACATCCAGCTCGATTGCCCTGACCTCGCGATGTCGCGCCACACCGGCTACCAGGACCAGGAGGAAGCCGAATTCCTCAAGACAGCCGCAGCCAATGTCGAGGCACTCAACGCGGCCACCGCCGACATCGCGCCCGAACGCCTGCGCATGCACGTGTGCTGGGGCAATTACGAGGGCCCGCACGACTGCGACATCGACCTTTCCAAGATCATCGACACGGTGATCGCCGCGCGCCCTGCGACGGTCCTGTTCGAGGCCGCGAACCCGCGGCACGAGCATGAATGGAAAGTGTGGCGCGATGCCAAGCTGCCCGAGTACAAGATGCTCGCCCCCGGCCTCATCGACACTTGCTCGAACTATGTCGAGCATCCCGAACTGATCGCCCAGCGCCTTGAACGCTTCATCGGCATCGTCGGCGTAGACCGCGTGATTGCCAGCACCGACTGCGGCTTCGGCACCTTCGCGGGCTATGGCAAGATCGACCCGGACGTGACCTGGAAGAAGCTGCGCGCGTTGCGCGAAGGCGCCGATATCGCCGAGGCCCGCGCCGGGGTGCCCGCATGAGTGCAGGCCTCAGCCCCGAAACCGTGCGCGCGATCGAGCACGACTGCGCCAAGCTGGTCGCCCGCTACGCCAACCGCAACGATGCAGCGGACTGGGAGGCGGTGGTCGCGCTCTATGCAAAGGACGGGCGCATGGCGCGCCCGTCCGCGCCGGACGACTGGATCGAAGGGCAGGACGCGATCCTGGCTGCCTTCACCGCCCGCCCGGCGCGCACCACGCGCCACGTGTGTTCGAACGTCGAGATCACCGTGCTCGACGCCGACACCGCCATCGGCGAGAGCGCCATGCTGCTCTTCACCGGCGAGGGCGCACCCAAGATCGGCTCGTTCGAGGATCGCTTTGTGCGTACGGCGCAAGGGTGGAAATTCGCTGAGCGCCGCGGACTGATGACATTCTGAGATAACGCAAAGGAAAGGTAGACCCACAATGGCCACCACAGGGGGGACGGGCTCGGGCGGCGCCGTCAAATCGGCCATGCGCACGCTCGACATCATCGAATATGTCGTCGCCCATCCCACCGGCGTCGTCGCGCAGGAGATCTCGCAGGCGCTGTCCATTCCGGTCAGCAGCCTGTCTTACCTTCTGGGCACGCTCGTTGACCGTCAGTATCTGGTGCGCGCAGGGCGCCTCTATCAGCCGGGCAGCGGGCTCGACCGCTTGCGCCTTGCTCCACAAGGGCTGCCGCTGGTCGAGCGTGTGCGCCCGCTCGTGCGCACCTTGCGCATGCGGCTTGACGAGACCTCCTCGTTCTTCGTGCAGCGCGACTGGCAGATCGAGGCGATCATCACCGAGACCGCCGAACACACTCTGCGCTACTCGATCGCGGTCGGCGCGCTGACCCCGATGCACTGCCTGGCTGCGGGTAAGGCGATCCTCGCCACTCTGTCCGAGGACGAACTCGCCGCCTATTTTGCAGGCACGCTGCGCGCGCAGTTCTCGGCCAACACGATCATCGACGAAAGCCAACTGCGCGAGGAACTCGCGCGCGCGCGCGAGCAGGGCTTTGCCGTCACTCGCAACGAATACACGCCGGGCATCTGCGGTATCGGACGGGTGCTGCGGGACGCAGGCCAGGTCGTCGGCTCGCTCGCCGTCGCCATCCCCGTGGTGCGCTGCGACGCCAATGTCGAAGCGAGCGCAGGCGAAACGCTCAAGACCATCGCGGAGAGTTTTTCCGCCTGACATTGTCAGAAAAGAGATTCCGAGGGCCATCGCTCTCGGGCTCCCCGAACTGCCTGGCGCAGCTCTCGCATGTGGCCTCGGGTGCGGAGCGTTAGGTTGCTGGAGTTGGGGGAAGGGAGACTGCCCGCCTGAGACATAGGTTCTGCTTTGCAATACGAGTTGCTGCTTCCGCCCCATTATCGCCGGCCATCTTTCTGCAGGCCGGTCCCGGGAGCGGACATTTCAGGCCGACCAGCAGCCGAGTGGCGATCCGAAAATGCCAGGTGCGCCAAGGTTTTCCACGTCAGCCCCCGAAAAGCACATGAACCTGTCGTTCTCGGACTGATAGATGAGCCAGTATCCCTCGGAATGAGCCACGCACTGCCCGGTGATGGTGTCACCAACATTCGCATCTGGGATTCCGGGCTCGTCAACCGTGGCGGTCACAAGGAACGGGGCGCAGACTGCCTCGCGTAGCGCTCGCTCCAAATCCCCAATGTAGCTTTCGGCATCTTGTCCCGCACCGACATATACGTCGCTAACATCAGACATTTGCGCGTCGAGGCGCGCTAACGGATCGAACGAAGTCATCATCGCCTCCTGCAAGACACGACGCTATCCACGATGTCCGCTTCGCACGCAATGCAAAGCCAAAGCCGCCCTTCCACTTCCCACCCAAAAAAGCTAGCTCCCTGAGCGTCTCATTTGCCCCGCCACCTCAGCGCAGCGCCACGAACAAGGGGCCACCGGTGTCCCGGCAGCCCCTCCTCTCTCACACTCGCCAGAGTGTTCAGGTATTCGTTCAGGCCTTGGCCTTGGTGCGCCAGCCGTCGGCGTAGTTGTCGCGGGCGACTTCCGAATAGGGAACCGACGCGACGACCGCCTTGATCTGGGTCTGCTCGTGCGGCTCGACGGTGGGCTTGCGGGTGCCACCATCGGGCTCGCCCCAGACCAGCGTCACTTCGGTGCCCGGCTCGGCGATGCTTTCATCGACCATGGCGAGCGAGAGGAAACGGCCCTCGTTCTGGGTGTAACCGATCCAGGTCGAGATACCGGCCATCTTGCCATCGGCATCGAGCACCATGTCGTAGGGGTGCATCGCGTAGACCGCGCTCGGGTAGTCCATGTACTTGGCGCGCGGCGCGCCCTTGGTCAGCATCGAGGACTGGACGCGCATCACGTCTTCGTTGTCGAGCGCGAGCGTCACCTTCTTGCGCTTGGGCTGATCGACCATCTTCTCGAGCGCTTCGCGGCCAATGAAGTCATGATCGAACTTGACCATGATGCCATAGCCCAGCTCCCAGGGGTTGAGATAGTAGTCCTCGATGTTGTCCGAGACGAACGAGCCGCCCAGCGAGGTCATGCCCTCATAGCACTTGGCGCCGGCCCATTCGCGGAAGCCCTTGGAGCCTTCGCCGGTGTAGAGCGCGGGGAGCGGTGAGGGAATCCAGCCCGATTCCAGGGTGTTCGAGCTGTAGGTACGGCCGCCCGAGGGACGGATGCCGAATTCCTCACCCGCCGCCAGGAGCGCGGTGCGGACCTTGTCGTAGTCCTTCCAGGGACCGAACAGTTCGTAGCCCGGCTGACCGGCCATGCCGTGACGCAGCGCGCGCACTTCGACGCCGTCGATCATGACCGGCGCCATGTGGAAGAATTTCAGGTCGGGCGGGGTCTGGCCCATTGCCTTTTCCAGCGTCTTCATGGCGTTGGGCCCCTGAAGCTGGAAGCGGTAGTTGCGGCGGTAGCCCTGCTGGTCGGCGGGACGTGCCGCGGTGCGCTCGTCGCGCTCGACCGTCACGTTCCACTTGCCGGTCTGGGCCCAGTATTCGACCCATTCGATGGTCGGCGCGCGGCCGACGAGCTCAAAGGTCTCTTCCTCAAGGTAGAACAGGATGACGTCGCCGATAACGTAGCCTTCAGGGGTAACCGGCGCGAACTGCTTGGCACGGTTCGGCTTGAAGCCCTTGAAGCTGTTGGGCGCGAGATACGAGAGCATCTCGAAGGCGTCGGGGCCGGTAACGAGGAGGTCGACCATGTGGAAGCTCTGGTTAAAGAGCACCGCGGTCTCGGCCCAGGCGCGCTGTTCGTCGCGCCAGTTCGAGTATTCGCCCGGAACGCCTGGATAGACGTTGGGACCAGTCTGCTGGTTACGCAGGAACTCGACGATATCTCCCTTTTCGTCGAGCAGCTGCTGAAGGGTTTGTCCGGTCATGTCAGCTATGCCTTTCAGGTTGGTTGGTTGTTGTTTGGGTTCGTGTGTGAACTTCAGGCGGCCGATGGCGCGCCGACGCTGGCCTTGACCCAGCGGCGCAGCGCCGCGTTAAACGCATCGGGCGCCTCGGCCGGGGCCATGTGGCCGGCCTTGGGAATCACCGTCAGCGGGCACGGATCGGCCCAATGGGGGGCGATGGTGTCGGCAATGTCCTGGTGCTGCGATGGCGGCGCCCAGGCGTCGTCCTCACCCACCATCAGTGCGACCGGGCAGGTCAGCGCCCGCAGCACGTCCTCGACATCGGGACGATGAAGCAATGCCTCGATCTGCGCTTCGAAGACATCCTGCCCGGCGCGCAGGCACATCGTGCGCAGCGCCTGGTAGAGATCCTTGTCGTTGCGGCGATCAGGGCCGATCATCGGCGGCAGCCAGGTGTCGACAAGCGCTTCGAAGCCCTGATTGCGGCCAATGTCGCGCAGGGCATGGCGTTTGGCGGGCTCACCCTCGCGCACGGGATGAATGCCCGTGTCGGCAAGCGCCAGGCGCACGACGCGCGTGGGCGCCATGCGGCAAACCTCGAGCGCGACGCGCGCGCCCATCGAATGCCCGAACAGCGATACGCGCGGGGGAATACGGTCCAGCACGTAATCGGCCATGGCTTTCAGGCTGCTTGCCTCGCCATAAAAGCCATCAATTACCATTGCTTCGGGAAACGCGTCGAGTTGCGCGCCGAACATCCCCGAGTCGCACAACAGACCCGGCAGAATTACGAGCGCTTCGGCGCCCTCCTCATCCCATTTTTTCGTATCCATGAATTTTCATCTATACGAAACGAACGCGCTGCGCTAGAGGGTAATGCAACAAGACTGAGAAGGGAGAGAGAATCGGTGAGCACTCCGATCATCCATCCGAATTGGGCGCGTCCGGCCATCAACATGGTGGAAGGCTACTCGCTTGAAATGACCGCAAAGGACATCGCGTCGCTGCGCGAAGCCGCTCCCGGCATTGCGCCCGAGACCCCGATTGCCGTGACCTTCCTGCCCGGTGAAGCCTTCGAGGCCCGCATTGCTGCGGCCCGCCTCGTGCGCGAACTTGGCTTCGAGCCGATGCCGCACTTCTCGGCGCGCCGGATCGTCTCCGAAGACGAATTCCGCGAGTACCTGAAGGCGGTGACCAAGGAAGCGGGCGTGAAGCGATGCTTCGTCATCGCGGGCGACCCGTCCGAGCCCGAAGGTCCCTTCGCGGACAGCTCCACGCTGATCGCGACGGGCGCCTTCGAGGACGCTGGGATCACCGCCATCGGCATTGGCGGCCACCCCGAAGGCCACCCAAACATGTCGGACGAGGAATGCTGGAGCGTGCTCCAGACCAAGTGCGAGGAGATCGAGAAGCGCGGCATGGCTCCGCTGATCGTCACCCAGTTCGCCTTCGACGCCGGTGCCGTCCTGTCCTGGCTGGCCGAACTGCGCAAGCGTGGCCTCGCTGCGCCGGTCCGCCTTGGCATTCCGGGGCCTGCCGGCATCAAGACTCTGATGCGGTTTGCAGCGCGCTGCGGCGTGGGTGCCTCGGCCTCGGTGCTGACCAAGTACGGCATCTCGATCACCAAGCTGATCGGAACGGCAGGACCCGACAAGCTGGTCGACCAGATCGAAAAGGGCCTTACCGAAGAGCACGGCGCGGTGCGTCTGCACTTCTACCCCTTCGGCGGCCTCACCAAGACGGTGGGCTGGATCAACGACTACGCCAAGTCCCACTGATTTTCCGCCCGCCCCGCCCCCGCAGCGCGCGGGGACGGGACGGGTATACGCGTGCCCCGGCGCGCCAAGCAAAACAACAATATCTCTAGAGAGGAGTCCCACCCGTGAGCACGACCTATTCGTTGCGCCTGCAGTGCCAGGACAAGGCCGGCATCG
The DNA here is from genome assembly GCF_008107685.1 of Novosphingobium sp. BW1. Taxonomy (GTDB): domain Bacteria; phylum Pseudomonadota; class Alphaproteobacteria; order Sphingomonadales; family Sphingomonadaceae; genus Novosphingobium. The sequence goes on from NZ_VIRF01000090.1 coordinate 72,715, forward strand.
TGGCCGCCGTTTCGGTATTCCTGGCCGAACGCGGGGGCAATATCGTCGACGCGCAGCAGTTCCACGACCAGCTTTCGGGCCGGTTCTTCATGCGCATCGAGTTCATTCCCGGCGAAGGCCAGACCGTCGAGGGCCTGACCAAGGGCTTCGCCGATACCGTTGCGACCGACGACATGGAGTGGGGCCTTCGCGACAACGCGGTGCCCAAGAAGGTGCTGCTGATGGTCTCCAAGTGGGACCACTGCCTGGGTGACCTTCTCTACCGCAACCGCATTGGTGAACTGGGCATGGAAGTGGTCGGCATTGTCTCCAACCACCCCAGGGAAGTGCTCCACACGTCCCTGATGAAGGGCCTGCCTTACCACCACCTGCCGATCACCAAGGACACCAAGCCCCAGCAGGAAGCGCAGATCAAAGAGGTCGTGAACGAGACCGGCGCCGAACTGATTGTGCTCGCGCGCTACATGCAGATCCTCTCGGACGATCTCGCCGCCTTCCTTTCGGGACGCTGCATCAACATCCACCACTCGTTCCTGCCCGGCTTCAAGGGCGCCAAGCCCTACCACCAGGCGTTCGACCGCGGCGTCAAGATGATCGGTGCGACCGCGCACTACGTCACCGCCGACCTCGACGAAGGCCCGATCATCCACCAAGACGTGGAGCGCGTGACCCACGCCGACATGCCCGAGGAACTGGTCCGCAAGGGGCGCGATATCGAGCGCCGCGTGCTGGCCGAAGCCGTGCGCCTGCACCTGGATGACCGCGTCTTCATGAACGGGGCCCGCACTGTCGTCTTCAAGGACTGACCAGATGGCGGACCGTATCGACGGCAAGGCCATGGCCCGGGCCATGATGGCCGAGACCACGGCCGCCGTGGCCGACCTCAAGGCGCGGGGGATCTCCCCCGCCCTCGCTGTCGTCCTCGTCGGCGCCGACCCGGCCAGCGAAGTCTATGTCGGGCGCAAGGTGCGCGAGTGCGAGAAAGCGGGCATCCGCTCGATCGAACACCGCCTCGCCACCGAAACCGGAGAGGACACGCTGATCGCGCTCATCGACGAGATGAACGCGGACAGCACCATCCACGGCATCCTCATCCAGCTGCCGCTGCCAGCCCACATCAACGCCAGCCGGGTCCTTGACCGGATCACACCGGGCAAGGACGTCGACGGCTTCCACCCGGTCAACGTCGGGCGCCTCTCGACCGGTACCGGCGGCCTTGTGCCCTGCACGCCGCTTGGCATCATGAAGCTGCTCGACTCGGTGATCGAGGACTACCGCGGCCTCGATGCCGTGGTGATCGGCAAATCGAACATCGTGGGCAAGCCCGTGGCTATGCTCCTCCTCGAACGCGAGGCGACCGTTACGGTCACCCACATCGAGACCAAGGGCCTGCCCGACATCGCACGCAAGGCCGACATCATCGTTGCCGCCGCAGGTGCCCCGCACCTGGTGCGCGGCTACTGGGTCAAGCAAGGTGCCGTCGTCATCGACGTGGGCATCACCCGCGTCACCGACCACGACGGCCACACCAAGATCGTGGGCGACTGCGCCACGCACGAGCTGGAACACGCCCGCGCGGTCACCCCCGTGCCCGGAGGCGTGGGTCCCATGACTATCGCCTGCCTCCTTGCCAACACGGTTAGCGCGGCGCGCGCCACTCTCGAAAGCGAACCGGCATGAACCAGATTGCTCCGCAAGGCTTTACCGGCATCACCACCCACGCGCTCACCATAGTACGGGTGCGCGACCTGGAACTTCTGGCCGATATCGGAATCAACCCTGATGAAGTGGGGCGGCGCCAGCCGCTCGTCCTCACCGTCGAGCTGGAACTGACCGGCACAGGCATCGCCGCGATCGACGAGACCGTCGACTACCGCCGGGTGGTCGCTGCGGCCGAAGCACTCGCGCTCGTCCACATTCCGCTGATCGAGACCTTCGGCCAGCGCCTCGCCGAAGAATGCCTCGGCTGGCCCTGCGTCCAGCAGGCGCGCGTCAGCATCGACAAGCCCTTTGCCCTCACCCGCGGCATGGCGGGCGTCGAGGTCATCATGACAAGACCGGTCCGCTTCCCCGGGCCCAATGGAGAGGAGACCCGCCCATGACCCGCGTCACCGACGTCGCGTCCTACCTGGCCGAATTCGACGACATTCCCGGCACCCGCGTGTTCATCGCGAAGCGCGCACGCGCCGGATACCATCTCAACCAGTTCGCGATGAGCCTGATGAAACCGGAGAACCGCGAACGCTTCAAGGCCGACGAGCGCGCCTATCTCGACGAGTGGCCGATGAGCGAGGAGCAGAAAGAAGCCCTGCTCGCGCGCGACTACAACCGCCTGCTCGACCTTGGTGGCAACGTCTACTTTCTCGCCAAGGTCTTCTCGACCGATGGCCTCTCCTTCGTCCAGGCGGTCTCGACCATGACCGGCATGAGCGTGGAAGAGTACCAGGCGATGATGGTCGGCGGTGGCCGCTCGCCCGAGGGCGCCCGCTCTATCAAAGACAAGACCTGACCCGAGGAGAGACCCCGATGGCCCGCATTACCGCCGGAATCGGCTGCAGCCACATACCCGTCCTGGGCTTTGCCCATGACCACAAGAAGACCCAGGAACCGATCTTCAAGCCCGCCTTCGACGGCTTCGACTGGACCCGCAAATGGATCAAAGCGGAGGCCAAGCCGGACGTCGTGATCTTGGTCTACAACGACCACGCCAGCTTTTTCGACATGAAGATCATCCCGACTTTCGCGATCGGCTGCGGCGAACGCTTCGGTATCTGCGACGAAGGTTTCGGCCCGCGTCCGGTGCCCGACGTCGAAGGCAGTCCGGATCTCGCCTGGCACATTGCCCAAAGTCTGATCCTCGACGAATTTGACATGACCATCGTCAACGAGATGGACGTCGATCATGGCCTGACCGTGCCGCTCACCATGATGTACGGCGATGTCCCCGAATGGCCGGTCAAGGTGATCCCGCTGGCGGTCAACGTCGTCACCTATCCGCCGCCGTCGGGCAATCGCTGCTGGGCGCTGGGCGAAGCCATCGCGCGCGCCGTCGCCAGCTTCCCCGAAGACCTCAACGTGCAGGTCTGGGGCACCGGCGGCATGAGCCACCAGCTGCAGGGTCCGCGCGCCGGCCTCATCAATGCGGAGTGGGACAACCGCTTCCTCGACAAGCTCACCGGCGACACTGACGAACTGCGCATGATCGAGCACGTCGAGTACCTGCGCGAAACCGGCTCGGAAGGCATCGAGATGGTCATGTGGCTGATCATGCGCGGCGCGCTCGGCAAGGCGACCAAGGCGCTGCATCGCCACTACCACGTACCCGTCTCCAACACCGCGCTGGGGCACATCGTGCTTGAGCCAACCCGCTGACGACACCCTCTCCTGACATACGAAAAGGCCCGGTCACGCCAATCGCATAACCGGGCCTTTTTTCATGCCTGTCGTGGGCGGCCTCCCCCGGAAGGGAGGCCGGGAGGCTCTTAGCGGCGGCTGGCGAGGCTGCGATTGAACCACAGCGCGATCAGCGTCGCAGCGGCGCCCGAGAAGAGGTAGGCGCCCGAGGCCATGAGGCCGAAGTTGGCCGAGAGCAGCAGCGCGACGAGCGGCGCGAAACCGGCACCGAAGAGCCAGGCAAGGTCGCTGGTCAGCGCCGAGCCGGTGTAGCGGTACTCGGTCGGGAACTCGGAGGAGACCACGCCCGAGGACTGGCCGAAGGCGAGGCCCAGGATGATGAAGCCGATGACCATGAAGAGGATCTCGCCCATCGCCCCCCCGTTCAGCAACATCGGTGCGAAGCCCGAGAACACGGCAATGGCGACCGCGCACGAACCGAGCAGCGTGCGGCGACCGAACTTGTCGGCAAGGTAGCCCGAAGCGAGCACGGCGACGACGCCGAAGGCCGCGGCCATCGCTTCGATGAGGAGGAAGCTGACCGGCGTGTCCGGGGTGAACAGGAACACCCAGGACAGCGGGAATACGGTGACCATATGGAACAGCGCGAAGCTCGCGAGCGGGGCAAAGGCACCTAGGACGATGGTCTTGCCGGCCTTGCTCAGGGTCGAGCCGATGCTGGTGGCCTGCAGGTCGCGCGAATTGAAGAGGTGCTGGAATTCCTCGGTGACCACGATGCGCAGACGCGCAAAGAGCGCAACGACGTTGATCGCGAAGGCCACGAAAAACGGGAAGCGCCAGCCGAAGGCGAGGAAGTCCTCGGCGGGAAGCGCCGTCACCATGTAGGCGAACAGCAGGCTGGCGACCATCAGACCGAAGGGCGCGCCAAGCTGCGGGATCATGGCGTACCAGCCCCGCTTTTCCTCAGGCGCGTTGAGCGCGAGGAGCGAGGCCAGACCGTCCCAGGTGCCGCCGAGCGCGAAACCCTGGCCCAGGCGCAGCACCGCCAGCGCCCAGATCGTACCCGAACCAACCGTTTCATAAGCGGGCAGGAAGGCGATGGCCGCGGTCGAACCGCCCAGCAGGAACAGCGCGATGGTGAGCTTGGTGCCGCGGCCATAGGCGCGGTCGATGGCCATGAAGAAGACCGAACCGAAGGGGCGTGCCACAAAGGCCAGCGCGAAGATCGCGAACGAGTAGATCGTGCCCGTCAGCGCATCCACGAAGGGGAAGAACAGCGAAGGGAACACCAGCACCGAGGCGATGCCGTAAACGAAGAAGTCGAAGAACTCCGAGGTACGGCCGATGATCACGCCGATCGCGATCTCGCCGGGCGAGGGTTCGTGGTGCCCCTTCAAGGCTGGGAGCCCCAGGGCTTCGCGGGTCGGACTAAGTGTGCTCATTGCAATACTGCGGCCTTCATCTGTCATGACTGGTGGGGTCCTATCGGACCGGCAGGCACGAATCATTTTTCAGGCGCCACGCGGAGCGCCCGGGTCGATACCTGTGGCCCTATCGTCATTGATACGCATCAAGTGGATTGGACAAAATGTCCTATGTTCGCTCCCGCAGCATAGTCCTAGGCGCAGCGCCATGCGCTCTCCAGAGTCCCGAACGATGCCGCGCCGTCCTGTAGCGCCGCCCCGAGCCCCAGCCACCCGCATTGCCGCCGCACTGGCGCTGACGGGTGCCCTTTCCGCCTGCAACACCGTCGTGCTTAAGCCGGCGGGTGACGTTGCGCAGCAGCAGGGGGACCTCGTTGTCATATCGACCCTCCTGATGCTGCTCATCATCGTCCCCGTCATTGCGCTCACGCTGTTCTTCGCGTTCAAGTACCGCGCGTCGAACAAGGAGGCGAACTATCAGCCCGACTGGGATCACTCGACCCAGCTCGAACTGGTCATCTGGGCCGCACCGCTGCTCATCATCATTTGCCTGGGCGCCCTCACCTGGGTGAGCACCCACCTTCTCGATCCCTATCGCACCATCGGGCGCATCGATGCCGAAACGCCGATCAGCGCGCAGGCCGAACCGCTCGAGGTCGACGTCGTCGCGCTCGACTGGAAGTGGCTGTTCATCTATCCCGAGCAGGGCGTGGCGACGGTCAACGAACTGGTCGTTCCCACAAACCGCCCGCTGCACTTCCGCATTACCGCATCGAGCGTGATGAACTCGTTCTACGTGCCCGCAATGGCCGGCCAGATCTATGCCATGCCCGGCATGGAGACCCGCCTCAACGCAGTCATGAACCGCACGGGTGACGATTTCATTGGTTTCTCGGCCAACTACTCGGGCGCTGGCTTCTCGGGCATGCGCTTCCCGGTCCGTTCGGTCGACGATGCAGGCTTCGCCGCTTGGGTCGCGGACGTGAAGAACGGCGGCGAAAAGGCCGCAGGCACGCTCGATGCGCCCAGGTACCTCGACCTCGAAAAGCCCAGCGAGAATGTTCCCGCAATGCACTTCGCGAACGTCGACGCCAAGCTTTACGGCCGCATCGTCGACATGTGCGTCGAGCCCGGCAAGATGTGTATGAGCGAGATGATGGCGATCGACGCGCGTGGCGGCCTGGGCAAGGCCGGCATCCACAACGTCGAGATGCTGACCTACGACAAGCACGGCCGCGAGGCCGCTCTCGATGCGACCCGCAACCCCGACGCCGCGCTCACCCGCGAGCTGGCCTGGGTGCGCGCCCTGTGTGAACAGGAAGCCGGTGCCGTCATCGACAACACCGTCGAGGCGCCCAAGGACAAGAACTCGCTGACCGGGTTCGGCCTCTCGGCCCCTCAGTCGCTCTCGCTGGCTGGCCAGAACGACCCCCAGAGCACGCCGGCTCGCCCCTCCAAGACTTCCCGGAACTAAGACCATGGCAATCGAAGCCGTAGATCATTCGCACTGGAGCCCGCTATTGGGCCGCCTGTGGTGGGACGCGATCCCACCCGACCCGATCGTGTGGGCCACTTTCGCAGGCGTGATGCTGGGCGGTATCGCCCTCGTCGCCGCCCTCACCTACTTCAGGGTCTGGGGCTATCTCTGGAAGGAGTGGTTCACCAGCGTGGACCACAAGAAAATCGGCATCATGTACATGGTGCTGGGCCTCATCATGTTCATCCGCGGCTTTGCCGACGCGATCATGATGCGCCTCCAGCAGGCGCTCGCTTTCGGGGGCAGCGAGGGCTACCTCAACGCCCACCACTTCGACCAGGTCTTCACCGCCCACGGCGTGATCATGATCTTCTTTGCGGCCATGCCGTTCGTGACCGGTTTCATGAACTACGTGGTTCCGCTCCAGATCGGCGCCCGCGACGTCAGCTTCCCGTTCCTGAACAACTTCAGCTTCTGGATGACGACTTCGGGCGCGGTCCTGATTATGGCCTCGCTGTTCATCGGTGAGTTCGGACAGACCGGCTGGCTGGCCTACCCCCCGCTCTCGGGCATCGCCTATAGCCCTTACGTGGGCGTCGACTACTGGATCTGGTCGCTCCAGATCGCAGGTGTCGGTACACTGCTCTCGGGCGTCAACCTGATCTGCACCATCGTCAAGATGCGCGCGCCGGGCATGAACATGATGAAGATGCCGATCTTCACCTGGACCGCCCTTTGCACCAACATCCTGATCGTGGCCGCCTTCCCGGTTCTGACCGCGGTTCTGACGATGCTGTCCATGGACCGTTACCTGGGCTTCAACTTCTTCACCAACGATCTTGGCGGCAGCGCCATGATGTACGTGAACCTGATCTGGATCTGGGGTCACCCCGAGGTATACATCCTGATCCTGCCGATCTTCGGCGTATTCTCGGAAATCACCGCCACCTTCTGCGGCAAGCGCCTTTTCGGCTACACCTCAATGGTCTACGCCACGATGGTCATCACCATTCTGTCGTACATCGTGTGGCTGCACCACTTCTTTACGATGGGTTCGGGCGCGAGCGTCAACTCGTTCTTCGGCATCACCACCATGGTGATCTCGATCCCGACCGGTGCAAAGCTGTTCAACTGGCTCTTCACGATGTACCGCGGTCGCATCCGCTTCGAACTGCCCATGATGTGGACGGTTGCCTTCATGGTCACCTTCACCATCGGCGGCATGACCGGCGTGCTGCTCGCCGTTCCCCCAGCGGACTTCGTCCTCCACAACTCGCTGTTCCTGATCGCCCACTTCCACAACGTGATCATCGGCGGCGTCGTCTTCGGTGTCTTTGCCGGCATCAACTTCTGGTGGCCCAAGGCCTTTGGCTTCAAGCTCCATGAAGGTCTCGGCAAGATCTCGTTCTGGTGCTGGGTTGTCGGCTTCTACCTTGCCTTCATGCCGCTCTATGTGCTCGGCCTGATGGGCGTCACCCGCCGCATGCGGGTGTTCGACGATCCCAACCTGCAGATCTGGTTCGTCGTGGCCGCCATCGGCGCCGCGGTGATCGCAGCGGGCATCGGCGCCTTCGTCCTCCAGGTCGCCTTCTCGATCTGGAAGCGCAAGGAACTGGCCTGTGACGGCGACCCTTGGGGTGGCCGCACGCTCGAATGGTCGACTACCTCGCCCCCGCCGCACTACAACTTCGCGTTCACCCCGGTCATTCACGACATCGATGCCTGGGAAGACATGAAGCGCTGCGACGTGGCAGCCCCCAAGTCGGGCTTCTTGGACATCCACATGCCCAAGAACACCGGCACCGGCATCATCCTGGGCGGGATCGCCACGGTCTTCGGCTTTGCCATGATCTGGCAGATCTGGTGGCTTGCCGCGATCACCTTCGTGGGCATGATCGGCTATTCGATCGCCCATACCTTCAACTATAACCGCGACTATTACATCCCTGCCGATGAAGTCGCGGAAACCGAAGCGGCGGCTCATGGCCAGCCCCTGCCCGCAGGAGCCTGAACCATGACCGCCACGACACGGGACACCATGACCAACTCCACCGCGACCGCGGCAAGCCCTGAAGCGCGCACCGCCGCCTTCTACGAGCTGGAGCCGCACCACCATCCCGAAGGCGCCAGCACCATGCTGGGCTTCTGGATCTACCTGATGAGCGACTGCCTCATCTTCGCGATGCTCTTTGCAGCCTACGGCGTTCTCGGCGGCAACTTTGCCGCCGGGCCCGGCCCCAAGGACCTGTTCGAGCTGCCGCTCATCGCGGTGAACACCGCGATGCTGCTGTTCTCCTCGATCACCTACGGCTTCGCGATGCTGGTGATGGAAAAGGGCAAGGTCCGCGCGACACAAGGGTGGCTGCTGGTCACCGCCGTTTTTGGCGCCTCGTTCCTCGCCATCGAACTCTACGAGTTCTCGCACCTGATCCATGAAGGCGCTGGCCCCTGGCGCTCGGGCTTCCTCACCGCGTTCTTCTCGCTGGTGGGCACCCACGGCCTGCACGTCACCTTCGGCCTGATCTGGCTGTTCACGCTTGTCGTGCAGCTTTCGAAGAAGGGCCTGACCCCGGCCAACCAACGCCGTCTGCAGTGCCTCTCGCTGTTCTGGCACTTCCTCGACGTCATCTGGATCGGCGTCTTCACCTTCGTCTACCTGATGGGAATGCTGTGATGAGCGACCACTCCACCCCCCACGCGGAAGATCACCACGACGATCACGGTGCCGGCCACGGCACCATGCGCGACTACGTGATCGGCTTCCTGCTTTCGGTCATCCTTACCGCCATTCCCTTCTGGCTGGTGATGACCAACGCGATTGCCGACAAGGCGACCACCGCCATCGTCATCATGGCCTTCGCGATCGTGCAGATCGTCGTTCACATGATCTACTTCCTGCACATGAACACCAAGTCCAACAACGGCTGGACGGTCATGGCCCTGATCTTCACGATCATCATCGTGGTCATTGCCCTCTCCGGCTCGCTGTGGGTCATGCATCACCTCAACACCAACATGATGCCGATGCCCCACGACATGGGACAGCTGCCCTGACCTGGCCTGTGGCCGACATGGACACGCAGAAAGAAGCGCGGCGGCCCTGGGGGCTTGCCGCGTTTCTCCTTCTGGCGGCAGTCCTCTTCCTTGCGCTGGGCATCTGGCAGGTTCAGCGCATGCACTGGAAGCATGACCTGATCGACCGGGTGAATGCACGTGTCACCGCCGCGCCCGTCACGCTTCCCACCCCCGATGCGCTCAGCAAAATGCACAAGGATTCCTACGAATACTTGCGCGTCGAGATCGCCGGGCAGTATCGGCCCGCCGCCACCGCCCTCGTGCGCGCGGCCACGGCCCTTGGCACCGGTTACTGGACGATGACTCTCCTTGAAACCGGGGAGGGTCGCAAGGTCTGGGTCAACCGGGGCTACCTGCCCTCGGGCACGGATCTTGCCACCGCCCGCGCCAGCGCGCCGGACGGCCCCGTCCGCGTCATCGGCCTCGTGCGCCTCTCCGAACCCGGCGGCAGCCTCCTGCAATCGAACCGCCCCGCCGACGAGCGCTGGTACTCGCGCGACCTCGCAGCGCTTTCGGCGGCCCGCGGAGCAGGCCGCAGCGAACCGGTCTTCATCGACGTCCAGGAAGAAAAGGCCAACCGTCCTGCCAAGGGCGAGATGCCCGTTTCCGGCCTCACCGTCATCAACTTTCCGGACAACCACCTCGTCTACGCGCTGACCTGGTTTGCGCTTTGCGCACTTTCGCTTTTCGGAATTTTTCTTGCATGGAGCCGCACAGGCCGCTCATTGGCCTGATGCACCTCATGGCCCCGCCCCCCGCGACCCGCTCGGAAAGCTGGCGCAACGTCTACCTGCTGATGCAGCTGCGCTGGATCGCGGTGATCGGCCAGCTTGTGACGATCGTGGGGGTGGCCCAGCTTTTCGCGGTGCGCCTGCCGCTGGGCCCCCTCTTGCTGGCGCCGTTGTTCCTGATCGTCCTCAACTTCACGATCGCAGGCGTCCTCGCGCGGCGTACCAGCTTCCCCCAGCCCGAGCTGTTCTCCGCCCTCCTTATCGATGTGGGCGTACTCACCTGGCAGCTGTACCACTCGGGCGGCGCGACCAACCCCTTCACCTTCCTGTTCCTGCTGCAGATCGTGATCGGCGCGGTCATCTTGGAGAAGCAGTGGAGCTGGGCCATCGCGGCCATCGCAAGCCTCGCCGTCTTTGCTCTCACCTTCGTCTACATCCCACTCGAACTGCCCGCCGAGCACCTCGACAACCCCTTCGGACTCTACCTCCTGGGCAGCCTGTTCTGCTTCATCCTGACCGCCGTGCTGCTGGTCGTTTTCGTGATCCGGCTCGACCGCAACCGCCGCGAGAGCGCAGGCGCGCTCGCCGAGCTCCAGCAGCAGGCGGTCGAGGAAGACCACATCATCCGCATGGGCCTGCTCGCCTCGGGCGCCGCGCATGAACTGGGCACGCCCCTCTCGCTGCTCTCGGTCGTGCTCGGGGACTGGGCCCGCCTGCCCCGCATCGCCGACGATCCGGAGCTGAACGAGGACCTCACCGCCATGCGCACCGAGCTCGAACGCTGCAAGACCATCGTCGGCGGCATCCTCATGTCGGCGGGCGAGATGCGCGGCGTGAACCCGGCCGTCACCACCGTGCGCGCCTTTTTCGAGGACCTTCTCGCGGAATGGGACGCGCGCCGGGAGGGCGAACTGCGCTTCCTCGACGAAATCGGCGAGGACATCGTGATCGTCGCCGATCCAGGGCTGCGCCAGGTCATCGGCAACGTCATCGACAACGCGCAGGAGGTATCGCCCGAACTCGTCGTGCTGGCGCTCGAACGCCGCGGCGAGGACATCCTCGTCACCGTGACCGACCGGGGCCCGGGCTTCACGCCCGAGATGCTGGCGCGGGTCGGCCAGCCCTATTCCTCGACCAAGGGGCGTCCGGGCGGTGGCCTTGGGCTGTTCCTTGTCGTAAACGTGGTGCGCAAGCTTGGCGGACAGGTTCAGGTCGCGAACCTGGAAGCGGGCGGCGCCCGTGTTCGCCTGATCCTGCCCCTTGCCGCGCTTGCCTACACCAAGGACGACACGCCATGACCACCTTGCCCGAAGACGGGCCAGCCCGCACAGAGGCCCCTACTCCCAGCCTGCTTATCGTCGAGGACGATCCGGCGTTTTCGCGCACGCTGGCACGCTCGTTCGAACGTCGCGGCTACCGTGTGGCCAGCGCCGCGAGCGCCCAGGAGGCCGCCGAGCTCGCCCGCACCGAGCACTTCGCCTACGCGGTCGTCGACCTCAAGCTGGGCACCGATTCCGGCCTCACCGTGGTGCAGGATCTGCACGAGCACGATCCGGACACGCACATCGTCGTCCTCACCGGCTTTGCCAGCATCGCCACCGCCGTGGAGGCGATTAAGCTCGGCGCCTCGCACTACCTCGCCAAGCCCAGCAATTCCGACGACATCGAGGCCGCCTTCGCCAGCAAGCAGGGCGACGCCAGCATCCCGGTCGAGGGGCGCAAGACCTCGATCAAGACGCTGGAATGGGAATATATCCACCAGACCCTGGTGGAATGCGATTTCAACATATCCGAAGCCGCCCGCCGCCTCGGCCTTCATCGCCGTACTCTCGCCCGCAAGTTGGAGAAGCGCCAGCTGTAGCGCAGGTATCAGGCAGGAGAGGAAGCTCCCAAGTGCCGCTGTGGGAGGTTCCACGCCAGAGAAGGGCCCAGCCGGACGTTCACCTTGCACATCCCGTTCGGAATCTGGGCCAAGGTCAGAAAACGGGACCGAGAACCCTCGTCCTCGGGCTCCCTTAACTGCCCAGCGCACATTTTCCACGCCACCTTGTCCAGGAATGGTGAGGACGCCCATTAAGGGGGCAAGGAGCGACAGGCCCTTGTAAGGATGAGTGCGCGCCTTCCACTTTGTCCGACTCGTGATCCGCCAGCTCAGAGGACGCAATCAGGCTGTATGCCTTGGCGCGTCCCGACGGCGGCAACTTCGCCTGCCCTCTTCCGCACAATTGCGGATAGGGCATTTCGTGAGTCCCGCCCTAACGCCGCCGCAGCCTGTTGCGTGACAAGATGGGCGCCATGCGCGAGACCGACCCTTCCCATCGCCATGTACGCCGCAGGACCATCAGCCGAGGCGCGCTTGAGAACCATCCCGAGGTAGCCTCCGGACGGCGCAGCCAGAGCCGCCTGCGCGTTCGGCTACCCGCACGGATCGAGACTCTGGCCGAAGACTTCCAGGTCATTCTGGCCGATCTTTCCGGCAACGGCGCCCGCTTCCTGACCGACGCCCGGCTCACCAAAGGCAGCGAGGTCGTGCTCGCCTGGGGGCGCCACGAAGCGTTCGGCGAGGTCGTCTGGTGCGCCCACAACCAGTGCGGCCTTGCCTTTGTCGAACCGCTCGATCCGCGCGTACTTCTCGATACGCGCGCGCTCAACGATGCCGCCCAACTCCCCGACGATCGCGCCATGCTCAAGCAGATCGCCTCGCAATGGGTGCGCGGTGTACGGCGCCTTTAATTCGGCTTGGCAGCTCCTCCGGGCCCCGCAACTGGCCCCCTCACGTCCCGTCCGCCGCCTTCGCCGAGACAGCCGAGGTTGCCGATCCCGCGATCAATGGGCCATGGTCCATTGAGGCCGAACTCGGCCATATTCAAAGCGGCATCGCACCAGACAGTTCGAGCTGTGCGAAATAGCGCGCCATCGCATCCTGCGTGGATTGGGACAGCGCAATGAAGGCCCGCCGCCGGTCGCTGTCGTCGCACACGCGCACGAACAGCCCGGCCTCCACCATCTGGCTGATCCAGCGCAGCGCCGTCGTCGGTGGCACGCCCGAGGCGATGCACAGCGACGTCACGGAAACCCGTTTCCCCTCTCCTTGCGAGGCGGTGAGATCGAGCAGCATATCCCAGGCCGGATCGGCAAAGAGGTTGCCTTCGAAGAAGCGCTTGCGCTGCTCGCGTTGGCGCAGGATCCGGCGCACGAGTGCAGGCGGGGGCATTTCAAGCGGCGTATCGGCCTTGGCGGCCTCTCCGGGCTTGGTCTCGACCCGTTGGCCGAAGTCGAAAACAGGACCACTGCCAGGTGCCCCTGCTCCCGATCCGGGTCCCAGGCGCTGGATCTGTCCGGCGATCTGGCCGACCTGTTCGGTCAGCCGCAGCAGCATCAGGCGGTCGTCTTCGGACAGTTCGCGCAGGCGCGTTTGACCGAAACTCGCCATTACCCGTCCCAGCGCCAGCACGCGTTCAGCCCGGTCGGGATCGACCAGCAGGATCGGGTCGGACTGATCCATGCACGAAAAGACGCTGTCGAGCGCCTCCACCGAGGTTGAGACGATGAGCCGTGTACCCGAACGCCTGGCCATCTGATCGAGGCGCGCCAGCATGGCGGTGCCGCGCGCATCCACCTGCGGGCAGTCGACAAGGACAATGTCGCCCAGCGGCCGGACATCCTCGAACGCGAGGTCCTCCAAGCTCCCCGTAGCGGTCACTTCCAGCCCGGCGGCAACAGCGTCTTCGCGCGCGCCCGCGCGCAGATTGGGCCTGTCCGCGTAAATCGAGAGCCGGGTACGCGCCTGCCCGGCCTCCCCGTAAGCGAAATCTCGTTGCGAAACGTCCGTCCCTCGCATCTGCCCGACTCCGTAAACTTCCGATAGAACAGGAGTAGAACAAAGAGGAACCACGTCAATCGAGCGGCGCGGTTAAATTCCTGTCACCACCCGCCAAGCTCCTGACGAACAAGAACTTCGAGCATCTCAATGCCTATGGGCTTGGCGTTGAGGCACGTCAGTGTCGCGAAGTCCTTGCCACCTGCCTCCTCGAACTGTTCGCGTCCGCGCAGGGCGAGTTCTTCCAGTGTCTCCACGCAATCGGCCGAAAAGCCCGGAGCCGCAACCGCGATCCGTTTCGTGCCCGCAGCGGCTTCTTTCGCCAATACCACGTCGGTCGCCGGTTCAAGCCACTTGGCCCGCCCGAAGCGCGACTGGAAGCTCGTCTCGACCCGCAGGTCGGGCAAGCGCCCGACCAGCCGTTCGGAGAGCAGACGCGCGGTCTTGCGGCATTGACAGTGATAGGGATCACCCAGATGCAGCGTGCGTTCGGGCATGCCGTGGAAGGAGAGCAGCAGCACCTCGGGCTTGAACGCCAGCGCCTCCATCTGCGCGGCGAGGTCCTCTTCCAGCGCCGCGATATGGGCGGGATGGTCGTAGTAGGGGGGAAGCGTACGAATGGCAGGCTGCCAACGCATCGTCTTCAGCGCCTCGCCCAGCTTGTCCATGACCGAGGCCGTCGTCGCGCCCGAATATTGTGGATAGAGGGGGGCAATGAGGATGCGGTCACAGCCCTCGTCCTTCAGCGCCTGCAGCCGGTCGGGGATCGAGGGATTGCCATAGCGCATCGCCCAGTCGACCCGGACTATCCCGCTCAGGCGCGCCTGAAGCGCCTCGGCCTGGTCGCTGGTAATGGCCGCCAGGGGCGAGCCCTTCTCGGTCCAGACCTGGCTATAGGCATGCCCGGACTTGGCCGGACGCGTGCGCAGGATGATGCCGTGCAGGATCGGCTTCCAGGCCAGCGGCGGGATCTCGATCACGCGCGGGTCGGACAGGAACTCGGCAAGATAGCGGCGCACGGCCGGCGCCGTGGGCGCCTCAGGCGTACCCAGGTTGACCAGCAGAACGCCGATACGCCCCACAGGGGCCGCCGGATGAGTGTCGGGACGCAGCATCACAGTTCCTCGGAAAAAAGCGGCAAACGCCGGAAACGAAGCCCGGTTGCAGAGAAAAGTGCATTGGCAAGCGCGGGCGCCGCGACCGCAACGCCCAGTTCGCCGGGATCAACCGGCTCGGAATCGCTGGTGACGAAGGCTACTTCGATCTCGGGCGTGTCCCGCAAGGTCGGCAGGCCCAGTTCGCCCAGGGTTTCGGTCTGGGGGCGGCCCTTCACGTAGCGCGTGCTGCAGCCTAGGGCGAGGCCGAGACCGAACAGCAAGCCACCTTCGATCTGCTGGCGCGCAATGTCGGTGTTCACGATCCGCCCGATATCGGCCACCGCGCTCAGCCGTTCGACCTTCACCCCACCTTCCTCGCGCCGGACACTGGCGATAGCCGCGATGTAGCCTCCGCGCAGAGCATGGCAGGCAAGCCCAAGCCCGCTCTGGTCCGCGCCCCCGTCCCACTGCGCCAGGGAGGCGACACGCTGCAGGCATTCGGCAAGGCGCGGCGTCCGGCCGAGCAAAGCCATGCGCAGCGCCAGAGGCTCCCTCTGATGGCGATGGGCCATCTCGTCGAAAAAACACTCGGTAAAGAAGGCGGTATAGCCATGCGCGTTGCCGCGAAGGCGCCCGGTGGGCAGCGCAATGCGCGCAGGCACCTGATCGATCTCGATATGCGGAATGGCGTAGACAGGTACCGCGCCTTCAAGGACCAGTGCATCCTCTTCGCCGTCGACCGCCGCGATGGCCTGAGCCGGTGTGTCGCCATCGATCAGGCGGCGGCCGAACTCGCGCGCGCTGGCCGGTACCGCGATGCGCGCCCGCCAGGCCCCGATGCCTCCGTTGGTGTCCGGACGCCCGGCCATGACCGCGACGGCGGGCGTGCGCGGAAAACCGGCGCGATGCTCCTCGGCGCGCGACCAGACGAGCTGGACGGGCCGTTTCGCCTCCTGCGCAAGGCGCGCCACCTGGCCTGCAAGAGCAACTTCGAGCCGCCGGTCGAAACTACCGCCCAGCGCCATGGGGTAGAGCACGACCTGCGAAGGCGAGAGCCCTGCGGCTTCGGCCGCCATGCGCCGCGCCGCCTCGGGCGCCTGCGTCCCGATCCACAATTCGAGGAGTCCGTCCGCAAGCCGCGCGGTGGCCGCCGCCGTCTCGATCCCGGCATGGAGCGCGGGCGCGACCTCGTAGCGCAACTGAATCGGCAGTGCGCCCCCGGTAAGATCCATCTCCCCCTGTCCGAAGACACGGCGGGCATGGCCATCGCGAAGGGCGGTGTCGAGCGCGGCCTCGACTTCGGCGCTGTCGACGCCCCCGGCGAAGCGGAACAGCGGCTGCATACGCTCCAGCGCGGTCTCGGCCGCCCATCGGTTGCTGGCAAGCGCGGCCACCCAGGCAACGCCTTGCGTTTCACCCTTCACGATCCGCTCGAAGCCGCGCACGTCCTTCCCGCGGGCCTCGTCGATCGTTTCGAGGCGACTTGACTGCGCAATGGGGCCGTGCCGGATCGCGGCGTGGAGCATGCCGGGCAAGCGCACATCGCCTGCAAAGGTCCACGAGCCATCGACCTTGGAGGGAAGATCAAGGCGCGGGAAGGCAAGCTCGGCGCCGGGCGGGAAGTCGCTCGGGTCCTCGGCAGGCGCCACGGGCTGGAGCGGGGGCACATCGGGCGGGTCAAGGCGGCTCGCCGCCTCGGCCAACGCGCCGAAGGGCAAGGTCTGCTCCTGATGGCGGACAAGGCCATCGGCAACAGTGCATTCCTCCCAGGCCACGCCCCAACGCTGGGCCGCCGCCTGCATCAGGAGCGCGCGGGTAGATGCCGCCGCAGCGCGCGCGGGCGCTTCGTAGGCGGCGAGCGCGGTGCCGTCCGCGGTAACGTTGAAGCGGTTGTCCTCCGCCCAGCGGCGGGTGACGAGGTCCTCGGGCTGCTCGACGAGGCGCGGGGCGGCGGGCAACCACATCTCGCCCCAGCGGGCGGCGAGGACGGTGTTGGCATAGTGCGCGCTGACCGGCGCGGGCTCGACAGCAATCTGGCGCCAGTCCGCGCCCAGTTCCATCGCGACGATCTGTGGCAGTAGCGTGGTGATCCCCTGCCCCATCTCCACCTGCGGGACGGCGACAGTGACGACGCCATGGCGCGAGATCTTGATCCAGGCATCGAAAGCCTTTTCGTCGGGCCCGGGCTGGAGCGGTAGCGGAAAGCTGCGCGGGCGCAGCAACCAGCCAATGGCAAGCCCGCCACCGACAAGTCCCCCTACCAGGATGCCCCGACGCGTGACGCGCATCAGTTGCTCTCCGCGACCGCCATGCTATTCAGCCACCCGGCGATCTGCTGGCCCAGCGCGGCAAAGGCCTCGGCCTGCTTGCCATCACCGGCCGCAGGCGGTGTCCCGGCATCGCTCTGGGTGCGGATGGCGATGTCGAGCGGGATGCGCCCCAGGAAAGGCACGCCCAGCTCCTGCGCCGAGGCTTGTACCCCTCCGCATCCGAAGGGATCGCTTTCCTCGCCGCAATGGGGGCAGATGTAGCCCGCCATGTTCTCGACCAGGCCCACGATGGGGACGCCGCCCTTGGTGAAGAGATCGATCGCGCGGGTCGCATCGATCAGCGCCAGATCCTGCGGGGTCGAAACGATGACTGCCCCGGCTGGCTTGAACTTCTGGAGCATGGTCAGCTGCACGTCGCCCGTGCCCGGCGGCAGATCGACCACGAGCACGTCGGCGTCTTCCCAGTGGGCTTCCAGGAGCTGGGTCAACGCACCTGCCGCCATCGGCCCGCGCCAGGCGATGGCCTGCCCGGGTTCGGAGAGGTGCGCCATCGAAAGCACCGGCACGCCCCAAGAGCTCGCCACCGGGACCAGCCGCTTGTCATGGGCGACGGGCTTTGTCCCCTCGGTGCCGAGCAGACGCGCCTGCGAGGGGCCGTAGATATCGGCATCGACCAGGCCGACCTTGAGCCCCTGCCGCGCGAGGGCAACAGCCAGGTTGGTCGAGAGCGTCGACTTGCCGACCCCGCCCTTGCCCGAGCCGACCGCAAGGATGCGCGGGGCCGCCTTGACGGGACCGGTGTCCTTGTCGGCCATGAAGGCGATGCGCACTTCGGCGATATCCTCTTCGCGCAGCAGCGCCTTGCGCGACGCGATCTCAAGCGCGGCGCGATCGCGGGCGGAAAGCCCGGATGCCTCCAGAATCAACGTCGCCGTGCCTTCGGCACAGCGCAGCGATTGCAGGCGCTCGCGCGCCTGGGCGGGAAGCAGCGCGCGCAGCGCCTCGGTATCGGGAGTGCTGTCGGGGCTGCTCATGACAGGGGCGTCACTTTGCGAAATTGTGAGCGGTTCATGGCGCTCAGGTGGCCCAGCGAAGGAAAAAGGGCAAGAGTGGCCCTGTTTTTCGGTGCAAGGGTGTTTTTTGGTCCAAGCCTTCCTATAGATAACGCCATGAAAGCGATTGGCGATGCAATTACGCGAGCAGGCCTGAAGATGGCCGGACGCAACAGCCCCTGGGGCTCGGGCGGCGGCTCATCGGGCGAGGATGGCACCGGATCGGGCCAGGACGGCCGTGGCTCGGATGACAGTTCGGGCGGCGAGGACACCGACAATGGCGGATCCGGCGACGGTTCGGGCGACAGCTCGGGCCCGCGCAATCCCTGGCTTCCCAGCGGAAATCCCCCGCCACGCCGTTCGGCCAGCATCGAGGACATCTTCCGCTCGCGCGATCCGCGCAAGGGCGGGGGTGGTGGTGGCCCGCGCGGCCCCGGCGGCGGCTTCCCGCAGATGCCGCGCCGTCCCGACGGCTCCTCCTGGATGCCCTTCCTCATCGGCGGCGTGGTCGTGCTGTTCCTCTTCCTGTCGAGCTTCCACCAGCTCGATCCGGGCGAACAGGGCGTCGTCACCCGCTTTGGGCGCTATTCGCGCGTCATCGATTCGGGCATCAGCCTGACGGCCCCCTGGCCGATCGAAAGCGTGAAGGTGGAGGACGTGCGTTCGTTCAACGTCGACACCATCCCGGAAGGCAGCGGCGAGAAGCTGATGCTCACCAGCGACAAAAATCTGGTCGACCTGACCTATCTCGTGCGCTGGAACATCAAGGACCTCAAGAACTACACGTTCCGCCTTGCCGATCCGCAGGAAACCGTGCGCGAGGTCGCCGAAACCGCGATGCGCGCCTCGATCGCCCAGATCTCGCTCAACGATGCCATCTCGGGTGATGGACGCGCGCGCGTCGAACAGGACGTGCGCGAGCGCATGCAGACGCTGCTCGACTACTACAAGTCGGGCATCGCCATCCAGGGCGTGGAAATCAAGAAGTCCGACCCGCCATCCAAGACCCGCTCGGCTTTCGAACAGGTGACAGTGGCGCAGCAGGACGCCGAGCGTGACCGTTCCGAAGCGCGCGCCTGGGCCCAGCAGAAGCTGGCCGAGGCCGAAGGTAACGCCTCGCAGTTCGACAAGATCTACGAGGAATACCGCCAGGCCCCCGAAGTGACCAAGCGGCGCATGTATTACGAGACGATGGAGCGTGTCCTGCGCAACAACGACACGGTCGTGGCCGAGGCCGACGGCGTGACCCCCTACATCCCGCTGCCCGAAGTGACCCGCAGGGCCGCGCCGGCCGCCAGCGCGGACGGGAATGCCAACGCGAAGGGAGGCCAGTAATGAGCGCCTCGATGCAGAAGTACACCGGCCTCCTGGTCTCTCTGGCCATCGTCCTTGTCGGCCTGTGGATGAGCGTCATCATCGTGCCCGAAGACCAGCAGGTGGTGATCGTGCGCGGAGGTAAGCCCAACCGCGTCTACAACGCCTATGTCGCGGGCGCGCCCTATGGTGCGACCGATGCAGGCATCCACTTCCACATTCCCGGCTACGAGCGCGTCCAGCGCATCGACAAGCGCCTGCTTTCCGTCGACATGAGCCAGGAACAGGTGCTCTCGACCGACCAGCAGCGCGTCAATGTCGATGCCTATGCCCGCTACCGCATCACCGATCCGGTCAAGATGATCGAGACCGCACGCACCAGCGAGAACGTGACGCAACAGCTGATCCCGATTCTTTCCTCGAACGTGCGTCAGGAATTGGGCAAGCGGACCTTCACCTCGTTGCTGACCGCCGAACGCGGCCAGGCGATGGCGAACATCCGCGACCTGCTCGACAGCGAGGCCCGGCAGTACGGCGCCCGCGTGGTCGACGTGCGCATCAAGCGCGCCGATCTTCCCGACGGTGCCCAGGAAAGCGCCTTCAACCGCATGGTGGCCTCGCGCCAGGAAGAAGCCAAGACGATCACCGCGCGCGGCCAGCGCGATGCCCGCATCATCCGCGCCGAAGCCGAAGCCGAAGCGGCGGGAATCTATGCCGAGAGCTTCGGCAAGGACCCGGCCTTCTACGACTTCTACCGCGCCATGCAGAGCTACGACGTGTCCTTTGCCAAGGATGGCGAAACCGGATCGAAGACCCTGTTGCTTTCACCGGACAATGCCTACCTCAAGCACTTCCGGCAGCCCTGAACAGCCCGGATTTTTGGACAGATACCAGCCCGAGCCCTGCACCATTCAAACCCGGTTAAGTTGCGCCGCTTCATCCGGGGTGCGGGGTCGGAACAAACGGTGCCGTGACACCGTTGCAACGGAGGAATCAAAGGACGTGAAGCCCGTGCGATACGCTTATGGATTGACCACCGCCCTCCTTCTGGGAGGCGCCACCCTCTCGCTGGCGACCGGATACCCCGCCGGGGCGCAAGTCGCCCAGAACGAAGCCAGCCAGATGACGCATGTCGTGCCGCGCTCCGGCGCGCCGGCCAGCTTCGCCGATCTCACCGAACAGCTGGCTCCTGCCGTCGTCAACATCTCAACGCGTCAGCGCATCCAGGTCCAGCAGCAGGCCAACCCCTTTGCCGGCACCCCCTTCGAGGGCATGTTCGGCAACCGCGGCGGCTCGCCCCAGACGCGCGAGGCGCAGTCACTGGGTTCGGGATTCGTGATCTCGGCGGACGGCTATGTCGTTACCAACAACCACGTGATCACCGCAGACGGCAAGGGCCAGGTTGAGTCGATCACTGTCACCATGCCGGACGGCACCGAGTACCCGGCCAAGCTGGTCGGCAAGGACGCCGCCTCGGACCTGGCCGTGCTCAAGATCAACCGCGACAAGCCCTTCCCCTTCGTGAAGTTCGGCGACAGCTCGAAGTCGCGCGTGGGCGAATGGATCATCGCGATCGGCAATCCGTTTGGCCTTGGCGGCACGGTCACCTCAGGCATCATCTCGGCCGTCTATCGCAACACCGGCGGCGGCGGCGCCTATGACCGCTACCTACAGACCGACGCGGCCATCAACCGCGGCAACTCGGGCGGCCCGATGTTCGACATGAACGGCAACGTCATCGGCATCAACAACGCGATCTTCTCACCGACCGGCGGCAGCGTGGGCATCGGCTTTGCCATTCCGGCCGAGACCGCAGCCCCCATCGTCCAGAAGCTCATCAAGGGTGAGGCGATCGAGCGCGGCTATCTGGGCGTACGCATCCAGCCGCTTAACGACGATCTGGCCGAAGCGCTCGGCGTGGAAAAGAACAAGGGTGAATTCATCCAGGCGGTCGAGCCGGAAGGCGCGGCAGCCAAGGCCGGAATGAAGGCGGGCGACGTCGTGATCTCGGTCGACGGCAAGGAAGTGAACCGCGAGCAGTCGCTCTCTTTCCTCGTTGCCAACACCGAACCGGGCAGCCGCATTCCGCTGGTGGTCCTGCGCGATGGCCGCAAGATCACGCTCAACGCCACGGTCGCCAAACGCCCGGGCGAGGACGAGCTGAACCAGGCGTTCAACCCGGACGACGATTCGGACTCCAACCCCTTCGACAACCGCGGCCAGGAAGACACGCAGGGCGTGATCGAGGAAACCCTGGGCGTCTCGGTGATCGACATGAGCCCGCAAATCGCACGCCAGCTGGGCGTCAGCGATCCCTCGAAGGGCGTGGTGATCGCCGGCGTCGACGCCGCCTCGGACGCGGCTCAGAAGGGCCTTCGCCGCGGCATGATCGTGCTTCTCGCCGATGGCAAGGAAGTGAACTCGAAGGAAGAGTTTGCCAAGGCGGTCGAAGCGGCCAAGTCGGAGAAGCGCTCCGCGATGCTGCTGCGCGTCCAGCCACGCGGCAACCCGCCGCTCTTCATCCCGGTGCGCCTGCGCTAAGCGCACCTCGATGACGTGAAAAGCCCGCCGGTCACCCCGGCGGGCTTTTTCGTTGGGTAATACGTGCGGTATAGTTCCGAGGGCCACCGCCCTCGGGCTCCCAAAACAATCGACCTCACTTCCGCAAAGCCACCCTAGCTGAGAACGGTGAAGTCGCCCGATTTGGGGTCAAGGGGCGATGGCCCCTTTAAGTGGTTTCTTCCTTTTACTTTCTCTCCTTGGACGCCCTTCCCTGTTCGCTGTCCAAGCTCAAGGAGGATGGCAGCGTACCAGTACCGTCAGCCCGCCGCCGCCGCCTCATGCAGCCAGGCCGCGTGCCGCGGGGCGCGGCGGGTGCGGCTCCATTCCTCCAGCATGTCGTCCGCCACGGCCTTGAGGCGCTCCATCTGGTCGGGCGTGCCGAACTGCCAGGCCAGTTCCAGCCGGTGGCCGTTGGGGTCGAAGAAGTAGATCGACTTGAACACTCCGTGGTGAACCGGGCCCACGACATTAAGCCCGCGCCCCTCCAGGCGCGTCTTGGCCGCGAGCAGATCGTCCTCGCTCTCCACCTTGAAGGCGAGGTGCTGGACCCACTCGGGCGTCGCGCGGTCGCGGTCCATCGCGGGCGAATTAGGCAACTCGAAAAAGGCCAGAACATTGCCGCCCCCGCAATCGAGGAAGACGTGCATGTAAGGATCGGGTGCGCCGGTGGAGGGCACCTTGTCCTCAGCGATGGCAAGCTGGAAATCCATGCCCAGCACCTCCCGATAGAAGTCCACGGTCTCCTTCGCATCC
This sequence comes from Novosphingobium sp. BW1, assembly GCF_008107685.1. Taxonomy (GTDB): domain Bacteria; phylum Pseudomonadota; class Alphaproteobacteria; order Sphingomonadales; family Sphingomonadaceae; genus Novosphingobium. The sequence continues at coordinate 95,644 of NZ_VIRF01000090.1, forward strand.
CGGCAGCGGTAGGCGACATGGTGGATGCCGCCAAGCGACGGTGCATGAGGTTGGGTCATCGCATTCTCTCCCGGTGTTCCATCAGTGGCGTGCCGGACCTCGACCTGGAGGATGGGAGGTCCGGCACGCGGCGGAGGCGGCGGCTCCTTGACGGACCACCTGCCCCGTATTTCTCAGTCGTGCGGGCCGTTTTCCTCGACGTAGAGGACGCCGCGGCGGACCTGGTCGCGCTCCATCGATTCAAACAGCGCTTTGAAGTTGCCTTCGCCAAAACCGTCGTCACCCTGGCGCTCGATGAATTCGAAAAAAACGGGGCCCACCTGCGCCTCGGCGAAGATCTGGAGCAAGAGACGCGGACGCCCGCCCTCAGTCGTCCCGTCGAGGAGAATGCCCCGCATCTGAAGTTCGCCAACATCCTGCCCGTGACCGGGCAGGCGTTCGGCCAGCATCTCGTAGTAGGTTTCGGGCGGAGCACTCATGAATGGTACACCCAGATCCTTGAGGCGGTCCCACGCCGCGACAAGATCATCGGTGATGAGGGCAATGTGCTGGATCCCTTCGCCATTGAAGGCCCGCAGGAACTCCTCGATCTGGCCCTTGCCGCCCTCGCCCTCTTCGTTGAGCGGGATGCGGATGCGCCCGTCAGGGGCCGTCAGCGCCTTGGAGGTGAGGCCGGTGTACTCGCCCTTGATGTCGAAATAGCGGATTTCGCGGAAATTGAAGAGCTTCTCGTAGTAGTCCGCCCAGTAGGCCATGCGCCCGCCGTAGACATTGTGGGTGAGGTGATCGATCGTGTTGAAGCCCGCGCCAGCCGGATGGCGTTCGACGCCGGGCAGGTACGTGAAGTCGATGTCGTAGATCGAAAGCGCCGCCGGGTCAGACGCGCTTTCGTAGCGGTCGACGAGATAGATAATCGAGTTCCCGATGCCCCGGATGCCGGGCAGGCGCAGCTCCATCGGTCCGGTCTCGACATGGACCGGCTCGGCCGAGCGGCGCAGCAATTCCTCATAGGCCGCGCGTGCATCCTTGACCCGAAACCCCATGCCGCAGGCCGAGGGGCCATGCTCACGTGCGAAGAACCAGGCCGGACTGTGCGGTTCATAGTTCGTGATGAAGTTGATCCCGCCCTGGCGCCACAACTCCACGTCCTTTGAGCGGTGGCGCGCCACGCGGGTAAAGCCCATCGCGGTAAACACGGGTTCGAGTACGCCCTTCTCGGGCGCGGAAAACTCCACGAACTCGAAGCCATTGAGGCCAATCGGGTTTTCGAAAAGGTCGGTCATGCAGTCTCTCCCAGATTAGTGAATGTCGTCTCACCCGGCAGGCAAGCGCCCGGGGCAATCGGCGGCGCGTGGCGCCAGCGCGCATAGAAAGGTGTAAGGTCGAGCGCGGCGAGCCGCTCGACGAGCTCGGGCAGGCTCTCCAGGACGAAGTACGTCTCCTGGAAGGCGTCGATCCGGTATCCCGTGCGCATGATCCGCAAGGGATCGAAGGGCAGGCGCAGCACGTGTGGGTCCGTCACCGAGAAGCGCGTCTCACCCGCCGAGGACAGGATCCCAGCCCCGAACACCTTGAGTTTGCCGTCCTCACGCACGAGGCCGAACTCGATGGTGTACCAGTAAAGCCGGGCCAGCATGTCGAGCGCGCCCAGTTCCATTGCCCGCGCGCCCGCCGTGCCATAGGCCTGCAGGAAATCCGCGATAGCCGGGTCGAGCAGCATCGGCACGTGGCCGAAGAAGTCGTGAAACACGTCGGGCTCGACGAGGTAGTCGAGCTCGTGCTCCTCGCGCAGCCAGCGGGTGACCGGGAAACGGCGATGCGCCAGGTGGTCGAAGAAGACCGCGTCCGGAATGAACCCGGGCACAGCGACGAGCCGCCAGCCGGTGGCCGGTTCCAGCACGCGGTTTGCATCCGAAAAGCGCGGAATGGCCTGCGCGCAGTCGAGCCGAGCCAGCCCCTCCCTGAACGCGCGGCAACCATGCCGGCGCGTCAGTTCGGCCTGCGCGTCATAAAGACGGCGCCACCTGTCGTGCATCGCGGGAGTATAGGCATCCCACTCCTGCGTCGCGGTGTAGTCCGCGCCCACCTTGCCATACTCTCCACGAAGACCACTTTCGCTTGTTGTCGTCTGCGGTGTCTTCATGGCTATTATAGTACCATAGGGACCGCGCCGGTTTCGTGCGCAATGCGCTCCCCAGAAGGGCCATCATGGTGTATTCCACCAGAAAACGACCTGGGATTGGATGATTCATGCCGCTGGACGAATTCGACCGGAAGATCCTCGCCGCGCTCCAGGAGGATGCACGCATGCCCGTGGCGCAAGTGGCCGAACACGCCGCGCTTTCGGCGACGCCAGTCAGCCGCCGTATCCGCAAGCTGGAAGACGAGGGCGTGATCCGGGGCTACCAGCCCGTGCTCGATCCCCGCAAGCTGGGGCTGGAACTCAACGCCTACGTGCTCATCAATCTCGATGCCCATTCGGACGTCAACATCGAACGCTTCGAAAGCGCGATTCAGGACAACGACTATGTCATCGCTTGCCATGCGGTGACCGGCGACATGGACTACCTGGTCCACGTCATCGCCCGCGATGTCGAGCACCTCTCTCAGATCACGCTCAAATCCATGCTGCGCATTCCCGGCGTTCGGGACGTTAAATCGATCATCGTGCTCGAGACGATCAAGCCGCCGCTCAAGCTTCCGCTGGGCTGAGGACGGGCCCACTTCATCCGACAGCCGGATTGCCGCAAATGCGAAAGATTGCATTTACCCGCGCCTGCGCGCAGAGCGATGAGATCAGCCCTCTCCTGCACTGCAGCGCCGGAACCCGCGTGACCCTTTTTCCTTCGCACCCGCAGCACTGGCTTGCTCTCATCGCCCTTTCGGTGGTGCTGGGCGCGGGCGGAAACCTGCTTCACATCCCGGCCAGCCTCATGCTTGGCCCCATGTTCGCGGCCATCGCCTTTGCCTTGCGCGACTACGAGATGAAGGCAAACTCGGGCCTCTTCGCAGTGGCCCAGTCCATCGTCGGCTGTCTCATCGCCTCCTCGATGGGGCCCGAGGTCGTCGCGCGCTTTGCCGCCGACTGGCCGATCTTCATCGGCGGCGCGCTTGCCACGCTCTTCGTCGCCTTCGGCACGGGCATCCTGCTCGCGGCCTTTCGCATTCTCCCGGGCGCCGTCGCAATCTGGGGTTCGGCCCCGGGCCTTGCGACCGCCATGGTGCTGATGGCCCGCGACAGCGGGGAGGATTTTCGCATGGTCGCCTTCATGACCTACGTGCGCGTGGTCATGGTGACGCTGGGCGCCTCGGCGCTGGCGATGACGCTGGGCGAGGAAAGCTCCGCGCACGCGGTCACCACCGCCTTGCAGCCCTGGTTCTGGCCGGTCGCGCCAATCCCCATGCTGGCGACGCTCGCTACGGCAGCTGCGGGCCTGTTCCTTGGGCGTCTCGTGCGCCTGCCCGCCCCCAACATCCTGGGCCCGCTGGTCCTGGGCACCATTCTCCATGCCAGCGGTGTTGTCGAAAGCTTCGCGGTCCCGCGCGCGCTCCTGGCCGTGGCGTACATGGTGGTGGGCTGGGGCATCGGTTCGCGCTTCACGATCGAGACAATCCAGCGCGCCCGGACAGTCTTTCCCGCCGTGCTTGTGGCGATTGCCGCGATGATGGGCACCTGTTTTCTGCTGGGCCTTGGCCTATCTCATATCGCGAACGTCAGCATCGCCACCGCCTACCTCGCGACGAGCCCAGGCGGCATGGATTCGATCGCCATTGTCGCGGCGTCCTCGCCCGTTGACGTGGGCTTTGTGATGACCCTCCAGACCGCGCGCATGGCCGCGATCCTGCTGCTCGGGCCCTGGTTGGCGCGCACCATCGCCAAGCGCTTCGTCCACCCGCGCGCGGCAGACCAGTCCGCAGACTGACCCACCACGCGCCAGCGGCGTTCAGCGCTTCAGCAGGTTGCGCGCCTGCACCGCGATCTGTGCGAGCATCGCGGGCGTGTGTGCGCCCGCTTCCTCGGCCCGCCGCACAACCGTGCGGAAGGCGGAGATCGCAGCCGCATTGTCGTGCGTCCACTGTGCAGTGGCGCCGTCGAGATCGGCCTTGCCTGCCTTGGTGCGCACCAGCGCCTTCAGGAAGTCAAGCCGCATCTGCTGGAAGTCGCGGGCAAGCCCCGCCACCAGCAGGCGCTCCCAGGGATCGGTCGGCGTCATCAGAGCCGCACTGGCCTGCGCCCAGTCGAGCCCCAGGCCTGCGCCCAGCGAAGTGAAGGCCTCTACCAGTTCGCGCGCCGGAATCTTCGTCTCGGCTGCAAGGTCGGAGATTCCGACCGCGCCGTCGAGGTCGAACAGGCGCGTCACAGCGCGGGCCTGCTCCTCGGGTGCGCCAAGCCCACGCAGGCTCTCGAAAATGCGCTTCGACTGCCCCTGTGCGTGTTCGCCCAGAAGGTCGTAGACGTTGGCCTTGAGGACTTTCATGCCGCCCTTGAGGCGGTCCTTCAGTTCACCCGGCGCCACGCGTCCTGCCCCGGCGCGCAGGAGATCGGCCATGTGCGAACGCATCGCGCCGGCCGTCCGGTCAAAGAGGGCAAGGCGCGCCTCCTCGGGCATCTCTGCGCTTTCCAGCTGGCTCCACAGATCGCCCAGATCGAACATGTCCTCGGCCAGAACGAAGGCCGCGGCCATTTGCCCCAGAGTTGCCCCCTCTTCCTCGGCCACTTCGAAGGGATGGACGAGGCCAAGGCGATTGACGATGCGGTTGGCAAGTTTGGTCGCGATGATCTCGCGCGCAAGGCGATGTTCGCGGATGAAAGGCTTGTACTTGGCCTGCATCGGCTCGGGGAAAGCCTCCACCAGCATCGGGGCCAAGGTCTCGCCATCGGGCAGCGAGCTATTCTCGATGGCGTCCTGCAGGACCAGCTTGCTGCTGGACAGGAGAACGGCAAGTTCGGGACGGACCAGGCCGCGTCCGTCCTGCCCGCGCCGCACCAGCGTCTCGTTCTCGGCCAGCCCTTCGGTCACACGGTCGAGGTTGCCACCTTCTTCCATCATTTCGATGAGGCGGATATGCGAGTGGACCGTGTCCGCTCCGCCGCGCCCGGCGATGGACAGGGCAAGCGCCTGGAGACGGTTGTCCTCGAGCACGATCTCGGCAACCTCGTCGGTCATGTCGCGCAAGAGCGCCACGCGCGCCTTTTCGGTGAGCTTGCCCGCGCGGCGCGCAGCGGCCAGCGCGATCTTGATGTTGACTTCGTTGTCCGAGCAGTCGACGCCCGCCGAATTGTCGATGAAATCGGTGTTGATGCGCCCACCGCGTCCCTCATCGCCCTTGAGTGCGAACTCGATGCGCCCGGCCTGCGTGACGCCCAGGTTCGCGCCCTCGCCGATGACCCGCGCGCCCACCTCGTTGGCGCTGACGCGCAGCGCGTCGTTGGCGGGATCGCCGACAGTTGCGTTGTTTTCGCTCGAGGCCTTCACGTACGTGCCGATGCCGCCGAACCAGAGCAGGTCGACCTTCGCCCACAGGATCGTGGAAATCAGCGAATCCGGATCAAGCGCCTCGACCTCAACGCCCAGCGCCTTGCGGATTTCCGGGCTGAGCGGGATCGACTTCATCGAGCGCGGGAAAACCCCGCCGCCCTTGGAGATGAGCGACTTGTCGTAGTCATCCCAGCTCGAATGGGTGAGTTCGAACAGGCGCTTGCGCTCATCCCAGCCGGTCTGCGGGTCGGGCTCGGGGTCGATGAAGATATGGCGGTGGTCGAAGGCCGCCACCAGCTTGATCGCCTTGGAAAGCAGCATGCCGTTGCCGAACACGTCGCCCGACATGTCACCGCAGCCTACGACACGGACCGGATCGGTCTGCACGTCGATTCCCATTTCGAGGAAGTGGCGCTGCACCGAGACCCAGGCACCGCGCGCGGTAATGCCCATGGCCTTGTGGTCGTAACCGTTCGAGCCGCCGCTCGCGAAAGCATCGTCGAGCCAGAAGTCCTTTGATTCCGCGATGCCGTTGGCCACGTCGGAGAACTTGGCCGTGCCCTTGTCCGCCGCGACGACGAAGTAGGGGTCCTCGCCATCGCGGATCTCGACGCATTCCGGGTGGACGACCTTGCCCTCGACGATGTTGTCGGTGATCGAAAGCAGCGTTGCGATGAATATCTCGTAGCTGGCCTGCCCTTCGGCCGCCCAGCCCGCACGGTCGCGCGACGGATCGGGCAGCTGCTTGGGATAGAACCCCCCTTTGGCGCCGGTCGGCACGATCACCGCGTTCTTGACGCGCTGCGCCTTCATCAGGCCCAGGATTTCGGTGCGAAAGTCGTCGCGCCGGTCAGACCAGCGCAGACCGCCGCGTGCGATGGGCCCGGCACGCAAATGGATGCCCTCGACCCGGCGTGAATAGACGAAGATCTCGCGCCAGGGCAGCGGCTTGGGGAGGCCGGGAACGCCCGCGGAATCGAACTTGAAAGCGAGCGCCACTTGGGCATGGGGTGCAAAGGCGTTGGTGCGCAGCATGGCCAGCACGAGGTCGCGGTAGGCGCGCAGCAGACGGTCATCGTTGATGGCGCCGACCCCGGCCAGGCCTTCGCGGATGGCGTCTTCGGCGCTAGCCTGCGCGGCCTTGCGGTCGCCCTTGAAGTCAGGCTGGTGCAGCGCGCGGAAGAGGTCGACGATACCGAGTGTCACCTTGGGCGCGCCGAGCAGCGCCTCGACCACGGTCGCGATACCGAAGTGCATGCCGCCCTGGCGCAAGTAGCGGTAGAAGGCGCGCAGCCAGTTGGCCTCACGCTTGGAGAGGCCAAGTCCCGGCACCAGCCGGTTGAACGCGTCGTTCTCGCCCTCGCCGTTCAGGACCGCACACAAGGTGTCCTCGATCATGGGAGCAAGGCCCAGGACCGCATTGGGGTCGGTGCCTGCGGGAAGTTCGAGCGTGAAGTCGTGGATCGTGCCGATGCGGCCCTGATCGAGCACGGTCGGCACTTCGGCCAGGACGCGGAAGCCGAAGTTCTCAAGCGCGGGGACCGCATCGGAGAGCGGCAGCTGCCCCGCGGCCTGGTAAATCTTCAGGCGCAGGTTGCCCTCTTCGTCCTGTTCATGCGCATAAAGACGTGCGTCGCGCTGGCCCGTGGCCCGCGCAGCCTCGCCCGCGTCACCGACCACGATCTTGCGCATATGCGCGACATCGATGGCGGCTTCGGCCGGGCCGTACTCGCTGCGGTAGCCAAGCGGGAAGGCTTCCGCATAGCGGCCCGCGATGGCATTCGCGCGCGCCGGTTCAAGCTGCTGGGCAAGGACGGCGGCAACCGCCTCGGTCCAGCCGCGCAGCAGCACCTGGAGGCGATAGTCGAGCTGGGCCTCGTCGGGCTCCTGCACACCTTCGCGAATGTCGAAGGTGTAGCGCAGCATGGCCAGACTTCCCGATTCGACCACCAGAGTCCAGTCGAGCGCGGGCGCGTTGGCCGCTTCCTCGACCAGCGCCTGAATACGGTGGCGCATCTTGGTCGATACCAGGTCGCGCGGCAACCAGATGAAAGCGAAGAGGTGGCGCATGAGCGGCGCGGTCGCAAGCAGCAGGCGGGGCCGGGGCCGGTCGACAAGGCCCGTCATCGTGCCCGCCAGTCGTTCCACGTCGGCATCTTCCAGACCGAGCACGAGGTCATGCGGCAGGCTGGTCAGCGCATGCGCCAGCGCCTTGCCGGTATGGCTGCGCGGATCGCAGTTCATGTTCGAAGCGATGCGCGCGAGCACGCCACGCAGGCGCGGTACGCGGTCAGGCGGCGAGGCCAGCGCCTCGCTGGTCCAAGTGCCCGCATGGACCGAAAGCGCGGTGACCTTGCCTTCCTCGACCACGGGCACGAGAAACAGGTCGAGCGGGACGCGTCGGTGCACGCTCGACACGCGGTTGGCCTTGATCACCATCGGCGCTGCCAGCTTGCCCTCGGCAAGCTGGGCATCGAAGGTCGCGAAAGCGCGCTCGTAGCTGGCATCGGAGAGAAGCGTCTTCACCCCGCGGCGGCAGATGCCCAGGCGCTTCGAATGACTTTGATCGCGTCCGCGCGTGACGTGCCCCAGGATCGTGAGCATGCCCGAGGCGAACCACTCCAGCAGGGCGGCACCTTCACGGTCCATGATGGTGGAGGCGTCCTCGTGGAGGGCATCGACCATGCGTGGCCAGTCCGCGACCGCGCTGCGCACGTCGGTCAGCATCGCTTCCAGGGTACGCTTGAGTTCGCCGCGCTGGCGGGCATCGACGCGCGCCATCTCGATGTAGATCATCGATTCGCGCGTAAAGGCCTCGTCATGGCCATCGGGGCCGAAGCGCGAGAGCCTACCATCTGCCTCGCGCGCGACATTGACGATGGGGTGCACCAGGCGGTCAATCACGAGGCCCAGCGCGGCAAGCGCGGCCGCAGTCGAGTCGACCAGGAAGGGCATGTCTTCATTGATGAGCGCCACACGCAAAAGCGGGCGCTCCTCGCCCGCCGAGGCCACCTCGACCACGCTCTCGCCATCCTCGCGCGTCTTCGCCGCATCGAGCAGGAACGCCGCAGCGTCATCGATCCAGGGCTCATCCTCCGCGCCGTCACCGGGAAGGAGCCCAGCGCGGATCTGCTCGGCCAGGATCTGCGCCAGATCTTCGCTGCCACGCGATGATCTGGTCGCCTTGGCCGACTTGGCCTTCGAGGTGGTCTTGCCTTCACTCATCATCGTCTCCGCCCAATTGCCGCGTCTTGCTTCGGCTCTTGCCCCTGTGCCGGGAACAAGGCCTGCGCGCGCTTCGGGTTCCCTTCTTGCAAAGGGTTTGTTTCCGTTCGACTTGCACGGGCCCCGGCACTTGTCCGAGATACCCGGCGCGAGGCCGTCCGATACCACGTGGTAACGCCGGTTCGACGCCGAACCAAGAGCTTCACCATGCCCGACTCCGCGCAAGACGCGAAATTTACGTATGCCTTTTTATGATTTTCGTTCGACCATGCGCAACTAACTTAAGTTGCATTTTTCGCGGACACAGAAAAGGGCGGCGAAACCCATGCTTCGCCGCCCTTCCTGATACGGTCTGTGCCAGCCCTTCGCCTCAGATGGCGAGCGGCTCGTAAAGCCAGGGTTGCGCGGCGCGCTGCCCGTCCTCGAAGGTCGAGATGGCAGCGCCCCAGCGGCTCTGGATCATGCCGGTTTCGTCCCAGCCCTTGAGCAGACGCTCGCGCGCGTTGTCCGAGATCTCAAAGTCGATGACCTTCTCGCCCGCGGTAACGGTGCGCGCGACCAGATCGACGCTCAGTTCGCCATCCTTGCCGAGCGTGGCCAGTTCCTCGACCGTCGCGGGATCGAAGACGATGGGCAGGACCCCGTTGCGCAGGCAGTTGGCCTGGAATATCTCGCCAAAGCTTTCCGCGATCACACAGGTGATCCCAAAGTCCTTGATCGTCCAGACCGCCTGTTCGCGGCTCGATCCACAGCCGAATTCGCGACCTGCGATGAGAATGCCCGCGCCGCGTTCCTTGGCCTCGTCGATCGGATTGGCAATCGCGTTGCCTTCGGGATCGACGCGGCGGTCGGCGCAGAAGTACTGCCCCAGCCCCTCGCGCTGCATGATGAGCAAGAAGCGCGCAGGGTAGATGATGTCGGTGTCGATGCGGTTCTCGCGCAGAAGCAGAACCGGGCTGGTCAAGCTTTCAAAAGGCTTCATGCCGGGATCTCCTCGAGCATGCGGACATCGGCGATATGGCCGGTCACGGCCGCAGCGGCGGCCATCGCGGGGCTCATCAGGTGGGTGCGCCCTCCGCGGCCCTGACGGCCCTCGAAATTGCGGTTGGAGGTGGATGCGCTGCGCTCGCCTTCGGCGAGGCGGTCCTCGTTCATCGCCACGCACATCGAGCAGCCCGCCATGCGCCAGTCGAACCCGGCCTCGGTAAAGATCGTGTCGAGGCCTTCCTCTTCGGCCTGCGCGCGCACAGCCATAGAGCCGGGCACCACCAGCGCACGTACGCCAGCGGCAACCTTGCGGCCCTTGGCGACGGCAGCGGCGGCGCGCAGATCCTCGATGCGGCCGTTGGTGCAGCTGCCGATAAAGACGACGTCAATGGCGATGTCGGTGACCGGCATGCCCGCCTCAATGCCCATATAGGCGAGCGCCTTGGCATGCTGGCGTGCGGCCTCGGCGTCTTCGGGCGCGCCCGGCACGGTGCCGTCAACGGGCGCGGAGTCCTGCGGGTTGGTGCCCCAGGTAATCTGCGGCGCAAGCGCGTCGAGATCGAGCGAAACCGTGCGATCGTATTCCGCGCCCGGATCGCTGGCGAGAGTGCGCCAGTAGTCGGCTGCCTGCTCGAACATCGCGCCCTGCGGGGCCAGCGGACGGCCGCGCAGATAGTCGATGGTGGTTTCATCCGGGGCGACGAGGCCGATGCGCGCGCCCGCCTCGATCGCCATGTTGCACAAGGTCATGCGCGCGGCCATCGACATGGCGCGTACAGCCTCGCCGGTGAATTCGACGGCGCAGCCGGTGGCGAAGCCTGCGCCGTAGCGCCCGATGAGCGCCAGCGCGACGTCCTTGGAGGTGACATGGTCACCCAGCGTGCCGGACAGTTCGACCTTCACGGTTTTCGCGCGGCTCTGCACAATGGCGTTGGTGGCGAGCACGGTCTCGCAGTCGCTCGCCCCGATGCCGAAGGCGAGCGCGCCGAAGGCGCCGTGGGTCGAGGTGTGGCTGTCGCCGCAGGCCAGCGTGATGCCGGGCAGCGTGAAACCCAGTTCGGGGCCCATGACGTGGACGATGCCCTGGCGCGCGTCGCCGAGCGGCACATAGGGAATGTCGAACTCGGCGACGTTGGAGGCCAGACGCGCAACCTGCGCGCCCGCCGCGCCATCGTCCTGCGCGATGCTGAGCCGATCGAGCGCGGTCGAGACGGCGTGGTCGGGCACGGCAAGGTGCGTTTCCCGGCGGTGGACCGAGCGTCCGTTGCTGCGCAGCGCCTCGAAGGACTGGTGCGTGCTGCATTCGTGCAGCAGGTGGCGGTCGACGTGGATGAGAGCCGCGCGGCTTTCCTCACCCTCTCCTTCGGCTCCGGGCACGACTTCGATGACGTGGCTGTCCCAGAGCTTGCGATACAAGGTGCGCGGGGCACTTGCGGTTGTCACGCGGTCTCTCCGATCTCGATAATGACACGCCCGACATCGCGGGCTTGAGGTCCGGCCAGCAGACTAAATGCCTCGGCCACGTCATCCAGCACGAAGCGCCGAGTGATCGTAGGGCGGAGGGAGAGTTGCCCACTGGCGATGAATTCGAGGACTTGCGCCTGTCCCGCGCCCGCCCGCACGCCCAGGATCTCCAGCTCGCGCTCGACGATCTGCCAGTTGGTCACGGGAAGCGCCCCCCCGCCCGTCAGCGCGACACGCGCGCCGGGCGCGGCGACCGCGAAGGCCTGCTCCACGCCCCAGACCGATGCGGTGGTCTCCATCACCGCATCGAGGCCTTCGGGGAAGGTCTCCAGCACGCGGCCGGCAACCGCTTCGCCGTGCGCGCCGATCGGGAACAGGTGGCCCGCGCCCAGTTCGCCGGCCAGTTCGGACCGGCGCCCGCTGCCGCCGATGGCCACGACATCGAGGTCGAGCGCACGGGCCATCGCGACCGCGCCCAGCCCCATTGCGCCCACGCCGAGGATGCCGACCCTGTCCCCCGCTGCAAGCCGCATGCGGCGAAAGGCATTGAGCGCATCGACGGGGCCGGCCAGCATGGCGGCATCCTCGAAGCTGACCGCATCGGGCAGCACAGCCAATTTGCGCGCGGAGACCAGCGTGTACTCCTCGCAGCAGGTCTGGCGTGCGGGCGTGCAAAACGCAGGGTCAAGGCACAGGTTGTGCCGTCCCCGCGCGCAATTCGTGCAGATTCCGCAGTGGTCGAGCGCGAGCGCGCTGACCCGGTCGCCAAGGGCCAGCCCCTCCACGCCCGCACCCAGTTGCGCGACGATGCCCGAGAAGTCCGCGCCGATGCCGACCGGGTAACTCTTCACGTAGCGCCCGCCCCGGTTGAGGTAGGTCCCCACGTCCGTGCCGTAGGGCGCATAGGCCATGACCTGGACGAGAACCTGTCCCGGGCCCGGCTCCGGCCGGATGACGTCCTCGACGCGGATGTCCCCCGGAGCGTGGAGCCGGGCGGCCTTCACGAAGCCGCTCCGAAGGTCCAGACGAGGATACGCGCGCCCTCGGGACTGGCGGTGGCGCCCAGCAGCGGGGTGTCGGACGCGCCCACGGTATAGTCGCCTGCCACCCAGCTCTTGCCCGCGCCTTCCAGCGTGCCGTCCAGGACATAGGCTTCCCAACTGCACCCCAAAGCCGCCGCCTCGCCCTGCCAACCGGCTGGCACGAGCGCCTCGAACGTGCGCGCGCCGCTGCGTGGATCGGCGCTGAAGGCCTTGATTGTCCACACCTCGGGCAGCGCCGGGTCGGGCCGAGGCGAAATATCGGCGATGGCAAGTTCAAAGACGTGACCACGCCCATCATCGGCCTCAGGCAGGGGATACTCGATCGGCTGCTCGGGCTCGTGGATCAGCTGGAGCGAGAGCAGCCCATCGCTGCGCACGAGAGCCAGCGCGCCTTCCTCGGAGCGTTCATCGTGGCCGTGCACGATGTGGCCCGGGCGATAGAAGTAGACGCCCTTGCGGAAGTAGTGGTTGCCATCGAGCGTCACCGAACCCTCGAGCATGTAGACTTCCTCGAAGGCGTCGTGGAAATGCGCGACGCCCCCGCCACGCCAGCCTTCGGGGATGTAGACAAGGTTGGTGACGTGCCCGGTCTCAGGGTCCTCACCCAGCTTGCGGCGCTTGAGGCCGTGGGTGCCCAGCATCTCCCATTCGAGCGCGTTGCCGCGCACGCGGTGAAGCGGGGCCGGCGCCTTGCACAGCGCCGGATCGGGGATCTGGGTGGTCATGCGATTTCCCTTTCCTGTTGCAAGCTGGAGAACATGGCCTGGCGTAGCAGATAGGCGCGGCGCGCCTCCGGATCGGCCTGGACCGCACGCATCTTCTCGCGCTTGGCGGCGAGCGCGGTCTGGTCGGTCTCGCCCATGTTCTCCATGTTTTCGATGGTCTGGGCCTGGATGAACGAGCGCGTGACAGCCTGGCGCTGGCGCTCGAACTTGGCAAGCGCTTCAAAATCCGCGCCCTTGCGCAGGATCATCCAGAGCTTCTCGGCCAGGTTCCAGCCATCGTGAATACCGCTGTTCATACCAAAGCCGCCGAGCGGGTTGTTGAGGTGCGCCGCATCGCCGATGATCGCCATGCGGCCCTCGACGAACTTCTTGGCCACCCGCTGGTGCACGCGGTAGATCGTGCGGTGCGTGGTCTCGACATTGCCGTGCCCGACTATGCGGTTGAAGACCTGGTCGGCGTTGGCGTCGCTGATGAGGTCCTCGTCGCTGACATCGCCGTCGCCGGGCACCAGCACGCGCCAGATGCCCGGCACCTTGAGCAGGACCAGCCATTCGTCGGGATCGCTGATGTAGTTCACGTAGTCGAGGTCGGGAATGCTCTTTTCGATCTCGAGCCGGGTCGACATCGAGACGAACTTCTCCTCGTAGGTAAAGCCGTCGAATTCCGCCCCGATGACCTTGCGCACGACCGAACGCGAACCGTCCGCGCCAACAAGGAACTTGGCCGCGATCTCGCGCTGGACACCGTTCTGTTCGACCGTGGCGACAATGCCCTCACCATCCTCGCGCGCATCGAGCAGGCAGCAGCCGAAGTGGACGTCCATGCCGTCCGCTTCCTGCACCTTGGTGGCCAGGTGCCTGGCCAGGTAGTGCTGCTCGCACTGAAGGCGGAACGGGAAGCGCGTGAGATCGGAAAGTTCGGTCAGGTCGAAGCGCAGGGCCTCGCCGCTGCGGCGGTCGCGCATCTGGTAGATCGGCGCCTTCAGGCCCATCCCGATCAGCGGCTCGGCGGCGTCTATCTCGTCGAGCATTTCGAGCGTGGAGGCGTGGATCGTCGAAGCCCGAAGGTCATGGGCGCAATCGGATTCCTGTTCGATCAGGGTGACCGAGATGCCCATTGCCGCAAGGCGCGCTGCGCAGGTCGCGCCGACAGGGCCCGCGCCCACGACCAGGACTTCGCATCTATTCATGATTGCCTCGTACTCCATTGTGCGTTCTCCCGGCTTTCCGCATTGGTGCCGGGAACCAAGGTCTTGCACCCGGCGCAGGCGGGTAAAACGTCAGGCCATTGCACCATCCGTATCGCGGCATGGGACAGGCAGCAGCCCACCAGCCACACGCCCCAATGTTCACACCATGAACATTTTCTTTCGCCAAGCGGTGGATCTGCTTGACTCAAAGTCGCTTTCGGCAAACTTTTTTGATCCAGATCAATGCAGCAACCGCGAGATGCCCGTGCCTGAATTCGTCGCTTCGCCCGTCGCGTCCCCCGCCGGAACCGAGCCCTTCCGGGGCAAGGACGTGATCCAGTCGCTCTCGCGCTCGATCAATGTGATCCAGGCCATCAACCGCTACGGTTCGCTCGGCCTGACCGAGATCTCGAGCGCAGCGGGCATTCCTTATCCGACCGCCTATCGCATCGTGAACACCTTGATCGAGGAAGGCCTGATCGAGCGCGAACCCACGCGCAAGCGCTACCGCCCGACCGCCCTCATCCAGACGCTCTCGTGCGGTTTCCAGAACCATGATCGCCTGGTGAACGTGGCGCGCCCCTTGATCCGGGGCTTTACGCGCGACTACCACTGGCCGCTGAGCGTCGTGACCCGGGTGGGAAGCAAGATGGTGGTGCGCGATTCCACAAGCACCCAAACCACGCTCACCTTCAACAACTACTATCCCGGCTGGCAGGTGCCGTTGCTGGCTTCGGCGTCCGGGCAAGTCTTCTTCTCGTTCTCGGACGAGGCCGAACAGGCCGACCTGCTCTCCCAGTCGCAGCGCATCCACGAGCCACTCGACACCATGATCCTGCGCGACTTCCAGAGCGGCAAGGCGCAGGTCCGCATCCGCGAATGCGGCTACGCGGCAGTCGCGCGCACGCCCTATTCGGCAACGCCGGGCAAGACCTCGTCGATTGCCGTGCCGATCTTCGATGGTCACGGCGATCTGCTGGGCGCGCTGGCCTTCGTCTATTTCGCCAATTCAATGCCGCTCAGCCAGGCCATCGAACGCTACCTGGAACCGATGCTCGGGGTCTCAGCCCGGATCGCCGATGGCCTCTTCGCCATGGGCGACGGCATGCCCGCCTTCCACGAGGCGGCGGAATAGAAAGGCCGCCAGCGCCGCGCCGGCAATGAGGCCGGCGCAGATAAGGAAGCCGGGGCGGTAGCTGCCGAACAGATCGAACAGCCGCCCCGCCACGAAAACGCCCGAGCCCGAGGCGATCGATTCAAAGACGATGAAGGCCCCTGTCATCTGCCCCAGCCGTGGCCCGGCGAAGGAATTGGCGATGACCACTTGGGTGAGGACATAGCAGCCCGCCCAGCCAGCCCCCAAAAGAACAAGCCCCGCAAACGCGACCACCGGCCCGCCAAGGCTGAGCAGCAGGGCGCCGGTAAGCAGCAGCATCTGCTGCGAATTCCACACCCGGTTGGTGCCCCAACGCTCGGCCGCCGCGCCCACCAGCACCTTACCGAACAGTCCGGTCAGGAACACCAGCGTCATGCCCAGAGCGGCCATGCGCGCACCCAAACCGATATCCTGAAGGTAGAGGAAGAGGTTCAGCAGGAAGGCGGTCGAGGCAAAGAACGTCCCGAACGTCGCCGCGAGCAGCAGCGCCAGCGCCAGCCGATGGTGCGGCACTTGCGCGAACGCGCCCAGAAGCGGCCCCGAAACCGCCGACCGACCCTGACCCGACCCGCGCGTGTCCGGCATGGGAGAGCGCACCAGTACCGCGGCCACGGGCAACAGCGCCAGCGGGATGATGGCCGCCACGCGCAGGACGCTGCGCCAGTCCGCCTGCTCCAGCGCGAAGACGGCGAGCGAGGGGAAGATCGCCGCGCCGATGCTCGTGCCCGAAAGCGCAACCGAGGTCGCGAGCGTGCGCAGCCCCGAGAACCGCGCGCGCACCATCAGCACCACGATCACCACGTGCGAGGAGGCGAAGGACAGCCCCAGCAGTCCATAAAGCGCATATATCTGCCCGATGCTGCGCGCATGGCCATAGGCGGTCAACGTAAGGGCCAGAAGCACCAGACCCGCGAGCACGATCCGCGAGGGCCGCACACGCGTCGTTAGAAATCCGATCGCCAGCCCCGACACCCCCGCCGAAAGCAGGAAGATCGTTTCGCGCAGCTTGAGCGCACCCCGGCTGATCCCAAGGTCTGCCAGGATCGCGCTGTCGAGCGCGGGCAGGCCCGACGTGATGATGCCGTGGCACACGGTCATCACCATGAGCAGCCCGGCAATGAGGGCCCAGGCCCCGGCATCGGGCATGGCGTCAGGCTGTACTTCGGGCGCGTGCTTGCCATCATTGGGGACAACACGCGAAACAGGAACGGGCTTCTGGGTCATGTCCGGAGCGTGACGCGCACGGACGCCCTTGACCATCGCGCGCATCCCGTCTCATCCGCAATACGGATAGACTGCCCTATCCCGGTTGTGGCGCCTGCCCCGAAACCGCAGCCGAAGTGCAAAGCCACGCCCCTGTTTCCTGCCCTCGCGCCGTGCCCTTGCGTCGTGTCCGGGCAGAGCGAAGATAAAGGAAGACACGATGCAGGACACCCGCCTCTACGACATGGTCAAGTCCGGCCAGTTCGTCACGGCCCCCGGCATTCAGGACATGATCACCGCGGTCATCGCGCGCAAGGTCGGCTTCGATGCCGTCTACGGCAGCGGCTACTGGCTGACTGCCAGCGGCCTGGGCCTCCCTGATGCGGGCATTGCCTCGGTGACGCAGATGGTCGACCGCATGGAAAAGCTGGTCGAAAGCGCCAAGACCCCGGTCATTGCCGATGCCGATACCGGCTTTGGTGGCCTCCTCAATGTGCACCACACCGTCCTTGCCTATGAGAAGGCGGGCGTGGCCGCAATGCAGATCGAAGACCAGGAATTCCCCAAGAAGTGCGGGCACACGCCCTTCAAGCGCGTGATTCCGGTCGAGGACATGGTCGAGAAGATCAAGGTTGCCTGCGACGCGCGCAAGGACGAGAAGTTCCTCATCATCGCGCGCACCGACGTGATGCAGAGCGGCGGCTACAACGCTGTGGAAGACCGCATGGGTGCCTTCGCCGAGGCGGGTGCGGACATCCTCTTCCCCGAGGCGCTCACCAACACCGACGACATGCGCCGGATCTGCCAGAACATCGACAAGCCGATGCTCGCCAACATGGCTGATGGCGGCCTGACCCCGATCCGTCCGGTCAGCGAGTTGGAAGAGCTCGGCTTCAAGATCGCCATCTTCCCGGCGATGACCTCGCTGGTCGCCGCGCGCGCCGTGGAAGTCTCGTTGCAGCGTCTCAAGGAGACCGGCACCAGCCTCGAAGGCCCCGAGCTCTTCGACTTCAAGGAGTTCTGCGAGCTGATCGGCTTCGACAAGGTCTGGGAATTCGAACGCAAGTGGGCGAAGGACTAAGCCTTAGCCCATAGTTGCGGATTATGTCCGAACACGAAAACGCCCCGGCCTTCACGCCGGGGCGTTTTCGTTTGCACCCGCTCAGTTCTCGCGCGGCGTGGCCAGGTGCAGATCCCAGGGGCCGTCGTGCCACTCCAGGAGTAGGCAGCCCCCCTCGGTGCGCTCGTTGAAGCCGTGAATCGAGCGCGCGGGGTTCCACAGAAACGAACCGGCGCGCATGGGCCGGGTATCGTCGGGCTGGATATCGCCCTCAATGCAAAAAATTTCCTCTTCCACCGGATGCCAGTTGCCTCCGCCCACGCCGCCAAAACGCGGCGGCACCTTGAGCAGGCGCGTGTCCGCTCCGCTGCGCGCATCGAGCCAGAGGACGCGGCGCTCGAAGCCTTCCAATAAGCGCCCCTCGATCACCGGCACGAACGGTTCAATGCTGTGGCAATCGGCGTGCAGGACCGGCTCGGGCGAGGCCCCTGCCACCGGCGCATCGACGATGACGATCCATTCACTTTCTGTGAGCACTTCGATCTCCAGCGGACGATCGCCGGGAAGCGCGGCGAAGCCGAAAGGCCCCAGTGTGGTTTCGCCGATCCGCACCTGTCCCTCCAGCACGAAAAGCTGCGTCAGCGCTCCGTCTGCCCGGGCGCTCGTCGCCTGCCAGCCCTTCGCCGGGCTTGCCAGCGCGCTGCGCAAAGTGCCGTCGGCAAGGCGGCGCAGGACACGGCCCGGGAGTGCCGCCCCGCCCCAGGGCGCCAGCGTCTCGGGAGGCAGGTCTTTGCGGTGGACGCACTGCGAGATGTCGTAGGTGAGGTCAGGAATGTCTTCTGTGCTCACGGGTCTGTCCTTGCACAACCGGAATGGGCCCGCGAGACTGCGCGCATCATGGCCGGCTGCCAAACCCTCCCGGCCACCTCATCCGCCATGCGGAGCCCCACCAAGCACCGCTAGTGCGCCTTTCGAAGTTCTGGGAGCATGGCGGAAAATCAAGCTGATCGGAGATTTTGCCATGAGGCCACGCGTAGTCGATCTTAGGGTGGACGAACTTGCCTGGGAACCGCTCGGCCCGCCCGGGCTCTATTCGCGCCTGCTCAGCCGCGACGAGGAAACCGGCGCGCGCACGGCCCTCCAGCGCATGGTCCCGGCCGATGGCTACACCGCGCCGGACACCGCACACTACCACCACACCTACGAGGAGTTGCTGGGCGTCTCGGGCCGCTTTAGCTTCGATGGGCGCAATTGGGTCGAGGCGGGCGCCTACCTGTTCCATCCCCCGCGCACCGTGCATGGCTTTGCCAGTACCGTGCCCGAGGAATCGACCTTTCTCTCGCGCGTCGGGCGCCAGCTCGACTTCAATTTTGTGCCCGAGCCCGAGCAGGACGACCTCTACCTTGCCGAAGGTGCCCTTCCCCCGCGCGCGCCCGTCGCGCTGGAGAAGGACGCCGCACTGGACGGGTTTGCCTCCAGCCGGTTCCTCGGCGCGGACGTGGAGGCGCGCCTTCTCAGCGTCGATCCCGAAACCGGCGAAGGCAGCGCCTTCGTGCGCCTTCCTGCGGGCTGGAAATCAGCCCCCGGCGCGCTTCCCCACTACTTGGAGATCTTTGCGACCTCGGGCGCCATCGGCGTCGACGGGTCTCCGGCCGTGCCGGGACGGGCCTACTTCTTCTATCCGCCCGAAGAGCCAATCAACGCGCTGGAAGCCCAGGAGCCAACGCTCGCCTATGTGAACTTCGGCGGAGCAATCAGCCTGTGAGCCGCGCCCTCATCGTCAACGCGGCCAGCCCCGAAGGCGCGCTGGCCGCAGCCGCCCTTTCCGGTCACGACCTTACCACTCTGGATGCGGGCCTGCCCGACCAGGCTGCCTGGGACGACTTTGCCGCCAAGGCCGAGGCGCAAGGGCACGGCTTCGACGTGATCGTCCACTGCCCGCGAGGGGGCGAGGGGCCGGACGGCGTCGAGGACGAAATCCTCTCCGCCTGGCTCACCGCCAAGTTCGCAAACCGCATCTGCGCGCCGGGCGAACCGGCCCTCATCACGCTCCTGCGCCAAGCAGAGGGCACCGGCGCCATCGACACCGAGGCTGCGGCCAATGGTATCCGCTACGCCACCTGGTCGGCCATGCTCGATGCCTCGAAGCGGGACGTGCATCTGCGTTCGAACCGGCTCACCCTCGCGCCCGGCACTACGCCCGAGCAGATCGTGGCGGCACTGCAGATGCTGGCCGACACGCGCGCCAGCTTCATCGCGGGCGCCGACATCAGGCTGGAACCCGCTTCCGGCACGGCGCCTTCCACCTCGCTTGCCGGAAAGGCGGTCCTTGTCACCGGGGCCACGTCGGGCATCGGGCGGGCCAGCGCCATCGAGATCGGCCGCCAGGGCGGCTTCGTCTTCGTGGGCGGACGCAAGCCCGACCTCGCCGAGGAAACGCTCGCCCTCGTGCGCGAAGCCGGGGGCGACGGGGCCTTTATTCGCCTCGACGTCACCGATACGAGCGCCTGGGAAGCGGCCGCCGCGACGATCCGCGAACGCCATGGCGCGCTCAACGGCCTCGTCAACAACGCGGGCGAGGCCAAGAACCTGCCGATCGAGGATCTTAACGAGGATGTGCCGCGCTTCCTTGTCCAGCTCAACTACGGCGGATCTCGCAGGGGCATGGACGTCCTGCTCCCGCTGCTGGAGGCAGGACAAGGCTCGGTCGTCAACGTGGCGAGTGTCGCAGGGATGCGCGCCGGATTCGGCGGATCGGCCTATGGCGCCTCGAAGGCCGCGATAATCGGTCTCAGCCAGAGCTACGACCAGGCCATCGCCGCCCCGCGCAAGGTGCGGGTCAACGCCATCCAGCCCGGCCTCATCTGGAGCGACAGCGTGACAGATTCGCTCGGCGAAGAAGGCGCGCGCCAGTTCCGCGCGATGATCGAGGGCAAGACCCCGATCGGCCGCGTCGGCACGCCCGACGAGGTCGGACGTTTCGTCGCCTTCCTTGTCTCGGACGCGGCCGCAGGTATACACGGCCAGGCCCTGCCGGTCTCGGGCGGGCTTGAACTCGTCCATCCCTGAGCCTGCTCAAGGGCACGAAAAAGGGGCGCAGCGCCACATCGCGCTGCGCCCCTTCGCGCATCCCTTTCCGGCCTAGGAAGGGACATTGTCCCGGGCCGGAAAGGGTGAACCTCAGAAGTTCTTGATGAAGCGGACACCGCCGGTCCGGCGCGCGGGTGCGGTGATGTATTCGCCGTTCGAGGTGGACGGGTTGAACGAGCCCCAGAAGCGGCTGAAGTCGGGCGTCAGATTGTTGAAGATGTTGTTCACGAAGACGAGCGCGGTCCAGCTGCCGCCCTTGAGGCCGATCTGCGCATCGGCGGTGAACTTCTCGTCCAGCTTCACGCGGTTGTCGAAACGGGCAAAGCGCGAGCTGCGATAGTTGCCGGTGCCCTCGATGAAGCCGTCGAGCTCGTCGGTGATCGGCGCCTCGATGTGCACCATGCCGGTTGCCGAATGGCGCGGGACCAGCGGCACGCGGTTGCCGCCGAACTGGCGATCCACGCCTGCGGGCGAGGGGAACACGTCGCGCGCGGCGAAGTCCTTGAACTTGGAATCGGTGTAGGCGTAACTGCCGCTCAGGGTCAGCCAGTGGAACGGGGTGGCGTTCACGCCCACTTCCGCCCCCTTCACCTCGGCCTTCTTTGCGTTGATGATATAGTTGAGCGTCACCGCCGAGGAATTGGGGCATTCCGGCTCGGGGCCCTGTGCGCTGAGCGAGCCGTAGCATACCGTTGTCACCTGCAGGTCCAACCAGTCGGAATAGTAGACGTCGGCCTCGAAGTTGAGGTCTCCGTTCAGGAGGCTTCCCTTCACGCCCAGCTCGTAGGTCCAGATCGATTCCTGGCCGAAGGGGCGCAGATCATCGCGCACCTGGCCGGTGTTGAAGCCACCCGGCTTGGAGCCCTTGGCCGCGCTCGCGTAGATGTTGAGGTCGGGCGAGACCTTCCACGCTGCGCTCACACGTGGCAGCCAGGCATCGAAGCTGGTCTTGCCGCGAAAGTCGATCTCATTTGCGCCGGTCAGGAAGAGGAGATTGACCCCCGTCGTCGCGGCAGCCGAAATGACCTCGTGGTTGTAGCGCAGTTCGCCCGTTACCGTCAGCGCGCGGGCCAGGTCGAACTCGACCGAGCCGAAACCCGAATAGGTGTTGGTGTTCAGGCGGTTGACCCGCCCGGGAATGTCCGCCCGGGTGCTGGTGATGAAGGGACGCGCGCCCAGGAAGCGCGAATAGTCGACTTCCTTGTAGTTTTCGTCGAAGACATAGCCCCCCACCATCGCGCGGATCGGCCCGCCATCATAGCTCAGACGCAGGTCCGAACTGATCTGCTGCAGGTCGTTGTCGAAGTCGAAGATGCCCACGCAGACCATCGAGAGGCAATTGACCAGGCCGCCGCCCAGATCCACGCCCTGCGGCACGTTCTGCGGCTCCTTG
Organism: Novosphingobium sp. BW1; assembly: GCF_008107685.1. GTDB lineage: Bacteria > Pseudomonadota > Alphaproteobacteria > Sphingomonadales > Sphingomonadaceae > Novosphingobium. The sequence continues at coordinate 117,660 of NZ_VIRF01000090.1, forward strand.
TCGAAGTCGAACTCCAGCCGCCCCTTGGTGCGGTTGTAGCCCGAGAGCGAATTGAGCACAAAGCCGTTGCCGAAGTCATACTCCAGGTCGAGGACGCCGCGGTAGGTCTCGGAGTTGTTGCCAGCGTAACGGTGGTCCGAGGACATGTTGACCTCGTCGGGATCAAAGGTCTCCTCGGTGATCGTGTTCACCCCGTAGAGCGAGGTATCCTCACGCTGGATCACGTAGCCCGCGCCGGGCCCGGCGTTGCTGTTGAGATAACTGCCCCGGATCTTGCCGGTAAAGGCGCCGCTCTCGATCAGCACGGTGCCGCCCACGCCGTAATTGCGGCTCGCGTCGAGCCCCTGCCCGTTGCCCGGGTTCTTGTAGAAACCGGAAAAGTTGCTGTAAGTCGCCGAAAGCTTGGCCGCGACGACATCGCCGATGACGGGGCCAGTCACGTGCGCAGTCGCGTCCTGCTGGCCATACGCGCCGAGGCCGAAGTTGAACGTGCCGCCCGGCGTGAATTCGGGATCCTTGCTCACGAAGCTGATCGCGCCTGCAAAGGCGCTGCGCCCGAAGTAGACTGTCTGCGGGCCCTTCACCACCTCGATGCGGGCGATATCCATGAGCGCGGTTGCGTTCTGGTTGCCGCCGCCGCCTACGGTCGTGTTGAGCGAGACGCCCGTGGTGTCGATGCCATCGACAATCATGGCGACGTTGGAGCGCCCCTCGATCAGGGCTACGCCGCGAAGACTGGGGCGAATGTCCGCGGGCGAAGCGCCGGTATCGAACTGAAGCCCGGGAGTCATCGCCGCCACGCTCGACATGTCGCGCACGCCCTTGCGCTCGATCGTGTCTTGCGAAACGACATTGATGGCGACCGGAATGTCCTGAAGCGTCTCCTCGCGGCGACGCGCGGTCACCACGATGTCCCCCCCGGTCGAGGCGCCGGCGGGACGTTCCTGTGCCTGTGCGCTCGATGCGAGGCCGGCTGCTGCTGCCATGGTTGCGAGTGAACAGGTCTGAAGTAGCTTACCGATCATGCGCTTTGCCCCCCTTGGGTCGATATTTCTTGTCTGGGACCTAGGGTGATCGGCTATCGCCTGCCGAACAATTCTAGCGCACAAAAGCATCCGCATTGCGGATGGAACATCGGGGCAAGGTCGTATCTGAAAGTGGTCAGCCGCCAAGATCTTGTTCGTGTTGCGGATATCGCCCCCCCCCCTGGCCAGCGCTTCGACACGAAAAGGGGCGCGGCCACGGTTGAAGCCACGCCCCCTTCTCTTGTTACCAACCCGGCCCTTACGGGCCAGCGACCTCAGTCCGCGAAGCTGACCTTCGCCGCCTCGGTGATCTCGCAAAGACCGCCGAAGGCCTGGAGTTCGGCTTCGTGCGCCTCGAGCGACCCGGCCGAGCAGGCATCCGCGATGACCTTGACCGAAAGGCCGCGATCATGTGCCTCGCGCACGGTCGAGCTGACCGCCAGCGTGGTCGACAGGCCAGTCACGTAAAGCTCGGTCACCCCGTGCTTTGCGAGTTCGTCATCGAGGATCGTATTCCAGAACGGGCTGATCTGGTGCTTGAGGATTACGGCCTCGCCCTCGGCCGGCGTCAGCGCGGGCACAAAGTCAACACCCGGCGTACCCAACTGGAGCGCGCCCGAGCCCTTGAAGTTGGCGAAGAGCGGCGAACGCTCGGGCGCCTCGGGCAGGTCGGGGGCGCTGAATGCGACCCGCACATGCCCGACCGGGACACCGGCCTTGCGCGCCTTTTCCATAACGCTGGCCGCATTGGCCACCACGTTACGGCGGGCCAGCTCGCCAGCCATCGGGTCATGACTGGTCAGATCGTTGATGAAATCAATCAAAATCAGATATTTGCTCACGTGGACGTCCTTTGAGCATTTTTCAATCAGATCGCCGGTATCTGATGGTTCAGAAAATGCGTTAAACCAATGACCCAGAGCGGTCGATCCGCTCTAGTAGCTGAACCTCACCGAAACCTTCCAGGTCCGCGGATCACCGGGGCTGCGGATGCCGTAGGCGCCCAGCACGTTGCCGTAAACATAGTAGTCTTCCTTGAGGAAGTTGGCGACCGAGAAGCGCAACTCGATATCGCTGTCAACCGGCGGCGCCCAGCCGACGTAGGCGTTCACGAGTTCATAGTCGGGCATGTAGGTGATCGGCGCGTTGGTGCCGCCAAGATACTTGCCGCCCATGTAGGAATAGTCGGCGCCGACCAGCAGGTCGCCCAGCTTCTCGTCGGGCACCCGGCCGGAGAAGCCTGCACTGCCCTGCCAGTGCGGCACGTTGGGCAGGCGCGTCGCGCCCGACGACGCGGCCGAACTCGCCGGATCGATGTCGAGGTACTTGTCATCGTTGTAGGAGCCCGAGGCAAACAGGTTCCAACCCGGCAGCGGCGAATAGGAGAACTCGCCCTCGACCCCCTGCACCCGCGCCGTTCCCGCGTTCTGCGTCAGCGAGGAGCCCGCCACGATCACGTTGGTCTGGATATCGCTGAAGTCGTTGCGGTAGGCAGCGAGGTTGAGGTGCCCACGACCATCCAGGAACGAAGTCTTGAGGCCCACTTCATAAGCCCACACGGTCTGCGGGTCGAAGCCGTTCTCGTAGTTGGTCGGATTGGCGAGCGCGAGGTAGTTGAAGCCCCCCGCCTGAAAGCCGCGCGAGACGCTGGCATAGGCGAGGATGTCCGGGGTCGCCTGCCAGTCGAGGCCGAACTTGGGCGTCCAGGACTTGGCCTTGCGGGTCGCGTCGATGGCGCCGTAGGTCCGGTCCTCGGGCACCGTCGTCAGATTGTTCTGCTGGTAGCCCTCGACCGACTTGGTCTCGTGCGTATAGCGCAGGCCCGCCGTCGCCGAGAGCGTGGGCGTCAGGTCATAGGTCAGCTGACCATAGGCGGCGTAGCTGGTGGTCTTCATGTCGACCAGCTGGGGCATCAGCTGATAGAGGTTCAGGAGATAATCGCTCCGGCCCTGGTGGCCCTTCTCGCGGAAGTAGTAGAGCCCGGCGATGTAGTGCAGCTTGTCGCCTGCCGCATCGCCCAGGACCTGCAGTTCCTGCGAGATCTGGGTACGCCCGGCTTCCGATTCCAGCCGGTCGAAGCCCAGCGCATAGGGGCCATCGACAGTGTTGGTCGGCTGCCCGGCGGTGGTGTCGGCCAGGAACTCCTGCTCATTGCGCACGGCGCCGGTGATCGACTTGATCGTAGCCCCGCCGACATCGTAGCTCAGCGTGAGATCGCCGCCATAGGTCTCGACATCGCCGTAACCATCGAGCGGGCCGACATAGGTGTAGGGATCGGAGGCGGCGGGCTCGAGCGTCACCGGATCGGTGGCTAGGCCCACCGATCCATCGTTCTTCGCGCGCGAATAGAAGGCCGATGCGTTGAGCCCGAAGGATCCCCCCCCCGTATAGGCCAGCGCCACGCGCCCGCCGTACTCGGTCGCCTTGCCATAGTCGTCGCGATCCAGCGCCGGGGCGCTAAAATAGCCATCGCGGTCGTAGAAGTTGCCGCTGGCAAGCACCGCCCAGTCATCCGACAGCGCGGTCGAGACCGTGCCCTTGAGGCGCACCATGTCATAGGCCCCCGCCTCGGCCTGAAGCGAGCCGAAGCTCGTGCCGTCCGGCTTCTTGGTCACGTACTTGATCGCGCCCGTCAGCGTATTACGACCGTAGAGCGTGCCCTGGGGGCCGCGCAGAACCTCGATGCGTTCAAGGTCCGCCAGGTCCAGGTTCGCACCCGTCAGGCTCGCGAAGTAGAGATCGTCGATATAAAGGCCGACAGCGGATTCGTAGCCCACCCAGGTGCCTGCATTTTGCCCGGCGCCGCGCATAAAAATGGTAAGCGTGGTGGGATCGACGGTGCCCTGCGTCACGCTGAGGCTGGGCGTCACGCGCTGCAGGTCGGCCGTGCGCTCGATCTGCAGATCCTGCAGCGCCTTTTCGCCGAGCGCCGTCACCGAGATCGGCGTTTCCTGAAGGGAGCTCTCGCGGCGCTGGGCCGTGACGACAATGTCATTGCCATACGCACTCGCCTCGGCGCGCGCCGCCCGTTCCTGCGCCAGCGCGGGCGATGCGGCCAGCATTGCCGTTCCGGCCAGCAGCCACCTAGAAGCCTTGGTCATGTCTTTCTTCCCCGAAGTTATTATCTTGATAGTATTACTGAAAGTGCGGCCCTCAATGCCCCGGAATATCCTCGAACAGGACCATCCCCAGCAGCGGCTCGGTCTTGCGGATGCGCCCGCCTTCCGGATCGACGCGCACGTCGATGAGGCTCGGCCCAGTGCGAGCCAACGCCTCGGCAAGCGCGGCATCGAGCTCCCCCTTCGTCTCCACACTCACACCGTGTCCGCCAAAGGCGCGCGCAATCGCCGCGTAGTCGGACTGGCCAAGGTCGGTGTTGATGGCCCGCCCGTAGGCCAGCTTCTGACCGTGGTATTCGGTGCCCCACTTGCCGTCGTTCGAGACGAGGACGAGGAGCGGCAGTCCGGCCCGCGCCGCCGTGTCCAGTTCGGCCAGAAAGAAACCCAGCGAACCATCGCCCGTCACCAGCGTGACGGGCGCCGCATCGCGCGCCTCGCGCCGCGCAGCTTCGGCCTCGGCCGCCGCCATGCCGATTGCCAGCGGAAAGGCCGCCCCCATCGCGCCGAAGGGCAGCAGGTCAGCGTAGGAGCGCGGGGTGTGGACCCGCATGCAGGCGTGGGTAAAGTTCATCGAATCCGCGCCATCGCAGACAAGCACCCGCTCGCGCGGCAGGATGCGGTCGAGCGCGGCGCCGATGGAGGCGGGATGGAGGTCCTCGCCATAGTCCGCGAGCAGGCCCTCAACGCACGCGGCACGGGGATCCAGGGCCTGCGCGATCCAGCTCGGATCACGGTGGAAGTGCTGCGCTTTCAAGTTTTCGCCAAGCGCTATCAATGTGCGCGCCGGATCGGCCAGCACCGAGAGTTCGACAGGAACGTTGCGCCCGATGGCCTCGGCGCTGATGTCGAGATGGATGAAACGGGCCTCGGGCGCGAAGCGCGGCGCCAGGCCATAGCCGAACCACATGTTCATCCGCGCGCCGACCACCAGCACCAGGTCCGCCTCGCACGCGGCGCGCTGCGCGTAGGGCCAGGGGTAGCCGGTCGGCGCGACCTCGGGGACGAGCCCGCGCCCGAGGCCATTGCCCAGAACCGGAATACCCATGCCCGCCAGCGCCTGCAGAGCCTCCCCGCACGGAGACAAGGCCGCCCGATTGTCCGTCACGATGATCGGACGGCGCGCTTCAGCCAGCATCTGCGCCATCGCCGTCACCTGCTCGTGGTGCGCACCGGGCAGCGAAGGGACCGTGACCGGCGCACGCGGCGCGCTCGTGGTCCCGCGGGTCAGGAAATCGAGCGGCAGCACGAGCAGGGCCGGACCGGGTACACCTTCGTTCGCCGCCTTGATCGCCGCGTGGAAATACTCTCCCAGCCGGTCAGGTGAGGGTACCGTGCGGCTGAACTTGAGATAGGGGGCGGTCATTTCATGACGGTCGACGGCATAAGGCACGGACGGTTCGACCCAACTGTCGGGAAAGCGCGTCGCGATCACGACCAGCGGGCTTTCCGCCTGCGCGGCGGTCATCAGCGCGGTCATCGCATTGGCCAGCCCCTGCTCGGCGACGATCAGCGCAAAGCCCGTGCGGCCCGAGCGGCGGGCATAGCCATCGGCCCCGCCCACGGTCCCGCTTTCGTGCCGCCCGCCAACGATGGAAACGCCCCGCTCTTCCAGCGCGAACAAAAGCGGAGCGTGAGTCGCCCCGGCGAGGGCAAACACCGTTTCTGTGCCGGATTCACAGATACCGCGGGCCAGGTATTCAGCGCAGGTCTGGACCGGGTCGGGCGTGGAGGAGAGGTCCTTGGTCATGCCTAAAAGAGACCACAATGCCGGGAAATGATCGAACCTCGGAGAGACCTTTGTTCGGATCGCGGATGTTTTGCCCGGTCAGGCTCGTCCCACAGGGTGGCTCAGGTAGCCTCCAGGCCTGCCGAACGGTGGCCTTGCCACCTCTGCGCTCACACACGGCCGACAAGGGTGAAGTTGAACGATGAACAGTGCGGAACACCAAAGCTCCGACGCACAGCCAGACAGCCTCGCCGAATTCCGCGCGGGATGGCGGCCGCTGGTCGCCTGCGCCTTCGGCCTGGGCCTGGGCCTCTCACCCATCGCGCCCTACACCTCGGGTATCATGGCGACCGCGCTCGAAGGTGAATTCGGGTGGTCGCGCGCCGACATCCTGGGCACGCTGATGCTGGCCCCGATCGCGCTCGTCTTCCTCGGCGCCTATGTCGGACGTCTGGTCGACCGGCTGGGGCCGCGCAAGGTGGCGCTCGTCTCCACGACGGGCCTCGGCCTTGCGCAACTGCTCATCGCGCTCATCGGCGGCCAGCTCCTGACGTTTTACGCCGCTTGGGGGGTGCTCGCCGTCATTTCCCTGGGCACCCTGCCGATGACCTACGCCAAGGTTATCAACGCCTGGTTCACCCAGTCGCGCGGTCTGGCGCTGGGCCTTGCGCTCGCCTCGACCGGCGCCACCGGCGCGGCGATTCCCTTCATCCTCAACGCCGCACTCGTAGCATTCGGTTGGCGCGGAGGTTACGTGCTCCTGGCCGCCCTGCCGCTGGTGATCGCGCTGCCGGTCCTCTTTGCCTGGCTGCGTCTGCCCGAAGCGCGGGCCCGCGCCGCCAGTGAAGCCCTCCCCCAGACCGGCATTGCCGTTCGCCAAGCCCTGCGCGGCTATCGCTTCTGGGTCCTGGCGACTGGCTCGATGGCCCTGGCCTTCGGTGTCAGCGGTCTGCTGCCAAACCTTTTCCCGCTCCTGCTCGACCGCGGCGTGGACAATTCCACCGCCGCTTCCGCCCTCGCCGCACTGGCGATCAGCGTGACAGCAGGGCGCGTCCTTTCGGGCTTCCTGCTCGACCGGATCTGGGCGCCGCTGGTCTGTGCTTTACTCGTCATCCCGGCGACTTTCGCGCTCGTCCTACTGGCCAATCCCGGGCTTACCGTCCCGGTCATGGTCGCCTCGGTCGTCACGCTGGGGCTGGTGGCGGGGGCCGAGTTCGATCTCGTCGCCTATATGACCGCCCGCTACTTCGGGCAGAAGCACTTCAGCGAGCTCTATGGCATCCAGTACGCCGCCTTTGGTCTGGGCGCGGGCTTTGCGCCTGCCTTCTACGGCGCGATGTACGACCGGTTCGGAAGCTACCAGCCCGAAATCATCCTCTCGATCGCACTGCTCCTGTTCGCGGTTGCGATCACCTTCGCGCTTGGCCGCTACCCGACCTCGTTCAGCTCGGCGGCCGAGGCTTCGCAACCGGAAAACGCAGACCACCCGGCGGGAGCCCCCCCGGACAGCCTGAGCCGCCACTCTCGGCCTTGAATGCACCCCGAGTGCCTGTCCGATTAGGGGTTAACGCGGATTTTTGTTCGCTGTGCGGATTTTTGAGCTGCCGGACTGGTTAGCGATCACACCCGCCAGTAGGCCGTCACCAGTTTCTGAAATTCCCTCAGACTCTGACGACCTTTTCAGCCCCTGCGGCGCTTTTGCGCGGCGGGGGCTTTTTTCACCCTCCGTGCAATTGCGCAAAAGCTCCCTACCTTGAGTGGCACCTACCCGCGTCACCACCAAGGAGCCTACACCCATGAAAGCCCGCATGGAAAGCGACAGCCTCGGCGAAATTGCCGTGCCGCAGGACGCCTACTGGGGCGCGCAGACCCAACGCAGCATCGCCAATTTCCCCTTTGGCGAAACCGAGCGCATGCCCCTCGCGATCGTCCACGCCATGGCACTGGTCAAGCAGGCCGCCGCCCGGGTCAACCGCCGCCATGGCCTCGAAGATACCCTAGCTAAGGCCATCGAACAGGCCGCCGCCGAGGTTGTCGCGGGGAAGCTCGACGACCAGTTCCCTCTCGTCATCTGGCAGACCGGCAGTGGCACCCAGACCAACATGAACGTCAACGAGGTGATCGCAGGACGCGCCAACGAGATCCTGACCAGCACGCGTGGCGGCAAGAGCCCGGTCCACCCCAACGACCACGTCAACAAGGGGCAGTCCTCGAACGACAGCTTCCCGACGGCCATGCATGTCGCCGCCGCACGCGCAGCCAAAGACACGCTGATCCCCGCGCTCGAGACACTGGAGGGCGCCCTCCATGCCAAGGCGCAAAGCTGGTCGGACATCGTCAAGATCGGGCGCACACATCTTCAGGACGCCACCCCGGTTACGCTAGGGCAGGAGTTTTCCGGGTATGTCGCCCAGCTGCACCTTGCCCGCAGCCGAATCCTCCCGATGATCGAGCACGGGCTATGCCGCCTCGCCATCGGCGGCACCGCGGTCGGCACCGGCCTAAACGCCCCCGAAGGCTTCGGCGACGACGTCGCGGCCGAGCTTGCCGATCTCACCGGCCTGCCCTTCCATCCCGCGCCCAACGCCTTCGAGGCGCTCGCAAGCCACGACACCCTCGTGGAGTTTTCAGGGCGCCTCAACACGCTGGCTGTCGCGCTCACCAAGATCGCCAACGACATCCGCTGGCTCGGCTCGGGGCCGCGTTCGGGGCTGGGCGAGATCGAACTGCCCGCCAACGAGCCGGGCAGCTCGATCATGCCCGGCAAGGTCAATCCCACCCAGTGCGAGATGCTGACGATGGTCGCCGCGCAGGTCATCGGCAACCACCAGGCGATTACCGTCGGCGGTCTGCAGGGCGCGTTTGAACTCAATGTCTTCAAGCCCATGATCGGGGCGGCGGTGATGCGCTCGCTCCACCTGCTGAGCGTTGGGATGGAGAGCTTCACCACCCGCTGTGTGGAGGGGATCGAGCCCAACCGCGCACGCATCGCCGAACTGGTCTCCAACTCGCTCATGCTGGTGACCGCGCTGGCGCCCGAGATCGGCTATGACAAGGCCGCGAAGATCGCCAAGCACGCGCACGAACAGGGCCTCACCCTGCGCGCTGCCGCGCTCGAACTCGATCTTGTCGATGCCGAGACCTTCGACCGCGTGGTGCGACCCGAAACGATGGTCTGATCGGGTCGCATTCCCTCTCGCCTTGAGGCGCCCTTAGGGGCTAGGCTGCACCAAGTGACAGGCCCACAAAGGGCCGCACGGGGGGCCAGAGAGGAGCGGCACGGGTGAACAGCCGGACAATCGGACGTATCGCAGGACCGCTGCTCTTCGGCGCGGTCCTCATCGCGCCAGCACCCGGCAACATGGCGCAGCCCCCCTGGATCGTGGCGGGGCTCGTCGTCTGGATGGCGACCTGGTGGATGACCCAGGCCATTCCGCTGACCGCCACCGCGCTTCTGCCCTTCCTGGTCCTGCCCTTCGCCGGGATCATGAGCGCAGGCGAAACCGCCTCGGCCTACTATTCGCCCACGCTGTTCCTGATTCTGGGCGGGGCGTTCCTCGCCCTCGCCATCGAGCGCACCGGACTACACCGGCGCCTCGCGCTCGCCCTCCTTGACCGGCTCGGCAGTAGGGGCGGGGCGCAGCGTCTGCTGCTGGCCTTCATGATTGCCGCCGCGCTCCTTTCCATGGCAATTTCGAACACTTCCACCACACTCATCATGATGCCGATGGCCGTCGCTGTCCTGGAAGCGGGCGGCATGCGGAGCGAGGACACCCACGGCCTGTCCGGTGCGCTGCCGATGGGGATTGCCTTTGCCGCCTCGATCGGGGGCCTCGGCACGCTCGTGGGATCGCCCACCAACGCGATTGCCATTGCCCTTCTCGATTCGATGACCGGGGTGAAGATCAGTTTTGCGACCTGGAGCCTCATCGGCGTGCCCGCCGTGATCCTGGGCATTCCAATGGCCGCCTGGATCATCGCGCGCGTGCAAGGGGCCTCGACCGGCGCCTTTCGCATCGGCGCGGCACGGCGCGCGATTGCCGTGGAGCCCCGTTGGTCGAGCGCAGAACGCCGCCTCCTCCCTCTTGTCGCCCTCGCCTTCACGCTGTGGATGACGAGCCCGCTGCTGCGCCCCTTCCTGCCCGCAGGGGCGTTGACCGATGGCACCATCGCCATCGGTGTCAGCCTGCTCCTCTTCCTCCTCCCCGATGGCACGGGCAGCGCGCTCCTGAGCTGGGAAGAAGCCAACCGGGCGCCCTGGGATGTCATCATGATGTTCGGCGGGGGACTGGCCCTGGCGGCCGGAATGGGTGCCTCGGAGCTCGACGAGTGGCTGGGACGTTCGCTCCTGCCGCTTTCGGCGGTCCCGCTACCCCTCGTGGCCCTCGCCATCACCGCGATGGTGATCCTCATCACCGAGTTTGCCAGCAACGTCGCAACGGCAAGTGGCATCATGCCGGTCGTGGCCAGCCTCACTGTAGCGCTGGGCGCGGATCCGCTGCTCCTCGCAATGCCAGCTGCGCTTGCGGCCAGCTGGGGCTTCATGCTGCCCTCCGGCACGGGGCCCAACGCGATTGCCTGGGCGACGGGTCGGATCGCGCTTCCCAGCATGGTCAAGGCAGGCTTCTGGCTCGACCTTGCGGGCGCTCCGATGATCGTCGCCGTCGTCTGGCTGGTCCATGCAGTGCTGCGTTGAAAGGCACAGGCGCAATACCTAAGTCACCGGCATCCCTCCCCCTTCCCCGACAGTCAGGAACGCCCCTCATGACATCTTCCGTGCCAACCGATGCGCCCTCGCGCTTGGCCGAAGCTCCCTTCCGGCCCGAGGCCATCATCTTCGACATGGATGGCACCCTGCTCGATACCGAGAGCCTCTACCGCCGTTCCCAGCGCAAAGCCGCGCGCGCGCTCGGCCGTGACCTGCCCGAGGAGCTCCACCGCCAGTTCGTGGGTGTCCATCGCGAGGTGAATGACCTGCACCTCCAGCGCCTGTGGGGCGAGGACGCGGACATCGCCGCCTTCAATGCCCATGCCGACGAACTGTTCGAGGACCTGTGGCGCGCCGACCTGCCGCTGCGCCCCGGCGCCCGCGAACTCCTGGATGCGCTCACCAAGACAGGTCTGCCGCTGGGCCTGTGCACCTCGACGCGCAGCCCGCTCGCGCAGGAGAAGCTCGAAGTCGCAGGATTCCTCGACCTGTTCGCCTCGATCGTCACGCTGAACGATGTCGAGCAGCCCAAGCCCCATGCCGAGCCTTACCTGCTGAGCGCCCGCAACCTCGGCGTCGATCCGCAGCGCTGCGTGGTCGTGGAGGATTCGCCCAATGGCCTGCGCGCCGGTGCCGGGGCGGGCATGACCGTCCTGCTGGTTCCCGATCTCCTCGCGCCGACGCCCGAGATGCGCGAGCTTGCCTACGCCGTGCTGCCCGATCTGCACGCCGTTGGCGCCTGGATCGCGGGTGCTCTCTCAACCTGAAGACGGACAGGATTCAAGGTGCCATCGCTCCTCGCCCCATAATGCCTGCCTCACCCTTCGCGGCTAGGGCGGCGCGCAGGACGTGAGTTAGACAATTTGGAGAGCCCAAGGGCGATAGCCCTGGGAAACGCTTTTCTTTACCTGTTCACCCCTGCCACTCGCGCCGCTCCTCGGCTGCGCGAAGGACCTCATAGGCGAGCTGGTAGGTCTGGAAGGCCTTGGCAGCCTCTTCATCGCCCGGCTTCACGTCCGGGTGGACTTCCTTGGCCTTCGTGCGCCAGGCCTTGCGCACCTCCTGGAACTCGGCGTCGGGGTCTAGGCCAAGCACTTCGAGAGCGCGCAACTCGTCGCGGCTTCGCGTACCGTCGCCCGAGCCGCCCCAACCATAGTGCGCCGATTCCTTGTAACCGGCGGTCTCGGTCCATTCCTCGGACTCGCGCTTCTCGGCCTCTTCCTTATCGAGCCCGGCAAAGTAGTCCCAGCCCGAATTGTATTCCGCCGCGTGCTTCTGGCAGAAATACCAGCGATCCGGGCTGTTGGGGCTCTTGGGCGCGGGGCAATCGCCGCGTTCGGTGCAGCCGTGACGGTCGCAGATGCGCACCTGCGTCGCCTCGCGCGAGCTGCCGTAGCCGCCCCAGCGCGGGAAACCCCAGTTGTCGGATCGTTTTGGACGGGCCATTCCCCAGCCGTTACGCCTTCTCGCAGGCGCGATGCAAGTCTCTTGCGGCCGCGCAACCGGGCGGCGGGCACGAAAAAGGCCCGCCCTGCCCCGGCGCAAGCCGAAGGCGGGGCGGGCCTCTTCTCAAAACGCCTTCGCAAAGGCGGGCAGATCAATCGATGGTGACCGTCACCGCGCGGCGGTTCTGCGCCCAGGCCTGTTCGTTCGAGCCCAGCGCCACCGGGCGCTCCTTGCCGTAGCTGAGCGTGGTCAGGCGGCTCGCCGCAACGCCCAGGCTGATCAGGTAGTTCTTGGCCGAGTTCGCGCGGCGCTCACCCAGCGCGAGGTTGTATTCGCGCGTGCCGCGTTCATCCGCGTGGCCTTCGATCGTCGCGCGCTTTTCGGGGTAGGTCATCAGCCACTGCGCCTGCTTGGCGAGCGCCTGCTGGTCCATCGCGTCGATGTCGTACTTGTCGGTATCGAAGTAGATGGTGTCATCGCCCATCATCTGCGCGGCGAAGTCCGCCTGGCTACCCGGACGCGGGCCCAGCGCCTCGCCCGAATCGGGCTGCGTAGTGGTACGGGCCGGGCCGGGTTCGGGCGGCAGTTCCTTGGGCGCCTTCGAAGCGCAGGCGGACAGCGCCAGCGCACCTGCCACGAGAAGCAGGGTCGAACCGCTCTTCAGGTTTCGCGACATCGAGAGGGAAGAAGGCATTAAGGCAGTCTCCTGTGGTGCTCAGCCCATGAGCGGGCGGCGAACGAAGGTGGTGGGATGCTATCCCGGGCGCTGTCAACCTGATTGCGTTTGCAAGGAGACAACGCCCTGGAAGCGGGAAGGGTTCAGCGGCGGATCGGCCCCCAGGCCGGGTCGGACGCGCCGACCGGGGTGGGCAGCTTGCGCTCGTTCCGGCCGGTGAGATCGACCTGCCAGATGGTCGCCTCGCCCGAACCGCGCTGGGTGCGGAAGAACTGGACGATGCGGCCGTTGGGCGACCAGGTCGGGGCCTCGTCCTGCCACGAATCGGTGAGGTAGCGCATGTTGCGGCCCGCAGGGCTCATCACCGCCACGCGCAGGTTGCCCGCGATGTGGGTGAAGGCGATGAGATCGCCGCGCGGGCTCCATTCCGGCGTCGCCGAGCGGCCGCCGAAGAAGCTGATGCGCTTCTGGTTGGTGCCGTCCGCGTTCATCACGTAGACCTGCTGCGAGCCTGAACGGTCGCTTTCGAACACGATCTTGCTGCCATCGGGCGAATAGCTGCCGCCGATGTTGATACCCGGACCATTGGTCAGACGCTCAGGGGTGCCGCCACCGGCCGAAGTGATGCGGTAGATGTCGGTGCGCCCGCCCTGCGACATCGAGAAGAGCACCCACTTGCCATCGGGCGACCAGCGCGGGGCCATCGTCGGATTGGTCGTGCGAAAGATCAGCTTTTGCGAATTGGTCGTCAGATCATAGGCATAGACGCTGGGCTGGCCGTTCAGGTACGAAAGATAGAGGATCTTAGAATAGTCGGGCGAATAGCGCGGGGTCAGCGCCATTGCTTGCCCGCTGGTGAGATAACGGTGGTTCGCCCCGTCAGAGTCCATGACCGCAAGGCGCTTCATGCGGTGGTCCTTTGAGCCCGTCTCGGCGATGTAGGCGATGCGCGAATCGAAGAACGGGCTCTCCCCCGACAGTCGCGAGTAGACCATGTCCGCGCACTTGTGCCCGGCCCGGCGCCAGTCCGAGGGAGCGACCTTCCAGCCGCCCTTCTCCAGCGGCTGGCCGAGCGCTACGTCATAGAGGTAGCACCCCACCGTCAGCGTGCCGTCATTGCCTGCGTGGACATAGCCCTGCACCAGCATGTCCGCGCCATTGCCTGACCACAGGCGGTAGTTGGGCGCGCTCACTTCACCAAATGTGGGACGCGGCAGACCATCGGGCCCGGAGGGCTTGAACAGGCCGTTGTTCTTGAGATCGCTCGCAACGACCTGCGAGATCGCATGGCCCAGTTGCCCCGTCGTGCCCGCCGTGGTCTGCGTCGGCACATCGGCGTCGGTGGTAAAAGTGGTGATGGCAATGCCAAGGTCCTGCCAATCACTGTCATCCGAGACCGTCACTTCGAGGCCATCGCTTTCCTGCGCCTCCTGGGTGGGCGCGGTGATTTCGGGCGTGAATGTGCCCGAGGACTGGGCCAGTGCCGGGCCCGAGGCGCAGAGCAGGAGACCAAGAGCAAGCGCGGAAAGGGTCTTCATGGCTAGAGCCTTCTGTCAAAATTGGTGGTGACGACCTTCCACCCTTCGTACAGGTCGTCGGGAAGATTGAAAGGCGCGGCCAGCTTGACCGCGCGAATGGCCTGCTCCTGGTGGCGCGAGACCTGCGCCGCATTCGACGCGGTCCGGCCGCTGGTGGCGACGATCTGCGGCTCTCCATCCAGCGTACCGTCGGGCTTGAGGCGGAAGCGCACCTTGGTCACGAGCAATTCGGCATCAGCGCCCTGCGGGGCCTGCCAGTGCGGTTTGAGCTGGCGACGGATCGCCGCGCCGAGCGCCGAGACCTGCTTGGGGCCGATCGCGGCGGCGGGCGCCCCGCTCCCCGATTCCGAGGTGCCGCCCGAGATCCCATCGAGGAAGTTCGAACTGACTCGGCTGCCACCCGCCTTCTTGGGTTCCGAGGTCGCCTTGCTGCTGGAGGTGGAGGACGACTTCGGATTTGGCTTGGCTACGATGTCGTCGATCGCGCTCGACTTGCGGCTCGAAGATGCCTTGGGCTTGGGTTCCGGTTTGGGCTCTGGCTTCGGCTTGGACTTCGCCTTGGGGGCTGGCTTGGGCGCAGGCTTGGCCGCAGGCTTGGGTTCGGGCGCGGGCGGTGCCGGGCGCTGCGCCTCGGGTTCCGGGGCCGGAGCTGCCTCGGCCGGCGTCTCGGGTTCCGGCAGCGCTTCGGGCGCGGGTTCGCCGAGCGTCGGCGCCATGTCGGGCGCCGCCTGGCTGAAGGGATCGGGCGAGGTCGAGGTCATCCCCACCTCATCGCTGATCGAAACCTCGATGCGTTCGGGGCGCGGCACGATCTCCTCGGGCGCCGGGCGCAGCAGGAGCACGCCCAGAAGCCCCGCGTGGAGGACAACCGCCACGACGAGACCAACGCCTTCATCCTTTCGCAGTGCAAGCGATGCCATGGCCCGTGAACCTACGTCAGCTTCCTGAACCGCCGCTGACGTCGGTCACCAGCGAGATCGAGGTAAACCCGGCGCGGTTAAGTTCGCCCATGACACCCATGACACGCCCGTAGTCGAGCGCCTTGTCCCCGCGCAGCGAGACGAGCGGCATCTTGCCGTCCGCACCCGGCTGCACCGAGGCGAGGCGTTCGCCGAGCTCGCCTGCGGCCAGTTGCTGGTCCTCGTAGAAGATCGCGCCGTCACGGCGCAGGGTAATGGTGATCTGCTGCGTTTCCTCGGCCATCGCCTTGGCGCGGCTCTGCGGCAGTTCGATAGGCACCGCGGCCTTCAGAAGCGGCGCGGCCACCATGAAGATGATGAGCAGCACCAGCATGACGTCGACCAGCGGGGTAACGTTGATCTCGGCCATGGGCGCGCGAGACCGACCGCCACGGCCGCGCCGTCCTCCGCCGCCGTTGAGGCCCATCGCCATCTCAGCGCGACTCCAGCTGGCGGGTGAGCGCGGCGTGAAGCTTGTCGGCAAAGCGCTGGAGGCGCGATTCGACCATGTTCACGCGGTGCGAGAAGCGGTTGTAGGCAATCACCGCAGGGATCGCGGCAAACAGGCCAATGGCGGTCGCAAAGAGCGCCTCGGAAATGCCCGGTGCGACGACGGCGAGCGAGGAATTCTGCTGCTGCCCGATCTGGAAGAAACTGTTCATGATGCCCCAGACCGTGCCGAACAGGCCCACGAACGGCGCGACCGATCCGACCGTCGCCAGGAAGTTCAGGCGGTTGGAGAGGTTTTCGGCCTCCTCGCCGACCGACGAGGTGAGCGCGAGCGCAATACGCTGGCGCGCGCCTTCGGCATCGAGCGTGGGCACCTGCGCGTTGCGGCGCCATTCGGCGAGGCCCGAGCCCGCAACCTTGCCCATCGGCACGTCGGCGCGGCGGCGCTCCTTCTGGAACGCCTCGAAGTTCTGGGCCTTCCAGAAGCCGTCCTCGTACTCATCGCAGGTGCGGTTCACGCGGCCGATGCGGAAGGTGAAGGTGATGATGATGGTCCAGACCCAGACACTGGCAAGGAGAAGTCCCAGCATGATCGCCTGCACGACGATATCGGCATCGAGAAACAGGGTCACCGGATTGAGCCGGTCGCTGTCACCGGCAAAATCGAGCGTGGGGGCGAGCAGGTCGAGGATCATTCGTGTCCTTCCGGAGCGGATGCGGGCGTAATGGGATGAACGGGCGAGAAGGTGGCGAAGGCCTGCTGCCAGGCCTCGGGTTGACGGCGCGGTCGTCCATCACGGCCGATGAACCCGACCTTTACCACGCCCTCGGCAAGCTTGGTTTCTCCGCGCCAGGCGGTCTGGTGCAGGGTGCAGCGCACCTTGCCGACCTGCTGCGCGGTGGTGACGATGATGACGGTGTCGCCCAGCCGCGCAGGCGCGAGATAGCGCACGTGGACTTCGGCCACGGTGTATAGCCCCGAGCCATCCTCCAACGCGGCACTCTGGTCGATGCCCAGCACCTCGAGCAGGTCCGAACGGGCGCGTTCGAACCAGGCGACGTAGTTGGCGTGGTAGACCACCCCGCCCGCGTCGGTGTCGTCGTAGTAGACGCGCAAGGGATAGTGGTGCGAGCCGCTGGTATCCTCGTTGCCGGAAGGAACGATGGTGCCGTTGACGGGCGCAAGCGAAGTCAGGGGAGGAACACTGGTCATCGTGCGCGGAGCAATAGCGCTCACATGATGCCCTGCAAAGAGAAGCTGCGGGTCACAGATGCCTTGCAGGGCAGATTGTGGTTGAAAGGGGGCCTAAGGTCCGGCCAGTCGCCCCCTTGCTGCGATGACGCGTGACGAACCGCGCCTATGCGCCTCAGTCCGCAATCATCTGGAAGAACTGACGCCCGCCAAAGATATGGACGTGCAGATGCGGAACTTCCTGGTGCCCGGCCTGCCCCATGTTGACCATGAGGCGGTAACCCGGCGTGTCGAGTTCCAACTGGCGCGTCACGTTGCCGACCGCGCGCATGAAGGCAGCGATCTCGGCGTCGTCGGCCTTGGCGGTGAAATCGTCCCACGAGACATAGGCGCCCTTGGGGATTACCAGCACGTGGACAGGCGCCTGCGGGCGGATGTCGTTGAAAGCGAGCGCGACTTCGTCCTCGTAGACCTTGTCGCAGGGCAGTTCGCCGCGCAGGATCCTGGCGAAGATGTTGGCGTCGTCGTAGGGCTGCTTGGGATCGATGGGCATGGACGTCTCCGGCATGGAACGAACGTGAAGCGTGAAGGGGCTCAGTCCCTGGGGCGCGCGGCTTTCTCGGCGATGCCCGACACGCCCTCGCGGCGGTCGAGTTCGGCAAGGACATCGGCAAGCGGCACACCCTTGGCGTTGAGCAGGACCATGAGGTGGAAGATCAGATCGGCCGCCTCGCCCACCAGCGCAGCCTCGTCCTCGGCAAGCGCGGCAATGACCGTCTCGGTGCCCTCTTCGCCGACCTTCTGGGCGATCTTCTTGAGGCCCTTGGCGTTGAGCTTGGCGACATAGCTCGACGATGGGTCGGCCTGGCGACGCTGCGCGATGGTGGCTTCAAGGCGGGCCAAGGTATCGGATGGTGTATCGGGTGCGCTCATGGTCCGCCTGCCATGCGGTGCGCGGCGGCGGCGGTCAAGCCCGCTGTCGGGACCGTCTCAGTCCTGCTCGCGACGGCGTGCAAAACGACGCCCCAGCATCACCCCGGCAACGCCCAGCCCCAAAAGGAAAAGTCCGCTCGGTTCGGGCAGGCTCATGCCGTCCGCCGCATGTGCCGGAAGCGCGCCTAGCAAAGCTCCGACAAGGGCCACGCACAAGACCTGGAACAGCATCGCCCTCTCCAGACTGGAGCACCTAGTAACCTTGGCCATTCCCTTAAGCGAGGCCTGTCTCAAGCCCTGAATACGTGCCTGTCTTGATATGAGCCACGCCGATTGAGACCTGGACCGTCCGGCGGCGCGACGCCTCAACCATGGTGGAGCGACTGCCCTCGTGCCGGGAGCCCGGCTGCCCGCAGCGCCGCGTGGGCCTCGGCAATCGAATGGGTGCCGAAGTGAAAAATCGAAGCGGCCAGGACCGCGCTCGCATGCCCCTTGGTAACGCCCTCGACGAGATGATCGAGATTGCCCACGCCCCCGCTTGCAACGACCGGCACGGACACGTTGTCGGCAATTGCGCGGGTCAGGTCGAGGTCGTAGCCCTTCTTTGTACCGTCCCCGTCCATCGAGGTGACGAGCAGTTCGCCCGCGCCAAGGCCTGCCAGCTTCGCGGCGTGCTCCAGCGCGTCGATGCCGGTCGGGCGACGTCCGCCGTGGGTGAAGATCTCCCAGCGCTTGGGGCCGGTGCCGTCATCGACGCGGCGCGCATCGACCGAGGCGACGATGCACTGCGCGCCAAAGCGCGCGGCGATGTCCGAGACGACTTCGGGCCGCGCGACCGCAGCCGAATTGACCGCCACCTTGTCAGCGCCCGCGAGCAGCAGCGCGCGTGCGTCCTCGGCCGTGCGTACGCCTCCGCCCACGGTCAGCGGCATGAAGCATACCTCGGCGGTGCGGCGCACGATGTCGAGGAGCGTGCCCCGTCCCTCGTGGCTGGCCGAAATGTCGAGGAAGCACAATTCGTCGGCTCCGGCGGCATCATAAGCGCGCGCCTGCTCGACCGGATCCCCTGCGTCCTTGAGGTCGACGAAGTTGACGCCCTTGACCACGCGGCCCTCGGCCACGTCGAGGCAGGGAATGACACGGACGCGTACGGTCATGGGTTCAGTCCCTTTCCGCCATCTGCAGCGCCGCAGCGAGATCGAGGCGCCCATCGTAGAGCGCACGTCCTGTAATGACGCCCTCGATGCCGTCGTTCTCATGCAGCTTGAGCATGCGGATGTCGTCGAGCCCCTTCACGCCGCCACTCGCGATCACCGGCATGTCGGTCTGGCGGGCCAGATCCACGGTTGCCTGCACGTTGCAGCCCTTGAGCATGCCATCGCGGCCGATGTCGGTGAAAAGCAGCGAGGCGACGCCTGCATCCTCGAAGCGGCGGGCCAGATCCACGACCGATACGTCAGAGACATCGGCCCAGCCCTCGGTCGCGACCATGCCATCGCGCGCGTCGACCGCGACAACGATGCCGCCCGGGTATTCGCGCGCCATATCCTTGACGAACTGAGGGTCCTTGAGCGCCGCAGTACCCATGACGACGCGGCTGACGCCGAGGTTGAACCAGCCGGCGACAGCCTCGGGCGTGCGGATGCCGCCGCCCAGCTGCACATGGCCCTCGAAGGCCTCGAGAATGGCCTCGACCGCCTCACGGTTTTCCGCCTTGCCCGCGAAGGAGCCGTCGAGATCGACGACGTGAAGGAACTGCGAACCGGCCTCGGCAAAGAGCGCGGCCTGCGCGGCCGGGTTGTCGCCGTAGACGGTGGCGCGGGCCATGTCGCCCTCGGCGAGACGCACGACCTGACCTTGCTTGAGGTCGATGGCGGGAAAAACGATCATGTCAGGGCTTCCAGTCGAGGAATCGGGTCAGGAGGGCAAGGCCGTAGGCCTGGCTCTTTTCGGGATGGAACTGCACGCCCACGACGTTGTCCTGCGCGACCGCCGCAACCAGGCCGCCGCCATGGTCGGTCATCGCGGCAATCACATGGCCCTCGTCCGGGACGAAGTGGTAGGAGTGCAGGAAGTAGGCTTCACCGGCGGCTATCAGTCCCTGCGCGGGATCGTGGCGGCCCACGCCGACATCGTTCCAGCCCATATGCGGGACCTTGATGGCCGGCTCATCGCGCTCGATCCGGCGCACCTCGCCCGCAATCCAGTCAAGCCCGGGCGTCGTGCCGAATTCAAGCCCGCGCGAGGCGAGCAGCTGCATGCCCACGCAAATGCCCAGGAACGGCGCGCCGCCAATCTGCACCCGCTCGTGCAGGGCATCGACCATGCCGGGAATTGCCCAGAGCGCATCGGCGCAGGACTTGAACGCCCCCACGCCCGGCAGCACGATGCGGTCGGCCGTGCGCACGAACATGGGGTCCGCGGTAATCGTGACCTTTTCGGCACCGGCGGCTTTGAGCGCATTGGCGACCGATTGCAGGTTGCCCGCGCCGTAATCGATGAGGGCCAGCTTCTCGGCCATCAGAGCGACTTGGCCCCGAGGATCCCCTTGGTCGAGGGAACCGCCCCGCCCTTGCGCGGGTCGAGCTCGACCGCGGTGCGCATGGCGCGCGCGAAGCCCTTGAAGATGCCTTCGCAGATGTGATGGTTGTTGGTGCCGTAGAGCAGTTCGATGTGGAGCGTGATGCCAACCGCCTGCGCGATCGAGTGGAACCAGTGCTCAACCATCTCGGTGTCGAATTCGCCCAGCTTGTCCTGCGTGAAGCCCGCCTTCCAGACCAGATAGGGACGCCCCGAGATATCGAGCGAAACGCGGCTGAGCGCCTCGTCCATCGGCGAATTGACGTCGCCGTAGCGACCGATGCCCGCCTTGTCGCCCAGCGCCTCGGAGATGGCCTGGCCGATAGCGATGGCACTGTCCTCGGTCGTGTGGTGCTGATCGACGTGCAGATCGCCCTTGATGCGGCAGGTGATGTCGATCAGCGAATGGCGCGAGAACTGCTCGATCATGTGATCGAGAAAACCGATGCCGGTCGTGACATCGTAATGGCCGGTGCCGTCGAGATTGACCTCCACATGGATGTCGGTCTCGTGAGTCTTGCGGGTGATCGAGGCTGTACGCATGAAAAGGTCCTATAAACCTGTGCGAGCGGGAATCAATCGCATGCGTTGTCCGCACCCGCTTTCCAATTGCGTCCGTGTGGCCAGCGGCTGCGTGATGGATATTACCAGTTGTATTTTCGACGCGCGCGCGCACGAAATGGTGCAAAAATGAGTCCATTGTGGCTTGACCCCAAGCCCAACGATGCGCACCTAGAGCGCGATGAACGATACGCCACCCGATAGCCTGATCCCTTACGATGAAATCGTGCAGGAAGCCCTGCGCGCCGTCGTGGGACGCGTGCTGGGCCAGGTCGAAGCCACCAATGGCGTCCTGCCCGGCAATCACCACTTCTACATCACGTTCAAGACGGGCGCTCCGGGAGTTTCCATTCCCCCGGAACTGAAGGCCCGCTTCCCGGACGAGATGACCATCGTTCTGCAGAACAAGTTCTGGGACCTGTCCGTCAGCGACGACAGCTTCACGGTCAGCCTCAGCTTCAACCAGGTGCCCTCCAAGCTCGACATTCCCTTCTCGGCGATCACCGCGTTCGTCGATCCGGCGGTCGATTTCGGCCTCCAGTTCCAGGCCATGGAAGGCGACGAGGACTTCGACGACACGCTGCCTGCCGAGAACGACCCGATGGAACGCGACATTGCCTCGCGCGTTACCCCCAGCGAAGACGGCTCGAACGTCGTCTCTGTGGATTTCGGCAAGAAGTCGTAGTCGGCCCTCCCGTGGCGGCCTGCACTTCGTGAAGCGGCCATGTCGCCGCATTAGGATGGAAACGCGCACGATGGCAGGCAGGAAAAAGGCAGAACCCAGCGCTCCGCTGACGGTGGACGTGGATCGGCCATCACCTGTGCCTGTCGACGCGCAGCAAGCGCAGGTCACCCCGGGGCTCAGCCCGGGCCTGCGTTACGTCAAGCGTGCGGATACCAAGCTGCCTGCCGCGCGGGTGCTGGGGCCCAGCCCGAACCCCGCGACCAACCTCGCCATTGCCGACATAGCCCTGCGCGCGACCTCGATGATCGCGCGTCAGGCGATGGAACGCGCGCTTCTGGGCCGCGCCTATGCGCCGCGCAAGGCGCGTCAGATCCTGCGCGGTCGCTCGATGGCGCAGGTGCTCCTGCACCGCTCAATCGCCAAAGTCGCCATGCGCTCGATCCCGGGAGCTCTGGTGGTGGGCGGCAGCCTCATCGCCAAGACCTTGTATGACCGGCATAAAGAGCACAAGGCCGCCGCCTCGGGCGCCAGCAGGATCGAGGAAATGGCCAAGGACGGCGCCGAGGACTGATCCCGCCCCCCCGCACCTCCCTCCCTTCCCGAACCGTGGAGGTTTCGCCGTTCGCGGGCCGGTTCCGCTTGATTTGCGCAAGGTCTGGCGGCATCGGGAGGCATGCCCAGCGACACCTCCTCCACCCGTTCCGCCCATGACGAAGGCAACGCGCTCGACCGGCGCGGCCTGATGCTGATCCTCTCTTCGCCTTCAGGCGCAGGCAAGACGACGATCTCGCGCATGCTGCTCGAACGCGATCCGCATATCCGCAACTCGGTCTCGTGCACCACCCGCGCGCCGCGTCCGGGCGAGGTCGATGGCCGGGACTACCACTTCGTCAGCCAGGACCAGTTCGACCGCATGGCCGAAGATGGCGAGTTCCTGGAATGGGCCCATGTCTTCGGCAAGAGTTACGGGACCCCCAAGGCGCAGGTGAAGGCCGGGCTCAAGGCCGGACAGGACTATATCTTCGACATCGACTGGCAGGGCACCCAGCAGCTTTACCAGAAGCTGGAACGCGACGTCGTGCGCGTCTTCCTGCTGCCCCCCAGCATCGAGGAGCTGCGCCGCCGCCTGACAGGGCGTGGCACCGACAGCGCCGAGGTCATCGCCGCGCGCATGGAGCGTGCCCGCTGGGAAATCAGCCACTGGGACGGCTATGACTACGTCGTGGTCAACGATGACATCGACGCCTGCTTTGCAAAGGTAAAGCAGATCCTGGCTTCCGAGCGCCTGCGCCGCGCGCGCCAGACCGGCCTCATCGGCTTCGTACGCGGCCTCATGGAGCCCGACGACGAACTGGGCTGACTCCTGGCTCCGGGGCTGGACGAAAGATTCAAACACGCTCGCCCCAAGCACAATCCTTTTTCTTGTTCTGCGCGCCCCGCCGCGATAGGCGCAGCGCCGAAACGTACCTACAACCCATCTTTTCCCGGAGACACTCCAGATGTCCGATATCGAAACCGCGATCGAAGCCGCCTTCGAAGACCGCGCCAACGTGACCCCTGCCAGCGAGGACGTGCGCAAGATCGTTGATGAAGCGCTCGGCCTGCTCGATTCGGGCAAGGCGCGCGTGGCCGAACCCGACGGCGAAGGCGGCTGGAAGGTCAACCAGTGGCTGAAGAAGGCGGTTCTCCTCTCGTTCCGCCTGAACGACAACGCGCCGATGGACTACGGCTCGGCCGGCGCGCCCGCGTTCGACAAGGTGCCGCTCAAGTTCACCGGCTGGACCGAAGCCGATTTCAGGGACGCGGGCATCCGCGTGGTTCCGGGCGCGGTCGTTCGCCGCAGCGCGCACATCGCCAAGGGCGTGGTGCTGATGCCCTCGTTCACGAACCTGGGCGCCTACGTCGGCGAAGGCACGATGGTCGACACCTGGGCCACCGTCGGCTCGTGCGCGCAGATTGGCAAGAATGTCCACATCTCGGGCGGCGTGGGCATTGGCGGCGTGCTCGAACCGCTCCAGGCAGGCCCTGTCATCATCGAGGACAACTGCTTCATCGGCGCGCGTTCGGAAGTGGCCGAAGGCGTGCGCGTGGGTGAAGGTGCGGTGCTCTCGATGGGTGTCTACCTCGGCGCCTCGACCAAGATCGTGAACCGTGCAACCGGTGAAGTCCACGTCGGCTACGTTCCGCCCTTCTCGGTCGTCGTGCCCGGCACACTGCCCGGCAAGCCGCTTCCCGACGGCACCCCCGGCCCCTCGCTCTACTGCGCGGTGATCGTGAAGACCGTCGACGCACAGACCCGCTCGAAGACCGGCATCAACGACCTCCTGCGCGACTGATCGCGCACGGCCTGCGAGCCACGCAGGAACATATCGGCGACATGTCGCGTTCCTCTCCAGATAAGCACAATATCTGCGGAAAGGATGCGACATGGAACGCCCCCCTACCGAAACACATATCGACGAGGACGCCGCACGAGGCGGCAGCACGCCTCATATCGTGCGCTACGTCCTTGGCATCAGCCTCGCCCTTGCCATCATCGGCCTCTCGCTCGCCTGGATGACCGGCGCGCTGCTCTCCGGCGAGGAGGAAGAAACCTCCACCTCCGGCGCCAATGCGCAAAGCGAGATGCAAGCCCCCGCCAAGGCGGCCTGAATCCGATGGCGACCGACTTCGACAAAGGCACCTGCGTGCGCTGGAACTGGGGGGATGGCTCCGCCAGCGGCACGATCACCGAGCGCTTTGAGAGCCGCGTCACCCGCACCATCAAAGGCAGCGAGATCGTGCGCAACGCCAGCGCCGACAACCCCGCTTTCCTGATCGAACAGGATGACGGAGCGCAGGTCCTCAAGAGCGCCTCGGAACTGGAAAAGGCCTAAAGCCTCCCCGCCTCCCCTCAAACACGAGGCTGCGGGAAAAACCCAGAGTGCTTGCGACCCCGCTCAGAATGCCGTTGGCGATTCAAAAGCGGGATCCTTCGTGTGCGCCTTGGCATAGGCTTCGGCCGCCTTGAGGACGCGCATCATGTTGCGGCTGGAAATCTTCTCCAGGTCGTCTTGCGCAAATCCGCGCCGCGCCAGTTCGGTGAAGAGCGCCGGATAGGAGGAGACATCGGGCATCCCCTCAACGCCCACCGAACCACCATCAAAGTCGCCGCCGAGACCGATGTAGTCCGTGCCGATGCGCTTCGCGATGTACTCGACGTGATCGGCGATCTGCGCCACGGTCGCGACCGGCTTGGGATGCGCGGAAATCCAGCTATCCATGCCCGCCTCAGCCGCCTCGGGCGCGTTGGGATAGAGCGATTTCAGGCGCGCAGCCTCGCCCAGGCGGCTGGCCTGCCACTGACGCAGGTCCTCGCTGACGTAGCTGGGGTAGAAGTTCACCATCACGATTCCGCCGTTGGCCTTGATCCGTTCGAGGATCGTGTCGGGTACGTTGCGCGGGTGACCATCTACACCTTGCGCGCCCGAGTGGCTGAAAATCACCGGCGCGCGCGCCACGTCGAGCGCATCGGCCATGGTCTTGGGGGAAACATGGCTGAGATCGACCAGCATGCCGATGCGCTGCATCTCCCGCACGAGATCCTTGCCGAAAGCGGTCAACCCGTCATGTTCGGGCGCGTCGGTGGCGCTGTCGGCCCAGGGGGTGTTCTTGAAGTGGGTCAGCGTGAGATAGCGTGCGCCCAGTTCGTACATCTGGCGTACGACGCCCAGCGACGAGCCGATCGAATGCCCGCCCTCCATACCGATGAGCGAGGCGATCTTGCCCGCCTTGCGCGCGGCTTCAACCTCGGCTGAACTGGTCGCGTACATCATCTCGTCCGGGTGCGCGGCAATGATCCGCTTCATGACGTCGATCTGCTCCATCGTCGCCTGCACCGCCTGCTGCTCGTTCAGCATGGCCGAGACGTAAACCGACCAGAACTGAGCGCCGACCTTGCCCTCACGAAGGCGTGCAAGGTCGGTCTGCATCGGTCCCTTGCCGTTTTCCGGATCGGCCGTGGTCCTCGTGTCGGCAAAGTCGAAGCCGGCAAGGATGTCCTGGCGCCGCTCGCGCAGTTGCTCGGGCACGTCGTTGTGGCCGTCCCAGACTGGCGCGTTGCGCAGCGCGGCGGCCGCGACTTCGGCGGGCGATGACGCCGCCAGCCCGCTCACCGGCCACGTCACGGTGGTGGCAAGGACGAGGGCGAGCAGCGAAGGGCGGGACATAGAGGAACACCTTGTGGGAATGGGGAGAAGACCAAGGTGGCGCAGCCGCCCTGCCCCACGCAAGAGCCAATTCACCGGAACCCAAGGTATTTACGGGAAAAAGCCGCAATACCCCAGCTTGCCCCCATCGTAACGCGCCCGGTTGCCCTTGGCGCCCACATCAGCGATCCTTCGCGGTCTCCCCTGCCGACCACCGCAAGGACACTGCATGCACGCTCCTCCAAGCCCCGCAGCTCTGATCGAACGCCTTGGCCTGATTCCGCACCCTGAGGGCGGCTGGTACAAGGAGACCTGGCGCGCGCCTGCCCCGGACGGGGAGCGCCCGGGTGCGACAGCAATCCATTTCCTGCTCGAAGCGCACCAGCGCTCGCACTGGCACCGGGTGCTCGATGCGGACGAGATCTGGTTGTGGCATGCTGGCAGCCCGCTCGCCCTGGCCCAGTCCGAGACCGACGCCGGGCCGGTACGACAAGAGATCCTGGGCACCGACATCCTCAATGGCGAGGCGCCGCAACTGCGCGTCCCCAAAGGCTACTGGCAGGCAGCCTGGCCGCTCGCACGCGGCGCGCCGGGCTGGACGCTGGTCAGTTGCATCGTCACCCCCGGCTTCGATTTTTCGGTGTTCGAACTCGCCACGCCGGGGTGGGCCCCGGGCGACTGACGCAAAGCGGACAAAAAAATAGCAGGGCACTGCAGGTCTTGAGCCTGCTTGCGCCCTGCACGGTCTCCCCTCCCTCGGTGTCCGTTCGTGTGTCCTGCGCCGTTCGTCAGTTCAAGGCGCGGTCCATTCGTTCTGGTCGGTCCGACTTCGTGGTCGGTACCATACCGGCCTGCACGGCCCTGGGCCGCGCAGCTTCTCCTCCAGCTTCACATCCCCGAGACGATCTGCCTCTTCCACCTGGATCACCTGACCCACGCCTTTTCTGTTGGCGTGTTCTCACGTGGGCCAGACGGTCCGTATCGGCGAAAGCGCCAGATCGTCCGCTCGGGGGTCAGGGTGGGCGCACAGGGGGTGAACAGTGCGCCCGAGCTCTACAAATCCAGAAGCGGCTCGGAACGTCCCGTCATCGACAGGGCGTATACAATCAAGCCAGCGTTAAGCATTGCCAGAAATTGCTTCATGACACGCATCCTCTTCCCGAAGACGTCCCGACTTTGGCGTGAGATCATCCTCTTTTCCCGTAGTCATCGTCTAGCAGAATCACCCGCTGAAGAAAAGTAGATTGCGCAATTTTCGATTTAAAAACAGATATTTTGCAATGCAATAAGATTCCCGAACCGGGAAGTACTGCTATTTTTCCTGCACAAACAAGGCGCATGGCGCATCGGGCCAACGATGTCTGGTGGAACCATCTTGCCCCTGCGGCATTGAATTTTTCGGAAAGGGGCAAAGGAGAAACTTCGTGCCGTATACTAAGCCACTGGTCCTGGCCGTGTCGGCCTCGTTCCTGCTTGGCGGCCTGACCGGTGCCGTAATGCCTACGCAGATGAAGGCTCCGATCGGCCCGGACTGGCGCGACAAGTACAGCGCCCCATTCCAGCTCGACAGCCCCGGCTTCTATGTCGAACCGGGTCCGCAGGATCTCACCCCTACGCGGACCGAGGTTGACGCGCCCACCGGAATCACCCCAGCCGTTGCCATGGATATCCCCGCAGAGCCGGTCGAGACAGCTCAGCTCGCATCGCGGTAAGGAGTTGCCGCGCTCCAGGCGCAGCCTTGGCGTGTCGTGGCGCCGTCGGCCAGGGTTGCCGTGAACGGATAGCTGCGATCCGACATGCCATCGCTGCACTCCCCTTGCGTGATGACCAGCGTCCAGACTTCTCCTTCCAGTTCCCCGCTGAAGGACAGCCCACCGCGCCCCGAAAAGCGCGTGACCGCGATCGGCTGTCCTTCCGGCAGATCGGGCGCGGTGTAGATCATCTGCCCCCCTTCCACCCGTACACTCCAAAACGGCTCGGTTCCGCTGGCCTGCACGGTTTCATCCGGGGCGATGGCGCTCCACGGACGCGAATCATCAGCATCGCCGGGCACCGAGTCGGAGTTCGACTGACACCCTGTAAGAATCAGTGCGGCAAGACCGCCCACGAGGACATGTTCGACATACGCACGACACATTCGCATTTCAGATGATCCTCCAAGCTGAGCTCTCGCGCCCCCTCTGCCTGCTCCGGCCGCGAAGTGCAAAAAGGCGCGAGGGCAAATTTCTATCCGACACACGAATATCAATCCGCCATAGCAACCGCTGTTATGAAAACTCGAGTGTCGTTTCACGCTAGATCTCATAGATTTAGAACCATTGTTGCGCTTTATGCATCATTTGGTTCCGAAATCTGCATTGCACGCAGAGGCGATTCTGCGGATGCTGCATCGCAACAAAGACAAGAGGTGCCAGGGCAAGTCCTGCAACCCCAACCACATAAGGATTTTGCCATGTTCAAGACGATTTTCACCGCCGCTGCCGTTGCCGCCGTTGCTCTTCCCGCCGCGGCCCAGGCCAGCGAAGCCCGCAACTTCTCGCACGAGGGTGTCGATTACGACTACACCTCGCAACAGAAGGGCAAGATCACGGTCATCGAAGGCAAGGCCGAAGGCCGCGTCCCCTTCCGTCTCTACGTCAAGGGTGACCGCGTGACCGGCATGTACAACAACCGTTACGTCAGCTTCACCAAGGACGAAGTCCTGCACGACAACGTCCTCGCTGCCGCGAACTGATCGCAGGCCGCGCGAACGGGACCTTTCCTCCTCTCTCCCAACCCCGTTCGCTGCAAGGCCAGCGCGTGAAGGGCGCCTTCCCGATGGAAGGCGCCCTTTGCGCGTCCGCGCCACTACGGTTATGACGAAGCTCCCAGGCGGCCTAGGGATGTAGGCGCGCCAAACATGACACGAGATGGATGGGCAATGCGCGTACTGACCTGGTTCCTGGCGATTGCCGGTCTCGCCTTTCTTGGTGGAGCGCTGATCAGCAGCGACCTTGGCCGCTCACTGCGACGCTACGACGCAGACGAACCGGATACCATCGGCCAGGCACCCGGCCACCAGGAACCGTTCGTCGATATGCGCGAGGCGAGGCCAACTCCTGATGAAATCTACCAGGCGCCCGAGACCTTGCCTGGGGATGCCAGCGATAATGAGATGAATGCCGCAGGGCCGCACGAGTTGCCGGACTGGTTGTTCCCGTCACCAGCGGACCGCTCCGCTCCTGCCTCGACGGCACCCTACGCACAGGCTCCGCGCCCCGAACGATCAGAGAGCCGCTCGGGGGCGATAAATCCGACGCTCGATGACGCAGCGCGCCGCGCACAGGAAGCCGCCCAGGCGGTCCGCGATGCCGAGAATGCGCTGAACTGATCGCGGCCATCCCGGGCCACGCAGTCCTGGATCAGTGCTTCAGGCGGGAGTCGCGACGGCCGGGGACGATCCGGATCTGGAGTTCTCCGCCAGACGCGGGGACATCGTACTCGGCGCTGATTTCCTGCATCTTGGTGCGGATCCACGCCTCATCGGCATCCATCGCAATGGGATAGCGCGCGATAACCATGCCATCGAGCGTATCGACCACGCAGAAGTGCCCGGTCCGGGACCGCTCCTGCAAGGCATCGAGATCAACGCCCTCCGCCAGGTCCCACTGGCCGCGTTCGCGCGAGCGGATACGACGGCCGCAGTGACGGCAGGTGCAGGTCACGACCCCGTCGGCATCGCGGCTTCGCGCTCCGGCCGGAACGTGGCGACGCGTGTACCAGCATGGTGCCAGTGTCGGGGATGCCCCACTTCGGCTCAGCATCTCGGCGTCTCCTCCTTGCGTAAATTCCCTCTATGCCACGATAGGATCGAAATGCCTTCGAGGCGTAAATCTCGGACTACGCACTTTTCCTCGCGGCATCGTGTGAATGAGGTATGACGCGGAGATCGATGGTTACGGCACAGCGTTAAGCCAGGGTAAGAAAGATTTCCGCCTCGATCACCCAGCCGCCGGGCCCCTCGCGCCACTTCGCAACGTAGCTCCCCGAAGCCGCCGGCGCATCAGCGCCAGCCACAGTCCCGTTCCAGCCCCCGTATTCCATCGCGATGGGCTCGATTGCGGATACCTCGATCCGATCGGGAAGCCGCGCGTAGACCAACCGACCCGGGCTCGCGAAGTCGCGCTTCCATACCTTCACCTGCGCCATGCGGCCGGCAATGACCGCGCTGTCGGTGCCCGTGAGCATCACACAGTCGCGCGCGAGAATCGGCCCGATCGTCGTGGCATCACCTTCGCGAATCGCGGTATTGAAGGCCGCACGGCGCGCACGGATGGCCAGTTCGCTGGAATGGTCGGTCATCGGGGCGCTTTTCTCCTTGCATAGGCCGGGACTGTCTCCGTGCGCATCTAGCCCGTTTTACCTTGGAACCAAACCGACAACGCGCCCGGCAAGGCGCACGCCGAAACGTGCCGCGAAAGCCTGGCTAAACAGCTGCAATCAAATTCTATTTGAGCATGTGAACAATTTGCAACAACGCGAAGACCTCTTCCCTTGCGGCCCGACGCATGAGTGCTAGAGGGGCCGGGCAGCCAGCGGGATCGCTATCCAGCAGGCGGGCACCGTGAAGGGCGTTTTTGTCGATGCGACGAGGTCCCTTACGATCTGCCCCACGGCCTTTCCCAAGAGGCCCCGAGTTTTCATGCGAGTGCGTCGAGCCTTTTCGATTCCGCCTCGCACGGTCCGGCGTGACCGCTCCTGTTGGCTTTCGGGCCGCAGGAGCGCGGAGCGGGGACAGGAGCGACGTGTCCCTCTCTCCTGTCCCTGCTTCGCAACCTGCGCCCCACGTTTTACGCTCCCAATTTGCCGCCCACTCTGCCATGGCCGGAGCCTTGCCCGGAGGATCCTGCATGAGCGACGACGAAGACTACGTGTACGATGAAGAGAGCGGCGAGTGGATGCCCGCCAGCGAACTGGCGGCCAAGCGCGCGGCGCAGGACGCCGTGGAGGTGCGCGATGCCGTGGGAAACCTGCTGGCCGATGGCGATGCCGTCACGCTCGTCAAGGATCTCGACGTCAAGGGCGCAGGCCAGACGCTGAAGCGCGGCACGCTCATCCCCGCGATCCGGCTCACCGGCGATGCCCAGGAAATCGACTGCAAGTATCCGGGCATCAAGGGCCTGGTCCTGCGCGCCGAGTTCGTCAAGAAGCGGTCCTGACGCGGCCATGCCCCCGCTGCAGGCGCCGCGTCAGGCGCCTGCGGTTGGCCGCCACGCGCGGCGAATAGACCGCCAGCATCGTCTGCATCACCTGTTCCGGCGCCATCGGCCCTGCTTGCACGAGACGCTGCGAAAGGCTGAAGGCGGCCGCCAGCTTCTCGATCACCATCCGCTCCGCCTCGCGCCCGTGCCCCGGCCGTTCGAAGGCGATGAGCGCGGTGCGCATGGCAATGACGCTGGAGGCCTCCGCCCACATCCACCAGGCCTCACCGGCCAGTTGCAGCCAGTGCAGTGCCGCGGACGACGGGGCATGTGAAGTGGACTTGGCAGCGGGCATTGGGACGACTCCTTGGTAAGCAGGCGAGTATCCTCCCAAACCATGCTGCAGCGCAACAAGTTCCGTGTTCGAATCCGGGATTTGGGGAACTACGTGCCGCCTTCACGCGCTTGACAGACAACCACCCAGCAAAGGAAGGAATGCCCCAGATGAGCGTCAACACCGCCACAGCCCGCTACGAAGGTCTTGGTAAAGACGGCAAGGGCCATGTCGCCACGAAATCGGGCGCGCTCGACGCGCCGTACGGTTTCCAGACGCGTTTCGAGGACGCCGCCGGCACGAACCCCGAAGAGCAGATCGCCGCCGCGCATGCCTCGTGTTTCACGATGGCCACAAGCTTCGCCCTGGCAGGTGAAGGCTTTAACGACGGTACCCTGGAAACGACCTGCGAAGTCACGCTCGAGAAGGACGGCGACGGGTTCAAGGTGTCCAAGAGCGCCCTTTCGCTAAGCGCGAAGGTCCCCGGCATCGACAAGTCACAGCTCGAGGAAATCACCGCGGGCACCAAGGCCAACTGTCCGATTTCCAAGCTCCTTTCCTGTGAGATCACGCTGGAAGTGACGCTCTCCGCCTGATCCCGCGCACACGTCTCGCTCGCCGCTCGGGGCCATGAACGGGCCGGCCGGGCGGCGAGTCGCATCTGCATGATCGCGGCAGCCTGAGGCTGTTGCATCATCCTCCATATCTGGAGCCATTGCATCAGCCCGGACGCCGCGAGCACCGGGCATTTAACTTCCCGAACGCGAGAAGCCTTGACACGGCGGCCAAGATATAGATCAAAAAGCGAACAGGCCCGCAAGGTCCAATCGGCCCTCCCGATGACGGCATGCCATCTTCCAGCGCCCGTCACCTGCAGCAGCCGCATGCCATCACGCTGACCAATGCCCCTCAAGGTAAACAGAGCGCGAACGCCACCTTCGAGGCGGGCTATCTGCCCCCTTCAACCGGCAATGCGACAGGCGGCACAACGATCCGCCCCCAGATCAACCGGGCCACATTCGAGGCCTGGGCCGATCCCGTCTCGGGCGCAGCGCCGCTCACGCTGCACCAAACGCTCTACGTAACGCCCGAAGGCGAATCGCCCCGCGTGCTGTGCTTCGGCAACTTTACCATTCGCAAGGGGCTCCGACATCATGAGCATCGTCTTCACAGCCGACGAAGGGCAACTGGCGGTTGTCGCCCAGACGGATGACCGCACACTCGTCTGTTCCGGCGAGAATACCGCCGAGGCCAAGCGGCAGGCCAACCAGTCCGGCGACATGGCGCGGCTCTCCCAAGCCTGGGCCCCGGTGCCACGGCGCCCGACAATCTCGGTTCCAAAAGCGCCAGGATCTGAGCCGAGGATTCGCGGACCTCGGCCAGGATCGCCGAAGCTTTCACCAGGCCGACCCTGGCAGATATCGCAGAAGGCCTCGCGGCCACTGTCGACGGCGAATACTTCGCAGTCAGCGCGGCGGGCATCGTGACGATCTACCTCAAGGCGGATGGCAGCACCCTTATCCAGCGCACGATGGCGACCACCAGCCTGCTGGCCTCCAAAAGCCCCGTCCTCGGCCTTGCCCTGGTCGGGCGGCTCAATGTCATCGCCACGAACGCGGCCACCGGCCTCAACTACACCCGCAGCAGCGGCCCCGTCTCTCCGATCATTGTCATCAACAATTACAAGATGAGTGGGACCGTCGAAGAGTTCTGCGTGAGTTACGCCAATTCGGCCAGCTTCAGCATCCGTGCAGCCACTCATCGCGGCGACCACACGATCCAGAACTCCAGCGCCCCCACGCTATACCTCGAAAGCCTCCAGCCAAGCACAACCCTGGGGCGAAGAAGCCGGCGCGTTCGCGATCCGGACCAGCGACACGTCGGGAACAGGCCCCCGCGACGTGTTTCGCTTCCGTACCTACGCCAGCAATTCCAATGCGTCCCGATACACGCCCCAGTTCCTCGACGATGAGGCAAGCCCGGTGGGGACAATCCTGGCAGGAGGTGGAGGCATGTTCTTGAAGTTGCCCACCAGCGCCGACGGGCTCGCTCCCGGGATGATCTGGAACAACGGCGGCTTTCCCGCCATCGTTTGAAGCTGGCGCCCCCGGCCCTGAAGAAAGACCCGCCCTCGCGAAGCGAAGGCGCGCCTTTCCTTGTTTCACAACAGCCAGCGCCGGCCGCCGGGCAGCTGCGCGGTTGCTCAATCGTGTTCGCGATCACCCTGGCCCATGTAGAGCTGCGAACCGGCGTCCTTGAAGACCCGGCTCATTTCTTCCATGCCCTTTTCGGCCTCCCCCCC
The DNA here is from genome assembly GCF_008107685.1 of Novosphingobium sp. BW1. Classification (GTDB taxonomy): domain Bacteria; phylum Pseudomonadota; class Alphaproteobacteria; order Sphingomonadales; family Sphingomonadaceae; genus Novosphingobium. The sequence goes on from NZ_VIRF01000090.1 coordinate 151,261, forward strand.
GGCCTGTTCAGGTACGGCGGCGAGGAAGCCATCGGCCCCCTGGTTCTGCTTGGCGGCGAAGTCGCGCACTTCCTGGCTAATCTTCATTGAGCAGAACTTGGGGCCGCACATCGAGCAGAAGTGCGCGGTCTTGGCACCTTCGGCAGGCAGCGTCTGGTCATGATAGAGCTCGGCCGTATCGGGATCGAGCGACAGATTGAACTGGTCGCGCCAGCGAAACTCGAAGCGCGCCTTCGACAGCGCATCGTCGCGCACCTGCGCGGCCGGGTGCCCCTTCGCAAGATCGGCCGCGTGCGCGGCGAGCTTATAGGTGACGACGCCCACCTTGACGTCGTCACGGTCGGGCAGACCAAGATGCTCCTTGGGCGTCACGTAGCAGAGCATCGCGGTCCCGTACCAGCCGATCTGCGCCGCGCCGATACCACTGGTTATGTGGTCGTAGCCGGGCGCGATATCGGTGGTGAGTGGCCCGAGGGTGTAGAACGGGGCCTCACCGCAGCTCTCAAGCTGCTTTTCCATGTTCTCCTTGATCTTGTGCATCGGCACGTGGCCGGGGCCCTCGATCATGACCTGCACGTCCTGCTCCCAAGCGCGCTTCGTCAGTTCGCCCAGGGTGTAAAGCTCGGCGAACTGCGCTTCGTCGTTGGCATCGTAAATCGAGCCGGGACGAAGGCCATCGCCCAGCGAGTAGGCGATGTCGTAGGCCTTCATGATCTCGGTGATCTCGTCGAAGTGCTCGTAGAGGAAAGATTCCTTGTGGTGGGCAAGGCACCACTTGGCCATGATCGAACCTCCGCGGCTGACGATGCCGGTCAGGCGTTTGGCGGCAAGCGGCACGTAGGGCAGGCGCACGCCAGCGTGGATCGTGAAGTAGTCGACGCCCTGCTCGGCCTGTTCGATCAGCGTGTCGCGGAACACGTCCCAACTCAGGTCCTCGGCCACGCCGCCGACCTTCTCCAACGCCTGGTAGATCGGCACGGTGCCGATGGGAACGGGCGAATTGCGGATGATCCATTCGCGCGTGTCGTGGATGTTACGGCCTGTCGAGAGGTCCATGACGGTGTCCGCGCCCCAGCGGATCGACCAGACCATCTTGTCGACTTCGCTGGCGACGTCCGAGGCCACGGCCGAATTGCCGATATTGGCGTTGACCTTGACCAGGAAATTGCGCCCGATCGCCATCGGCTCGCATTCGGGGTGATTGACGTTCGAGGGAATGATCGCGCGGCCGCCGGCAACTTCGTCGCGAACGAATTCGGGTGTCACGTAGTCCGGGATCGAGGCGCCAAAACTCTCACCCGAACGGATGTACTCGGCAAGGCGCGCACGGCCCAGGTTTTCGCGTTCGGCGACGTACTCCATCTCAGGCGTGATGATGCCACGCTTCGCGTAATGCATCTGCGAGATGTTGCCTCCCGCCTTTGCCCGCATGGGCGCCCTGAGAGCGGTCGGGAACGCAGGGACGCCGCCCGAACGATCCGGCCCTGTCATGCCGTTGTCCTCGGGCTTCACCTCGCGCGGCGCGTACTCTTCCACATCGCCGCGGGCGAGCTGCCAGTCGCGGCGCAACGCGGCAAGGCCCGCCGAGATGTCGATAGCGGCGTCAGGGTCTGTATAAGGCCCGGAAGTGTCGTAGACCCGCACCGGCGGCTCACCGCTGGAGGGTTCAAGATCGACCTCGCGCATCGCGACCCGGATCGCCGGGTTGGTCTGCGCGGGAACGTAGATCTTGCGCGAGCCCCGGATGGGCCCGGTGGTCACACCGATTTCCAGTTTGCTGTTGATGTCGGCCATGCACGCTTCTCTCTGATCGAGGGCGTGAGAGATGGATAACGGATTCCCGGCGGGAAGCTGCCAGAATCACCGTCCACTCCCTCCGCCCGTATTAACGGGTTCAGGTTCGACGGGTCTTGTGGAGCATACCCACAACTCTCAGCCGGTGGACGCGAACGCCCTGCTGGCTCCCCGGGGATGCGTGGCATGGTAGGGACGCTTTGCAGATGCGTCCAGAGGGGCAGCGACATAGCGCCCGTGCGAAAAGGCTCAGGCCTCGTCGCGTGCGCTGGCGGCGGCTTCTTCGCGCCGACGGCGGCTTTCTTCGGTCTTGAGGGCCTGCGAGGCCATCGTGCGCCATGCGGTTTCGGACCGCAGCGCGCGCTCGCGAACATTGCCAAGAACCGCCTCGTCGGCGGCCTTCGCGGCCGCATCGGCCTGCTCGGTAGCGAACTTGTAGCTTACACTCATGCTCCGGATTTCCTCGGGTTGGAATGGCGGGACGGAGCGAAAACCGGACCGGCGCAAAGGCCGGTCCGGGTTACGTGCAAGCCGATCAGGCCAGCGCGAGGTTCACCGCGGCCTTCTTGCCGTTGCGGCCGGTCTCGACCTCGTAGGAAACGCGCTGTTCCTGCTCGAGCGAAGCCAGACCCGAAGCCTGAACCGCGCTGATGTGTACGAAGCTGTCCTCGCCGCCGTTTTCCGGAGCGATGAAGCCGTAACCCTTTTCGGTGTTGAAGAATTTGACAGTGCCGATGGGCATGGTGATGTCCTTGAATGCAATAACTATGGGCTCCCGCCGTGCCACATGCACGCGGGAGGGTGCGTCTGTTCATCTTTCGAATGGAGATCGTCGCCCAAAGTGCGCCGTGGTCCTGCCCGTACAAATACGCACGGGCCCGGGGTCGGGCGCCTATTAACCGGCAAAGTCCGTCACAAAATTCGACGTCGCGCACATGCTGTACCACACAAAGCCCCATTTACCTAACGCAGCGTTGCACGCCGCGTCTTGACCCGTGCGCGGCAAGAGACGATGCGCGCGAAGGACATGCCCATGCTCTACCGCCTCGATGCCCCGGCTGCCGCCGTGGGCCGCGCCTTTGCAACCGAAACCCGCGACGACCCCTGGGCAGGTGGTCATGTCGCCCCGGGCCAGTTCGCCCCTGTCCTCACAGCAGGAAGAGAAGCGATTGCGGGCCCCATGCCCAGCCCCCGTCAACCCCGCCGGATGATCCCGCGCCTATGGGGCGTCATGCCCCCGCAATCGGCGCTGGACACACGCCCGCATGGCATCCTGACCGCGCGCAACCTTGACAGCCCGTTCTGGACGGGGAACCTGCGCAACCCGGAATTCCGCTGCCTGGTGCCCGCGACCGCCTTCATGGAGTGGGCGAGCCACTCGCCCATCGATGGCACGCGGCGCCAGCTCTGGCTCTCCTGCGCTGACCAGCCGATCTTCGCTTTTGCGGGCGTTTGGAAGGACAGCGAGGTGCCCGCCTTCGCCATACTTACTTGCGCGGCCAACGCCGCGCTGCGCGCCGAGGGGCGCGAGACGATGCCGGTGATCCTGCCGCCCGATCCGCGCGCCCACGAAACCTGGCTGCGCGCCGGGTGGGACCGCGCCAAGGCGTTGATCCAGCCTTATTCCTCCTCGCTCCTCAACTGCTCGGAAACACACCCAATTGTAACAGCCCCGCCGCGATGAGCGCCAGGCCGATGATGATCGAACAGGTACACCACAGACGCGAGAGCGGGCCGAAACGGCGCAGCCAGAACGCCATGTAAACGTCTGAAAAGGCCAGCACCATGAGCGCCTCGATGCACATAAGCCCACCGACCACGCTCATCGTGCTCGACAGCCAGTCGGGTGAGGCCCAAGGGTTAGCAAGGTAGATCACTGCCCCCAGGAACAGTTCGACCAGGCCCGTCACCATCTGCAGCGCGGGCGAGCCGACGATCTCGCCGATCAGCTTGTGCCAGTGGCCGGGCTGGCGCAGTTCACCGATCCCGGCGAAGAGCGCGAAGAGCCCCAGGAAAATCGCCGTCCAAGCCGGCGCGAGTGCAAGATCTGGCATCGTGTGCGCATCTCCCCCTTCGTTTTATGGACGAGAGACTGAGCGAAGCGAACACGCCTGTCCAGAGCCTTAGTCCGCGCGGGCAAGCTCCATGAGGTCGCGCCGGCCAAGTCCGGGACGTTCGAGCACCGGGGCCACGCCGCCGCGTGCCTCGTGCCAGGCGGCGGCAAGATATTCGGCCTTGCGTAGCTTGGAAGTAGAGACGCGGTGATCCCAGGCGTGGGCGCCGAGCCGCTCCACCTCGCGCCCGATCCCGCCGTAGATGTTGGCGGCGGCCAGGATCGCCCAACGCTGGCGGAAGGGCAGACGCATCGCTCCGGCCCGCGAGGATTCCTCGTAGCCCCGCGCCAGCGCGCAGGCCCGCGCCACGATGGTGACAAGCCGGGCGCGGTAATGGGGCTTGGTGTGCTCCCCAGGCGGAATGTCGGCCTCGACCAGCCATTCGACGGGCAGGTAACAGCGCCCGTTGGCATCGTCCTCCCAGACATCGCGCACGATGTTGGAGAGCTGGAAGGCAAGCCCCAGATCACAGGCCCTGTCGAGCGTGTCGGCCGCTTCCGGATCGCTCTCGTCGCACGACACCCCCATCACCGCCGCCATCAGCACGCCGACCGCACCCGCCACGTGGTAACAATAGCGCAGCATGTCGCTTTCCGAGCGGGGTCGCCACTCACGCGCGTCGAGCGCGAACCCGGCGATCACGTCCTCGAGCATGCCCTGCGGGATCGGCACCTCGCAGAGGAGCTGGCCCAGGGCATCGAAGGCACGCGACCCGGTCTGTTCGCCCGCGATGGCAAGCTCGGTAAGGGTGCGGATCGTGGCCAGCCGCGATTCGGGATCGAGCCCGGCCTGCCCATTGCGCTGCTCCGCGTCTACCCCGCGCTCGCGGCCACGCCCGTGGTCCTGGTCATCCGCGATATCGTCGCAGGCGCGGCACCAGGCGTAGAGGAGCCAGACCCTCTCGCGCGTCTCACGGTCGAACAGGCGGCTGGCGGCGGAAAAGCTCTTCGAGCCCTTGCGGATCGACTGGTGGGCAAAGCGTACGAGCGCCACGCGGTCGTAAGGCGAAGGGCGGGTCATGCCGGGGTCATGGTCCTGCAACGGATAAGGGGTCTCACAGTGTGCCCGGGTCCATCCGCACGATCGGAACGATGGGCTCGTGCGCGCGCATGCGCTCAAGCAACAAGTCGAGCTCGGTCTCGGCCAGGATGATGCCCTGGTGGGCGGGGCGCACGAAACCGACTTCGGCCATATGACGATTGAAGGCGAGGAGGCCATCGTAGAAGCCGAAGGCGTTGAGCACGCCGACCGGCTTGTCGTGGTAGCCCAGCTGCGACCAGCTGACCGCCTCCCACAGTTCGTCCATGGTGCCGACCCCGCCGGGCAGCACGATGAAACCGTCCGACAGGCGCGTGAAAGCGGCCTTGCGCTCGTGCATGTCCTTGACGATGTGCAGCTCGGTGCAGTCATGGTTAGCAACCTCGCCGCCGCGCCCGTTGGTCGCGGTGAGCGCCTCGGGGATCACTCCGATGACCTCGCCGCCCGCTTCCAGCGCGCCTGCCGCGACCGCGCCCATGAGGCCGAGCCGTCCGCCCCCATAGACCGTGCCGATGCCAAGGCCCGCCAGCGTGCGCCCGACCGTGCGCGCCAGTTCCATGTAGCGCGGATCCTGGGGCGTTGCCGAGCCGCAGTAGACAGCAAGACGTTTCATTTCAGTCGGTCACCTTGATGCGGATATGCGCCCCTTCGGGCAAGTCCTTGATCTGGTCGGCAAGATCGCCGGTCATGCGAATGTAGGCGGCGAGCTCCACGCACACCATGTTTTCAGGCGCGTAGTCCCCGGCGACGAGCGCCTGCGGGCCAAAGCCGTAGACCTCGCCAACGCGCGGAGCACCCAGACGCTTGTCGGCAGCTTCGACGTGGGCATCGGCGCGCCAGATTGCCTGCGTCTCGCCCAGCTCCATGTGCGTCTTCGCCGCGGCCTCGTCGCCGAGCGTCTGCACGCCCAGGATTTCGGGATCGACATAGTGGAACGTGCCCACCCGGTCCGTGACGAGAAGGTGCCCGAAAAGCGAGTTGGCGACGATCTCGGCAAACTCGATCCCGGTCCAGCCCCAGCCCTGGCGCAAGGCCGCCAGTTCACACGCCCTCACAGCAGGTTTTCCAGCATCAGCTTGGCCGTCGCCTTGGCGCTGCCGACGACCCCCGGGATCCCCGCGCCGGGATGGGTGCCCGCGCCCACGAGATAGAAATTGCGCAGCGTGTCATCGCGGTTGTGGCCGCGGAACCAGGCGCTCTGCGTCAGGATCGGCTCAAGGCTGAAGGCGCTGCCCTTGTAAGCGGCAAGGTCTGCCTCAAAGTCGATCGGCGCGTAGTGGAAGCTGGTGATGAGGCGATCCTCGATGTCGGGAACCAGACGGCGGCCAACTTCGGCAAGGATACGCTTTTCCAGCACCGGGCCCACCTCGTCCCAGTTGATCGGCAGCTTGCCCATGTGCGCGACGGGGACGAGCGCATAGAATGTGCTCTTGCCCTCGGGCGCCATCGAGGGATCGGTGACGGTCGGGTGGTGGAGGTAGATCGAGAAGTCGCGCGGCAGCACGCCGTGCTCGTAGATGTCGTCGAGCAGGCCCTTGTAGCGTGGCCCGAACAGGATCGTGTGGTGCGGGATACCCGGCCAGGTTCCCTCCAGCGCAAAGTGGACGACAAAGAGACTGGGCGAAAAACGCTTGGCCGAAAGCTGCTTGGCCACCTTCTTGCCGCGCGGATTGTCGGAGAGGAGATCACGGTAGGTGTGCATGATGTCGCCATTGCTGGCGACCGCATCGAAGCGCTCACGCCAGCCGCTCGCGCATTCGACCTCGGTCGCCATGTCGCCCACGGTGTGGACCTGCATGACCTTGTCGCCCAGGCGTACCGTGCCCCCGAGCCGCTCGAACAGCGCGACCATCCCCGCGACAAGCCGGTTGGTGCCGCCCTTGGCCCACCACACGCCGCCGTCCTTCTCCAGCTTGTGGATGAGGGCGTAGATCGCGCTCGTCTTCATCGGGTTGCCGCCCACCAGCAGCGTGTGGAACGAGAGCGCCTGGCGCAGGTGCTCGTCCTTCACGAAGCTGGAGACCATCGAGTAGACCGAGCGCCACGCCTGGTAGCGCGCCAGCGCTGGCGCGGCCTTGATCATCTTGGAAAAGTCGAGAAAGGCCTCGTGGCCCAGCTTGACATAGCCCTCCTGCCAGACGCCCGCCGCGTAGCGCTGAAATTCGTCATAGCCCGCAAGGTCCTGCGGCGCGATGCGCGCGATCTCGCGGTGGAGCGCGGGCTCATCGTTCGAATAGTCGAAGCTGACGCCGTCAGGCCAATTGAGCCGGTAGAAGGGCATGACCGGCATCAGCGTGACGTCGTCGGCCATGTCCTGTCCCGCGCCGATCCACAGCTCGCGCAGGCAATCGGGATCGGTGATGACGGTGGGCCCGGCATCGAAAGTGAACCCCTCCTTCTCCCAGTAATAGGCCCGCCCGCCCGGCTTGTCGCGCGCTTCGACCAGGGTGGTCGGGACACCGGCGGACTGGAGGCGGATGGCAAGGGCGAGACCACCAAAGCCTGCCCCGATCACGCAGGCGCGGTTCATGCGCCCTCTCCCGATGGGCCGAGGTCCGCGAGCGGGCGGCCGTGGCCTGCAAGAGCCGCGAGGGCCGCGCCGACCGGCACCGGCGGCTTCCCAGCCAACACCCGCGCCTTGTCGGCCAGCCGCGACTGCCCGGCGTAGAAACGCTCGATCAGCGGCTCGGGTAGCCGGTAGAAACGGGCGAGCAGGCGCCAGCGGTCTTCGGGCGCGCCTGCGCCAAACAGCATCGTTGTCAGCATTCGGTAGAAGCGCCCCTCGCGCCAGTGATGTGCGGCCCAGTCATGAGAGATCCTTCCTAGGGCCTCCCCGGCGATGTTGTCGAGGCCGGCGAGATAAACGGCAAATCGTACAGCATCGGGAAGGGAGTACGATGTCAAAGGATGCACGAGCGCGGCCCTTGTTCCCGCTCGGGCGGGAACGCCCGCGGGATCAGCGTTCCAGAAAGCGGGAAAATCGCCTCTGGCGATCACGGGAAGCGCGCCGGTTTCTTCGTAAAGGACCTCTGCGACGTCCCAGCCCTGCTCTGCTGCATAGCGCGCGATCCGCCCCCGCAGCGCCTCGCGCGCGATTTTCGGGGTATCGGCGTAATAGGTATCCTCGATGAAGAGCTGCGAGGAGCCGAAGGGGAGGACGTAGACGAAGCGATAGCCGTTCATCTGCTCCACGGTCGCGTCCATGACGATGGGACGGGTCAGGCCGTGGGGCTGCGTGGTCGTGACCATCTGCCCCAGGAACGTCTGCCAGCCTCCCGCCATATGCGGCAGACCTTTCGCCCCGCGCGCATCGAGGACAGCCTCCGCCGAGATCGTGCCCCCGTCCTCAAGCTCCACCCGCTGCGCGCTGGCGCTTGCCACACGCACGCCGCACAGCAACGCCTCCTCGGGCAGAGCCTCGCGCAGGCGTGCGTCGAGCCGGTCGCTGGTGATGCTGGCGTAGCAGGTCGCAAGATCGCGCGCGTATCCGGGAAAGCGCACTGCATACCCTTCCCAGCGCGCGGCGATCAGCGGATCGAGCAGCGCGCGCGCCGCCGGATCTACGTCGGTATCGAAGAACGACCAGACGTGATCGCCACCGAAACGCGCGCCCTGTTCGACAAGGCACAGACGCAGATCGGGACGCGCGCGCGCAAAGGCCAGCGCAATCAGCCCCCCGGCCAGTCCGCCCCCCAGAATTGCCAGATCACACGTGCGGTCAGCCATTTATAATGCGCCCAGTACTAGGAGATAGACAGTACAACTTGGCAAAGTTGCGACCTTGCGGCATTGTAACACCGATGACAAATGACGAACTGACAGTCGAGGAGGCGTCCGCAAAGGATGCCCAATCGATCACCGAGATCTTTTCGCATTACGTGCTGAAGAGCACCGCGACATTCGAAACCGAGCCGCCAGGCTGCGACGCGGTTCGTCAACGCATCGCCGACCTGACCCAGTCCGGTTACCCTTATCTGGTTTCGCGTGACGCAAACGGCAAGGTCCTCGGCTTCGGTTATGCCCAGCGCTATGGCCCCCGGGTAGGCTATCGTTACAGCGTCGAAACAACGGTCTACGTCCGCGCGGATTGTGTTCGGCGCGGCATCGGCTCGGCCCTTATCAAGGCCCTCATCGACGAGTGCGAGGCCCGCGGGTTCCGCCAGGCCTTCGCGGTTATCGCCTCGTCCGAACCGGCCTCGGTGATCCTGCACGCGCGCGCGGGGTACCGGCCGGTGGGGACGCTCGAGGGCGCCGGTTGGAAACACGAACAGTGGATCGACGTCTTCCTCATGCAGCGCAAGCTGGGCGAGGGAAACGACACGCTGCCCGAGCCCCTCATGCCCCGCAGCTGACGGCCAGACAGGCTATTGCGGCACGCCGACCTCCCCGGTCCGGAGCAAACCTTCGGAAACGTTTGGGCTTCTCGCACGTTGGGCCCGGTACGCATTTCAATCGGGGAGCCTCATGCACAAGACGTTTCAGGCCGCGTTGTTGGCCGCCAGCACGCTGGCTGCCACTACGGCGAGCCCTTCCGCCTACGCCCAGGATACTTCCACGCAGATGGACGAGCCCGGCCGCAACGTGTTCGAGGGCGACTCCTTCACGATCGGCGCCGGCGCTGTCGTCACGCCCGACTACAGCGGCTCTGATGACTACGTGATTGCCCCGATTCCGGCGATCCGCGGACGCATCAAGGGCGTAACCATCAACACCCGCGCCGGCGGCGCCGCGATCGACTTCATCCCGGACAAACGTGGCGCCAAGATCGACCTTGCGCTCGGCCCCGTCGCCACGGTGTCCTTCAACCGGACGCGCAAGGTGAAGGACCCGGTGGTCGCTGCGGCGGGCAGGCTCAAGATGCCGGTCGAAGTCGGTGTCAGCGCCGGTTTCACCGTCAATCGCGTGCTGCATGACTATGACTGGATGACTTTCAACACGGACGTCAAATGGGACGTCGCGGGTGCCCATGACGGGATGACCGTATCGCCCTCTGTCAGCTACAACACCCCTCTCAGCAAAAGCCTGCTGGTCACAGTGCTGGCCTATGCCCGCCACGTCGACGACAACTTCGGCGACTACAACTATTCGGTCTCCCCAGTCCAGAGCGAGGCGAGCGGCCTTCCTCAGTACACCGGCAAGGGCGGCTGGGACCGGGCCGGCGTGGGCACACTTGTCGCCTGGGACCTTTCCGGAGACCTGCGCGACGGCGGCGTCTCGCTCATCGGGGTGGCCACCTATTCGCGCATGCTCGGCGATGGAAAGGACACGCCCTATACCTCGCTGCGCGGGTCGGCCGACCAGTTCATGGGCGGCATCGGGATCGCCTACACATTCTGATCCAGCGCGCCCCCTATCCGCGCGCGCAGATCTGGCAGGAGCTCGGCCGCGAACCAGGGGTTGCGGCCCATCCACAGGCGGCTGCGCCAAGCGGGGTGCGGCAGGGGCAGAAATCCCGGTGGAGCCTCCCGCCAGCGCGCGACGGCCTGTGTCATGGTGGGAGCAAAGCCGCGCGGCAGATAGCGTTTCTGCGCGTGGCGCCCCACAAGCAGGGTCAGGCGCACCTGCGGCAGTTCGGCCCGTAGCGCCTCGTGCCACAAGGGCGCGCATTCGGGTCGAGGCGGAAGGTCACCGCCCTCGCCCTTGCCCGGGTAGCAAAAGCCGCTGGGCATGTGCGCAACGCGTTCGGGATCGTAGAAATCCTCGGCGAGCAGTCCCGTCTAGTCGCGCAGACGATCTCCGCTGTCATCGTCCCAGGCCCGCCCGCTGATGTGGACCTTGCTCCCCGGCGCCTGGCCGATGACGAGGATCCGGGCCGACCGCCCTGCCTGAACAACCGGGCGCGGCTCATGGGGCAGAGCGTTCGCACAGGCCCGGCACGCCGCAATGCGCGCGAGAAGTTCCTCGAGCCTCTCGGACCTGCGGGTTCTATCGTTCGTCGTGCTCATGCGGTCCCGAGGTGGCGTCCTCGCCCCTGCGGGACAAGAGGCATCACCGAAGCCCTTGCGCCATTTGCACCACGAAGGGAGCCCGGCGCCGGTTCATGCGTTGGAAAAGCAAAGCCTCTTAAAGGAGTTTGGCCCCATGCTCAAGTATATCATCCTGATCCTGCTCGCGCTCTGGCTGCTGGGCTTTGTCGTGTTCAAGGTCGCCGGTGCGCTGATTCACGTTCTGCTGTTCGTGGCCATCGTGATTGGCCTCTACCAGCTCTTCTTCGCCAAGCGCGGCGGCGGGGTCTAGTCCCCGCCCGCCAGCCGGACCTCCCCTCAGCCGCCGTGCGGCGGCTGCTTGGGGGGCTGGTTGCGCAGGTAATATTCAGGCGGATTGACGCGGCGAAACAGGCGGCCACCTTCGGAATAGAGGATCAGCACCAGCGAGATGCTGCCCATGATCGCCATGCCTGCCGTGATCGGCACTGCGCTTCCATCGAAGGCGAGGCCAATCGCCGCGCCGATCACCGAGCCCAGCACCATACGCACGAACGACATGACCGAGGCCGCGGCTCCGGCGATGCGACCGAAAGGCTGAAGCGAGATTGCTTGGAAATTCGCCGCAATGAAGCTGAGCATGCACATCGAGACAGTCATCAGCGGCACGAAGGTCCACAAGTCCTCTTCGCCGCGCAGCGCGACCAGCATATGGATCGCGCCTGTCACGATGAATACAATGAGCGCGGTGTGCGACACACGGCGCGCGCCGAAGGCGACGACGATGCGCGCGTTGATGAAGTTGGTGCCGGCCATGATCATCGCCATCATGCCGAACAGGATGGGGAACATCTCGCCCGCTCCCAGCGTCTCGCCCACCAGCTGCTGCGCGCTGTTGAGATAGCCGAAGAGGCCCGCCTGGACGAGCGCGCCGCCCAGGAAATAGCCGATGGCCGCACGCTCGGTCAGCGCAAGGCGCATATTACCCGCGATCACACGGGGGCGGATTTCCTGTCGGTTTTCCGGCTCCAGCGTCTCAGGCAGACGCAGGCTTGCCCAGATAAAAACGACCACGCCCATCGCGCAGGTCACTCCGAAAATCCAGCGCCAGCTCGCCACCAGCATGATCGCCTGCCCGACCATCGGCGCGACCATCGGCACCACCATGAAAGTCGTCGCAATCAGCGACTGCGTGCGCGCCATGGCATCGCCTTCGTAGCGGTCGCGCAGGATCGTCATGGGCATGACCATCATCGCCGAGGTGAGGAGCCCTGCAACACCGCGCGCGATCAGCAGCAGCTCGAAGCTGCCCGCAACCGCGCACACGAAGGTCATCAGGAAATTACCCGCAATTGCGAAAAGGGCAACGCGGCGACGTCCGAAGCGGTCCGCCAACGCGCCGGGAAACAGCGAACCGATCCCTGCGCAGGTCATGAAAACCCCGATGATCAGCTGGCGCTGGTTCGGGTCGGGCACACCCAGATCCTCTGAAATAAGCCCCAGCGCCGGCAACATGATGTCGATCGAGAGCGCCATGAGCGCTTGCATCGAGGCCATCAGGCCGACGAATTCGGCCTGCCCCATGGGGAAGGAATCCTCGGAAGTGTGAGCACCAGTCATGTCGCGCGCATGCCGCAGTTGCGAAATTTAGGCCAGCAGATTCGCATCCGACCCGCTACATTTCGGCCGCGCATGCCTATATCGTGGCCATGGTTTCGCCAGGCGAGCACGACGAAGACGAGGCCGACGGCCTGCGCAAGATCATCCATGTCGACATGGATGCCTTCTTTGCGAGCGTCGAGCAGCGCGACGATCCCGAGATCCGCGGGAAACCTGTGGCCGTGGGCGGCTCCTCGGGCCGCGGCGTCGTGGCCGCAGCCAGCTACGAAGCGCGGACCTTCGGCGTGCGTTCGGCCATGCCCTCCTCACGCGCGGTGCGCCTGTGCCCGAACCTCATTTTCCGCAAGGCCCGCTTCGATGTCTACCGCGCGGTCAGCCAACAGATCCGCGCGATCTTCCTCGACTACACCCCGCACGTTGAACCCCTCTCGCTCGACGAGGCCTATCTCGATGTCACCGAGGACCGAAAAGGCCTGGGCTCGGCAACCCGCATCGCCGAACAGATCCGCGCCCGGATCAAGGCCGACACCGGGCTCACCGCCAGCGCCGGGGTGTCCTACAACAAGTTCCTCGCCAAGCTCGCCAGCGACCAGAACAAGCCCGATGGCCTGTGCGTGATCCGCCCGGGACAAGGCGCGGCCTTCGTCGCCTCGCTGCCGGTTCGCCGTTTCCACGGGGTGGGCCCGCGCGGTGCGGAGAAGATGGCCAAGCTCGGCATCGAGACCGGCGCGGATCTGGCCGCCAAGGACCTCGCCTTCCTGCGCGCGCATTTCGGCAGCTTTGCCGAATACCTCTTCCGGGCGGCGCGCGGCGTGGACCTGCGCCAGGTGCGCGCCGACCGCCCGCGCAAATCGGTGGGCGGCGAACGCACCTTTGCCGAGAACATCAAGGACGCCAGCGCTCTTCGCGAGACACTGGACGCCATCATCGAGACGGTGTGGGAGCGAATCGAGCGCGCCAATACGCGCGGGCGCACGGTGACATTGAAGCTGCGCTATGCCGATTTCACGACGCTGACGCGCGCCCGTTCGGTCCACCACTGGGTCGCCGACAAGGCCGAATTCGCCGCGCTCGGCCATGCGCTCCTGGCCGAACTCCTGCCCCTGCCCCTGCCCCAGCCGATCCGACTTATGGGCCTCACCCTCTCCGCGCTCGAGCAGGATGAGGAGACGGTGAAAGCCAGGGCCGAGAAGGACGGGCAGCTATCCCTTCTGTGACACGCCCTGCGGCGCATATTCCTCCAGGTACCACCGGGTAAAGGCGGCGACACCCTTCGCCAGGTCCGTCTGCGACACATACCCGGTCAGCGCGTCCAGCACGGCCGGATCGGCGTACGTCTGCGGCACGTCTCCGGGCTGCATGTCCATCATGTTGAGCCTGGCCTCGCGCCCCAGACAGCGCTCGATGGTCGAGATGAAATCCATGAGCGCGATCGGCTGGCCACCGCCTGCATTGACCACCCGGTAGGGCCCGATGGGCGAGAGGGTGTCGACGAGCCCTGCCCGTTCAACCGGCTCACCCGCCACAGGCGGCACCTCGGAAAGGCGCACGCTGCCCTCGACCAGATCGTCGATATAGGTGAAGTCGCGGGCCATCTTGCCCTGACCGTAGACGTCGATGGGCCTATCCTGCAGCATCGCGCGCTCGAACTTGAAGAGCGCCATATCCGGGCGTCCCCAGGGTCCGTAGACCGTGAAGAAGCGGAACGCTGTCGTCGGTATCCCGTAAAGGTGGGCATAGCTGTGCGCCATAGCCTCCATGCCCTTCCTGGTCGCCGCATAGAGGCTGACCGGCTCGTCCGCCTTGTCCGCCTCGCGAAAGGGGATCGCCTCGTTGGCCCCATAGACCGACGAGGTCGAGGCCAGCGTGAGATGCTGCGGGCGCTGGCGGCGGCACATCTCCAGGATCGACCCAAAAGCCTTGAGGTTGCTGTCGATATAAGTCTCGGGCGCGTCGATCGAATAGCGCACGCCCGCCTGCGCAGCGAGATGAATGACGACCTCGGGCGCAGCCTAGGCAAAGACCGCCTCGACCGCGGCGAAGTCCTCCAGCCGCCGCTGCACCACATGGTATCCGATGAAACCTGCCGTACCGGTAATATTCACCCCCAGAGCCACGCGCATGTGGGGTCCCTTGCACGAAAGTATCCCTCCCCTTCCACATGGGGAGATTTCATCCAGAATACACGCTTACCACTTTTTTATCCGCACTCATCCTCCTGCGCCCAGGAACGTATCCGCGTGGCCAATCCCCGCGGCATGGCCTCGGGAAGGCGGTCCAAGGCAAAGAAGCGGGTCTCCACGATCTCGCGTGCGTCGGGCACTGGATGGTCGCTGGTCGTGCCCAGAACGATGTGTACGCGGTTGGTCGCGCCGTGCAGGTTCTCCTGCGTGACGACGTGGTGGCGCGCCGTCTCCAGGCGGCACGCTGTCTCTTCGCGCAGCTCGCGGCGGGCGGCTTCCAGCACGTCTTCCCCCGGTGTCACGCCCCCGCCCGGCGGCATCCACGCATCCGAGCCATAGCTGTGCCGGACCAGCAGGACCGCACCGGATGGATCGAACACGAGCACCCGTACACCCTCGACAACCGGACGTTGCACCTTCCAGATGAGGCGGCGAACCGCATGCGCCGCGCGCAGCCCCAAACGGTGGAGCGGGGCGGGCAGCGCCTGTACCAGCGATGTCAGCAGAAGCATGTCACCCGGCGCGGGAACGCCGAGAGGAAACGCGCCACGGGCAGGTCGTTTTCGCCCGCACGGGCGGCATCGAAGACAAGCCGCTTGTCCTCGCCGCGAATCACGAACATCACTTCGTCCGAAGCCACGAGCGAGGGAATCGTGAGGCTCACCCGGTCAAACGGCGCTTCGGGCGGCAATGGATCGGGGGTCAGGCGGCGCACCGGCGAAGGATCGTCGACCTGCGGGTCGGTGTTGGGAAAGAGCGAGGCGATGTGGCCGTCGCCGCCCATGCCCAGCCAGGCCAGCGCAAAATGCGGCGGACGCGCGGTCTCGGTCAGCGGCACGATCTTCGCGCCAACAGGCTCGAGCAGCGCCCGGATCTTGCCTACGTTGCTGGCCGCATGGTCCTCGGCCACGATGCGGTCATCGCCCGGCCAGACGCTGATGCGGGGCCAAGGCAGGTCCGACTGGGCCAGGATCTCGAAGATCGGGAACGGCGTTGACCCACCCGGTACCGTGATCGCGACCTCGGCCGAAACGGCCAGCGCGGCGTGGAGACGTTCCGCTACAAAGGCGGCAATCGCGCCGTTCTCGGCGCCAGCGATGATTTCGATCTGCGACATGCACGAGGGTCTATCATCTGCCCTTCGCACTGCAAGAGCTATGTGTGCGGCGCAGCACAGAACGCACAGGGCCCGGAAAGCACCACGTGCTTCCCGGGCCCTGTGATATCACCGCGAGGCGCCTTAGGCAGCCTGCGCGGTATTCCGACAGGTTCAGGCGAGGATCTCGCGCAGGAACCAGGCGCGTTCCTCGGCCTGATCGGTCCAGTCGTCGACGATGCCATCGGTGGCGTTGTCGCCCGCTTCGTTGGCCGCCGCCTTCACTTCGCGCAGACGCGCGACGTAGGAGAGGTTATCCTCCATAAGCTCCTTGACCATCGCCATGGCATCGATCGAGGTCGCGTCCTGCGGGGCGATCTTGGTCTTGGCAACGATCGAATCCGGGCTCGTCAGCGTGGTACCACCCTGCTTGCGCACGCGCTCGGCGATGTCGTCGATGAGAGCCTGTACCTGGCCTGCCTGCTCGTCGAACAGCAGGTGCAAGTCCCGGAACTGCGGGCCCTTGACGTGCCAGTGGAAGCTCTTGGTCTTGATGTAGAGCGCAAACGTGTCCGCGAGAAGCCCGTTCAGGCTGTCGATCAGCGCACCGTGTGCATTGTCGTTATTTGCCATTGAAAAACCCTCCTAACTGTCATGCTGCCATCATCCGGCAGCTTCGATATATGATAGGAAACTCAGATTATAAGGGTTCGTTCAATCGGAATTGGCGATTACAGAATACGCATTTGCACAATAAGCAGATAGAGCGCGACAAGCAGCAGGGCCCCGCCCGCGCCTCGCCGTAAAAGGCGCAAGCGCGGCCGCGATGCCTCCTGCGGGAAGGCCCAGGCAAAACCGAGCAGGACCGCTCCGCCAACAAAGCCAGCCAGCCCCGAAGCCAGTGGCGCGGCCATGCCCACGCCAAGCCCCAAGATCACGAAACGCGCCGCATCGCCGATCTGGTGGGCCAGCAACACCAACCCCAGCGCGCCCAGCGAATGGGTCGGCTCCTTCCAGGCCCGCACAGGTCCGAGCAGAAGCGACTCCGCGCCTGCAAGGCCCAGCGCAATCCCTGCGAAGATCATCCGCGCGGGCGGGGGAAGGCTCTGCAGCAGGGTGTGCGCGGCAAAGGCCGCGACGGCAGCGCACACCAGCGATGTCCCGAGTGCCGTGACCAGGATCGCCGGACGCCGTTGCTGCCGCAACGACAGCGTGGCGACCACGCCCTGATCACGCGCGCCGATGCCCGACAGCAGGACGGCCAGCAGGGTCAGGTAGAAGGCAGGCACGTCATTCGCCTCCCGCGCGCCTGCTCACCTGCCCTGCGCACGCACGTTCAGGCCGACTTCTGGCAGGCGATGACCGCGGTCACGACATTGATGGTGTCGGCCGGATCACGCACGCACACGGTGTCGAGGCCCATGGCCTTGGCCGGGTAGTCATTGCCGCCCGGAAAGATCGCATCACCGATGAAGAGCATCTTGTCCTCGGCCACGCCCGAATGCTCGGCGAGGCGCTTGAGGCCCCAGGCCTTGTCGACACCGGGCTGGGTAATGTCGACCGAGGTCGCCCCGCCCAGATTCACCGACACCCCGGGCAGACGCTTCACCAGATCCGCCTGAATCACCTTGCGCTTGGCGAAGTCGGGGTCCCAGACTTCCTTGGCCTCGAGCGGGGCCTGCTGGCCAAGCGCCGAGAAGGTGATCTGGCTTCCCCGGTCCTCGATCCGCTCGCCCCAGGTCTGCTCAGGCACGAAACCGGTGGCTTCAAGCGCGGCGTCGAAGGCCTCCAGGATCTCGGCCTTCTGCGCCTCGGTGAACAGTTCGGCATAGACCGGGGTCCAGTCGCCATCGCGATGGACGAAGAGCTTCGCGCCGCTGGTCGGCATCATCCACAGGCGCGAGAGGTCCGCATGGGCGGGCATGCGCGAGGCGACCTGCTTTTCGAACTGCGGCCAGTCCCCACCCGAGATCACCGCCACTTGCGCGACCTCCAGGAGGCCAGCGAGAAGTTCGGCCATCTCGTCGGTCAGGGGCTGCTTGCTCAGTGCCAGCGTACCATCGAGATCGAACGCAACAATTTCCTTCATTCCCAGCCTCTAGCCTTCCGTTTCCATGTTCATGTGGCCGCTGCGCGAAAAGCGCATCCAAAGCGGCAAAGTGCCCTCAACCGGCGCGCGCAAGCAGGCAGACGCCCGCCGGATCAAACTCAATATCCTGCAGGCTCGGCGCCAGGGCGCAGCCTCCGGGTGCCACGCGCTCGCCGTTCACACCGACGTCTCCTGCGCGCGGGATCACCAGGAGCGCCCCGGGATAGTGCGCCACCATCTCCTCAGCCGGCAATCCCGCGATCTGATCAAGGCGGAAGAGCGGCCCCTCGACCAGGGTCTGCGACGCCCCCGGAGGCACCTTGCAGGCCCAGCGCGCCAGATCGTAGATACCGCCTTCGGCCACGGCCATACCGTCCTCGAGATGAAGTTCGCGCGGGCGGCCGTAATCGTAGAGGCGATAGGTGATGTCGCTGTTCTGCTGCACCTCGATCAGGCTCACGCCCGCGCCGATGGCGTGGACGGTATTAGCCGGGATGTAGAAGAAATCACCCGGCGCCACCTCGTGCCAGGTCATCCTGTGCTCGATCGACCCGTCGCGCGCGGCAGCTCGCATCGCGTCGGCATCGAGCGGCTCGTCAAAGCCGATGCCCAGACACGCCCCCGGCTCCGCATCGACGATCAGCCAGCATTCCTCCTTGCCCTGCCGCCCAATACCCTTGGTGAGCGTCTGGGCATCGCTGGGATGGACCTGGACCGAGAGGTTCTCGCTGGCGAAGATGTACTTGACCAGAAGATCGGGCAGCGCCGCGGGGGGCTCGAACCAGATCTCGCCGATGCGCGCGCCCTCGGGCGCGGCAAACGGCGCGGGCAGGACGTCCCGGCCCCACGGCTTCTCGACCTGACGCAAGGGAAGTGAAGCGCGCATACGAGCCCTTTACTGGTTCTTGGCGCCGAAGAGTTTGCCCACTTTCTGGGCCCCCTCCAGAGTGGTCACCATCACGTCGCCGCCGTCGACCACGACCACGACATTCTCAAGCCCGATTACCGAGACGCGCGGCCCGTCGCTGTCGACCAGGACGTTCTTACAATCCACGAGCTCGACATCGCCCGCGGCGGAATGTGCGTTGCCCGCATCGTCGCGTTCGCGCGCGACGAGCAAGGCATGCCAGTTGCCGATATCCGACCAGTCCATGGCGACCGGGACCATGGCGGCATGCTGCGTGTTCTCCATCACGGCGTAGTCGACCGAATCGCTTTGCGCCGAGGCGAAGGTTTCCGCATCGGGATGGAAGCGACGTCCATCCGTACGCCCCTTCTCGACCGCGGCGCGCACGGTCTCGGCGATCTGGGGGCGGTGCTGCTCGAGCTCCTTGCGGAAATCCTTGACCCGGAATGCGAAAATACCACCATTCCAGCTATAATCGCCGCTTTCGAGAAAGGCCTTTGCCTTCGCGAGGTCAGGCTTCTCGACGAACTTTGCGGTCCGAAAGCCCTTGGCTCCATCCGCCGATGTGATCGCTTCACCGCACAGCAGATAGCCAAAGCCGGTTTCCGGGGCGGTCGCCTCGATCCCGAAAGAAACGAGCCAGCCCTCGCTCGCCAGCGAAGCGGCGTCCCTCGCCGCGGCCGCAAACACAGCCGGTCGCCCGATGTGGTGGTCGCTCGGGCACACCAGCATCACATCGTCCTCGTCCAGACTATACGCGGCAAGCGCGATCGCGGCAGCGGTGTTGCGCGCGCAGGGCTCGACAATGATGCGGGCGCCCGGCTCTTGGCCGAGCTGCTCCTCCACATGATCGACATGCAAGGTGCCGGTCACCACGACGGGTGAGGCGAAACCAAGTTCCGCTGGACAGCGGCTAACCGCCTCTTCAAACAAAGTCTGCTGCCCGATCAACGGAAGAAAAGGTTTCGGCTTTGAGACCCGACTGCGCGGCCACAGGCGCGTACCGCTACCACCTGAAAGGACTACCGGTACCATTTTTGCCATAACCACTTCCGCATCTAAGAAACTTTACAAGTTATAGGCCGTAGATACTGCATTTATGCTGCAATGCAACGCCACAAGTGCAATCGCCAGGCAGCGTTCCAGACAACCTATGGCAAATCAGGGTTGGCCCGCCACTCCGACCTCCTGGGCGGCATCCACGCCGCGCAGCCCATGGCCCGCAAACGCCGCAGCAAGATCGCTCCCGCCCGGGGACTGGAACAGTCGCAAGCCGAAACGGGGTAAAATAGCGATCAGGTGATCGAAGATATCCCCCTGAATTGCTTCGTACTGCTCCCACTCGGTCGTCGTGGTAAAACAATAGATCTCAAGCGGGAGCCCCTTCTCGGTCGGATCGAGTTGCCGCACCAGCAAGGTACCGCGCTCGGCAACCTTGGGATGGGCGTTGAGATAGGCCTCGACATAGGCGCGGAATGTTCCAAGATTGGTCGGCAGGCGCCGGTTCACGGCCCCCTCACCCTCGGCGGCTTCGTCGGGGGCATGCTGCGCGTTCCAGATGCACAATTCCTCGTCCTTGGCCGCCATGTAGGGGCGCAGGATGGTAAATTCCCGCAGGGCCTCCCACTGCGCGGGCGACAGGAAGCTGGCCGTCGTCTGGTCGAGCAGCAACGCGCGCTTGATCCGACGTCCGCCCCACTCGCGCATGTGGCGCCAATTGCGGAAGGATTCGGTGATGAGCTTGGCGGTCGGAACCGATGTCACCGTCTTGTCGAAATTCTGCACCTTGATCGTGTGCAGCGCGATGTCGATGACATCGCCATCGGCGTTGAGCTGGGGCATCTCGATCCAGTCGCCCACCCGCACCATGTCGTTCGAGCGCAGCTGCACCGAGGCGACGAGCGAGAGGATCGTGTCGCGAAACACCAGCATGAGGACCGCCGCCGCCGCCCCAAGACCCGAGAGCAGGATGATCGGGGACTGTCCGATCAGGATGGCAACGATGAGCAGCGCCGCGGCCGCAAACACCCCGATCTTGCCGATCTGGACATAGCCCTTGATCGGACGGCTCGCGGCCTCAGGCTTTAACTCGTAGGCATCGTTGCCCAGTTCCAGCAGGTCCCCCAGCGCCCGGGCCAAGGTCAGGACGATGAAGGCCCGGGCAATCGCCTGCACCACCGTCACCAGTTCGTCGGGAAGATGGGTGATCACAGCGATGCCCTGAAGCACGATCACCGCAGGCACGACATTGGAAAGATGGCGCACCAACGCCTTCACGTCGCCCGCCTCATTGCGCAACGGCGTGCGCGCGATGAGCCGCTCGACCGGATGCACCGTCAGGCGCTTGGTCAGCCAATTGGCCGCGCCCGCGAGCAGGAACAGGCCGATCAGGGTCGCCAGCGCCTCAACCCAGGCCTTGTCGAAAACGCCCAGCTCCGCCACGGCGATACCCCATCGTTTCACTACTGACATACCGGCCTCCTGTGCGCGCCGCCTATTTCAAGTTCCCGCCTTCGGTCAACGCCCGGAACCCTCCCCGATGCCGATTGTTCTGCATAACGCACACCGCGATCATGCCTCGTCCATGCGCCCTTACAGGGATCGGAGAGGCGGATTGCGCCCCGCCTCGCTTCTTCGCCGACCTTAAGGCTGGCCTAATCCCATTCGATGGTGCAAGACTGAACACAATGACCGATCCAAGCGACAGTCTTTCGCTGGCGGAAAAGGGCTCTGGCCCAATTGATCTTCCGCCGCCCGCCCCGCTGCGCATCGCCTCGCAGACGGCACTTTTCCTTGATTTCGACGGCACTCTGGTGAACATCGCCGATCACCCTGACGAGGTGATCGTACCCGACACCCTGCCCGGCGTCATTGCCGAGCTGGCAGAGGCCCTCGAAGGACGCCTCGCGCTCGTCAGCGGACGCTCGATTGCGGCGCTCGAAGCGCTGCTCGGCCCGCTCGACGTTGCGATTGCCGGCTCGCACGGCGGTGAATTCCGCCCCGCCGGCACGGGCGAGATCACCCCGCTCGCCGACCCGCTGCCCGATCGGGTGGTGTCCCACCTCAGCGATTTTGCGAGGGCCAACGGCAACATGCTGGTAGAACCCAAGCCGTACAGCGTAGCGGTTCACTATCGCCGCCACCCCGAAGCTCTGAACGACCTCCTCGCCCGGGCCGAGACGCTTGCGCGCGAGGAGGATCTCAAGCTCAAGCACGGCAAGCAGGTGGTGGAACTGGTCATGCCCGGGTCCGACAAGGGCTCGGCGCTGACCGCATTCATGCAGCGCCCCGAATTCGCCGGCACCCAGCCGCTGTTCCTGGGCGACGACGTCACCGATGAAGATGCCTTCCACGTCCTTGAGGGCCTGGGCGGACACGGCGTTCTGGTTGGCCCGATGCGCTCCACTGCGGCACACCAGCGCCTGCCCGACGTTGCCGCCGTCCACGACTGGCTGGCCGCAGCGCTTCGTACACACGATCAATCCGAGGGAAATTGAAACAGGCATGACCGTGACCGGATCGACCACGCCCGACACTACCGACACCGCCGAACCTCCGGTGCGCTCGCCCAGGGGTCGGAACGACGCTCCCGACGCTTCGGCGCGCCAGAGCTCGCTCGAACTCTGGCCGATCGGCAACTGCCAGGTGAACGGCCTCATCGACGAAAAGGCCGCGCTGGTCTGGGGCTGCGTCCCCCGTGTTGATGGCGACCCAGCGTTTTGCGCGCTGATGCGGGGCGATGATGGGCAGGACGCGGGCACCTGGCGTTTCGAACTGGAGAACCAGGTTTCGGTCACCCAGCGCTACGTGCGCAACACTCCAATCCTCATCTCGCGGCTGGAGGATAACAACGGTAGCGCGGTCGAGGTCATCGACTTCTGCCCCCGGTTCGAACGCTCAGGACGCATGTACCGGCCGGTTGCCTACGCTCGCATCGTTCGCCCCGTGAAGGGCAGCCCGCGGATCCGCTGCGTGCTTACGCCTATGAGCGGCTACGGTGCGCAGCTCGCGCCAATCACGCGCGGGTCCAACCACATCCGCTATCTGGTAGAGAGGAACGCGCTGCGCCTCACCACCGATGCGCCGGTGGGCTACATCCTCGACGAGCGCTACTTCCGCCTCGAGAGCCCGATGCACTTCTTCCTCGGCCCCGACGAGCCCTTCAACGGCAATGTCGAGCACGAACTGGAGATGATGCACCAGCTGACCGATGCCTACTGGGGCAACTGGGTGCGCAGCCTCGCCACCCCGCTCGACTGGCAGGAGGCGGTGATCCGCGCGGCGATCACGCTCAAGCTGTGCCAGCACGAAGAGACCGGCGCGATTGTCGCTGCGCTGACCACCTCGATCCCCGAAGCGCCCCATTCGCAGCGCAACTGGGACTACCGCTACTGCTGGATCCGCGACGCCTACTACACCGTTCAGGCGCTCAACCACCTGGGCGCACTCGACGTGCTCGAAAAGTACCTCGGGTACTTGCGCAACATCATCGACGATGCCGAAGGCGGCTTCATCCAGCCGCTCTACGCGGTGAGCGGCGCCAAGGAAATCATCGAGTGGGTGGCCGATGACCTCGTCGGCTATCGCGGCATGGGCCCGGTGCGCGTGGGCAATGCGGCCTATTATCAGGTCCAGAACGATTGCTATGGCCAGATCGTCCTGCCCGCGATCCAGGCTTTTTCGGACATGCGCCTCATCCGCATGGCCAACCACGACGATTTTGAGAGCCTCGAGAAAGTCGGCGAGATGGCCTGGAAGACCCACGACCAGCCCGATGCTGGCCTGTGGGAACTGCGCACGCGCACGGCCGTCCATACTTATTCCAGCGTGATGAACTGGGCCGCCTGCGACCGTCTGGCCAATGCGGCCGAATATCTCGGGCTCTCCGACCGCCAGACCTACTGGCGGGAACGTGCGGACATCATCCAGTCGACTATCGAAGAGCAGGCCTGGCACAAGATCGAAGGGCCCGACTTCGATGACGGCGGCGCAGGCGGCCATTACGCCGCGAGCTTTGGCGGCGACCAGCTCGATGCGAGCCTGCTGCAGATGGTCGAATTGCGCTTTGTGGAGGCCAGCGACCCGCGCTTTCAGGCGACGCTCGCGGCGGTACAGAAGACGCTGCGGCGCGGCGAGCACATGCTGCGCTACGCCAACGAGGACGACTTCGGCCTGCCCGAGACCGCCTTCAACATCTGCACTTTCTGGTTGATCGAGGCATTGCACCGTTCGGGCCAGGACGAAGAGGCCCGCCGTCTGTTCGAGGCCATGCTCGCGCACCGCACGAAATCGGGCCTCCTCTCGGAAGATATGGACTTCGAGACGAGCGAGCTGTGGGGGAACTTCCCCCAGACTTATTCGCTTGTCGGGATAATCAACTGCGCCGGGCAACTGTCGCGCTCCTGGCGCGACTGGCGATAGAATTTTCAGGCGTTTTCAAGCGCCTTACAGGGGACTAAGCATGAGCCGACTGATCGTGATTTCCAACCGCGTCTCGGTGCCCAAGGCCGCCGGGGCTGCGGGTGCGCAAGGAGGTCTCGCCGTCGCGCTCAACTCCGCGCTGCGCGAGAACCGCGGGATCTGGTTCGGCTGGTCGGGACAGGAAACCGAGGAGTTCACCGGCCACCTCGACATGCAGCGCAACGACGGGGTCACGACCGCCACCATCGACCTCGAGCCTCAGGACATCGAGGAATACTACAACGGCTACGCCAACCGCACGCTCTGGCCGCTGTTCCACTACCGCATCGATCTCACCGAGTACGACCGCAACTTCGGTGAGGGCTACGAGCGTGTGAACCGCCGCTTCGCCGATTCGGTGCGCCCGCTGATCGACCAGGACGACCTTGTCTGGGTCCACGACTACCACCTGCTCCCTCTCGGCTCGATGCTGCGCACGCAGGGCATGAAGAACCGCATGGGGCTGTTCCTGCACACCCCCTGGCCGCCCACTCGCCTGCTGGTCTCGCTGCCCTTCCACGAGCGCCTCGTGGAATCGATGCTCGCCTATGACGTGATCGGCTTCCAGACAGAGGAATGGCTCGGCAGTTTCCTGCACTATCTCGAAAAGGAGATGGGCCTCGAAATTGGTGCCGACGGCTGCGTCGAATACCAGGGGCGGCGTATCGTGGCTCGCGCCTTTCCGATCGGGATCGACTTTGCCGAATTCACAGAAGGCGCGAACAGCCCTGAAGCCGCCGAGGCCCACGACAAACTCAAGGCCAGCGTACGTGGACGCAAGATCCTGATCGGGGTCGATCGCCTCGATTACTCAAAGGGCTTGGGCGAACGCTTCGAAAGTTTCAGCCGCTTTCTCGCCGACAATCCCGAGGAAGCCTCCAAGGCGGTCCTCCTCCAGATCGCGCCGCCCTCACGCGGGGACGTGGCCAGCTACCAGCAGATCCGCGAAGACTTGGAACGCAAGACCGGCCATATCAACGGTGCCCACGCCGATGTCGCCTTCGTCCCCATCCGCTACGTCAACAGGGGCTACCCGCGCCGTCAGCTCGCTGGCTTCTACCGCGCCGCCGAGGTCGGCTTGGTTACCCCCCTGCGCGATGGCATGAATCTTGTCGCCAAGGAATATGTCGCGGCCCAGAAGCCCGACAACCCCGGAGTCCTGATCCTGTCCCAGTTCGCCGGCGCGGCGCT
Source organism: Novosphingobium sp. BW1 (assembly GCF_008107685.1). Taxonomy (GTDB): domain Bacteria; phylum Pseudomonadota; class Alphaproteobacteria; order Sphingomonadales; family Sphingomonadaceae; genus Novosphingobium. The sequence goes on from NZ_VIRF01000090.1 coordinate 176,677, forward strand.
GCAGATGGAAGATGCGCTTCTGGTCAACCCGCATTCGCTCGAGCATGTGAGCGAAACGATTAAGCTGGCCCTGAACATGCCGATCGCAGAACGTCGCGCCCGGCACGAGAAACTGCTGGCCTCCGTACGCGACGAGGACGTCGTCCACTGGCGCGAACAATTCGTCAAGGCGCTGTTTGGCTCACCTTGCGGCACCGACCATGGCGAGGACGCGCTCGCCTGACGGCCCATCCGGCCAGCAAGGCGCACAAGACGCGTCACATGTCCTGATCAGACAAGCTCCTCGCGGATCTGGCCAAGGCGCCGCTCCCAGGCCAGCGCATGTTCGACGATCGTTCCCAGGTCATCGTAGAGCGGCGTCCAGGGCAGCGTCGCCTTGATCCGCGAATTGTCCGAGATCAGCGAGGCGGGATCCCCCGCCCGGCGCCCCTCCATCGTGCGAACGATTGTCTGATTGGTCACCCGGTCAACCGCATCGAGCACATCGAGCACCGAGAACCCGCGACCGTACCCGCAGTTCATGGTCAGCGAGCGACCAGGCTCAGCAATCAACGCCTCCAGAGCCAGCACGTGCGCATTGGCAAGATCGGAAACATGGATGTAATCGCGCACTCCTGTTCCATCGGGCGTATCGAAATCCGTCCCGAACACCCCCACGCCCGCGCGCTTTCCCAGCGCCGCCTCGACAGCGACCTTGATGAGGTGCGTGGCCCCGGCGGTGGACTGCCCGGTACGTGCCTGCGGATCGGCCCCGGCCACGTTGAAGTAGCGCAGCGCACAGTAGTTGAAAGCGTGGGCAGCGCTCACGTCCGCGAGCATGCGCTCGGTCATCAGCTTGGACATGCCATAAGGGTTGATCGGGAGCTTGGGGGCATCTTCGCGCACGGGCGATTCCTCGGGCACCCCGTAGGTCGCCGCAGTGGAACTGAACACGAAGTGGGCCACTCCAGCTGCAATACATGCTTCCAGCAGGGCTTCGCTGCGCGCCGTGTTGTTGCGGTAGTACTTCAGGGGATTTTCGACGGATTCGGGCACGATGATCGAACCAGCAAAATGCATTACCGCGCCAATCTTCTGCTCCTCGAAGATCCGTGCCAGCAGCTCGCCATCATCGATATTGCCTTCGTAGAAAGGTACATCCTGCGGGATCGCGAACGCGAAGCCAGTTGAAAGATTGTCGATCACCGCGACCGGCCAACCGGTGTCCTTGAGCGCAAGGACGACATGGCTTCCGATATATCCGGCACCACCGGTAACCAGCACGGCCAGCTTCTCCGACATAGTCTTCCCCCTGTAAAAAAGCATGGCAGCAACGCACACGTGCATCCACGCTGCCCCAAGTTATGCCCGTGCGCCCCACGGCGAACTGTCGGGCCGCAGGATTGGCATAAGGAGGCCATCGGGCCAAGCCCGAAAACAGCAAGTTCCGAGGCAATTGCCAAACCGCCACAGACCCGTCACAAATCAAGACACCCGATGAATTTCACCGCACAAACAGAACGTCTCAAGTTGTCGATGGGCGCTCCCTCGTGAAATACTTGGACATATCGAGCGGCAACGCACTGTGCAAATGCAGCATAAATTCATTGACCCGCCACGCAATACACCTGATTAGGACCTACACGTGGAGGGAAGCGGCGAGCGGCTGAACCCGTCGTATTGACCCTCCCATATGATCTTGAAGCTGATCCAGGTAGGTAACATTCCGATGAAAATTGCTGTATTTGGATTGGGTTACGTTGGGCTCTCCAATGCGGTTCTGCTGGCCGCCCACCACGAGGTTGTCGCGGTGGATGTCTCTGCGCAGCGGGTCGACCTGATCAACGAACGCAAGTCGCCGATCATCGACACCGAACTGGAAGACTATCTCGCGACCCGACCTCTGAACCTCACCGCCACGACCGATCCGGTTGTCGCACTAACCGGCGCGGACTACGTGATCGTAGCCACGCCGACGAACTACGATGTTCAGACCAACAAGTTCGACACGTCCTCGGTTGAGGCGGTAATCGCCCAGGCAATCGAGATCAACGACACCGCAACAATCGTCATCAAGTCGACCATTCCGGTCGGCTTCGTCGAAGACGTGAGCGCGCGTCTGGGCACCTCGCAGGTCATCTTCAGCCCCGAGTTCCTACGCGAAGGCCGGGCCCTCTACGACAATCTCAATCCCTCACGGATCATTGTTGGCGAACGTTCGGAGCGTGCCCGCATCTTTGCCGATCTGCTTGTCGAAGGTGCCGAAAAGGACGACATTCCGGTCCTGTTCACCAACGCTTCGGAAGCCGAGGCAATCAAGCTATTCGCCAATACCTATCTCGCGATGCGTGTCGCCTTCTTCAACGAACTGGACAGCTACGCCATCGCAGGCGACATGGATGCACGCCAGATCATCGAGGGTATCGGCCTCGATCCACGCATCGGCCAGCACTACAACAATCCCAGCTTCGGCTATGGCGGCTACTGCCTGCCCAAGGACACCAAGCAGCTGCTGGCAAACTACTCCGAGGTTCCGCAAAACCTGATCCGTGCGATCGTCGATGCCAACCGCACGCGCAAGGACTTCCTTGCCGACCAGATCATCGCGCTTGCGCCCCGAAAAGTCGGGGTCTTCCGCCTCGTGATGAAGGCCGGATCGGACAACTTCCGCCAGTCCTCGATCCAGGGCATCATGAAGCGCATCAAGGCCAAGGGTATCGAGGTCATTATCTATGAGCCCGCCATGGAGGAGGACTCCTTCTTCGGCTCGCGGGTCGTGCGCGATCTCGACAGCTTCAAGCGGGAAAGTGACGTGATCATTGCCAACCGCATGATGGACCCGATCAAGGACGTTGCCGACAAGGTCTTCACGCGCGACATCTTCGGCGGCGACTGAGACTATCCCAGACCGAGAGCATCCGGGTACGCATGCTCTGGGCATCCACTGCTGGTGTATCGAGAGGCGAGAGTAGGTAAGCCGTGAACATTCCAACTGTTTTCCAGCGATCCGTTGCGGCGCCCTCCAGCGAGGCCGCCTTCGGATACATTCCGCTGCTCGATGGTGCCCGTCTCGTGGCGGTGTCGCTGGTGGTCATGGCGCATTTCAACGTCTCGAAGCTCATTCCGGGCGGACTCGGCGTCACGATCTTCTTCTTCATCAGTGGCTTCCTGATTTCACGGCTGCTCATGGCCGAAAGTCGCAAGAAGATCGACATTCCCAAGTTCTACATTCGCCGTTTCATCCGCCTCACGCCTCCGCTGATCATCATGGGCGTGCCGACGCTGGCACTTTACGCATACTTCATCCCCGAGCAACTTTACTGGCCGCGCATTGCCGCGGCATTCCTCTACCTCGGCAATTTCTACAACATCGGGCGCGACCTCCTGAACTGGACCGAGACCGTACCCGGCTACAGCCTGTTGTGGTCACTTGCGATCGAGGAACATTTCTACCTCATCGTACCCTTCCTCCTCACGGCCATCCGTGATGCAGGCAAGCGCTCGGCTCTTTTCGTCGTGATCATCGTCCTCTCCCTCGCCATCCGCGCGATCGCTTTCACCACGATCGAGAATCACGAGGACTTCAATTATTACTTCACATTGACGCGCTTTGATTCCTTGGCCTGGGGCTGCCTGCTCTCCTCCATGTGCGACGATCCGCGTGCGCTCGGTATCGTGAAGTCCCTGCGCACGTACCTCGCCGCAATTGCCGGGATCATCCTGCTCTTGCTGAGCCTCGCCCTGCGCCAGCCCTTGATGCAAAGCGTGCTCGGCTACACGCTGCAGGGCGCCGGCCTGTTCCTGACGATCAATTTCGTGCTTTTCGACGAACGCATGGATTTCGTCCGCTGGATCAGCGAATGGCGCCCGTTCCGATTCCTCGGACGGATCAGCTACGAGATCTATCTCTGGCACCTCCACGCCCGCACGCTCGTCACGCTCTTCCTGCTGCCGCCGGCGCTGACCCTGGTTCTCTCCGTGCTCGCCACCATCGCACTAAGCTCGGCGGCCTACTTCATCGCCACCAGCTTCAGCCGCAAATGGCGCCGCAAGTTCGGCGGGCACCCGGTCGATCCCAAGACCGGCCCCCACGCCGCAAGTGAGACCACCGGGGCCACAATCGGCGGGACAGCCTGAGCGCCCCCCCCCATGTCCTGCTGAGCGGCACACTCCCTAGGCCCTTTTGGAACACCTCCCGGGCAAGACCAGGATACAGCGACTGCCTGCAAAAAAGGCCCAGGTGCCGTTGCACCCGGGCCCTTTTTCCTACTCCTACCTCCCGGATCGGCAGGAACGCGTCCTGCCCGGCCGCGGACGCAAAGCCCGCTCAGACTTCGTAATAGTCGCGATACCAGGCCACGAAATTGGCCACCCCTTCAGGAACACGGGTGCGCGGCGTATAGCCGGTCAGGTTCTTGAGCAACTCGGCATTGGCCCAGGTCGCCGGGACATCGCCTGCCTGCATCGGCATGAGATTGCGCTCGGCCTTGGTGCCTACAGCCTGCTCGATCGCCTCGATGAAGTCGGTAAGCTGGACCGCCTCGGAATTGCCGATGTTGACGACACGCCAAGGCGCCACGGGCGACAGGCTGTCGCCCTCGATGGCAGGCGTCTCGGCATCCTCAACCGGGCGCTCGGGAGCGGCGTCGATGAGCAGGCGGATCGCTTCAACCAGATCCTCCACATATGTGAAGTCGCGCATCATGTCGCCGTAGTTGTAGACGTCGATCGGGCGCCCCTCGAGAATGGCCTTGGTGAACTTGAACAAGGCCATGTCCGGCCGCCCCCAGGGGCCATAGACGGTAAAGAAGCGGAACATCGTGATCGGCAGATTGAACAGGTGCGCGTAGCTGTGCGCCATGTTCTCGGTCGACTTCTTGGTGGCCGCGTAGAACGACATCTGGTGATCGGCGCGGTCGGTCTCGGTATAGGGCATTTCGGTGTTGGCACCGAAGGCCGACGACGTCGATGCCAGCAGCATGTGCTGCGGAGGATGCGCACGCGCGGCCTCAAGCAGCTCGAATGTGCCGATAATATTGCTATCCAGATAGGAGCGCGGGTTTTCGATCGAATAGCGCACGCCCGCCTGCGCAGCGAGATGGATGACGACATCCGGCTTCTCCCGGGCGAAGATGTCCATCAGCAGGCCCGGCGTTTCGACGTAGTCCTCGACCGCGGTGAAATGCTCGTCCTGAAGAAGGGCCCCAAGGCGCCGCTGCTTGAGCGTGACGTCGTAGTAGTCCGTCATCGCATCAAGGCCAATGACACGGAAACCATCCTGAAGCAGCCTGCGGCAGACGAAGGATCCGATAAATCCGGCAGATCCGGTTACTAGGCATGTACGCATTCGACACCTCGGTTTCACGTTTTCAGGTTCGCCGCAACCTGGCCGGCCCGGCAAAGAGCGGCGCTAGGAGCGAGCCGGCCGCTTGGCGAATTTCTTGAACACCTTGCCCAGCAGCTTCTCCTTGATCCAGCGGCCTTCGGCGCCAAAGGGCCGTTCGGTCGTGAGAAACAGGAGGACACCGCTGGCTCCAGTCAGCAAGCCCCCTGCCATCAGGATCAGCACGGGATGCACCCCGTGGGCGCGCATGAACAGGACCGCGACGACCGCAGGCGCCAGGATCGGCACGAGATTGAAGATGTGCCGCAGGTGCAGGAAAACGATCCCCCGCCACGATCCGGACACGACACTCATGCTCAGCTGGATCATCATCACATAGTTGAGCGTGATCGCCAGCGAGACACCCGCCGCAACGCCAACAAGCCCCCAGCGCGTCCCCACATAGGCGCCGACAAAGACGGCCACAGCATAAATACAGAGGCGGAACGCACGGTTGTAGACACTGCCGCGCGCACGGGTGAGGGAATCGCAGATCTTGTATCCCGTGCGGAAGCACAGCGCGACGCACAGCAACTGGAAGGGAAGTGTCATGTCATCCCAATTCGCACCCAGTACGACCGAGACAAATTCGGGTGCCAGCAGAACGAGAAGGCCACTGGTAGGAATGGTGATCATCGCGATCACGCCCAGCGCGCTTTCAAAGGCTTTCCACAGCCGCTCCGCATCGTGCTGGATCGAGGACATCGCGGGAAACAGCACGCGGTCCGAGACCTTGCCGAACAGCGTACTCGGCACAGTCAGGAACTGATAGGCGCGCCCGTAGAGGCCGAGCGGGACCGGCCCCATGACCACGCCGACCACCGTGTTGTCGATCTGCAGCGCCACGTAGCTCGCCAGGTTGCTCATCGACTGGCCAAGGCTGAAGTGCATGAGATCGCGCAGCGAGCGCAGTTCCATTCGGAACGAGACCGGTGGAAAATAGCGAAACCACAGCTGGCCGGTGCGCATCACGGCCTGCGCGATCAGCGCCCCCACCAGTGACCAGACCCCAAAGCCCAACCAGGCCAGACCGATGCCGACCGCCGCATAGCCGATTGCGAAGCTCAGGAACTCGGTACGCCCCAGCCACTTGAACTGCAGGTCGCGCAGCAGCATCGATTCCGAAACGATGCCCAGGTTCGCGAAAGGCAGGTAGATCGACAGCACCCGGATAACCCCGACAAGTTCGGGGATCTGGAAGGCAGCCGCGATGAACGGCGCCAGAAAGAACAGCGCAGCCACCACGATGAGGCTCGTGTAGAACGAAAAGGCGAACGAAGACGTGAGGTGGCGGTGTTCGAGCTCGTAACGCTGCACGAGCGCGGGTCCCATTCCCAGCTGGCTGACGATGCGGGTAAAACCCACGACGATCTGCGCGGCCATGACGACACCGAACTCGACCGGCGTGAGCAGGCGCACCAGGACAATCAGGACAACGATACGCGCGCCCGACTCCGAGAAGGTGCCCAGGAACTGCCACATGATGCCGTGGATCGTTCGCTCGGTGAGCGAAGCCTTGGCCTTGGCCTTAGTCTTGGCCAGCCCGTCCTCGGGGCCTTTACCGGTGACGGGCTCGGAGCCGTTCGCGTTCAAGGACATGGAGCGCTGTGATCCCTTAAGAAATTCGAAGCTTGATGCACCACGGGCCGCATCGCCGACCTGCCCCGGCCAGTGCCACCGAGCCGGGCGCGGTTGCCCCCGGCCGGGTTACCCCGGCGCCGTACGTTCCCCACTTGTCGCCCCTTCAACAATGGAGAAGCTGCGCCGCGCACGTTTCAGGCTCCGGCCGGAGCCAGGTTCGCCTTCAGCCTGTCGCGGTAGTAGCCGACCGAGCGCACTGCGTTGAAATGGGTGAAATCGGCTTCGAGGCCCGCATTCCAGTCCGCAAGCCGGGTCAGCACCTTTTGCTGCCAGCCCTCCTCGTTCGTCGAGAGGCACCAGTCCTCGAGCTGCATCTGGCGATAGAAGCGCGGCGTCTTGGCGTGGCGCGGGATCGAGATGACCGGCTTGTTGAGCGCGCAGCGCACGATGCCGACGTGCAGCTTGGTAGTAATCACGATGTCGACGGCGTTGAGCACGGCGATCAGGCTTTGCGGATCGCCGTCGTACTTGAGCTTGACGACACGCTTCTTCGCCTCTTCAGGCACATTGACCTGGTCGTGCCAGGCGCTGTCGCCGAAAGTACGACGCCCATCCGTGACGAGTACGATGTTGTGGTTGGTCTCGGCGATGAGACGCGCCACCATATCCTTGGCAATGTCGAGATCGCGGCCGCTGGCGTGGACTTCGGTATGCACCGCCACGGTCTTCGCCTCGCTGTTCGCGAAGCGCAGCATGGAGAGGTCCTTGCCCTCGATATCCTTTTTCAGATCGCTCTCGGTCGCCGTCACGACCGCATCCGGGCTGATCTGAAGGTCGCGCGTAACGCCCCATTCCTTGAGGAAATTCGCCGACTCCTGATCGCGCACCACGGCCACTTCGGCGCGCTGGAAAAGCGCAATGAGATCACGGCGCATCCGCGGATTGGTAACCGGGCCCACGCCCGTGCCGAAAATGTAGACCGGCATACGTTCCGCCGCCCAGTTCGCCAGCAGCATATGCCGGGTGTAGGCACGCGCGGTCCAGCGCGTGATGCCCGACTTTGGCTCGCCGAAATAGCCACCGCCGCACAGAACAAGCGCCTCGCCCTTGCGTGCGGCAAGCAGCCCCCGCTCGTCGGAGCCGATCAGCTTCAGGTTGCGGGCATCCGCACGGGGCAGGATCACCCGGCTATTGGCGTCGGCGGCGTGGATCCAGTCGCTGAAAAGGCGGCACAGCAGCGTGTCGCCGAAATTAAGACCGAAATAGGATCCGTGGAGCAAAACGTTCAAGGTACAATCTCCAAGATCGGCTGTTTGCCAGCGCGCAGCTGGCGGCAGGTTTGAAAAGCGCGAATTCCAGAAAGCTCGCTCAGGATTTCGTCGTTCGATATTCTGGCTTCGGAGCCGGTGCAAGGCGACGCACCGCCGCCCTGTCGATTTATCCGCGGGGCCCCTCGCGATCCATGGAAGCGCCCTTCCCGCGGGTCATCCATGGCTGCGCAAGGAAAGGCCTGCCCGCCGCCATCACGCCGAACTGGCCCCCCGGTGAGGGCGCGGGCGTCTGGCGTGCAGGGCGGCGGCGATCCGGCTGGCCCGGACCTTCGACCGATCCCGAGCAGGCCGGTCACCGCCCTTCCCCCTAGCGCGCGATATCCAGGATCTTGCAGTAGGCGTCCATGAGCGGTTCGACCTGATGGTTCCAGCTCAGTTCGTTCTCCACGCGCTTGCGCCCGTAGGCACCCATCTCTTCGCGCCGAGCAGGATCTGCCAGCAGTTCGAGGATCTTGTCCGCCAGATCGACCGCATCGTTGGCCTTGGCATAGAGGGAAGCATCCTGAGCCGAGAAACGTCCCTCGACCACATCGAACTGCACCATGGGCTTACCCAGCGCCATGTATTCCATGATCTTGTTCATCGTCGACTTGTCGTTCATCGCGTTGACACGATCCGGGTTCACCCCCACGTCCATCGTCGAAAGAACTTCGAACAGGTCCTTGTCCGGCGCACGCCCGGTAAAGGTAACGTAGTCCGAGAGGCCTTTCTGTTCGGCCATCTCCTTGAGGCCGGCAAGGCTCGGCCCGCCACCGACGAGACAGAACTGCACGTCCTCGCGCCCCAGTGTATGGACGATATGCTCCGCCGCATCGAGAAGCAGGTCGATACCTTCCTGGTCCCCCATGACGCCGACGTAGCCGACCATGTACTGGCGGCCATTCTTCCAGGCGGCCACCGGAGCCACTTGCTTGAGGCGGCTGAGATCAGGTCCCGAACGCACGACGAAGACCCGGTCGGGATCCATGCCGCCACGCTCGACCGCGATCTTGCGGTAGCTCTGGTTGGTCGCCATCGAGACCGAGGCCGTCTTGAACGTCCAGCGCTCAAGCTTGACCATGAGCTTCCAGAAGAAGTTGCGCTTGTTGAACTTGGCTTCGTAGAGCTCGGGATTGATGTCGTGATGATCGAACATGAACTTCACGCCGAGCGCCCGGAAGGGCAGCGCAACCAGGAAGATCAGGTCCGGCGGATTGCATCCCTGAATGACATCGAAGCGCTTCTTCGCGAAGATCTTCCACGCCAGCGCGGTTTCCCAGAACAGCGCCGCGCCATACTCGAGCAGGTAGCCCCAGGCCCCCGCGGCATCGAGGGGGAGCGGATGGCGATAGATGTGAACGCCATCGATCTCCTCGTACCGCTTGGTATAGTCCTTCCCCGTGGGACAGATCACCGAGACCTGCGCGCCCGCCGCCTTGAGCGTGCGCGCTTCCTGCCACACGCGCCGATCAAACGGCAGCGGCAGGTTCTCGACCACGATCAGGACATGCCGCCCCTTCAGCGGCTGGCCTTCAATGTGCGTGGGGAATTCGTGCGATGCCTCGAGGGATGCAGTCGCCATATCTACGTCCTTACGCGATCGAGCTAATGTCGACGACGTTGCTGCTCTTGAGCGACAGCGTCTTGATCAGGCGATTGGTCGAGATCACCACCGCATAATCACCCTTCTCCGCCTTGTCCTTGTCCACCAGCAGCGTGCTGATCGTGGGCAGGTAGGCATACGCATAGCCCAGGTTCTGGCCGATCAGACTGTCGGTGGTGAGCGCGGGATCATAGACGTCGAGTTCGTAGCCACTTTCGAGCAGCTTGCGTGCCAGATCGACTGCGGGGCTCTCACGCACATCATCGGTATCCGCCTTGAAGGCAAGACCCACGAGCAGCACCTTGGCGCCAGGCTCGAGACCCTGCGTGACGAACGAGAACTGGTGATGCTTGTGCGCATCATTCGAGCGCATCAGCGAATCGAACAGGTGTGCATTGGCGCCGACATCGGCCGCGATATGCTGCAGCGCCCGGACATCCTTGGGCAGGCACGAACCACCGAACGCGCCGCCGGGACGGGTATAGTACGGCGAGATGTTGAGCTTGGTGTCCGAGACGAAGATCTCGTGAACCTTCTTCGCGGAGATCTCCAGCTGCTGGCACACGCGCCCGACTTCGTTCGCGAACGCCACCTTCACCGCGTGCCAGGTGTTGTCGACGAACTTCGTGATCTCGGCCTCACGGATACCCGCGTGGAAAATCGGGGCCTCGATACCTTCGTGAAGCGCCTCCATGTTCGCCGAAGGCTCCCCCGAGAGCGTACCGAGCACGATCTTGGGCGGGTGGAAGTAGTCCTCGATAGCCGTGGCTTCGCGCAGGAACTCGGGATTGTAGACAAGCTCGACCACATCTTCGGCCGCTGCACCCAGCGCCGACTGGAAGATCGGGAGGATGATCTGGTCGGTCGTACCCGGCCGCATCGTCGATCGAAATGCGACCGTAAGAGGCTTGGTGCGATCCGGCTTGATCGCCGCGGCGATCGCCCGCGTGACCTGCACGATGTAGGTCATGTTGTGCGCGCCGTCGGCGCCGCTCGGCGTGCCTACGCACACGATCGCGATATCGGCATCGTCGAGTTCGTCTCCGATCTCGGTCACGGCCGTCAGGCGACCTTCAGCATGCGCGCTCGCAATAAGTTCGTCGATACCGGGCTCATGAATAGGTGAACGCCCTGCCTTGATAGCCTCGACTTTCTGCACGCTGACGTCGACGCCAACGACAGTATGCCCCTGGCTCGAAATACATGCTGCGGCCGTGCAACCAACATAACCCATGCCGAAGATCGCTATTTTCAAGATCACACTCTCTATATGTATAGTGATTGCGGGACAGATGAATTGAAATAATAGTTCAATTCACAATGCAATAATTAGTGACGAGGCCGTCATACTGAAACAAATGACACCCTATTGCTCAATATCGGATGTAGCAACAGATATTGCATCGCACAAGATGGTTCGTGACCACTGTCGCCAGCCCAAGCGTGCAAAGCCAATACGCTCGGGCCACAGTCCTTTTGCGCTGCCTATGAACACGGACAGAATCCCGCGAAAAATGGCCTAAATCACTATTAAAATATAAAACTTACAAAAAGAAGACACAGGCGTCGCCAGAAAGCCGAAGTCTACTAAAGCCTCCCTGAATGATGTCGCTGCACCGCAGCAAGCTCAGTTACAGCCACACCTCATGTATACAAACCTGAACTGACTTGGAACCGTTATGAACCGAATTTGTCGGATCAAAGCGGCGACATGGTACGGATGGAGTGCATTCTCGAGGTCTGACAGCGCCAGCGCACGGCGTAAAAAAAGCCTCAGCCTTGCGCAATTACGGCATCGTAGTGATCCGCCATCCGGTCAGACACAATGTCCGATTCCCAGCTTTGCCAAGCCAGCTCCCTGTTCCTCTCACCCGTCGCGCAGCGCGCCTCAGGATCGGGCAGATAGTGACGCAGCGCCGCCTCGACATCGTCGGTGGAGCTCGACTTCAGGATTATGCCATTCTCACCATCTGTCAGGATATCGGCCAGTCCGCCAACCGGCGTCGTAACGATGACCGCACCAGCCGCCATCCCCTCCAGTACCGCATTCGGCATGCCTTCGGGATGCTCCGAGGGGAGCAGGAAAATCGACGTATCGAGCAACAAACGCGCCTTGCGAGCACTGGCGATGTAGCCGGTGAACTCAACGCGGTCCACTATGCCCAGATCTCTGGCCTGCTTTTGCAGCGCATCGTATTCCGGCCCATCGCCAGCCATCACGACCTTCCAGTCCGGGTAGTCCCCTGCGAGCCGGGCGAACGCCTCGAGAATTTGCGCGCCCCCCTTGGCCGGCAGGAAGCGCGACAAGAACAGGATCGTACGACGATCCTCAAGCGGCGTAGCAGGAAGGTTCGCGAACATGTCCTTCTCGAACATCGTACTGCCCAGGAAGATGCGGTTGCCATCGATGCCCATCTCCATCAAGGCATGCTTGAAGCTGGAGGCCAGCACGAGAATGCGATCCGCCTTTCGGTTCGTCGCGACAAAAAGCCGGGACTTCCATCCCGACTTCTTGATCGCGTCGAGCGCAGTCCAGTCCCAGCCACGGTAGAACAGCAGGAGCTTGGTCTTCGGGCGAAAGGCGCGCGCGATCCACAGGAAGGCGAGTTCGCGTGGAAGCGACGCATAATCGAGCGAGGGATTGACGTGGACAATCTCGAACTGCCGCTTCGCCTGCAGCCCGGCGAAACGGGCATAGTCCTTGATGAGCCGCGCAAGCTTTGCCCCCTTGCTCGGCTCGTCGAGACGCGCCCCGTTGATGAAGCGCAGCGCTGCCACGCGATCACGATAGCACTTGCGCATGATGCGCAGGAAGTTGTTGACCCCTCCGGTGACATGTGCCGCGTGCGCGACAATGAGGACGGAGCGTCGTTGCGGATTGGATGAAGGCATGGTTTCCTCGTTCTTGGCACCAGGGTGTCGAAGCCGGCCACGCCTTCTGGCGAGGCGGCCGAAATTCCCTAGCGACGTGTTCCGTTGCCGCGCTTCCAGAGGTAGCGAAGCCCGTCGCGCCACCCGAACTGATCGATATGGAACTTGGCGACGCCACGAAGATCACCGATCCTGCGCAGCTTCATCTCGAGCGGCCCCAGGACGCGCTCCCGTGTGATCTGGGTTTTGAACGCATAGCCGAACTGGCGCGCGGCGGGCGCAAACACCTCCTCCATACGCTGCAACTTGGCGGGCGGCACGTCGTCAGTGCGGTCAGGAAGGTTAAGCACCTTGGCCTGCCCCTTCGCACGCCCCAGGCCTTCCGCGCTCCCCTTCAGCTGCGCCATCGCCGAATCATAGGAAACTCCGAGGAAGCCGCAGGCACGTTCGAGCACCGCGCCCGGATCGCTCTTGAGATCCTCGAAACGAACCTCGAGGAAGCGCTCGGAATGACGGCTGCCGGCATTGTGCGCGGTCATCACACTGTTGGTCCACTGCTGGATTGCCCTGAGCGGGTCCTTGCTCCAGGCATCAACCGCTGACAGCGCCACTTCGCGACCATCGCGCACGATATGAATCATCCGGGCATTGGGAAAGTCGCGCATGAGCTCGGTCACGCAACGCACATGCAACGGGGACTTATCTCCCAGGATCACCCCTGGCCCCGCCTCAGGCGTGGCGGCCTTGATCAGCGCAGCGAAGACATCGGGCGCAGAAGCACTGGAGCAGAGCGACTTCCACAAGGCCGGATCCAGCGGATGCCCATCAGCCTCGCGCCGCAGAACGAACTTGGCGTCCTTGACCTCGCCCCAGAGCTCCTCGAACCACTCCTCGCCGCGATCCAGAGCGAAGAACTCGAGCAGGTAAGGATAGATATCAGTTTCGTTCCGGAGAAGCGAAATGCCGGGATGATTATTCAGGAGGTTGCGGAGCAGCTTGGTACCGGACCGCGGGAGGCCGACAATAAAGAGAAATTTCTCAGGGCTCACGCCCTTTCCATCCGACAATTCGCTAGTCATTCAAATCTCCAAATCGCTTGGCCGCGTCGCCAGAGGCACCATTCGCAGATGCCCTCACGCGGGTGCTGCCGCTTTCACCTGCAACGCCCCGAACGCGGATCTCCATTCCGACTTCAACTTTGGAACAACCCCGACCACGAACCAGAAAAAGATCTCATTCTGATAGAAAGGGCCTGAGTTGTGGAACAGGATATGGGTTATATAGGCCGCAAAAGTTATATAAATCAGCACGTTCTTCCGAAAGATACCAATTACCTTGAAAAGCACCGGCAAAGCCAGAACGCCATATATATTGGCCACACTCATTACATAATTGTGCAGAGGGTAACGATAAATGTATGATTTCGTCGGATCACCCCAGAAATATCCAAGGTATTGCAAGGCATAGTCGCGTGGCTCAAATGTAGCGCCGTAGCCGAAGGGATTATCCACAAAGAGCATGACGCCGTACTTGATCAACGTCAGGCGCCCAAGCGACGAGTTGTCCCCGGTCTGAAGGATACGTGAATCCGTCGCGCTCTGGAGCTCGGCCAGGATCGAATTTGCTACCAGGATAACGGGAAAGCACAGGACCATGGCGAGAACGAACAGGCGCGGCCTCGTTCGCAGCAGGAATAGCACGAGGACCACCGCTCCGCCCAGCAGCGGGGACCGATTTCCCCCGGCAATGGCCACGAAAGCCAGCACCAGCAGGCCATAGCCCAGATGGGTGAGAGACATGTCGATACGTATGCTGCGCAGGCGCTTCACCACCTGCAGTCGCATAAGGAGGTAGGCTGCAAACGCGAGGCAGATCTGGCCCGCCAGAATGGTCTTGGAATAGGAAAGACCGATCGAGCGCACTTCGCCACCGTCCAGAGCCTCGGAGAAGCGGCCCTCCACGACGTCGCCCTGCACACCGGAAAGGGCATCACGCACGTTCCAGGCAACGCCCACGCCGATGAACTGAAGGACCGCGACCAACGAGGTCACGCCAATCAGGATAACGAAGATCTTCAGTGTAGGACGCGCGCCGCAACATTCCGCAACAATCGCGGCAAGCAGCGTCTGCACCACGGCCTGCCCACTAATCTGCACCGTGGCCAACAGGGCTGCGCCAATGTCACCGCCTGAAAAAAGCGAAAGGACGAAACCCAGCACACTGAGATAAAGAGCAATCAGGCAAAATCCACTGAGGCGCTTCATCGCCATGATCGCGTCGGACGGGCGCAGCAGGATCAAGGCGCCAAGCAGCCCCATTGCCACCAGTGAACGCACTGGCAAACCCAGACGCCAGTTTGTCGCAATGATCGATATAAAGATGACCAAACCATAGGCCGCCAACATGGACAGGCGGAAAAACTGCTCCCATCTGTCCACTTTGGGACGGCGCGGCGGCGCGGTCCGAGACGCCTGCGGCATGGCGCTCGAGGCGGCACTATCTCTGCCTGGAAAAGTGAGCGTTTCGTGCCCTGACATCTAGTTCACCATCACTCGACTGCTCCACCACCGTACTGCGGTACTGCGCCACCAGACACGCCTGAATACCTCCCGGGATTTCCCTCAAGAAGGTCTCAGCCCTCCCGGCCCTTCGATGCCGATTGCGCCTCTGGAACCCTAGCACTGCCATCAAGCTCCAACGCGTGCACATACCCCGATCCGAAGCCCGCCATCAAAACGAGCTCCTGACCCGGGCACGAATCCTCCGGAACCTCGAACTGTACGGTTCCATGTCGCAGTGAAATCGGCGCGGTATCTTGGCGCTCACCTGCAGCGGAATAGCACCTGACCTGCAAGGTCAGCGCGGCCGGGATCTGTGCATCACGTCCTTCGGCCCTGACCCGAACCGTGTGCTTCCCCGGCGCGAGAGCGACCACGCGCCTCGCCAAGATCGCGCGCACGTGCTCGGCATTTTCGTACCTCAAGGATACGCCTTCCCCGCTCTGCACAGGCTCGACTTCCAGGCGCGGCGCGCCCGGATAACTCCAGTCAAACGGCCCTTCCGGATCCGACTTGCTGCGAAAGGCGAGATCGGAACTTCGGCTGGCGTCATTATCGCCACATAGCATCGCCCAAACGCCCGACGCGGAACGAAAATGTCCACCCCGGCCATAGCCGCGAACCGAGCTGAGCAACGCCCCACAATCGACCCCCGCTTGGGACCGTGCGACTTTCTCGCCAAGGGGGACGAGCACCGCCCCGGGCAGGCCCTTATCCAGCGCCCAACGGAAAAAATCATTGCGCACCTTGTCATCCGCCTCGACCAACCCTTCGACGAAAGCCTCCGAACCACCGGGTAGCTGCAACATCTGGCTGGTCAGCGACATAGTGAGATCATCGCGCATACCCGCACGCCACAACGCGATCAGGCGCTGACTCGCCGTCACGCCATCGCCCACGCCTATGGAGCTCTGCACCATGAGGATCTGAGTGTAGAAATCCCGCCAACCACGCGTCGCCGCCACGATCAGCGCCTCGATCGCCGCTTCGCTCTGGCCATCCATGGCCAAGCCCTGGGTAAGCAGCGCCGGGCCGGCAGATGGATAGGGCCTCCGCGCGACGAGCTTGCGCGCATAGGCAAGGCCGAGCTGCGCATCACCTTGCATATACGCTTCGTGCGCGAGGTTCTCATAGGCATAGGCCCGGAAAACGTCGGGCACGCGATGCGAAAGCTGCGCATCGCGCCGCGCCTGACGATCCAGCTGCGTGCCTGCAAGGCCGAGCCCGAACAGGGCAAGCACCAAGGCCCACAGGACCTTCCCACCTGTGCCTATTTGCCCGGACTTAACCATTTGGAACCGTTCTACTCCGAGCCATAGCTATAATAGTTGTAGGAGTAGTCCTCCGACCCAAGCTTGGGCGAGAAGCGGTTCAGAACGGCGCCAAGAACGCGGACGTTGATCAGGTCCAGACGACGGATCGCGGCCTTGATAGCGCCACGGTGGAAGCTCGAGCCATCAATGACGAAGAGCACACCATCGGCATTCTGGGCGATGAGAGGCACATCCGAGAGGCCAAGCAGCGGCGGACAGTCGAGCACGACCACATCGTAGCGAGCGCGCGCTTCCTCGACCACCTTCTGCAGCCGCTCACCTGCGAGCAGGAAGCTCGGCTCAGGCGCCATCGGCATTGCCGTGAGGAAATCGAGATTGTCATGGACCGGCGACTTCAACACGATCTCGTCGAACGTCTTCTGCCCTGTCAGATAATCGGTGAGGCCGAACTTGCCACCCTTTCCGAACGCACGGTGGAGCGTGGGGCGACGCAAGTCGGCATCAACGATGATCGCACGCTTGCCAAGCTGCGCGATATCCGTGGCAATCGCACGAGCCGTCATCGACTTGCCCTCAC
Organism: Novosphingobium sp. BW1; assembly: GCF_008107685.1. Classification (GTDB taxonomy): domain Bacteria; phylum Pseudomonadota; class Alphaproteobacteria; order Sphingomonadales; family Sphingomonadaceae; genus Novosphingobium. Next base: position 193,813 of record NZ_VIRF01000090.1, read on the forward strand.
CCTCGCGCGAGCTTGTCACGACCAGGACCTTCGGAAGCCCATCGGCCGTGGAATAGCTCAGGTTCGTCACAAGGCTGCGATAGGCTTCGTTCACATCCGAACGGCGACCCTTGCCACCATCGGCAATCTGTTCGTCGTCCGCGTTGGGGACAAGCCCCAACAGACGCATGCCCAGCTTGCGTTCCACGTCTTCAGGCGAGCGAACCGCATCGTCGAGGAGTTCCTTGAGCGCAACCACGCCAGCTGCAGCCAGAAGACCCAGGACGAACGACAAGGCCACATTGAGCGGAAGGTTCGGCGAACTGGGCTTGTGCGGCGTAATCGCGCGATCAACGATCGTGACGTTATTCGACGAAGCGCCAGCCGATGCGTTCAGCTGGTTGTACCGCGAGAGCAGGCTCTCGTAGAGAGCACGGTTGGTATCTGCGACACGCTTGAGGACGGAATATTGCACGCCGCGATCCTGCTCGTTCAGCGCTTCGTCCTGAAGACTGCCGACCTGATCGAGCAACGAGCGTTCCTTCTCGGCAGTCGCTTCGTACTCGGTACGCGCGGAGCCTTTGATCATCTCGCCGATTTCACCGATACGACGATTGAGCTCGGCAACCTCCCGGCGCTTGGCCTTTACGGTGGAATAGCCATCCTTGTGCTGCGCCAGTTCTTCCGCCAACTCGCTCTCCGCGACCGCCTTGGCCGCCACGAGCTGAGTAATGGCACTGTTCGAATTGACTTCGGAAATCGACATCGCCGACTTGTTGGCCAAGGTCTTCCAGCGATCCTCGGCGGCAATGCGCTCGGCCGTGGCCGCCGCGGCTGCAGCGTTCAGCTGGACAAGCTTGCCATTGGTCACCGAGAGCACCGACTCGCGGCTGGAGCCATCGCTGCCGTCCGAGTTCACGCGGATCAGACCTGCCGCGCGGGCATACTGGTTCAGTTCCCGCTCGGATTCGGTCAACTTCGTGCGCGTTTCCTGGAGCTGGTTCGCGAGAAACTTACGCGCATAGCTTGAACTGTCGTACTTCTGGTTGAGATTGTAGGCGCTGAAACGCTCCGCGTACTTGTTCGCAAGTTCTGCTGAGAGAGCAGCATTGCGGCTGACGACCTTGATCGTAGCGATACGACTATCGACAGGAATCGAGACAGACAGCCCTTCAAGAAGCAGATCGACCGCCTTCTCGCGGCGCGCATCCTCCAGGCTCTCGCCAGGCGCCTTCGGCTCGGTCGGCATCTCATCACCGAAGGCCGTGAAGAACGAGGCATCACTGCCCAACTTGCCGTCCTGCACGATCGTACGCGCCAGCGAACGCCCCTGGATGATCCCAAGCTGGGTCTGCAGGAAACGCTCGGTATCCTTCGACGTGATCGCCTGCTGCAGCTCACCGCCTTCAATGATCTGGTCCGCCTGATCCTCAATGAGAATCTGCGATGCCGCCTCATATTTGGGGGTGATGAGCAGAGTGATGATGACACCGAGTGCCACCACGCCGAGCACAACACCGGCTATAAGAAGGATGTTGGCACGAACAAGAGCTATGGCCAGCTTCAGAAGTCCATGAAGATCGAATTCCGGCTGTTCAGGATCAGAACCGATCTCTTGCGTCGGATAACTGTTGATGTCTTTCAAGTTCTCTCTGCCATCTTTCACGACACCCTCATGAGTATCGAATAAGCCAAAAATACGACTTAATCACCGCACGAATAGTTAAGACAGACTCACTCGCAAAAATGACCCTCACTCGCAACTTTCGAGTCATTCCCTAGCCACAGCAACTTCACGACGCGCCCCTGCAGACTGCATTCGCCGCCCCCTCGAAACAACGAGCGCCATGGCTAACCCTGCAATGCACAATAATGTTTGGCTCCGCAATGGATAGTCCGAAATTGATTGCAGCATGACAACTGCGAAGGCAGCAATTCCCACTTGCCCGAGACCTCCGGCGCGCAGGCACTGCAGACCACGCAGCGCCCAAAATACGCACCACGCTCCCAGCAATGCAAGACCGACCACGCCAGATTCAAGCGCGACCTCCAGATACTCGTCATGTGCACGGCCAGCGCGGCCGGGCCCTATGTTTTCCAGCGATTCGTCGACCTGGAAAACCTCATCGAAGGTCCCGACACCACTCCCCACCGGCCAGAAGCGACCGATGGACGTCAGCGTATCTGCCCAGATGACGGGACGACGATCCTCCAGGTCCGAGAAGCGCTCGAGGCTCGCACGCACCCGGTCGTTGTCGCTCGCCAGCATGGTCACACCACCGGCCAGAATGACGCCAACCAGTGCCAATCCCGAGCCGATCCAGATGCGCGAACGCGCAGATCCCTGAAGGCGCAGCCACCGAAATGCTGCAAGCGCGAAGGGAATGACCAGAAGCCCCATGCTCGACCGTGAACGGGTCAGCACGAGACCGAGCACGAGAATTGCCGCCACCGCGCAAAGTCCAACAAGAACCTTTGTGTCGCGAGGCTTCTCAGGCACCAACCCGACAACAAAGCACAGCGACAGCACAAAGAAGAGACCCATCGAATTGCGATTGGCGAAGGTGCCCTGCAAATCACTGGAGCCAAGCGCCTCGTCGAAGAAGATCAGACTGCGATTGCCCGACGCAAGTTGCTGCGCCCCCAGCAAGACTTCGAGCACGGCCACCAGGACAACAAGCATGAGCAACGTGCGCTTCTCTTCGCGCGGGCGATCCCACGAAAAAACAAGAATGGCCAGAGGCGGGAGCAGAGACGCGAACGCCACAAGGGTTCGCCCAGGCTCAACCGACATGGGGAGCCAGCTATCTTGCTGGCCGACCAGAGCAAGGGCCTCCTGAGCGAGAGAGCGCCCAGGCAAAGCCTGCCAGAGAATGGGAGGCAAAGGCACCAGTTGCAACAGCGGCAAGAGCAGCGCGCTGGCCACAAGCACCGCAGGGAAGCGCGCGACCCTTGTGAAGAAATTCAGAACCGCCTGCGGCTCAACCGCCAGCAGCACAAGCGCTGTCAACTGAACGGCAAGGTTTGCAAGGCCCGCGCCGCCGCCGCCGCCGCCAAAAACCATGCCAACCAACAGGACAATAGCGGCAAAAATTGACTTGCGACCCAGGATCATCTGCCATCCGAAACGATATTAAACAAATTCCCGGACACAGATCCCGAAGTCCATGCCGTCAGACAAAAAATTCGCTCCATCCACGAGGGATGGAGCGAATTCTTTTCATTTCCGAACGATCAGACGCCGTTGGAAACCGAGTCGTCGTCGCCATCGTCAACGAGCTCGACGATGCCGTAAACGGCGGCCGCACCAGCGAGCACGCCAAGGACGATCACGCCAGCTTCAGCCTGACGCTTCTTTTCCACAGGCGCCGACTGACGGACACCAACGCCCGAAAGGCTCGAAACCTTGCCGACCGAAGCCGACGCGGAAGTTCCAGCCTGAGCGGCCATCGGAGCAACAAGTGCGGTAGCCGCACCCAGCGCCAAAATTGCGGTCTTAAGCTTCATAAGCTCTCCTAAGTGCAGTTGAGTAAGTGTCTTCGATTACAGTACCGTACTGCAATGCACAATCCCAAGCAAAGCAAAAGCCACTCGGATCACCTCATATGGCCGACAATGAGGCTCGGCTTGTCCGTAGTCTCCCTGAGTCTCACGATTCTGGGTTCACCAGCAGCCCGCGCCGAAGCCGAGCCCGCCCCTCCCTGGCCCGTCACTCTTCGCACACAACTTGTGCGCCTCAACGAGACCGCATACCGAATCAACAAGACGGCGGCCTCCGAGTGCCCCCGAATCGTCTCAGGGACTGGAATTTCGTTCGATTATCTTGGCGCCTACGAAGCCGATGATCGCCCCGCGATCGCCGTCCTGCTGAACATGAACGAGACACCGCAGGTTGCCGCGATCGCCAGCGACAGTCCGGCAGCCCGCAGCGGATTGAAAGTTGGCGACAACGTCTTGGCGATCAATGGCACTACGACCGAGCAGATGCTCGAAGAGAGCAACTCCCCTGCGTTCTTTGCCGACGAACTCAATGGTTTCATCGCCTCGCTCCCCATCGACAGCCCCATCAAACTTTCCGTTGAGCGCGACGGGTCCCGCCTTCAGATCACCGTCGCGCCAGAACCGGCCTGCTCGGCGCGCCCTGTCCTCAAGACGGGGGAGGGTATTTCCGCCTACACCGATGGCGAGGACGTGGGCGTGAGCGCAAAGCTCATCGGCTATACGAAGAACGACGATGAATTGGCGATCATCGTAGCCCACGAAATCGGGCACGTGATCAACCGCGACGGCAAGCCCGCTGGCCTTTTCGAGCAGCGGCGCATGGAGGATGCTGCAGACCTCGTCGGCGCCAGGCTCATGCAATGCGCGGGCTATGACCTGGAGAGCGGCCTGCACTATTTCCTGAGGCGCGAGGACCACGACCTGCTGCGCTGGTTCCGCAGCCCATCCCACCGCGGACGCAAGGGCAGGGTCAAGCGGATGCGCGCCCAAGGTGAGCCAACGACCTGCCCCGAAGTGAGCTCACTTGATGCGAAATGAACGACAAAATGATCGCTGCAGTTGCGAATGTCATTGCTTGTCCGGCATTGTTTTTCTAACTACAGCCAACCTGTTTTACCCCTGCCCGGAGATCAAGCGGTAGTGCGATATCTCAAACCTCACCTGATGTTCGGAACGCTTGCGATGAGCGCGCTCCTCGCAGGTTGCAGTCACACCACCCGCAACCCGCAGTTGCCGGTCGGAGACGCTGCTCACACGATTTTCCCGGCGGAAACAGCGCCGCGGACCACCTACCGGGTACGACCGCTGGATGTGTTGAACGTGAAGGTTCTCAACGAACCCCAGCTCTCCTCCGAGGAACTCATGGTCAGCGAAGTCGGCGACATCCAGATGCTGCTGATCGGCTCGGTTCCTGTCGCGGGTCTCAGCCCGCAGGATATCTCCCGGGAGATCGAACAGCGCCTGGGCAAGGACTACCTCGTCGACCCGCAGGTCTCCGTCTCCGTCCAGACGCTGGCCCCTCGCTACGCATCGGTCGAAGGCGAAGTGGAGAAGCCCGGTGTCTACGAGATCAACACCGACGCCACCCTGCTGTCGACAATCGCCCGGGCCGAAAGCCCGACGTCGACCGCAAAGCTGGACGAGATCGTGATTTTCCGCACCATCGAGGGTCAGCGCATGGTGGCGCGCTTCAACCTCAAGGATATCCGAACCGGTATCTCGCCAGACCCACGTATTCTCGATGGCGACGTGGTCATGGTCGGATTCTCGGCGACACGCGGCCTTGTCGAGGACATTCTCGAAGCGGCCCCGCTATTCAACGCCTGGGCGCGTTTCTGATATAGCCTCCACCGGATCTGAGAAAGAGAACCGCAGCCGCCCAAACGGCTGCGGTTTTTTTATGGCGATTTCAGAGTGCTTCCGTGCGGTAGCCCTGACCGCCCCCCTCATGTTCAGCGCCCAGTCAGCGGCCATATTCTTAAGTCGCAGGCCACAAGTCAAACTGCCGCGCCTGCCCCTGAGGTCGCCTTTTTCACCGGGACAGCAACGCAATTTCCGGCCACGCATTCTGTCCGCAAGTACCTCCGCAAAAATGAGTTCAGCCATGTTACGCAAAGTCCTAAGCCTTGCATCACCTGCAGCCGTCCTCTTGCTTGCCCCTCAAGCCCATGCCCAGGACAGCGCCGCGACGGCCCTGGAGGCAGGAACAACCCAGACGATCGCTGGCTGGCGAGCCAGGGTGCAGACCGCTGCGCAAAATCCGGTCGTCGTTTCGGGCCCGGCAGATGACCCGCAGTTCCGCTTTTCCGTGCAGCCCGGCATGCGCCGCAAGAACGACACCAAATCCGAGCGCTCGGAGCTGAGCTTTCAGCACGAAGTGCCCTTTGGCTCCGACATCCACCAGAGCTTTTCCGTCATGATCGAGGATCTGCCGAAATCCTCGCCACGGACCATAGTCGGCCAATGGCATGCCGAAGTCTCGAACGGAGGGGGGCCTTGGCTTGCTCTAGTCGTGACCAACAAGCAGAGGCTGGAACTGGAATTGAATATTGCCGATGACCAGATCGAGCGCCGCCGCAAATCGCGCCAACTGGTGCTTCATTCGGAAAAGCTGGAGCCTGGACGCTGGTACGAGGTGCGCCTGCACATGATCCCGGGAGACCGGGAGCAGGGTTATCTGAGCGCGTGGCTGAATGGTCGCCAGGTTGCAAGCTACGAAGGCGAACTCGGCTACACCGCCCAGGATCTGGCCGGGTACTTCAAGTTCGGCGGCTACCGTTCGGTTCCCAGCGATGAGACCACCAATGTCTTCTATCGCGACGTCATGCTGGATATCGCCCCGCCTGCGTCCTGATTATGCGGGGCACAAACTGCGCGGGCGGCCTCGGCACCGCGTCTCACGGGTCGCGCAGTCTCGCTACGCCATCCTTCCTGTCCCAAGGCGCGAGCAAAAAAATGGCCCGACAGCGCAAGCGCTGCCGGGCCAGTTAAAAAGGTTGCTCAAGCAGAGCCACCTTCGGGTCGCAGGAGTGGTTTAGGAGAGCTGTTACGCAAAGTCTGTGACGCACATCACACTCGGCCTCTTTCCTACGCGATAGTTGAAATTTCTGGAATTTCAGGACAGGTCAGGACAAGGAAATCGGTGAGCGAGATTTTGCCGGACAGGAACCTGTACGCGTGAGCGAAGATGAGATGGAGGAAGCCGTCAGCGCGGTATTCCGCTGCCGCGCCGAAGCAGCGCGCAAACTCCTGACCGTCTTCTCCTGGAAGAACCTGCGCGCCAAGGACGTCCTCACCAGCCAGGGGGCGTTGGCCCACCAGTGCTGGATTGTCATCAACGGCACGATCCGCGTCGATGCCATCGGCGTGAACGGACAGTTGCAGCAGCTTGCGCAATACGGGCCAGGCGAATTCTTCGGCTCCTATCCCGACACGAGCCAACACCGCGCCGAGATCACCGCCGCGAGCCGCTCCCGCCTGCTCGTGGCCGAATCGCATCGCCTGGCTGCCGAGATCGAGACCGACGTACAACTGGCCGCCGGAATGGCCCGGCTGCTTGCCCGTCAACTTGATCGTTCGCTCGACAGGATGGTCATGCGCTCGACGTACAGCGCTGCGGGACGGGTCTACGCCGAACTGCTCGCGTTGGCAGGGCCGGACTTCGTCATCGCCCCCCCACCGCGTGTCACATCTCTGGCCTTGGCCGCCAACACCACGCGCGAAACCGCCTCGCGCGCGATCGGTGCCTTGGCCCGGCGCGGCATCATCTCGCGCGAGGAGGACAGGCTCGTGATCCATTCACCACGCATGATCGAAGAACTTATCTGCTGAGCCGCGCCCACCCGGCGAAGGCCTAGCCGGTGTTCGGCAAAGGCGTATAGAGCGCGACCGGGAGATCCCCGATCGGACTGACCACTTCGCCCGCCTCCTCGAAGCGAACGCGCGGCTCAAGCAGGTCGGTCACACACACGTGGGGCCATCCCCCACAAATCTCGGAACGCTGCGCCGAACGGGCAAAGCAGATCGCCCGCTCGGCACTGGCCATCAGGGGCCGGCCCACCTCGAGCACCGAGATATCGAGCCCAAGTTGCAGGTCGGGCTGACTGGCCAGTGCATCGCATGCACAGCGCACCGCCGCGACCGGGTCCGCAAACCGCATCAGCCAGATCCCGTCCTCGGCCTGGACCACCTCGGCGGCATCTTGCGGTTCCTCCCCAAGCGTTCGCTCACAAGCCAGTATCGCTTGGCCATATCCTGTGGCCAGAAGCTCTGTCCCGCCGCGCGGCGGCCAGTCCCGGCGAATTTCATGGAGCGCCAGCCCCCGGGCCTTCCAGCTTGCGAGCACCGGGGCAAGCTCTTCCTCCACCCGCCCCACGTGCATCGCGACCGCCTCGCTCCCCAGTTGCCTCGCCCGCCGGATCGCCAGCCCCATGGCGACCTGCGTCGCTTGCGCGATTCCCGCGCGTGTCACATCGCCCTGTTCGGGAAATTCGACAAGACTGTGCGCGGCCTCCAGCAGCGCCTCGAAGCGCGGCCCCCAGCGGCTCCCGAAGGCATCGACCGACACCTCGCGAAAGCGTTCAAGTGGCCCCGGCAGGACGACATGCAGCTGCGCGCCGCGCTCCAGCGCCAGTTCCGCGACCAGAATGTCCGTGCCCGCAGCAAGCGCCCCGTAGACTGACCCGGGACAGACCTCATCAAAGAGTTCGCCAAGACGCAGGAGAACTTCATCCTCGTGCCCAGCAAGGTCCATGATCCCCCCGAAGTGCAGGCAGGGCGGCGGCGCGAACCCTGCGAGGATCTCTACGCTTTCCTCGCGCACCTGAAGAATCTCGCGCAATTGCCGCAGCGTCGCGGCCCGATCCTCCCAGGCCTGCGGAGCCGCGTCGACCGCAGCGGACAGCGCCTCCCGCGCGCCCTCGTGATCCCCCAGGAGGAGACACGCTTCGGCAACCGTCGCATGGAGCCAGTAGGCAGTTTCCGGTTCGTGATCTCCGCTGGCGATAATCTCGAGGATGCGCGCAGCATCCGCGCGTGCCTCGGCGACGTCTCCGCACAGATAGGCGATCGTCGCGGCGTTGATCAGCGGATAGGTCGCCCGGCGCGATCCTGCAGAGGCCCTGTAGGCCTCCACCGCCTGGCGCGCCATCGCGACCCTGTCCGCGCCTTCGAGATGCAGCGCCCGATCCTTGAGCAAACGCCCCTTGAGAGCCAGCACATCGGGTGCCTGTGACGCGGCGAGCCCTGCCTGCTCATACATCTGCCACGCCCGGTTCGTGTCGCCGTTGCGGGCAACCTGGCGGATACGTGTAAGCGTGGAGAGGATCATAGCATTCCAGCCGGTTCAGCCATCAATCGGGGGCGGGTTGGTGATGTCCGGGTCAATCGAGATGCCGGTCCAGCGACGGTTCCCCTTCTCATCCTCCTGGAGGAGATCGACATTGATGTTGAAGGGATGAACCGTGCCGTACTTGCCGCCCGCGTTGAAGCGCGCCTTGAACTGGACCGTCTTGTAGCGCCCGTAGGCCTTGTCGTAGTCCGCGTAGACCAGTCCGCCATAATAGGACGACAGTTCCTCCTTGGTGGTGATCGCTTCGTAGGCATCGGAAAAGAAAAGCTGATCGCCGTCCAGCTGGATCGTCACGAAGCAGTCTTCGCTGATCTCGATGTAGTCCTTTCCGGTGTCGGCGTCGCGGCAAGACAGGACGACCTGTCCCTCACGGACCGCAAGCGTGACCTTGTACACGACAGAGCGCGCGCTCTGCTCAAGGCTCAGGCTGTCGAAGAATGGGGCTAGCCCATATTGCTTGTAGTTTATCGTCGACATCGCAGCTCTTCCTTTCTCTCCTGCGACGGCCTCTCGCAAGGCCTTCCAATCCTAACCATTCTAGTCCGAGCCGGCCTGTGGCCAGGGTTCGGAAAAGCGCTTCTTCCAGACCTTCCAGTCATGATTTTCCGGGTCCGAGGCGATCAACCGGTCAAGTTCCTCCTGAGCGCGATCCCGCATGCGCTGGGCCATCGCGCGAAATCCCATCGCATGGCGCAGCCGCGAGGTGGAATTCATCGCGAGCATCCAGGCCTGGCGATAAGTCGCATTCTTGGGATCGGTATCGAGCAGGTCCCGGGAGATCTCCAATTGCTTCTGGCGCTGGGCCAGCGCTTCTTCCTCGCGCCCCTGCCGAACCAGCGCATCGGCATACCACGCGTAGCGATTGGCCAGATCGCGCGTGACCTCCGCATTGTCCGGCTCCATCGCATGCACGCGCAGCAATGTCTCCAGAGCCTCATGACATTCCGGCAGGAGATCGGGATTTCCCGCCTCGTCCAGGCCGACCGAACACAGGTTCCCTTGCGCGTAGGCCAGCTCATGGCGGTATTCGGGATTGTTCGGCTCACGCTGCACCAGCTTTTGCGAGAGGGCCTTGTATGCCTGAAAGTGCGGCAAGGCCTGAAGCGGCTTCTTGCGCATGAAGATCGCATAGCCCACCCAGAACTCGCTCTGCGCCTGGCCGTAGATCCGCACCGGATCGTCCGGTGCCGCCGCCAGCAGCGCGGCCGTAGCGCGGCTGGCTTCCTGGAACTTGGCAACGGCACCCGCGACGTCGCCGCGGCGATGATCGTCCTCGCCCATGGCGTGCAGGATACGGGCCCTGCGCTCGAGCGATTCCACGGACAGGGCATCGAGATCGGCCTGCTCGGCGTAATAGTCGAGCGCGCGCGCGTTCACCGTCTCCAACACGTCGAGCCTGCCCACACCCTTCAACCTCTCGCGCAGATCCGTCAGCATGAATTCGATCAGCCCCTCGGCCTGTCTGCGTTGCTCGTCCGCTTCGCGCTGCGCCCTTATGGCGAACACCAGCATGAGGCCCATCACTAGGGCAAGAACGATGGCCAGCGCCGTGATAGAGATCACATGACGCATCCGGCGCTGTGCATCGCGCTGAATGATTTCATCGAGGGCGAGGCCCGACAGCCCCGCCAGGATCTTGAGGCGGGCGAGCTGGCGCCCATCCTTGTCGGGCCGGAAGTCGGCGGCGATGGGCTCGCGCACCTTGCCGTCGCTTCCCGGCATGACGAGCGCGGCCGGGAAACTCTCCGAGGGTTCTCCGCGCAGCAGCGCAGCAATCACCGGACGTTCGGGATGGAGACGCCGGAACAGGGCAATCTCGGCGTTGACCCAGCGCGAGGCCGCCGCCTCGGGCGAACACAGCACAAGCAGCGCGCCCGATCCGGCCAGAGCCTTTTCGACCTCGGAATCAAGGCTGCTCGCCGCCGGCAGCTCGGCCCGGTCGCGGAAGATCGGCGCAAGACGCCGGGGCACGCGCCCGCGCGGCGTTTCAGAGCCGACAAGGCGCGCAGGAATGCGGTAATTCTCGAGCCAGCGGTGCAGGCGCCCCGCCTCCCGCTCGTCGGCGTGGCTGTAGCTCAGGAAGGCGCGGTAGCGATCCTGCGGCGCGGCAATGGCATCCTCTTGCCTCATGGCTGTGGCGCATTCATCCCAAGCGGCCTCATGACCCGTCCAGATACCGCCTCGGCCGCATGTGCGGTATCCCCCATTTCGCCAGGCGACAGCACGTAAACGGCTGTTTTCCCGGGATGGTCCTCATACCTTGGAATATCACACCGGGGCCCGGACGCAAGCGCCCTGCGCCCTGTCCCGGCACCTGCAGGTCCTAGCCGTCAGGCCGCGACCCGCACCCCGTTGCGCCCGGACTGCTTCATGTCCTTTAGGGCGGTGTCGGCAATGCCCTGCGCGTCCTCGGGCGTCATGCCCGAACGCAGCTGCACCACGCCGCAGCTCACCGAGGACAGGACGGCGACATCGCCTGCCCGGCAGACCGGGCTTTGCCGCACGGCCTCGGCAATACGCTCGCAGATGCTGCGCGCGGTCAGGATGTCGCAGCGCAGCAACAAGGCGAACTGGTCGGCCCCGAGGCGCGCGACGACATCGGTGTCGCGCGCGTTGCGCTTGATGCGCCGCGCCACTTCGACAAGCGCAGCATCGCCCACGACCAGGCCGTGCTTGTCGTTGATCGTGTGGAAACTGTCGAGATCGACGAGCGCCAGCGAAATCGGACGCCCCACGTCCTCCATTGCCCGGTCGAGGTGAACGAGGAAACTCTCGCGCGCGCAGACGCCTGTCAGACGGTCCGTCTCGGAACGGCCGATCAGCGCCAGGTCAAGCGCACGGCGTTCGGTCACATCGCGCAAGGTCACCACCCACCCTGAGTGCGCACGCCCCTGACGCAGAAGGCCAATGGTCCCCTCCAGGACAAGCGCGGGACGGCGCATCGGGGAGAACTCGATCAGCCGGGTCGCGCCCTGCGGCCCGAAATCCTGACTGCCAAAGGCCTTGCCCAGCTCTTCCATGAGATCGTGGATCTGCAGCGAGACCGTCTCGCAGGACCGCCCGATCATCTCCTCGGCCGAAATTCCCAGAAGCGCCTGTACAGGGCCCGTCGCCCATTTGCACTGGCCCGAACTGTCAAAGCCCAGGCAGGCGGTGACCGCGCTCTCCAGCACCTGGCGCAAGGCTTCCTCGCGTTCGGCCAGACGGATCGCCATATGCCGCCGCGACGTCACCAGCGAGGCGACCGGAAGGCAGGTCAGGAGCAGCGCGCCCAGGTAGAGCTGAAAGAACAGCGTCTGAAGCTGCGCAGATACGGGCATGCCCGCAACCGGCCCCTGGCCCACAAGCGTCGCCCCGAGACCCGTGAAGGCCACCAGCATGACACCCAGCTTGGTGCCAAGACGACCAAGCCGGAACGACAGGTAGATCACCAGGCACATCGGCAGGAACAGGAGCGGCACGAAGGACTGGGCGAAGACCGCGGCTGTGGTCACAAGCAGCAGCGCGTAGCCGCCGAGCGCGCTCCACATCTCGCGCCGGTTGGCAATGCGCAGCCAGCGCACATAGCTGCCATCGAACAGCGCACACAGGAACGGGGTGAGGACCAGCAGGCCAAGGGCATTGCTGAAATACCAGTTGCCGACCGAGATCAGGAACGGCTCACCAAACGTCAGAGCCGTCACTGTAGCACCGATGAGCGCGGCGATCAGCACAGCCACCCCGCCAGCGTAGAAGACAAAGCGCCAGATGGCCCGATTGGTGGCAAAAACGTCCGCCTGCGGCGTGCGGCGCAGCACCAGCCAGGCCGCGAGCAAGGTTTGCCCCATGTTGATCACGCCGTAGGTGACGAGAACGGGCGACCATCCGCGCGCAACGGTATTCGCCGCGAGGTTTGCCGCCCAGCCGGCCGCCAGCACCCACCCCCAGTTGGAGCGCGGTTCGCGCAGCAGAAGAGTGAGGATGATGGCATCGGCGGGCCAGATCGTGGCGATGTCGTAGCCAGTGCTGGTCAGTTGGATGGCGATCATGGCGAGCACGAAATACCCCACCGCCGCAATGATCGCGGCGTCGGCACGTCGCTCGAGCACTGCACGCGATTCGGAGCCTGGGTTCACCATCGTCGCCCCGATAGTCCGGCAAGGGTTAACCCAATGTATACCTGTCCAACAAAACCGGCAAAAACCCCGGCAAACCGAAGCATTATCAGAACTTGCGCACCTCGATATCGTACTTGCGGATGGCATAGCCGATCTGGCGCGGGGTCAGTCCCAGGAGCCGTGCCGCCTTGGCCTGGACCCAACCCGCCCCTTCCAGGGCATCGAGCAATTCGGCCCGGCTGACCTTGACGTTGTCGAGCGGCATGTCCCGGTCCGGTTCGCGCCGGTGAAGGGGAATGGCCGGGGCATCGCCGCGACTTCCCTGCTCGCGCTCTGGTGCCACGCCCCCCTGTTCCTCGCGCGGGCCCGGCTGGACGATGGGGAAAGGATCGGAAACCGCGGTCTTCCAGAGCATCGCGGACAGACACTCGTCGTTGCGGCAGGCAAAGTCGCGCGCGTCGATCCGGTCATCGAGCGAGAGCGTGGCGGTGCGCCGAATACAATTCTCCAACTCGCGCACATTGCCGGGAAAGTAGCAGCTTTCGAGGACATCGAGCGCGGAGGGGCTCAGTTCATGCTTGGTGTGATGTTCCTGATCGAAGCGGCGCAGGAATTCGCGCGCGAGCTGGGGGATGTCCTCACGCCGGTCACGCAGCGCGGGCAGACGTACCGAGACCACATTGATGCGGTAATAGAGATCGGCCCGGAACTCGCCCTTGGCCACCGCCTCTTCCAGATTGCGGTTGGTCGCGCAGACAAGCCGCACGTCGACCTTGATCGTCTGGGTGCCCCCGACACGCTCGAACTCGCCTTCCTGCAGCACGCGCAGGAGCTTGACCTGGAAGGCCTGCGAGGTGTCGCCGATCTCGTCGAGGAAGAGCGTTCCGCCATCGGCGAGTTCAAAGCGGCCCTTGCGCTGGGCAACCGCGCCCGTGAAGGCGCCCTTCTCGTGGCCGAAGAGTTCCGATTCCAGGACGGATTCGGGAAGCGCAGCGCAGTTGAGCTTGATGAAGGGCTTCTTCGCGCGTGGGCTGAAATCGTGAGTCGCGCGGGCGAACAACTCCTTGCCCGTGCCCGATTCCCCGCGCAGCAGCACCGCCGAGTGGCTACGCGCGACACGGCGGATGCGCTGCAAGGCCTCGCGCAGCGCCTGGCTGGAGCCGACGATATCCCCCTGCTCGTCAGCGCCCTCCTCCCCGGCGCCGGCGCTGCGATTTCTGCGGGGCTCGGCGCTGCGTGCGCGGCGGGCAGAGCCGTCCTCGAATCCTTTCTCAAGCAGGCGATGCTGGTCCATCAGTCGCTCGCGGTCACGCTGAACCAGTTTGAGGAGCCGCACCGTCTGGCCGATCAGGTTCGCGACCATGGTCAGGAAGCGCACGTCCTCATCCGCCGCGTGGTAGGTCGTCGTCTCGTCCCAGATCTGTTCGATGGTGAGCGTGCCCACCACCTTCATGCGGTCCTTGATCGGCACCCCGATGAAGGAGACCCGTGCGCCGGGCGGCAGCGGCCCATCGAAGGCCCAGTCGGGAAACAGCGCGCTGCGCTCCATGTTGTGGACTACCACCGGCATCCCGGTGTCGTAGATCTGGGCGACCGCACGTTCGGGCTGGCGGCCCATCCACAAGTGCGCGCGCTCCTCGCTCCAGCCGATCCCCACGACGCTGGTGGGCGCCCCCTCTTCGTCGAGCAGGGTGACGAGACCGTGGCGCATGTCGAGAAAGCTGGAGAGAAGCGTCAGCACGTTGGTGAGCGTTGCTTCCAGCCGTCCCGGCACGGCGAGAACCTTGGAAATTTCATAGACGCCGCGCAGCGCGATATCCGCGCGCGTATGGCTGGGGCCGCAGCTGTAGCTGCTCACGGTGTAACCGGCCGTGCCGGGAGCGACTGTCGATGCATGCGTACCCATGACGGAAGCCTTTCTGCCGTCAGCCCATTCCTCTCCATTTCCCGGTTCCGGCACCGCTCCCTTGCAGAGTCGGGCCCGCGTCTCTTCGTGGTTCGACGCGTCTTGATTTGAACAAACGTCTCAAACCCCAAGCGATTCGACAAGAGAATAAGCACCCTCCCCCAGGACTTCCTTGCAGTAATCTGACAAAGTCACGCACCTGCATGACTTTATCCAAACTTGTAGAGCACCCCGAAACCACCGCGCGGATAGTTCCACTCGACCTCGCCTGTCTTGCGGGTCAGGATGCGACAGGTCCCGCATTCGAGGCATCCATCGGCCGCCACTTCGACCTGCCCGGTTTCGGTGACGGCATAGCATCCCGCCGGGCACAGGCGGGTCATCGCCAAAAGGCTGGCGGAGGGGACCTCGTGCTCGCGCACGCGGATATGAGGCTTTCCGGCATCGACGAGATAGCGGTTCTGAAACAGCTTCTCCTCTACCTTGGTAGCGGTGGCGATTTCGGTCATTGCGCGTCTCCTTTCATGGTTGGGCGGAATGTGCGGTCCCCTTAGCGCCAGGCGCGGGCCACGCGCCAGGCATCGCCCAGCAGGCCCCGCAGGCTCCGGCTGTCGCGAAAGCTCTTGAGGATGGCCTTTTCCTTGGTCTTCTTGTCGACCCCGTCGACCCGGAACCAGGTCTGCATGGCTTGGCTGAAGAGGCGCGGATAGGTGCCAAAGAAGGTGGCCTTGTTGGCGTCGAGCAGCCCGGGGATTCCCTTGTACTTCTTGAGGTCCTTCATCACGAAGGTGGCTTCGAGGCGCCGCTCGTACTCCTTGAGAGTATAGCCATCCATCGCCTCACCCTTTCGGTGGAGCGCAACCACGGTCTCGGCCGCGATGCGCCCCGTCGTCATGGCCAGGTTTGAGCCCTCGCGGTGAACCGCGTTCACGAACTGCCCGGCATCGCCGACCACGATCCAGCCATCGCCGGTAAGCTGCGGGATCGCCTTGTAGCCCCCTTCGGGGATCAGGTGGGCGGCGTATTCCTTGACTTCCGAGCCTTCCAGCAGCGGCGCGATCGAGGGGTGCGCCTTGAAGGCTTCCAACAGTTCGGCGGGCGTCACTTCGCCTTGCGCAAAGTCGGAGACGATGCAGCCGATGCCGACCGAGATCGATTCCTCGTTGGTATAGAGGAAGCCGGTGCCAGTCATGCCGCGCGTGATCGTGCCCATGGCCTCGATCACCACGCCCTCGTTGCCCTTCAGGTTGAAGCGCGCCTCGATGGTTTCGCGGGGCAGGAAGTGCATTTCCTTGACCGCCAGCGCGACGCTTTCGGGCGCGATCTCGGGCCGCAGCCCCGAACGCTGGCCAACAAGGCCGTTGACCCCTTCGGCAAGGATCACCACGGGCGCGAAGATCGGGTTGCCCTGGCGGTCGGTGCGTACGCCGATGACCCGGCCGGTGAGATCCTTGACCAGTTCGGTCACGGTCGTCTCGCACAGGACCAGCGCGCCCGCTTCCTTGACCTTGGCGGAGAACCACTTGTCGAACTGCGCGCGCAGGATGGTGTAGCGGTTGGGCTTCTCTTCGTTGAAGTCGCCCGAGCGGTAATGCATGCCGGTGTGTGAGGTATCGTCCATCGACCACATGCGCTGCTCGATTACATGGCGTTCAAGCGGCGCTTCCTCGCGAAATTCCGGGATGATCTTCTCGAGCGCATCGGAATAGAGGATCGCGCCCTGCACGTTCTTCGAGCCCGCGTACTCGCCGCGCTCGATCTGGAGGACGCTGAGCCCCTCCTTCGCCAGGGTATAGGCCGCCGCGTTGCCCGAAGGCCCGGCCCCCACAACAATCGCATCGAACGCGTCCTCCATCTCGGCCATGGTCTCTCTCCTTCTCAGCTGGCCATCCGGGTGACGCGCAGGCGCCGTGCGAAGGCCTGTGTCAATGCGGGCAACAGCGTGACCGCATCGGCGACGATGCCCAGGTGCGCGAACTCGAAGATCGGCGCCCTGGGGTCTGTATTGATAGCCAGGATCAGGTCAGCGCCTTCCACGCCGACACGGTGCTGGATCGCGCCCGAAATCCCGGCGGCGATATAGAGCCGGGGCCGGATGGTCTTGCCGGTCTGGCCGATCTGGCGATCCGAGGTGATCCAGCCCTTCTGCACCAGCGGACGCGAGCCTCCGTACTCGGCGCCGAGCACCTGCGCCAATTCCTTCACCAGCTGGAAATTCTCGACCGAGCCCAGCCCCCGGCCACCGGCCACGACGACATCGGCATAGGGCAGCGCGGCGGTGTCGCTGTCCCGGTCGGCAATGAAGTCGAGCACCTTGGTGACGACGTCGTCCTCGGCGATATTCGGCGTAAACTCGACGATGCGCCCGGTGCGCCCTTCTTCGCGCTCGGGCATGGCCATAACGCGCGGGCGCACGGTCGCCATCTGCGGGCGGAAGTTGAGCGTGAAGATCGTGCACAGGAGCGAGCCGCCGAAAGTGGGCCGCGTCGCGGCGAGCGAGCCGTCCTCGTCGATGGCAAGCTCGGTCGAATCCGCCGTGAGGCCGGTCTTGAGCGTGGTCGCCACCGAGCCCGCCAGGTCGCGGCCAAGGTTGGTCGCACCCAGCAGCAGGATCTCGGGCTGGTAGGTGTTGACGATGTCGGTCAGGACCTGCGTCGAGGTTTCGTTGCGGTAGTGCTTCAAGGCCGGATCGCAGGCGATGTAAACACAGTCCGCGCCGTATTCGAAGCAGTCCTGCGCCGCCTTGCCCAGCGCCTCGCGGTCATCGCCCATGACGACCGCGGCGAGGTCCACGCCGCGCTTGTCGGCGAGCTTGCGCCCTTCGCCCAGCAGTTCAAAGGAGACCGAGTGGACGGCCCCGTGCTCGATCTCCACCGCCACCCAGACGTGCTTGTACGCCTTGAAATGCTCGGGCAGTTCCCTCTTCGTGTTGGCACGACCTCCCTTGGCGGGAGCGGGCTTTGCTGCATCGGCCATCGGTCCAGCTCCTTTTCTCAGACGTAGTGATGGAGGGCCCGGGCGGTGAGGTCATCCTCGACGCCCGGCGCCCTTCCGAAGATTGCGTCGACCACGGCGCGCGCCTTTGCGTCCATGGTGCCTTCGGCCGCGATCATCTCGGCGGCCTCCGAGCGCGCGGTGGGAGCAAAGACCTTCTTCACGATGGTCGGCGAGCCGCGCAAGCCGCACCTGGTAAGGTCCTCGATGCCCACGTCAGCCGCGTTCCAGGTGATGATTTCGGCGCGCGCGGCCTCCAGCGCCTGCGCGATCGTGCCGCGCCGCATCTCGTTGGTCGCCTCAAGCATGGTGATCAGCACCGGCAGTTTCGTCGCCAGCACCTGCGTGCCCGTCTCGGCGCGGCGCTCCACGGTGATCCGGCCTGCCTCAAGGTCGGTCACTACGATCTTGGAGATGTAGGTCAGCTGGTTGAGCTTCAAGCGGCTGGCGATGCCCGGCCCGACCTGCGCGGTGTCCCCGTCGATGGTCTGCTTGCCGGTGAAGACGATCTCGGGCGTGCCGAATTCCTCGCCGATTTTCGTCAGCGCCATCGAGAGCGCGTAGCTCGTCGCCAGCGTATCGGATCCGGCGAAGTAGCGGTCGGTCAGAAGCACCGCGCGGTCTGCCCCGAAGGTCAGCGCCTTGCGCAGCGATTCCGAAGCCGTGGGCGGGCCCATGCACAGCGCCGTCACGCTCGCGCCAAGGCGATCCTTCAGGCGCAGCGCCTCCTCCAGCGCGAAGAGGTCGTAGGGGTTGATGATCGTCGGCACGCCCTGGCGCATGATCGTGTTCGTGACCGGGTGAACACGGATCTGCGCACTGTCGGGCACCTGCTTGATGCACACCACGATATGCATTGTCTCAGCCTCCTGTCAGGGCATCGAGCGGCACGAAGGGCCGGTTGGGTTCGGGTTTGGGCGCAACGGCCTCCTTGTGGACCTTGAACAGGCGCTCCGCGATCGGCGAGGAGGCCACGAAGTCGGCGTAGGCCTGCGCGAGGTGTTCAGCGCAAAGCGCATAAAGCTCGGTATCGTCGGCGCTTTCCAGCGCGCCCTCGACCTCGCTGCCGCGCAGGTACTGGCCCATGCGGCGAAGGATGTGGAGCCGTGCGACCTGGACCACCTGCGGGTCGTATTCGACGCCGAGCAGCTCGAAGAAGTCCTCCGCGCTCGAGAGCTGTTGCAGTTCGTCAAGCAGGCTCATGGCTGTCCTCCTGACGATCGAAATCGGGGCAGACCGGCGCGTGCCCATCTCTATGGGCGTCCCTGTAGGCCAAGCGCGCCTCGAGGAACTCGATACGGTCGAGCAGCTCGGACACCGCCTCGCCCACCGGATCGGGCATGAGATGATGGTCGAGGTCGATCCGGCCTGACACGCGGCGCCGCTCGGTAGCCCCGCGCACCACGCGCCCCGGGATGCCGACCACCGTCATCGCAGGCGGAACGGGATCGACGACCACGCTGTTGGCGCCCACGCGCGCGCCCTTGCCCACCGTGATCGGCCCCAGGATCTTGGCGCCGCAGCCCACCAGCACGCCGTCTTCGAGCGTGGGGTGGCGCTTGCCCGGCGCCCAGCTTGTCCCGCCCAGTGTCACCCCGTGATAGAGCGTGACATCATCGCCGATCTCGGCAGTCTCGCCGATGACGACGCCCGCGCCATGGTCGATGAAGAAGCGCCGGCCGATACTCGCGGCGGGGTGGATGTCGACATTGGTCACAAGACGCGCGAACCAACCCAGGAAGCGGGCCGGGACGCGCAGGCCCTGCTGCCACAGGGCGTGGGCCAGCCGGTGCCAGATGATCGCGTGGACGCCCGGATACGTCAGCAGGACCTCCAGCGCCCCGTTCGCCGCCGGATCGCGCGCGGCCACGCAAGCCACGTCCTCGCGCAGGAGAACGAAGAGCGAGGGCCGAGCCCTGACAGGACGTGCGCCAAGCGTATCGAAGGGCGTCGCGACGGGCATCACAGCGCCCTTTCGGCCATGCCGGTGCGGCAATAGATCAGGGCTAGGTCGGCCAGTTCGACGCCCTTCTTGGTGTCGAGCGCCTTGGCGCGCACGTCGGCCAGAATGCGGCCCAGTCGCTCCTGGTCGGCCTCAAGACCAATCGAGCGCAGGCTGGAGGTGATCGCCGCGCGGCCCGAATGGCGCCCCAGCATGATCCGTCGCTCGCGTCCGAAACGGGCCGGATCGAGCGCCTCGTATGTCTCCGCATCGCGCAAGAGGCCCGAGACATGGATGCCGCTCTCATGCGTGAACACCATCGAGCCGACAATGGGCTTGTTCTCCGGGATCGGACGCCCGGCGGCGAGCGCCACAGTTTCGGCAAGGCGCGCGAGCTGGAGAAAGTCGATGCGCGTGGTGCGCCCGAGCGTTTCGCCCAGCGCCGTCACCACTTCCTCGAGCGGCGCGTTGCCCGCCCGCTCGCCCAGCCCCAGCACGCAGACCGAAACGTGGGTCGCGCCGCCGCGCACGGCCGCCAGAGTGTTCGCCGTGGCAAGGCCCAGGTCGTCGTGGCCGTGGAATTCCAGCTCGATGTCGGTCTCGCGCGCAAGCTCGCGGAAGATCTCGTGGGTGCCGAACGGGTCGAGTACGCCCAGCGTGTCGGCGTAGCGGAAGCGGTGCCCGCCTGCCTCCTCGATGGCGACGACCACGCGCTTCAGGAAATCGAGGTCGGCGCGGCTGGCATCCTCGCCGCCGATGGAGACGCGCAAGCCCCGGTCGAGCGCGTAGCCCACGACCTCCTCGATACGCGCCAGCACATCGGCGCGGCCGGTGCCGAACTTGGCGCGGATCTGACGGTCGGAGACGGGCACCGAAAGATGCACCCGCTCCACGCCGGTGCGCGCGGCCGCGTCCACGTCGCTGCGCGTGGCGCGGCACCAGGGGATGATCTGCGCGGTCCTGGCCTGTTCCACCATAGTGCGGATCGCGGCCTCGTCCTCCATCCCCATGGCCGGGGTTCCCGCCTCGATTTCGTCGACGCCCGCGGCTTCCAGAGCCGCGGCAATTGCCAGTTTCTCGGCAAAGCTGAAGGCAACGCCCGGAGACTGCTCGCCATCACGCAAAGTGCTGTCATTGACGACGACAGGCGGGAAATAGGGCAAGAAACCGGACATGGCAGTCAACTCCAATAAGGGGGAATGGACAAGATCAGGCGTAGGTCGGGTTGAAGGCGCCTTCCTTCTCGCGTTCACGCCAGAAGGGGCTCATCTCGCGCAGGCGCGCGATGATCTGGGGCATCACCTCCAGCACACGATCGACATCAGCCTCGGTGTTCTCGCGGCTGAAGGAGAAACGGATCGCGCCATGGGCGGCGGTGTAGGGCACGTTCATCGCGCGCAGCACGTGACTGGGCTCAAGCGAGCCGGACGTGCAGGCCGAACCGGAGCTTGCCGCGATGCCTTCCCGGTTCATCAGCAGCAGGATCGCCTCGCCCTCGATGTACTCGAAGGCGACATTGGCAGTGTTGGGCAGGCGGCTTTCGACATCGCCGGTCGCAAAGGAATGGCTGATCGCGCCGAGCAGCCATTCCTCCAGCCGGTCGCGCAGCGCGGCGACGCGAGTCTGCTCCTCGGCCATGTATTCGCCCGCAAGCTGAGCCGCGCGGCCCAGGCCGATGATGCCCGGCGCATTCTCGGTCCCTGCACGCCGGCCGCGCTCCTGGTGGCCGCCGCGCACGAGCGGACGCAAACGCACGCCCTTGCGTACGTAGAGCGCGCCCACGCCCTTGGGCCCGTGCAGCTTGTGGCCCGAGAGCGAGAGCATGTCGATCTCGGTTGCCTTCAAATCCATCGGGATCTTGCCGACCGCCTGCACCGCATCGGTGTGGAACAGCGCGCCGGCCTCGTGCGCCATCTCGGCCAGCTTCGCGACGGGGAAGATCGTGCCCGTTTCGTTGTTGGCCCACATGATCGAGACGATCGCGGTGCGCGGCCCCAGCGCCTTGCGGTAGGCCTCCATGTCGAGGCGGCCCTTGGCATCGACCGGGATGATGTGGACCTTGGCCTGCCCGGTCTTTTCGAGATGGGCGACAAGGCTGAGGACGGCCGGGTGTTCGACCGCCGAGGTGATGATCTCGTCACGCCCTTTCTGGGTTTCGAGCGCGGAGAGAATTGCCATGTTGTCCGCCTCGGTCCCGCCCGAGGTGTAGACGATCTCGTGGTCGAACTCGGCGCCGAGCAACTCCTGGAGCTGCTTGCGCGCCGTGGCGAGCGCCCCGCCCACTTCCGAGCCGAAGGCGTGCATCGAGGAGGCATTGCCGAACTGCTCGCAGAAGTAGGGCATCATCGCCTCGACCACACGCGGATCGCAGCGGGTGGTAGCGTTGTTGTCGACGTAGACCGGGTCGTTGGCCATGGTGGGGGCTCCTTCGCGTGCGTTCGGGTCAGTGGACAGGGGCGGCAGGGATGACGAGGAGCGGCACGCCAACCGCCTCGACCAGCCGTGCCTGCACCCCTTCGATGGTCGCGCCGGAGAGGTGGCAGCCCACGCACGCGCCCGTCAGCTTGACGATGACGCGGTTGCCCTCGACATCGATGAGTTCGCAGTCCCCGCCATCGCGTTGGAGCGAGGGGCGGATGTCCGCGATGGTCTCCTCGATCAGTTTGATCTTCTGGAGCGTGGTCAGCGGCGCCGTGCTTTCCGGCGGCTTGACGACGACCTTCTTCGGCTTGGCGAATACCGGCACGGCGCCAGGCACGAAGGCTTCGTGCGCGATGAGGATGCCTTCCTCGACCATTTGCGCGTTCACGCGTTCAAGCACCGCCTCAATGCCTTCGACGCAGGTCGCGCACGAACCGCCCGCCTTCGTAAAGTTGGTGATCTCCTCGACCGCGGTCAGGGTGTTGGCGCGGATCGTACGCTCGATCATGCCTTCATCGACCCCGAAGCACTTGCAGATGAGCGCGCCTTCCTCGTGGTCGTCGACCCATTCCACGCCGCGGTAGTTGGCGACGGCCGCCTGCAGCGCCTCATAACCCATGACCGAGCAGTGCATCTTTTCGGGCGGCAGGCCGCCCAGGAAATCGGCAATGTCCTGATTGGAGATCTGCATGGCCTGCTCGATGGTCTTGCCGATGATGAGTTCGGTCAGCGCCGAGGAGCTGGCGATTGCCGAGCCACAGCCGAAGGTCTGGAACTTGGCCTCGGTGATGACCTGGCTGACCGGCTCGACCTTGATCATCAAGCGCAGCGCGTCGCCGCAGCTGATCGCGCCGACATCGCCCACGCCGTCCGCGTCCTCCAGAACCCCGCTGTTCTTGGGGTTGAAGAAGTAATCTTTGACCTTCTCACTGTATTCCCACATGTGCCGGTCTCCCTCAGCCGAATGACTTGCCGCACGAGCAATTGTTCGATGCGTTCGGATTTTCGAAGGTGAAGCCCGATCCCTCGAGCGCCACGACGAAGTCGATGGTGGTGCCTGCAAGCAGCGGCTGGCTGACAGGATCGATGAAGACCTTGAGGTCCTCCTTCTCGACCACGGCATCGTCGGCCTTGGGCTCGGCGACGAGCCCCATCATGTACTTGTATCCCGCGCATCCCCCGGCCTCGACCTGGATGCGAAGCCCGGCCGGTGCGGTGTCGGCCTTGGCCATGGCGCTGCGGACGGCCTCCTGGGCACTGTCGGTGAGAACGATCACAAGGCTTCTCCTCGCAGATGTTGCGAAGGACCATCAGCAAGGCGCGTGCCAGTTGCTCAAAAGCCCGAAATTGCAGGCAGGAGCGCGCACGCGCGCGTCTTCAGGAGCCCGTTCCTGTCGGTTTCGTCACATTTCGGACAGCGCCGGTGTTGCATTGCACACAAAGGGGGCCGGGCGCGCGCCTTCGCGCACACGAAACGGCAAACGGCCCGCTTCGTGCATGACGCGAGCGCCCCCTTTCAAGGAGTGAAGTCATGTCGACGCTTACGGCCCCTGTGATCAGCGATACCCCTTTCGGCGCGCTTGCCGCGCAGCACCGTCTCCACAACGCCGTCCTCAAGGAGCCGCTGCCCGCGCCCGGCACCTTCGGGTTTCGCGGGGACATTGCCCTCGCCTTCCAGGACCAGGTCGCCGACGAGGCGCGCCCTCCCGCCTATTCGCTCGAACAGGTGCTGGCGGTTGGCGATGCGGCGAGCGCAAAGATCCCGGTGCTCGCAGGCTATCTCCACAACTTCGCGTGGCTCAAGGATGCAGGCGAAGTGCTGGCCGACTATCTCGTGCCCGAGGGCACGTACGTCTTCTTCGTCAACAACATCGACTTCCTGAAGACCTACAGCGTGGCCCTGCCGGGCGGCGCCACGGCCAAGGTCCTCCCCCTCGACGAATCGACGGTGTGGAAGGAAGTGCTGGAACTGGCCGGTGTCGAGAAGACCAACGTCAAGAAGCTGAGCGGGCCGGAAAAGCTCGAATACGTGCTCGCCCAGCTGGCGGCCACGAAGATGGACTACCCCGAGATCTCCTATGTGGACGGGGTCGCCGCGATGGAGCCGGTGCGCAACCGCAACGAGAACCGCCCCGTCTGACGCGCGCACCGGATCGGGCGGGCCCCTCGGACCGGATGCGGTGTCCCCCTTATCGCATCCGGCCCCAATCGTGGTAGCCTGCGCAGGCGAATCGCAAGGGAGAGAGGCGATGGCATCCACGGTATCCCAGCTCGTCACGGCCGAGCAGGCCGAACTGCAAAGCGCGCCCGCCAAGGCGCTGCGCGCGCCGATGACCGCCTCGCTCCTGGGCCTGGAATGGCGCAACGCCGCGCTCGATGCGCTGTTCTATGATATCGAGGGACTGGAGAGCGAGGACGTCGCCAGGCTCGCGGCCTGGCATGCGCCCGAGGGCGCGCTGCTGCTCGTACCGCCTGCGGGCAAGGGCGAGGTACAGGTCTTCAGCGAGCTTCAGGATTTCCTCGATGCCGGTGGCGGGGAAGCCAGGGCACTCACCGTCGCGGGTGTGGGCAGCTCGGCCATCGGCTCGGCCGCCTTCGCGCGCGACATTGCCGAGGCTCTGGGCGGTTCGGTAGCGGCGGTCGTGTCGGGCTACGGTCTCTCCGATGCTTTGACCGAGGCGGTGGGCGGCTTCTTCTGGTTCGGCGCGCTCAATTCGCTGCGCCACGCCTTCGAGGGGCTCGACCGCGCGGCCCGCACGCTCTCGGACCGCTCCCCTTCACTCACCTCGATCGAGGCGGACAGTTTCCTCAGGCTGTCCAAGGACACCGCAACGCTGATCGCGCTTCTGGAAAGCCCGCATTGCGCAATCCCGCTGCTGGTCGGGCACTCCAAAGGCAATCTCGTCCTCTCCGAAGCGCTCTACGCGCTGCGCAAGCAGGCGAAACTGGGGCCTGTCGCCACGCGCACGCAGATCGTCACGATCAGCGCCAAGGTGGGTATGCCGCGCGAGTTCATCGGCAAGGTCTTTGACGTGATGGGCCAGTTCGACAGCTTCGGCGCGCTGAATTCGCGCCCGGACATCGAGGCCGATTACCTCGTTCCCGGCGCGTGGCATTCGACCAACCCGAACTTCCCGATGGGCATGGGGATCGATGTCACCAATGTCCTCAAGACCGTGCTGCCGCTGCTGGGCACGCAAAAGCGCCCCACCAACACGAACGCACAGGCCGCGACCGTGCTCGACCTGCCGCAGTGGCTGACCGGCACCTTTGCGACCGCGCCCTGGATGCTGCCCCGGCCGATGACGCTCTGAGGGGTGGGCGCCTGCGCTATTCCAGTCCCCCGCCGCTGTCGAAATCGTCGTCCTCGACAAGGCCCGGTGCACGCAAACAGATGTCCTCGTCCTCATCGATCTCGACGTCGATCGCGGCGAGCCGCTCGCCAAGGCAGGGCCCGGACACGCATTCGCCCGAGCCCAGATCGAACAGCGCGCCGTGCTTGCCGCACTGGATGCGCGTGCCCTCACCATCGAGGAACTCGCCCTCTTCCCAATCGAGGTTGGTGTTCTGGTGCGGGCAGCGGTTTTCAAAGGCGCGCACGTTGCGCCCCCAGCGCAGGACGAAGATCGGCCAGGGCCCGACCCGCCCGTCCTCCTCGCGCCGGGCCAGAACGAAAGGCACCGCGCGGCGGTTGGGAATGTCCGAGATGGCGCAGATCGCGAAAGGCGGGAGGGCCATCACATCCGCTCCCCGCTCATGCGGCACCTGCCGCTTTGGCGACGGGTTTGGGAAGCGGCAGCATGCCCATCTTGAAGCTCTGCGTCATATGCGCGGCGCGCTGCATGGCCGCGCTCGCCAGTTCCTCGGGAAGGCACTCCTCCACCGCCTGCCCGAAGGCGGCCATCCACCGTGTGAAGTCCTCCTCCTCCACGGTCAGCTTGAGGTGATGGCTGTAGGGCGTACCGCGCTGGTAACGGTCGGTGCCAAGCAGCGCGTGCGACCAGAAATCGCGCACGAAGCAATAGTGCTCGCAAAAGTCCGGGATCATCGCTGTGAACATCGGGCCCAGCCGGTCGTCCTCGTTGCACAGCGCGTAGAAGCGGCGGACCATCGCATCGATCGCGATCTCGGCGCTCTCTCCC
Organism: Novosphingobium sp. BW1; assembly: GCF_008107685.1. Lineage (GTDB taxonomy): Bacteria > Pseudomonadota > Alphaproteobacteria > Sphingomonadales > Sphingomonadaceae > Novosphingobium. The sequence goes on from NZ_VIRF01000090.1 coordinate 220,145, forward strand.
TCGGCCACGGCAGGTCCGATGTCGCAGCCGCTCATGCGTGCCCCACGTGCGCGGGCGCCGTCTTGCCGTTGGCGATGCGCGCCAGCAGCGCCTCGCCGTCCTCGGGCCCGAAGCAGGCATCGAAGTCGTCGCACTCGGTGCAGACCGGGACCGAACAGAGCCGGTATCCCTCGGACGAGCACATCATGCGGTAGAAGAATTTCTTCCACTTCATGTCGTTCGCGTTCTTCATGGCAAGGCGGGGGAAGTGGAGCTGCATCAGCATCGAAAGCTCGTCCCGGCTGGCGAAACCCAGATCCTGCCAGAGGTGGTTGGGCCGCTGGCAACGCCGCGCGACGAGGCGCGTGAGGAGCAGCTCGAAGACCGAGGCCTCGCCGCAGTTCATCCAGAGGATGTCGCGCAGCGCCTGCTCCTCCTTTGCCACGAGCGGGGTTCCTGCCTCAGGAAGCGTCACGTGGGGGAACGCGATGCGGCACAGCTCGGCCAGTTCCTCACCGTCGAGCCCGGTCGCCTCGGCCAGCGCCACACCCTCGCGCTCCGCCTCGAAGAAGGACAAGGCCAGGATCGAGGCGGCCAGGTGCACGTCCACCGGCGGCACGTCCGAACGTGCGCCCTGCCAGAGCAGTTCGGCATAGATCTCTTCGCCACGTCCCATCGTCTGTGTCTCCTTCGGGTCTGGTTCTCTGGTCCTGCTCCTGTTGTCGCCCCCCTCTCCCGGGCGGTGTGACGCCAGCGTGCTCTCAGGCCGCCTTGGCGTGGGTCTGGCAATTGGTCGGGCATACCCGCGCGCAGGCGCCGCAGCCGATGCATGCGTCTTCATCGTTCATCGCCATGACGCGCTTCTCGATCTCGTCGTCGTCATCGTCCTCGTCGAGCTCAACCACCTCGCCGTCCTCGTTGACGCCCTTCAGCGTCATCACATTGCGCCCGCAGACCTTGAAGCAGCGTCCGCAACCGATGCACAGGTCCGGGTCGATGGAGAGCAGATACTCGGGCACCCACGCGCGCCCACCGCGGGAGAGCGCGGCGCTCACGCGGCGCTCTCCCGCGCCTTCATCTCGGCCTTCTTGGCGGCGAGCGCGGCGTAGCTCTCGCACACGCGCGTCGCCGTCGCCATGACGTTCTCCAGCCCCACGGGCAGCTCTTCGGACAGGTCGTGCAGATCCATCTTGGCCTGCATCGCGCGCGCCGAGAGCTTCTTCACCTCGGCCTTCATCGCTTCGAGATCGGACATGGGCCCTGCGCTCCTTTTCAGTAGTCCGCGACTTCGGGGAACTTGCCGATCATGTCGCTGGCCTGCACGATCAGCTTTTCCGCCTCGGCGTTGAGCGCTTCCAGGCTGTCGAAGCCGAAGCGGTGCACATCGCGCAGCGACTTGTTCACGACGACAAGACGCCCGGCGATGAGCACCATGCGGCCAAAGCCCTCGTGGCTCATCTTCATCATCGGCTGGACCATGCGGCGTGTGCGCCGCTCGATCTCGAGGCACAGCGCGCCATAGTAGAGTTCGAGGCGCCAGAGCGTATCCGGGTCGGGATCGCCGATGATCGGGATGGCGCGGCGCGCCTCCTTGTCGAGTATGTAGGGCGCAAGCAGCTCTCCATCTGCCTTCTTCTCCCAGTGCCCATGCGTGTCCTGCGCGCGCACCTGGCGCACCAGGGCGGCGGCAAAACCGTCAATTGCGGGGGCGTCGATCAGGTCTTCAGGCATCGCTCAGGCCTCCTCTTCCTCGAAATCGTCTTCCAGATCGGCCACGCGTTCACCGCTCCTGGCCATGACCTTGCGCAGCCAGGGTGGGGGCGTACCCTTCAAGACCTCCTGCAGCTTGGCGAGCATGCCTTCGATGGGCTCGGGCTCAGCCATCTTCATGGGGTGGATGTTCTGCGCAACGACACGCGCCGCGCCCGATCCACCGATGGCGGCCACGACGAGGATGGCGACGCCTTCGAGCGCCTTGAGCTTGGGCTCGAGCTTGTCCTCGTTGCCATCCTCGTTGAGTTCACCGGAGAATTCCTCGACCCGATCGAGCGACCAGCCTTCGGGTGTCAGGTCGTAGACTGCGATGTTGCGAGCCCAGCCGAAGTGCGCGTCGATGCGCACAAGGTCCTGCGTGGCGAAGGCGACTTTCATGGCACGAGCTCCTGTGCGGCTTGATGGGAAGTGGCGTGGGGGTCGGGCCAGGCATCACGCCAGTCCTCGGGACCGGGCACGTGGCTCTGGTGGTGGTGCATCAACATGTTGCCAACCGCGAAGAACAGGTCGCGCGTGCCACGGTAGCCCAAGGTCACAAGGTGCGCGGCGCCCAGCGTGTCGAACATGGGAATGCCGATGCGAAAGTGCGGAATGTGCAGCCGCGCGGCCGCTTGCCGGCCATGGCTGTGGGTGATGAGGATGTCGGCACCTTTCGCCCCGGCTTCCAGATCTTCGAGGTCCCCCAGCAGGATCTCCTCGCACGGGGTCTGCGCGTGGATCGGCGAGGTCGTGGTGGTGACCGCGCAGGCGACCTCCCCGCCCACTTCGCCCAGCGCCGAGACGAGCGCGAAGAGAAGGTCCGGCTCGGCCCCGATGGCCAGTTTGCGCCCGCCCATGTGAAAGTGCGCATCGAGCATGGCATCGACAAGCTGGCCGCGCTGGCGGCGGTAGCGCACCGGCACCGGCCGGCCTGAAATCTGGGACAGGAACGCCATCAGCTCATCGCACGGCGCAAGTCCGGTCAGGCGCGCGAACAGGCGAAACGGCACTCCCGCGCGCGCTTCCAATGCTTCGGCAGCGCCGCGCATCTGCTCGCCGATGGCAAGGGTCCAGCCCGCAAGCGCCATCGCGCGCACCTCTTCGGGGCCGGTACCGCCCAATGTCGTGGGCGTGAAGTCCTCGGGGATATGCCCGTCTAGCGAGCCCGAAAGGTCGGGCAGGAAGGTCGGGACAAGGCCAAAATCCTCAAACAGCGCACGCAATTCGTCGATGTCGCCCGGAGTGACATGGCAGCCTGGCAGCACGTTGATGCGGCGCGGATCGCGGATCGCGGGCTCGGGCGAGACCACCATCTCCTCGATCATCGCGGTGACCGCCTTGGCCCAGCCATCCTGAAAGGCCCCTGCAAAGTCCGGCGTGGCGGACTGGACGATCTCGACACCATCCAGTTCGGGATGGCGCGCGCGGATCTGTTGCACGAAGCCCTTGAGGTCATCGCCCTTCACTTCGGTGACGCCGGTCGAGCAGATGCCGATGAGTTCAGGCTTCGTCTTTTCGACGATGTTGAGCACGGCCTGCTCGACATTCTCGAAGCCGCCCAAGACCGTCGCTACCTCGGACATGGCGGTGGTCTGCAAGGGGATCGCCTCGCGGAAGTGGCGCACGAAGAGGACGAGGCCAAAGCTGGTGCAGCCTTGCGAGCCATGGAGCAGTGGCATCGCGCCGCGCATTCCCATGAAGGCGAGCGCACCGCCGATGGGCTGGCTCATCTTGAGCGGGCTGACCGTGCAGGCCTTCTTCGACTTGACGAGCTGGGCCATGGCTAGGCGGCCTCCCGTCCGGCTTGCTGCGGGGCCTCGACCCTGTCCCAGGGCGCGGGGCGGCGCACCTCCTGCCAGACGGGGTTCGCCAGCGTGCGGTCGATCTCGGCCACCATCGCGACCATGCCGTGATAGCCTGCAAAGGCGACGTGGCGCTCCTGATTTATGTCCATCCAGGGCATCGAGGCCTTGAGCGCGATGAACTGCGAGCGCCCGCCCGAGAGCATGATGTCGGCCTCGGCCTCTTTCAGCTTGCGGTACATCTCGCGCGGGGCGAGGTTGTCGAACATGTGGGCCTCATCGCCCATCAGCTTCTTGATCTTGTCCTTGTCCTCGCGCGTGGACTTCTTGACCGAAGTGCCCACGACGCGAAGCCCGGCCTCCCGAAGCGCGGCGACGACCGACCAGCTTTTCACGCCGCCGGTGACCAGCAGCACTTTTTTGCCCGCAAGACGCGGACGGTAGGGTTCGATGGCGGCCCAGGCGCGTGCTTCCTCGCGCGCGATGACCGCCTCGGTGCGCGCCATCAGTTCGGGATGGGCGCCTTGCTGGATCAGCAGCCCCGCAATTTCGCGAAGCGTGTCGGACATGTCCTCGATGCCGTAGAAGCTGCCTTCAAAGAAGGGAATGCCGTAGCGCTCCTCCATCTTGCGCGCGACGTTGATCATGGCTTTCGAGCAGACCATCATCGCCGCTTTCGCGCGGTGCGACCAGGCCACTTCCTCGTAGCGCGCGTCGCCCGAGATGCACGAGAGGATGCGGATGCCCAGTTCGTCGAGGAGCGGCTTGATCTGCCACAGCTCTCCCGAGAGGTTGTACTCGCCAATCACGTTGATGTCGTAGGGCGTGGTGTACTCGGGCTCCTTCGTGCCGATGACGTGCTTCAGCATCGCCTCGCCCGCCAGCTTGTTACCCAGGTTCTTGGGACCCAAGAAACCGGGGGAATGAATGGGGATGCAGGGCGTGCCGAACTTTTCGGCGGCCTTCGTGCAAACCGTGTCGATGTCATCGCCGATCATCGCGGGTACGCAGGTCTCGTAAACGAAGACGGCGGGCGGGGCGTACTTTTCGATGATCTCGCGGATCGCCTTAAACAGGTGCTTCTCGCCGCCAAAGACGATGTCGTTCTCGGTCATGTCGGTGGTGAAGCCGGTGCGGTAGAGCGTGGAGCCCGAGGAGGCCGCCCCGCGATTGTCCCAGGAATTGCCCTCACACGCGATGGGGCCATGGACGAGATGGGCGACATCGGTAATCGGCTGGAGCGCAATCTTGGCCCCGTCGAACGCGCAGCCGCCCGCCGCCCCGCCGGGCTGGAGCGGCTTGGAGCACCCCTTCTTGCGCTCCTTGTCCGACTTGGCCTGGTTCTTCCCGCAGGCCGGCTCATTGAACACGTCCTGGATCGTCTGGTTCAGGCTGGTCATGGCAGGCACTCCGGCGGGTAAGGGACGGGAAAAGGGGTCTCCCCGCGACATGGCGCAGCGGCGGGGAGACCAGGGGACCTCAGCGGATGATGTCGTAGCTGTAGTCCGTCTTGCTGGGCACGTTGGTGGTCGCGTCCATGTGCTCGAAGATCCTGTCGAGGATCGTGACGAGGACATTGAGACCGCCCTGGTAGCCCCATACCGGGTAGCGGTGCTTGTGGTGGCGATCAAAGATCGGGAAGCCGATGCGGATCAGCGGAACCCCGGTGTCGCGCTCCAGGTATTTGCCGTAGGTGTTGCCGATCAGGAAATCGGGCGCCTCGGTGAAGAGGAGCGAGCGCATGTGCCACAGGTCCTTGCCCGGATAGGCCCTGCAGTTGGCCCCGAAGGGCGAGCTGTCGAAGAGTTCCTGCATCTTGGCCGCCCAGGCCTTGCTCCCGTTGGTGGAGAGCACGACCACCGGCTCGCCGCCCAGTTCCATGACGAACCTGGCGAGGCCATAGGCAAGGTCGGGATCGCCGTAGATCGCGAACTTCTTGCCGTGAATGTGAGCGTTGGAATCGGCGATGGCATCAACCAGGCGGCCGCGTTCCTTCGCCAGTTCGTCGGGGATCTCCACGCCCGCCATGCGCGCCACTTCCATCACGAAGCTGTCGGTCGCCTCGATGCCGATGGGGTGGTTGAAGGCGGCGGTTTCCTGCCCGTGCGCAGCGATGAAGGGCAACGTCTTTTCGGTGCAGTATTCCTGCATCGAGATCGTCCCCTTGGCGTGGATGGCATGGGCCGCATCTTCGAGCGTGGTGCCGCCGTCGTACATGCGGAAGGTGCCATCCGTGGGCGTATCCCACACGTCCGACTGGTCGCCCAGGATCGTGTACTCGATCTGCATCATGTCGAAAATGCGCTTCACCTCGCGCAGGTTTCCGACCGCGTAGCCATCGAACCCGTTGAGGAAATTGATCGAACCGTTGGGCACGCGCTCCAGCTTGGGCGCGGTCTTGGCCTTGCCGTCCCAGAAGTGCTCCAGGATGCCCTTCATGGCGTTGTCGTAGCCGGTGATATGGCTGCCCACGAAGGCCGGGGTGTGCGCGAAGGGAACGTCAAATTCCTCGGGCAGCGATTCCTTTTCCTTCGCGGTCTTGATGAAGGCGTTGAGATCATCGCCGATCACCTCGGCCATGCAGGTGGTCGAGACCGCGATCATCTTGGGCTTGTACATGTTGTAGGCGTTGGCGAGGCCGTCGACCATGTTGGTGAGCCCGCCGAAGACCGCCGCATCCTCGGTCATCGAGGAGGAGACGCACGAGGTCGGCTCCTTGAAGTGGCGCGAGAAGTGCGAGCGGTAGTAGGCAACGCACCCTTGCGAGCCGTGAACAAAGGGCAGCGTGCTTTCAAAGCCGACCGCAGCGAAGACCGCGCCCAGGGGCTGGCAGGCCTTGGCCGGGTTGATCGTCAGCGCCTCGCGGGAGAAGTTGAGGTCCTTGTATTCCTCGGTCTTGGCCCATTCCTTGACGCGCTCGATCTCGGCGTCGGGATGGGGGTTCTCGAACTCGGACCGCTTCTTGGCGAGCATGTCCTTGTACTCGTCACCGCGGAACAACTCGAAGTGGTCTTTTACCTGGTCTGCGTCCTGGGGCATGGGTGCCTCCCTTGAACTGGATGGGGTTGGAAACAGCCGCGCTTATTCCGCCGCGATGGCCATGGTGTCGCTTTCGCCGGCCTTCCAGGGCGTGGGCGCCATCGACCAGACCGGCGAGTTGATCGCCATGTCCATGTCGCGTGCGAAGATCGCGAAGCCGTCGTAGCCGTGGTAGGGGCCCGAGTAGTCCCAGCTGTGCATCTGGCGGAAGGGCACGCCCATTTTCTGGAAGACGTACTTCTCCTTGATGCCCGAGCCGACGAGGTCGGGCTGGATCTTGTCGACGAACTTCTCGAACTCGTAGCCGGTGACATCATCGTAGATCAGCGTGCCGTCCTTGACGTAGTGCTGGGCGGTGCGCTGGTAGTCATCGTTGTGGCCAAATTCGTAGCCGGTGCCGACCACTTCCATGCCCAGGTCCTCGTAGGCGCCGATGACGTGGCGCGGACGCAGGCCGCCGACATAGAGCATGACCGTCTTGCCCTCGAGGCGCGGCTTGTACTTCGCGATCACCGCATCGGTCAGCGCGCGGTACTTGGCGATCACCTTCTCCGCGTTTTCCTGGATGCTCTCGTCGAAGTAGCTGGCGATCTTGCGCAGCGATTCCTCGATTTTGGAGGGCCCGAAGAAGTTGTATTCCACCCAGGGAATGCCGTACTTCTCTTCCATGTGGCGCGAGATGTAGTTCATCGAACGGTAGCAGTGGAGGACGTTGAGCTTGGCCTTGGGAGTCGCTTCAAGCTCGGCGATCGAGCCGTCACCTGACCACTGCGCGATTACGCGAAGGCCCATTTCCTCCAAGAGGATACGGCTCGACCAGGCATCGCCGCCGATGTTGTAGTCGCCGATAATGGCAACATCGTAAGGGCTGGGCTCGAAGGTGGGCTCCCTGTCGCCGACCTTGTCGAAGATCCAGTCGCGCACGGCATCGTTGGCGATGTGGTGGCCGAGCGACTGCGAGACCCCGCGAAAGCCCTCGCAGCGTACGGGCACGATGGTCTTGCCACCGTATTCCTTGCTCTTGGACTTGGAGACGGCCTCGATGTCATCGCCGATAAGGCCGATCGGGCATTCGGACTGGACGGTGATGCCCTTGTTCAGCGGGAACAGCATCTCGATCTCGTCCATGATCTTGGCGAGCTTCTTGTCGCCGCCAAAAACGATGTCCTTCTCTTGGAAATCGGAGGTGAACTGCATGGTCACGAAGGTATCGATGCCGGTCGTGCCGATATAGTAATTGCGGCGCGCGGCCCAGGAATACTGGCCGCAGCCGACCGGCCCGTGGCTGATGTGGATCATGTCCTTGATCGGCCCCCATACCACGCCCTTGGAGCCAGCATAGGCGCAGCCGCGAATGGTCATGACACCGGGGATCGACTTGATGTTGGACTTCACGCCGCAGTCGCTCTTGCCCTCTTCGGAGACGTTGAGGTGCTTGGCACGGCGCTTGGCGGCCTTGGCCGGATAGACTTCAAGGACTTCCTGGATCAACGCCCGGTTGCGTTCCTTGACTTCGGCCATGTCGGTAGGGGTTGAGACGCTCATTTGGATGCACTCCTGGTTGATCCGTCCTTGCTCAGATCGGTGGGCTCAGAGCGAACTGGGACCGGTTGTCCGGCCCTCCAGCGCTTCGCATGCCAACAAGAGGCGCGCAGGAGGACCGGACGTTCGGGGGACTGACGCGAAGGCTCAGGTCAGACGGCGAGATCGGCGGCGGTGAGACCCACCTGCGATTCGTCGACCGCCTTCATGATCCCGTGCTCCATCAGCATGTCCTCAAGCTCGTCCATGGTGATGGGGGTGGGGATGATGCCGTTGCCCGAGTTGTTGTGAATCTTCTGCGCGAGGTCGCGGTATTCCGCGGCCTGGTTGGATTCGGGGGCGTACTCGATCACGGTCATGCGGCGCAGTTCGGCATGCTGCACGACGTTGTCGCGCGGCACGAAGTGGATGAGCGAGGTGCCCAGCTTGGCGGCCAGGTTCTCAGCCAGCTCCAGTTCCTTGTCGGTCTGGCGCTCGTTGCAGATGAGCCCGCCCAGGCGCACCCCGCCCGAGTTGGCGTACTTGAGGATGCCCTTCGAGATGTTGTTGGCCGCGTACATGGCCATCATCTCGCCCGACATGACGATGTAGATTTCCTGGGCCTTGTTCTCGCGGATCGGCATGGCGAAGCCGCCGCAGACCACGTCGCCGAGCACGTCGTACGAGACATAGTCGATGTCCTCGTAAGCGCCGTTCTCTTCCAGGAAGTTGATCGAGGTTATGACGCCGCGGCCCGCGCAGCCCACGCCCGGCTCCGGCCCGCCGCTTTCCACGCAGCGGATGTCCTTGTAGCCGATCTTCATGACGTCCTCGAGTTCGAGGTCCTCGACCGAACCGGCCTCGGCCGCGAGCGAGAGGATGGTGTCCTGCGCCTTGGCGTGGAGCATCAGGCGGGTGGAGTCGGCCTTGGGATCGCAACCGACGATAAGAATGCGCTGGCCAAGATCGGCGAGCGCGGCAAGGGTGTTCTGCGAGGTGGTGGACTTGCCGATGCCGCCCTTGCCGTAGAAGGCGATTTGACGAAGTGACATTGCTTGGCTCCTAAGCTGTTAAAGCCGTGTGCACCGGTGCGGACAGGGGGGGCGGCCCGGACCGGCTCTCTCCCCGACGCGTCCTCTCTCGTTGCGGCGGGCCAGCAGGATCTGCCCGCTGTGCCGACCACTCTGCACAGGGCGTGCCAAACGCAGCACAGCTCCCTAAAATCGCGTTCAATCGGTCACTTGATGAGAATGTCGGGGCCCGCACGGGCATGTGGCAAAGCGAACAATGGGGCGTTGCATGTCGCAAAGGACACACGTTCGCCCGGCCCCGGCAGCGGCATGGCCGCGCAATTGCGCGGTCCTGTGGGATGGAACGCTTCTTGCGTGGGGGGATGAGTTCCCATGCACAGGAGAAGCCCCATGCAGATCGGTGTCGAAACCGCCAAGGCCGTCGACCAGCGCCGCATCTTCGTCGTCGACGAGGACGAGATCACCCGCGCCGCCTTGCAGTTCATGCTGCACGACGAGATCGAAACCCACGAACTGGCGAACCTCGATGAAGCCTACGCCAAGGGGCAGGACTGGCTCGTGCCAGACGTGCTGATCCTGGGCCTCTCGATCTTGCGCGCGCACGGGTTGGAGGTGCTCGCCGAGATTGCCGCGCGCTACCCGGCCGCGCGCGTGCTCGTCGTTGCCAGCCCGGAGGAAGAGGAATTGGGCCTCGCGGCGCTCAGAGCGGGCGCGCACGGCGCGCTTATCAAGCCGCTGCGCATGGAAGCAGTGCGCCAGAAGATTGACACGATCCTGGGGCGCGCGGGCGGCGCTGCGCTGGTGCAGCTGGGAGGGTTATAGAATAGAAAGGATAAATTTTCCGAGGGCCATCGCCCTCGGGCTCCCCGAACTGTCGGCCTCACCTTGCGCGCGCCACGTGGCTTGCGAAAGGTGAGGTTGCCCATTTTGGGGTTAAGGGACGATGGCCCCTTGCAAGGATATGTCCTTCTGCCTTTTTGCTTCAGGCGGCGGTCGCCTCGGCGTCTTCGCGCTTGACCACCTTGTGGCTTTCCTCGTCGAGGCCCTGCTTCCAATAGCTGGAGATATAGAGTTCGGCCGACGTCAACGCCTTTTCCTCGCGCAGGTAGGTCCGCATGAGGCGCATGGCCGAAAATTCGCTCGCCGCCCAGGCGTAGACCCGGCCACCGGGCCAGCCGTAGGCGCGCAGCGCCTCAACCAGCCACTGCGGCTGCTGGCCGGGTGCGGGATTGACGATCCAGCGGATCTCCACGCCTTCGGGCGCGTCGATCTCCACGCGGTCATCCTCCTGCTGGATCTCGATCACCGCGTAACCCTTCGCATCGCGGTCGAGCGCTTCGAGGTTCACCGAAATGGCGGGAATCGCGGTCATGTCTCCGGCGATGAGGTAGAAGTCGAAGCCTTCAGGCAGGGGCTTGGCCGCCCCCGGACCGCCCACTTCGATGGTCGAGCCGATCTCGGTACTGATCGCCCAGTTGGTCGCCGGGCCCGAGACGCCGTTCTCCACGCCATGGAGCGCGAAATCGACATCGATCTCACCCGCGCGCTGAGCGCGGATAGTGTAGGTGCGCAAGGTCGGCTTGGCCTTGCCTGGCGCGGGGGGAAACATCAGCTTCACATAGCCCCCTTCCTGCCCTTGCGGGAAATCGGCCAGCCCTTCGCCGCCCAGCGTCAGGCGGATCATCGAGGGCGAGACCTGCTGGCGGGCGAGGACGGTCATCATGCGCGGCTGGGCCTTGGCCATGGCGGGGGGCATCCTTATTGCGATAAACTTGCAAGAAGGAATGTAGGGGCCCGGCCGCCGATTGCAATGGCGCATACCTATTCAGGGTCCCCTGGCCATCCGTGACCCGTCACCCGTCGAGCGCGCAGACGATGATGTGCGAGGCCTTGAAGCTGGCAAGGATCTGACGTCCCGCCTCCAGTTCCAGCGCCCGCGCGCTGTGGCTGGTCACCAGCACCGTCAGCTCGCGCCCCTCCCCGATGTCGAGCACGCATTCGGCCTCGACCGGCCCTGTCAGCACGTTGACGACAGTGCCTCCGATGAGATTGCGCGCCGAAAGGGCGAGGCCCGGGACATCATCGATCAACGTGATGAAGCTGGGCTTGATGAGCGCAACCGCGCGCCCTCCCGGTTTCAGCCCCAGCGCGGCCACGGTAGAGTTGGGCACCAGCGCGTCGATCACGATCCGTTCGTTGACGAGCAGCCCCACTTCCGCGCTCACTGCGCCGTAGACGATCGCGGTCACGATGCCCTCCAGCATGTTGCGCTCACTCGCGCGCAGGCAGCGCCCGCCCGGCGGCACGAAGGGAACGACAGCGGCTCCGGCGGCTCCCGTCGCGGAGGCCATGGTCATGCGCTTTGCCCGGCGAGGAGCGCCTGGAGTTCGCCTGCAGCGTACATGTCGCGCACGATGTCGCAGCCCCCGATGAACTCGCCGCGCACGTAGACCTGGGGCAGCGTGGGCCAGTCGGAATATTCCTTGATGCCCTCGCGCAGAAACGGATCGTCGAGCACGTTGACCCCGACATAGGGGCGCCCGATGGCGTCCAGCACCTTCACCACACCTGCGGAAAAGCCGCATTGCGGGGCAGCGGGCACGCCCTTCATGAAGACGACGATCTCGTTGTCGGTGACAAGCGCGCGGATACGGTCGGACGTGGCCATGGCCATTCTCCTCAGGTTGCAGGGGTGGTGGGGGCGACGGCAGGAACGAACGTCTGGAGCGCCAGCGCGTGCAGTTCATGCCCCATGTCCGCGCCGATCGCGGCGTAGACCATCTTGTGCTGGACGATCCGGCTCTTGCCGGCAAAGGCGGCGCAGGTGACGCGCGCGGCCCAGTGGTCGCCGTCACCGGCCATGTCGACCATCAGCACGTCGGCGTCGGGAAAGGCCGCGGTGATGCGGCGTTCGATCTCGGTGGCATCCATGGGCATGGCGTATTTCTCCCGCGTGCTCAGACGAAACTGGGGACCTCGACGGTCACGTCCTCGGTGCCGGTCAGCGTCGCCTGGCAGGCCAGGCGCGACTTGGAACCGACGCCGACGAGGGTGTCGAGAATGGCGTTTTCCTCCCGGCCAATGCGCGAGAGGCCCTTGCGCCCCTCGATCACGAAGAGGTGGCACTGGCCGCAGGAGGCCTCCCCGTCGCACTTGTGGGCGACCGGCGCCCTGCTAGCGAGCACGGCGGCGAGCAGGCTGTCCCCCTCGGCAACGGCGATGGAGGTAGCAAAAGGCAGGATGGTGAGCGTGGTCATGGCGTTCTTTCTGTGTCTCTTCCCTTGGTCAATAGATGGCGGCCCCGGCGCCCGCGTTGATCGAGGCGTCCTTGAGACGCGCGACCATGAAAGCGATCTGCTCGGGGGTGAGGTGGGCGTGGAAGGGCAGAACGACCGCGCGGTCGGCGACCTTCTCGGTCACGAAGAGGTCGCCGCGCGTCCAGCCCAGCGCCCGATAGGTGCGCTGGAGATGGAGCGGACTGGAATAGGCGTGGGCCTCCACCCCCTCGGTGCGCATATCCTCCAGGATCGCGTCGCGCGATCCTTTGGTGAAGCGCGTTCCCAAGTGCACGGTGTAGAGGAACCAGTGAACCTCCTCGACATCGGGCGAGATGTAGGGCGGCTTGATCCCCTCGAAGCTTTGCATAAAGCCGTCGTACATGGCCTGGACGCCGCGGCGGCGTTCCAGCAGCACGTCGAGGCGGCGCAACTGCGCAAGCGCAAGCGCGGCCACCATAGCGCCCATCGGCGCGCCGAAGGGCGCATCCACACCCGCCGTGACCGAGGTTCGGTCTGACAGGCTGCGGCTGCGCAGGCGCCGCAGCGCCATGGCCAGCTGCGTGTCGTCGGTGAGCGCGATCCCCCCCTCCCCACACGCGATGACGCCGGGCTGGGCAAAATCGAAAAGCGCGACATCCCCGAAGCTGCCGACCACGCCTTCCTTGTGGCGCGAGCCGATCGCCTCGCTCGAATCCTCGATCAGGAAGAGGCCGTGCGCGTCGGCCAGCGCACGAAGGCCCGGCCAGTCGGCGGGGTGCCCGCAGGTGTTGCCCGCCAGGATCGCGCGGGTCCGGCTCGTCACCTTGTCCGCGCTCTTCTTCGCCGAAAGACAGCCCGACCAGTAGTCGATGTCGGCAAAGACCGGGGTCGCCCCGCAGCGCAGCACCGCGTGGCCCAGTTCGTGGAAGGAATGGGCCGAGAGGATCACCTCGTCGCCCGGCCCGATCCCCTTGGCGGTCAGCGCCATGACGAGCGCCATCGCCCCGCTGGAGGTTGCCACACCGCGCGCACGGCCGCACTGGGCGGCAAAGGCCTGCTCCAGCTCCTCGACCAGCGCGCCCTGCCCCAGCTGCGCGCCGCGCAGGACCTGCTCGACCGCGACGACGTCTTCCAGCGTCAAGTCGGGGTCGCTCATCGGGATCTGCAGCGCCTCGCCCGTGGCAATCGAGACGACCTGCCCGCTCATGCCGGCGGCCTCCCCGCGACCAGAAGCCCGCTCGCCTGCGCCGGATCGCCGGTGACGCGGATGCAGTGGGCGGAGACGTCGAGCAGATGCAGATCGCAGGCGCCCACCGAACGGTAGGGCTCTTCCAGCACGTCACCCGCATCGCACTGGCGCAGGGCGAGATCGGGCACCAGACGCCGCAGTGCGACACCCAGGGTCTCTGGGAGCGCACTGTCGCCCAGCGCCTGTACCAGCGCGTCGATGCGCGCGAGATCGATTTCGCTGAGCGGCATGGGCCTTGTTTCCTTTCTCTATTGCCAGAAAACGCGGTCGGGATCGGCGTTGAGCCAGGCCATCAGCTCACCAAGGCGCGCGAACCGCCCGTCCTCGATCCAGCTTGGGGGGCCGTGATTGCGCCGGAAGAGCCTCCATTCCCGCGCGCGCTCGACCCAAACGAGGCGCGCGATGTCGATTTCCCCGCCTTGCGGATCGACGGTGCGCGAGCAGCAGGGCGCCCGCACGAGGTAGCCGTCCTCGATGGGCACGATCACAGGCTCGACGTAGCGGTAGCGCCGCCGCCGGACGAGCAGGCGCCCGATCCGCGCCAAATCGAATTCGTTGGGCTGGCGGGCAAGAAGCGCACGCGGCGCGGTGGTTTCGGCGGGAGTGGCGGCGAGGCTCATGCCAGCGTCCCTCCTGTCTCGACGCGTTCGATCTCCACTTCGAGGCACCCGACGACAAGCGGCGAACCTTGGCCCTCGCCGCGCGCAAATTCGACAAGGTAGACCGGCTGGTTGCTCTCCTCGTGGTGGCCCACGTTGACGATCTCGCCGCGCGTCCCGCGCGGGGCGAGCACGGCTTCGGGCGGGGCGCCGGGGAACGAGCCGTCGTTGACGAGATCGACCACCGCGCGCACGGCCTCGCCCCAGCCGTAGACGGGTTCACGCAGGTCCATCATGGCCGGGCACTCGAATGGGCCGGAGCCCGGCTTGCGGGACGCGCGACGGGCAGTTCGTCCTCGTCCTCCTCGCTGGCCCAGACCGGGTCGAGTTCGCGCCGCTTCATGCCCACGCGGTGGCCGCTCTCGAAGAACTCGATGCCGTAGATGTAGAACTGCTGGAGGAAGGTACCGATCGAAACGACGACGCCCTCCTCGCCCTTCTTCACGAGCAATTCGCCGATCTCCTTGCCCGCGTAAGTGCCGTCGTTGCGCACAAGGCGCCGTGCGCGCACGCGTTCGCCATAGCGGAAGGCGGGCGGGCCATTGAGTTCGACGACCTCGCTGTCACGAACGATGTTCGCCATCGGCCTCCTCCTCATCCTCCATGCGGTTCAGGACATCGATGAGGACCTGCGCGCCGATGCGGTCGCGCGGGTCGAGTTCGAGCAGCTTCTCGGCCGCCTCGCGTCCGGCTTCGAGATGGCCGGTGCGCAGCGACAGGTACGCGTAGCCCTTGAGGCTGAAGAGGAAGAAGCGCGGCAAAAGCGCCTCCCACTCTCCGAACGCGGCATCGCCCGCCTGCACCCGCCGCCAGTCCTCGCCCAGGACGTTGAGACGCAGGGCCTTGGCAACGCAGGCGCGCGCCACGTCGAGCGCATCGGCAAGCCGTCCCTTGTAGAAATAGAAGCGGTAGAGCGCGATCAGTACGGCGGCGTGGTCGGGCGCGATCTTCTCGGCTTCGAACAGGTGCGTCTCGGCCACGTCGGTCAGGTGATAGCGCTCGGCGGCGCGCTCGAGGTGCGCCTGCGCCTCGCGGGGCAACCCTCCGCCCAAGAGAGGGCTGGCGAGGATCGCGCGCTCGAACGCGTCCGAGGCCCCGCCAAAGCCCTCGAACGGCAGCGTTTGACGCGCTCCGCTCATGCCGGCTGGTACCGCGGCACGCTGGCGTCGAGCACGCAGGTGTCATCGACCGGGCAGATCGCGACACACTGCGGATCCTCGAAGTGGCCGATGCACTCGGTGCACAGCGCCGGATCGATGAGGAAGGTGCCCTTCGTCTCCGAGATCGCCATGTTGGGACACAGCGCCTCGCAGGCCGTGCAGTTGGTGCACTGGCTGGCAACGATCTTGTAGGCCATCGCCGCTCACCCCGCCTGGCTGAGCAGCGCGCCCTGGCGGATGGCCGCATCGCCGCGCTGCTGGTGGAAGATCTCGCCGCGCTCGATCCGGCTCATGTAGTCTTTGAACCAGACGAGCGCGGACTGTTCGATGTATTCGTGCGCGTACTGGTCGACCGGCTCCACGCCTGCGGCCTCAAGGTCCGCCCGGGGACAGCCGCCAATCTTGGCGACAAAGACCGCGTGGCAGTCGTTGATCGCCGCGATCACCGTGTCGAGCGCGTCGGCCTCGCCGTAACCGCCCTGGCAACAGAGGTCGACGCGGCGGTGGCCGACGAACTTGGCGCCCTTGGCGTTGAGCTCGTAGACCTGGAACTCCTTGGCGTGGCCGAAGTGCTCGTTGATGATCCCGTGGCCCTTGGTGGCGACCGCGACCAGGACCGAGATGTCGCCCGCTTTTTCAAGGCCCTCCAGCTCGCCCGCCTTGGCCGCGACCTTGGCCTGGCGCTCGCCCTCAACCGCCTGCTGGTAGGCCTTGCGCCCTTCGGCATCGTACTCGATGTCCATCGCCATGATCTTCTCGGTGGTGAACTCGGCCGAGCGGTCCTCGCCCAGGAGGCCGACCGCGTCGGCGCGGCACTGGCGGCAGTGGCGCATCATGTTCATGTCGCCCTCGCACGCGTCCTGGAGCGCCTTGAGTTCCTGCGCGGAAGGGCCGCGTTGGCCATTGAGGCCAAAAACCGTGCCGTGTTCGGGCGCGGAAATGAGCGGCATGATGTTGTGGAGGAACGCGCCGCGGCTCTTCACCGCCTTGTTCACCTCGACGAGGTGCGCATCGTTGATCCCCGGGATCATCACCGAGTTGATCTTGGCAAGGATGCCCCGCTCGGTGAGCATCTCGAGGCCCAGCAGCTGCCGCTCGGTCAGGATCTTGGCGGCTTCATAGCCCTGCAGGCGCTTGTTCTCCCAGAAGATCCAAGGGTAGATGTGCTGGCCCACTTCGGGGTCCACCATGTTGATGGTGATGGTGACGTGGTCGACCTTGTACCTGGCGATCTCGTCGACCCAGTCGGGCAGCGCGAGGCCATTGGTCGAAAGACACAGCTTGATGTCGGGGGCAACCTCGCTGATGAGGCGGAAAGTCTCGAAGGTCTTTTGCGGATTGGCGAGCGGGTCGCCAGGTCCTGCAATGCCCAGCACGGTCATCTGCGGGATGGTGGAGGCCACCGCGAGCACCTTCTTCGACGCCTGCTCGGGCGTCAGGCGTTCGGAGACGACACCCGGGCGGCTCTCGTTCGCGCAGTCGTACTTGCGGTTACAGTAGTTGCACTGGATGTTGCAGGCGGGCGCGACGGCCACGTGCATGCGCGCGTAGTGGTGATGGGCTTCTTCGGAATAGCACGGGTGGTTCTTCACCTTTTCCCAGATCTCGGGCGGCATGTCGGCCGGCCCGGCACCCGATCCGCAGCTCGCCTTTCCCGAACCGCCTTCGGTCCCGCAGCCCTTGTGCTCGGCCACCTTCTGCATGACGTCGGAAATATCGACGACGCCGTCTGCGGAACTGGCCTCGCGTGTTCTGTCCGGATCCTGGCTGAAAAGGGTGTCGGTCATGGAAAACTCCCCAAGTCGCAGCCGGCGGAGGGGCACCACCGGCTTTCTGCTGATGGGAGCGGCTCAGCAAACTGCGTGCCAGATATCCGAAACTACCGATTTTCGGGCACTTCATGCCGCAGCGCAGCACGCGGCGCACGAAAGTTCCTGTCGCGAATGTCAGGCTTGGTACGCCAGCTTTGTCCGGCTCGCGACACGATGAGGTGCAGTTCGTGCACGATCAGGCACCTAGGCAAGGGAGAGAATCCCCGTTACCAGAATGGGTTCGCGCACACTCGCGCAACGGAGTACGAATAGCCGCATGGCCTTGCTGGTCTTTTATGTCGCCCTGGCGCTGTGCGTCTCGTTCCTGTGTTCGCTGCTCGAATCCTCGATGCTGACGCTCACGCCCTCGCAGGTGCGCACCTTCGAGCAGCGCGGCACGCCCTGGGCGCGCAAGCTCAAGCGACTGAAGGACGATGTCGACCGTCCGCTGGCCGCGATCCTTACCCTCAACACGATTGCCCATACGATGGGTGCGGCGGGTGCCGGCGCGCAGTACGCCAAGCTCTACGGCAGCGGCAGCGAGGCAGTGTTCGCCGCGCTGCTGACGGTCGCGATCCTGATCGTCACCGAAATCATCCCCAAGACCATAGGCGCGCGCTACGCCACCGGACTCGCCCCGTTCTGCGCCTGGATCCTGCCGCCGATGATCGCGGTGCTCGCGCCGCTGGTGTGGGCCTCGCGCCTCATCACCAAGCTCATTGCCTTTGGCCGCACGGCCGAGACCCCGCGCCACCGCGAGGAGCTTCTCGCGGTCACCAGCCTGGGCCAGGCCTCAGGCCAGATCGACACGGCCGAAGCGCGCTTTCTCAACAACATGCTCCAGCTCGACCGGATCAAGACGGCCGACGTGATGACGCCGCGCACAGTGGTGTTCAGCCTGTCGCAGGACATCGCACTGGACGAGTTGACCGAGAAGGTGCGCAAGTCCCCCTTCACTCGCATTCCGGTCTCGGGCGAGGGTGTCGACGAGATCCGCGGCTTCGTCATCAAGCACGACGTGCTCGACCTGCTCATGGACGAGGACTGCGACGAGCAGGGTTTTGCCGAACTGATCCGCCCGCTGCCCAGCGTGCTCGACCAGCTGAGCGTCGACCGCCTGTTCCACCGCTTCATCTCCGAACACCACCATATCCTGATGGTGGTCGACGAATATGGCAGCTTCCTGGGCCTCGTGACGCTGGAAGACGTGCTGGAGACGATCTTCGGCTTCGAGATCGTGGACGAACTCGACGCGGTCGACGATCTGCAGGAATATGCCCGGGAACTCTCGCGCCGACGCGCCGAGGCCGCCACACGGATGAAGACCCCCGCCCCCGCCGCCGCGCCCGAACGCCGCGCCGCGCGCGACTGAGAGCCTTCCGCCCTTCAGCCCATCAGCTGACCCAGCGCTTGGCCCAGAGGGCGCGCGATGGGCACAATATTCTGTTCCTCCAGGAAGCGCCGCTCGTTGCGGGTGAGTGTCTCCACGTCGAGCACGGCATAGTGCCGCGCGGACGAACGCTTCATGATCTGGCGCGCATAGGTGCGCAGAAGCTGATCGTCGAAGCGGCAGCCCAGAAACACGAAACCAAGCCCCATGCGGCGATGCCGGACCTCCTCGGGGATCGGGGTCTGGATGTCGATCTCGGTGAGGACTTCGACATAGTCCGCATCGGTGATGAGGAAGTTCGCATCAGGCGCGATGCCGCCATGGGGCGTATAAAGCAGCGTCGTCGCGGCCTCGGCCTCCTGCGCCTTCGCCGGATCGCCGCCAGACGTGTAGAAACGGAACCAGCGGTCCTCGCCGATGTGCGCTCGGGTAATCCCCTGGACCTCGGCCCAGTCCTCACGCCCGGACGCCAGAAGCGCCGTGCGCATCTCGCCTGCATACCAGGCATCGACGATGAGCGGCAGCGGCAGGCCCGCGAGCCAGCGGTGGAAAGCGCAGGGCAGCACGCCTTGCGAAAAGGCCTCCTTCATCCAGGCCGTCACGGTGTCGCGAAAGCGGGTGCTCTCGATGTACTGGGCCGCGGCCCAGCAATTGCCCTTCGCGCGGCGCGGCAGCGTGGTCTTGCTCGCAAAGAAGTCAGCCAGCGCGCCGGTCGAGAGCGGCACCGCGTGGTCGCCCAGCGCCGAAATACCGGGCCCCACGAAAGGCACCAGTTGCCCGGCCCGCAGCCCCTCGCCCACTTCGTCGAGCAGCACCTCGGGGTTCTCCAGGAGATCGGTTGCCATCACGCTCAGTCCTCTTCCACGGTGGCGCGCTTCTTCGCCTCGACGGTGATCGGCAGGCGCGTGTCGTCGGCCAGCCAGGGCAGTTCGAGCACCCATCCGTTGGCCAGGCGCACCCAGCCACCCCACAGGCTTTCCTTCTCGACCTCCACGATCGGCTCCTCCAGGTCTTTCTTGGGCACGTAGGCCGAGAGCTGTCCCTCGGCGCGGCGAATCATGACTTTCACAGGCTAGGTCTCCTTCGCGGAATCATCTGGCGCGGGGAAGGCGACGACGGCAGCCCCCTGTATTCCGTCGTGGCCCTCAAGTTGGCGCGCCAGTTCGGGCACGGCCTCGATGCGCGTGCGGGCAAGCTCGCGGATGGCGGGTTCCTCGTCATCGAGCAGTGCGACAAGGTCCTCCTCGGCCAGCCGCTCGGCAACCGTGAAGCGAACGCGCATGTCGCTGTCCTGGACCAGCAGGCGCAGGGGATCGGGCGGCAGCCGTCCGGCAACCTCGCGGCGCACCAGCGGGTCGGGGTCGAACGCCATGTCAGGCAGCGCGCGCAGGTCGATCCGCCGGGCCACCCAGGCGCGCACCTCGGGATCGGGGTCGTGGCGCACCAGCGGCAGCATCTCCACCGGCATGCGCCGCACCGCAGTGATGCGCACCATGTAGGCCTCGTCGCGGATCGCGGGCACCAGGTCGGCGCAGGTCAGGCGCGAGGCCGCCGCGATGCGCACGTCGATGTCCTCATCGTGGATCATGTCCCGGATCCTCTCCACAGGCAGGCGCAGTGTTGCCATGGCGCGGACTTCGGGTTCGGGATCGTCCAGCAGGGGAACGAGCCGGAACACCGTGGCATGCCGGGCGGCACCGGCGCGCACCTCGAAATAGGGATGGTCAAGGTACTGGTCGGCAAGCTCGGGGTTGGCACGCAGGAACGTCTCCACCCGGCGCGCACGGCGGTCGCGGATGCAGGCACGGCCCTTGGCGCACAGGCCCATCGCGTTGATGGCCTGGTGGTCGCACTCGCGGCAGCGCACCGGGCGCCCCTTCCAGTCGAGCGCGGCGCCCAGGTTGCCCTCGTAGGCCATGACCCGTTCCGTCCCCTCGTGCGCGCCGGTCAGGCCGGCACGCAGGTCTTGGGGACGGGGCAGACCGTGTCGCACTGCGGATGGTCGTACTCGCCCGCGCACTCGGTGCACTTGGCGGGATCGATGATGAAGGTATCGCCCTTCATCGAGATCGCCGCGTTCGGGCATTCGAATTCGCACGCGCTGCACCCGGTGCACTGCGACACGATGATCTTGTAGGCCATGGTCGTCCTCCTGCCTGTGTCCACTCGAGTGGAAGCAGGAAGCGTGCCAGCCAGAAAGATCAGGATTTATGTTGAATTAGAACCACACCATGATGTCCGGGACCCGACAAACGTGTCCGGTTTCGCCCATCGTGCAGGCGCGTGTCAGAAGTGGACCGTCGCGCTGGTATAGCCGTAAAGCGTATCGCCCCAGCCGTTGGCACCGCTCGCATTCCTCAGGAAATCGCCGCGAAACAGCACTGCCCCGCCGATGTCAACTTCCAGCACCCGGGGCACCAGCCAATAGCCCGCGCGTGCCTCCAGCTGGTAGCCGGCGAAACGACCCGCGTTCCCCTCGGCGTCCGAAACACCGGTCGAGGAAAAACTGTCCTCAAGACTGTCAGCCCAGTTCGCCCGGCCCATCGCCGCAAGAGTGAGCCGCTTGCCCGGACTTGCCTGGACCAGCGCCCCCACCGAGCGGATATTGGCACGGCCCAACGCGCCGTAGAGCGAAGTCGGACCGAACTCGAAACGGCGCGCGCCAAACAACGTGTCGAAACGGCTGTAGGAGCCCTCTCTCTTGTCGCCCGAGACGAGATCGAGCTCGAGCGCCACGCGCGGGCTCCAGCCGCCGGCAAAACGGTAGCCTACCTCGGCGTGCGCGAAGTAGGCTGAGACGTCGCGCTTCCGCGCGCCCGGCGCCGTCGAATTGCGGATATTGCCGAACTGGTAGGCACCCTCGACGTCGAAATCCAGGCGCCCCGGCGTACTCGTGCGCGACAGCCGCGCGCCCGCCGTACGCAGGTGCCGGTTGCGCGTGGCACGCGATGGCGTGTCGTCCTCGTCGAGGGCGTAGAAATAGCCCTCCAGCGCCGCCCCGCCGAGGCCGATCGGCGTGCGCGCAAAGGCGCCCCAGAAGGTCTGGTCAAAGCCCTGGCTATCGGCGTGCACATGGTTGCCCAGAATGCCATCCCGGTCGCTCGGCAAGCGCCGTACGGGCATCGTGTAGAAGGCCGAGACGGCCTCTCCGCCTTTACCCGTCCAGTCCGCCCGAAAGCCGGTGAAGGCGTTGATCGTGTTGCGAAAGCGATTGCGCGCGACAAGGCGGCGCGAGCCCATGTCCATAGTGAAGCGCCCGACCTGAAGGTGCGCGGAGGTTCCTTCGCCCAGCGCCTTGCCGAAATCGAAGGCGACATAGGCCTGCGTCACCGCCAGCGCGTTGACCTCGGTGGTGCCAAGCGAGCTACCCTCACCCCCGCCATAGGCCCGCGAATCAGTAATCTCGCCGCCCACCTGCACCGGCCCTGCGTCGTAGGTGACCTGCAGATCGCTGCGTAAAAGGAGCGCGTCGCTGCTGCGCGCGCGGCCGGGACGGAACTGGTTGTCGATCGCCTCGTAACGGGCCCGCACATGGCCTTCGACCGTCAGCCCCTCGGGATTGCCAAGAGCCTTCTGGAGGCTCGGCGCGCTGTCCTCTCCGGCCTGGGCCACGCCCGGCACGAGAGGCAGGACAAGGACATGGAACAGGACTGCGTATCGGGCGCCGCGAGCGCCACGCAACATCGTCGTCATCGGAAACTCCCTGGAGAACGCGCGCGACAGGTCCTTGTGCCTAGCACGGGACAACCGCTTCGGTCGCGGCGCCATTTTCTATATATAATCGTATATAGATAGTGCAGAATGTCCAGATCAGGCGCGGCTCGCCATTGCGAAGAGAGAATTTTATCCTCGGACGAGCCGAAAGGGAACACCCGCGTTCCTCGCCACTTATCTGCATTTCTCGGTCCGACGTCCAGAGAGCGGGACGTCCTCGCCCCGTGCTGCAGCGCAGCGAACGCGGGTTTCGCATCTTTCCCGAAGCCGCATTTCAATATACAGATGAATATAGCAATTTCCGGAGGGATCATGTTGGACCGAATCGGCCGCTGGTGCGCGGCCCTCGCACTGCTGCTGGGACTCGGCCTGTCCTGCCAGGCGGCATGGGCCGCCGGGCCAACCGTGCTCGCAGCCGCGAGCTTGCGCGAATCGATGAATGCGGCCGCCGATGCCTGGGCGGCTAAGGGCCATGCGCGCCCGGTGATCTCCTTTGCCGGCTCCTCCGCGCTCGCCCGACAGATCGAGGCAGGAGCCCCGGCCGACATCTTCGTCTCGGCCGACGAGAGGTGGATGGACTATCTTCAGGCGCGCAAGCTGATCCGCACCGCGACGCGCAGGTCCTTCCTCGCCAACGACATCGTCCTCATCGCCCCCAAGGCAAGCCCGGTCAAGCTGGCGATCAAGCCCGGCTTCCCGCTCGCCCGCACCCTCGGCAGCCGCCGCCTCGCCATGGCCGACACCAACGCAGTGCCCGCCGGGCGCTACGGCAAGGAAGCGCTCCAGAAGCTGGGCGTGTGGAACAGCGTTTCGGGCAAGATCGCCAGCGCCGAAAACGTGCGCGTCGCGCTCGCCTTCGTCAGCCGGGACGAAACGCCGCTGGGCGTCGTCTATGCCACCGATGCCAAGGCCGATCCGGGCGTGCGCGTCGTCGGCACCTTCCCGCGCTCCACCCATACCCCGATCAGCTACCCCGTCGCGCTGACCGCCAGGGCCGCCAACCGGGAGGCCGAAGCCTTCCGCACGTTCCTGATTTCCAGCCGGGGCAAGGCCGTCTTTGCCCGCTTCGGGTTCCGCACGAACTGAGCATGGCAGGCATCCTCTCCCCAGAGGAATGGCAGGTCGTCGCCCTCTCGCTCAAGGTGAGCGGCGTGGCGATCCTGATCGACCTGCCGCTGGCCTTTGCGCTGGCCTGGCTGCTCGCGCGCGGGCGTTTTCCGGGCAAGGTGCTGCTTGATGCCATCGTCCACCTCCCGCTCGTGCTGCCGCCGGTGGTGACAGGCTGGATGCTGCTGCTCGCCTTTGGGAGCAATGGGCCGGCCGGGCGCTTCCTGCTCGACACCTTCGGGCTCGGCCTTATCTTCCGCTGGACCGGCGCGGCGCTTGCCGCCGCGATCATGGCCTTGCCGCTGATGGTGCGCGCGATCCGGCTTTCGCTCGAGGAAGTCGACCGGCGCCTCGAAAGTGCCGCGCGTACACTGGGCGCCGGGCCCTGCCGCACCTTCGCCACCGTCACCCTGCCTCTTGCCCTTCCCGGCGTGATGGCCGCGCTTGTCCTCGGTTTTGCGCGTTCCATTGGCGAGTTTGGCGCGACGATCACCTTTGCCTCGAATATTCCGGGCGAGACCCGCACGCTGCCGCTCGCGATCTACACCGCGCTGCAGATCCCCGGCAGCGAAGGCGACGTGGCGCGCCTGGCCGTGATCTCGGTGCTGCTCTCGCTCGCCGCGCTGGTAATCTCCGAAACACTGACCCGGCGCTCCGGGCAGAGGAAGGCCGGCCATGCCCTTTGACGTCGACATCGCCCTCCAGCGCGGCAGCGCGCACATCGCCGCCCGCTTCCGCGTCGGGCCAGGCCTTACCGCCCTGTTCGGCACCTCCGGCGCGGGCAAGACGAGCGTGCTCAACGCCGTCGCCGGGCTAATCCGCCCCGACCACGGCCGCATCGCGGTGGGCGACGAGGTGCTCTACGACGGCGCTACGCGCCTGCACCTCGCGCCCGAGAAGCGCGCGTGCGGCTATGTCTTTCAGGACAGCCGCCTGTTTCCCCACAAGAACGTCCGCGACAACCTGCTGTTCGGCTGGAAGCTCGCGCCCGCCGCCCGGCGCTGGATGGCGCTGGAGGAAGCGAGCGAATTCCTCGGCATCGCGCATCTGCTGAGCCGCATGCCTCGCACGCTTTCGGGCGGCGAGATGCAGCGTGTCGCAATCGGCCGCGCGCTCCTTTCAGGGCCCCGTTTCCTGCTCATGGACGAGCCGCTCTCCTCGCTCGACGAGGAACGGCGCGGCGGAGTGATGCAAGTCATCGAGCGCATCCGCGACGAACTGGCCCTGCCCATCCTCTACGTCAGTCACGACCGGCGCGAGGTGGACCGGCTTGCCCATCATGTCGTAACGCTGGGCCCCGAAGGCACACGGGTCACGCCCGGAATCAGGACTTCTGATGCACCCGCGGCGCGTCGCGCAGCGCTGCGCCCAGTTCCGTCCATTCCGCACAGTCCCTGAGGCCGCGGCTCTCCTCCTGGAGGTTGCGGTAGAGCTGCAGAATGCCCCGTCCATACGGGGTCATCCGCGCACCACCGCGTGCCGAACCGCCCAGTGCCGTTTCCACCAGCGGTTCGTGCCAGCAGCGGTTCATCGTATCGACCAGCAGCCAGGCCCGGCGGTAGCTCATGCCGATCTTGCGCGCGGCTGCCGAGATCGAACCTTCCTCGCCAATGGCGTCGAGCAGGTCCGCCTTGCCCGGCCCCATCGCGATCTCATCCCCTGAATATATCTGCAACTTGATCTTCAAGACTGGTGCGCTCTGGCTCATCAGCCCGTCTTGGCCCGGATCTATCCGCGTGGCAAGCCATCGCCGCAAAGCGCGTTGGAACACTTGTCTGCACCACTAAGAGACATGCTAGCGCGCAACAAATGGCCACTTGCCTCGCGTTGAATCGATTGCAATATAACATTGGGGCCTTTGGGCGCGATACGAAACAGAACAATAAGAAGCGGGACCATAAACATGAACACTCGTCCGACGGAGACGCCGCAGGCCGGGGCACACCGGCCACGTCGCACCATCAAGCGCCAGCAACCCGGCGTGCGGCGGCAGGATCTGCTGCAGGTAACCCTCGAATGTCTTGCCAGATTGGGGCCGCGGGGCACCACGGGACGCGAAATCTGCCGGCAAGCCGGAGTCTCGCATGGCCTGTTGCGCCACTACTTCACCAACCCGCAGAACCTCCTGCTCGAAACCTACGAAGAGCTCTGCAACCAGGTCATCACGGGTCTTGCCGCCGAACTGATAGTGCCCGACCGCGACGCCTGGGCATCGCTCGACGCTTTCTTCGACAAGCTCTTCTCCGACGAATGGGCCAACACCCAGAATCTCGGCGCCTGGCTCGCCTTCTGGTCGCTCGTGCGCAGCAATCCCGAATTTGCGGCGCACAACGATGCCCTCAACACTGAAGTCCGGCGACTGCTGGCCGATGCGATGTCACGCCTTTCCGAGCGCCCCTTGGGATCTTCGATGGACGATGCCGTCGCGATCATGGCCGCCACCATGGACGGCCTCTGGTTCGAGTACTGCCTCTCCCCCAACCACCTCTCGCGCGAGCGGGGCATGGAATTGTGCAAACGCACCTTGCGCATGCTCATTCCCGAAGGCTCCTGAGGCCCGAAACGGGCTGACACGAGAGACTTAAAGCACCTCAGGTTGGCGTCGGCACGGCGGCCTCATCGCGCACCCAGGCCACGAACCGGCCAAGCGAGGATCCGCGCTCAAGGTCGCCGCGCCACACGAGATGGTAGGCATCGCGTGTCGACAGGGCAGTCTCGAATGGGACCACCAGGCTTCCTGCGGCCAGTTCGGCCTCGATCAGAAAACTGGGAATGAGCGCCACACCGGCGCACGCCTCCGCGGCCTGCGCCAGCATCAGGAAGTGCCCGATGCGAGGCCCCTCGCACGGGCGCGCCAGCTCCACGCCGCACGCCGCGAACCACTGGTCCCAGGCCTTGGGGCGCGAGGACTGGAACAGAAGCGGCTTATCCGCCAAGTCCGCCGGACGTTCCAGCGGATTGGCCTCGAGCCAGCCTGGCGCGCAGACCGGGACCGCTTCCTCGCGAAACAGGAACGCGTGGTTCATCCCCGGCCAGGGCGGCTGCCCGAAATGGAAGACGGCATCGAACTCGCCCGCCTCCTCGTCCTTGCCGAAAGGCCAGCTGCGGGCCGCGATATTGATCACAAGCTCGGGGTGCCGGGCCGAGAGCCGGGGCAGGCGGGGCGCCAGCCAGCGCATGCCCAGACTGGGCAGGCAGGCAATGGTGAGGCTGTTGTCCCCGCGCTGTTCGCCAAGCCGCGCGCTGGCCCGCACGATCTGCGCGAGCGCAGGCTCCACCGCCTCGGCGTAGGCACGCCCGGCCGCGTTCAGCTCCACCCGCCGCCCGGCCCGTACAAACAAGGGAACACCCAGCCGCGCCTCGAGTTGGGATATCTGGCGGCTGATCGCGCTCTGGGTCAGTCCCACCGCGCGCCCCGCCTCGGAAAAGCTGCCATGGCGGGCCGCGGCCAGAAAGCTGCGCAAGGATTGCGAGGAAGGCAGATGCACGCCGGCGAGATCATTCCATTTCATCATGCATTGATGATAGCTTGTCGTTTGCAGGGCAAGAATTTCACATGGTAAGCGCAAGGGCAGAGGAGACAATCGATGCAGGATCTGCACACATCGACCGTTGCACGCCTGGTTCGCGCGCACTTGGGTGACGAAATCGGCGCCGTCACGCTCGCCGCACTCGACGTGGCGCCCGCGCTGGTGAGCGACGACGGCGAGCGCGTCTCGCGCGCCAGCATGGCAACCGCCCTAGGCGCGACCCTGTTCCGCACCGTTCTCGACGGCGTGCCGAGCGCGTCGGGATATGTCGGCGAGCGCCTGGAAATCGATCAGCGCATCACGCTCGACCATGGTGCCTTGCGCACGATCCTCTTTCCCGACAGCCCCACCGGCGCCCTTCCCGGCGGGCAGGAGGCCTTCGCGCGTATCCTGCGCCCGCTCGGCTATGTCGAAGCCGCACAATATCCACTGCCGCGCCTCAGGATGACCGGCCACGCCTGGTGCCACGTCGACTATCCCGAGGACATCCTCCAATACTTCGTGAGCGAACTCCATGTCGACCAGTTCGACGCCGAGTTCGCCGCCGCCGCCCACCGGGTGTTCGACAACTCGGTCGACCCGCTAACCGCCGAGGCCAAGGCCATGCTCGACCGTTTCGCGGCCGAGGGCAGCGTGCCCTTTGCCGAGGCCGAGGCCCTTCTGCCCGTCCTCGTCTCTGCCTTCGACCGCGCGCACGCGCCCGCCTTCGAGGACGACTACGACACGCTGCTGGCCCAGTCGAAGGAAGCCGCATGGATTGCCACCGAAGGCAACGCCTTCAACCACGCGACCGACCGCGTGGCCGATGTTGGCGCGCTTGCCGAGGCCCTGCGTGACGCGGGCAAGCCGATCAAGGACAAGGTCGAGCACTCCGCCTCGGGCCGCGTCCACCAGACCGCCTTTCGCGCCGACATGGTCGAGCGCCCCTTCCGCCGCGCCGACGGCACACCGGTCACCCGCACGGTGCCCGGTTCGTTCTTCGAATTCATCACCCGCGACACCCTGCCCGGCAGCGAGGCCCTCGACCTCGGCTTCGACAGCGGCAATGCCACGGGCATCTTTGCCATGACACGGACGCCATGACCCTTTCCAGCGACGCCCGGATTGCCCTTGAGGGGCTTGTTGGTGTGGCCAATGTCCTCAGCGCCGAAACCGACATCGACGCCTATGCCGAGGATGGACGCGGAACGCGCGGCGCGCCCGCCTGCGTGGTGCGCCCCGCCACCGCCGACGAGGTACGCCAAGTCCTGGAAGCGGCCCATGCCCATGGCGTGACCGTCATCCCGCAGGGCGCGCGCACCGGCCTTGTCGCGGCCGGGCTTGCGGCGAGCGCCCAGGATCAGATCGTGCTCAGCCTCGAGCGGCTGAAAGGCGAGATCAAGATCGATCCGGTCAACCGCTCCGCGCGCGTGGGCGCGGGCGTGCTCCTTTCCGAACTCAACGCGGCGGCTGAGGAACATGGCCTGTTTTTCCCCATCGATCTGGGCGCGGCCCCTTCCATCGGCGGTATGGTCGCGGCCAACACCGGCGGCGCGCGACTCCTGCGCTATGGCGATGTGCGCCAGAACCTGATGGGCCTTGAACTTGTCACGTCCGAGGATAGCCCCCGCATCCTTTCGCTCGGCTCCGAGCTCTGGAAGAACAACAGCGCGCTGGCTCTCCAGGATCTTGTCGCGGGGAGTTCGGGCGCGCTGGGCGTGGTGACAGGCGCCACGCTTGCGCTCAGTCCCAGGCCGGTCAACACCGTGACCGCCCTCCTCGCCCTGCCCCATCCCGAGGCCACGCTCGACGTCCTCACGCGGATGGAAAGCGCCTTCGGCACGCTTCTGACCGCCTTCGAGGGGATCTCCAAGCCCGCGCTGACCGCAGCCATCACCCACGTTTCGTCATTGCGCGATCCCTTCGCGGGCGAGATCCCGGGTTATTGCGTGCTGCTCGAGCTGTCGGGCGGCGGCGCCATCGAGGCCGAATGGCTGGAAGAAAAGCTTGCCGAAACGCTCGAGCCCCTGTTCGAGGACGGCACCATCGCCGACACCCGCATCGACCGCGGCACCGCGCTGTGGGCCGTGCGCCACGCGGTGCCCGAGGGCCTGCGCAAGTCGGGCAAGGTCGTCGCCTGTGACATCGCGATGAAGCGCGGCGACGTCATGCGCTTTCGCACCGACATTGCCGAGCGTCTCGCCAAAGTCGCGCCGCAGCTTGAACTGTGCGACTTCGGCCACATCGGCGACGGAGGCCTGCACTGCAACAGCGTCTGGCCCGAAAGCGCAGGCGCCTTCGATCCCGCCGTGGCCGAAGTCGCGCGCGAGACCATCTTCGCCGCCGTCGTCGAGGATTACCACGGCAGCTTCAGCGCCGAACACGGCGTGGGGCCTGCCAACGCGGACTGGTACGCGCGCTTCATTCCCGAAGACGTACGCGCGCTGTCCGGGCGGATACAGGACCTGATCGCCCCGCGCCCGATGGGCCGGGTCCGCTTCGGCCCCAAAGACTGAATTTTCGGGAGAGAGAGCACATGACAACGCCCCACAACGGACCCGCCTTCACCTCGCTCGATCCGGCCACCGGGGAGGTGGTCTGGGAGGGCGTGAGCGCCGCGCCTACCGATTGCGAGGCCGCCATCGCAAAGGCGCACAAGGCCCTTGGCGCCTGGCGCGCCGCCCCGCTTGCCGAACGCGTCGCCGCCGTAGAGCGCTTTGCGACCGCCATCGCCGAGGACGAGGAGGGCCTTGCCGAAACGATCTCGCGCGAGACCGGCAAGCTCCTGTGGGAGACGCGCACCGAAGCCAAGGGCATGGTCGGCAAGGTCGCCGTCTCGATCCGTGCGCAGGCCGAACGGGCAGGCGAGCGGCGCCAGGACATGCCCTTTGGCGAAGCGGTACTGCGCCATCGCGGCCACGGCGTGATGGCGGTCCTGGGACCCTACAACTTCCCCGGCCACTTGCCCAACGGGCACATCGTGCCCGCCCTGCTTGCGGGCAACACGGTGGTCTTCAAACCCAGCGAGATCGCGCCTGCCACCGGCGCGCGCATGGCCGCGGCCTGGGTCAAGGCGGGGCTTCCCGAAGGCGTCTTCAACCTCGTCCAGGGCGGGCGTGAGACCGGCGAGGCGCTGGTGGCTGGCGACATCGATGGCCTGCTCTTCACAGGCTCGGCCCACGCGGGCCGCGCGCTCAAGCACGCCACGATCGACCGCCCCCACCTGATCCTTGCGCTGGAGCTGGGCGGTAACAATCCGCTGATCGCCTGGGACAGCCCCGAGGAAGCAGCCTCGATCATCGTCCAGTCCGCCTTTGTCACCTCGGGCCAGCGCTGCTCGTGCGCGCGCCGCCTGATCGTGCCCGAAGGGGCAAAGGGCAATGCCATCATCGAGGCGCTCGACGCGCTGACCGGCAAGCTGGGCATTGCGGCCTGGAACGAGGAGCCTGCGCAAGCGGCGTTCATGGGCCCGCTCGCCTCCACCGAGGCCGCGCAACACGCCCATCGCCAGGTCGGCGCGCTGATCGACCATGGCGCCACCTCGATCCGCGCCTTTCACGGTATCGAAGGCCGTGCGCCTACCTTCGTCGTGCCAGCAATCCTCGATGTCACCGGGATCGAGGTCCCCGACGAGGAGATCTTCGCGCCGGTCCTCCAAGTGCGCCGCGTGCCCGACTTCGACGCGGCGCTGGCCGAGGCCAACGCCACGCGCTTCGGGCTTTCGGCCGGGCTTGTCAGCGCCGATGCAGACCTGTGGCAGCGCTTCGTGGAGGAGAGCCGCGCAGGGGTCGTCAACCGCAACCGCCCGACCACGGGGGCGGCGGCCAACATGCCTTTCGGAGGCCTTGGCGACTCGGGCAACCATCGTCCGAGCGCGTATTACGCGGCAGACTACTGCGCCTATCCCATTGCCAGCTTCGAGGCCGAAGCGCCCAGCGCCGTCGCGATCCCCGGCCTGTAGTCAGCCCTCCCGCAGCGCCGCAACCAGTGCGTGTTCGGAGGTGGACAAACGCCCTTCCGGGCGCGTGAAAAGGCCAGTCGGGCGCTCATAACGCGAAAGTCCGAGGTCGAGAGAGACCAGCTGGTCCGAGGCGATCTCGGCGGCAAAACTGCTACGGTCTCCGAGCGAGACGAAGGGCCCTTCCAGAAGGCACCCCTTGACCACGTGAAGCGAAGACGTGCGCAGCGCGATGGGCGGCTCGGTCAGGTCGGCGCGCGCGAACATCTCGCGCCAGCCCGCGACCAGCGCCGGGTGGTCGGGCACGATCCAGCGTTGCGCGATCAGGTCCGATAGACGCACCTGCGCGCGTCCGGCCAGCGGGTGGTCGGCGCGCATGATGACACCCGCGCTCTCCATCGCCAGCGTCTCGAATGCGAGGCCTTCCAGATCGACATAGGGCCCGCGCGCACCGAAGACGAGGCGCACCGCACCTTCGCGCAAGGCGTCGAGCAGTGCGCCAAGCGGTCCCTCGCGAACCTGCACCTGGACCTGGGGATGGCTGCACGCCAGCGCGGCGAGTGCGCGCGGCAGGCGCTGCATGGCAAAGGCCGCGTCAGTGCCAATGTGCAAGGTCTCGCGGCCCTGCCCGGCCCCAGCCCGCACCGCCTCCACCGCCCGGTCGCGCTCGGCAAGGATCAGCCGCGCGCGGGGCAGAAGTTCGATGCCATGCGGGGTCAGCTCCACCCCACGTGCCCCCCGCGTGAAGAGAGGCGCACCGAGACTTTCTTCCAGCATCTGCAGGCTGCGCGAAAGCGAGGGCTGCGAAACACTGAGGGCCTCGGCTGCGCGGTTCACGCTGCCAAGGCACGCGACTTCCACGAAGCGTTCGAGTTGCCGGATATCCATCGCGCCTGCGCTCCTCCCGAATGATCGAGAGAAGCTATAGCAGACGTAGGCGGATCGCCATCTTTTCGATAACCCTGTCCGATCAGGCGGGCAGCAGCGGCGCGGCGGCGGCCTTTTCCTGACTGTTGGAGGCGAAGAGGTCCTGGTCCTCACGGCTGACGTAGTAGTCCTCAGCCACGCTCTCGCCGGTCTGCGGCATCGCTTCGATGCCGTAGAGTTCCTTCATCTTGGGATTGACGAAGCGCCGGCCCACCGTCGTGTCCTTGATATTCTGCTCACGCCCAAAAGCGCTGCCCGCCTTGATCGCCTGCGCGGCCATGCCCAGCGCGTTGAGACCGGACGAGCACAGGCAGGTGAAGGTGACGCCCGGCACGTTCTAATACCAACCTGCATTGATCAGAACCTACGGGCCCATTTGCGGCGTCCGATGGTCATGATGCGCCTAGGCTGATCAACGAGCTTGTTCCAGGCCCGGCAGCAATGGTCGAGGATGTTGTCGTGAGAGGTAAAGATGCGGTTGGAGAGCCAATTATCGCGCATGAACGGCCAGAGGTTCTCTACCGGGTTCACCTCGGGGCATTTGGCCGGCAGCGCGACGATGCTGATGTTGGCGGGCACCTTGAGCTTGCCGGTCATGTGCCAACCGGCCTGATCCATCAGCACGACAGCATGCGCGCCGGGGGCCACCGCAAACGCGATCTCGGCCAGGTGCAGCGTCATAGATCTGGGCCAGTGCCAGCAATCGCCGGACCTGCGGCGCGCTCTTCGAGTTCCGTGCCAGTCGCCCAAGCGCCGGTCCGTCAAAATCCTCCCGCAATCCAACCGCTCGACCCACTATCGCGTCCTCCTGAAGCAGGACGCTATTGAGTCAGACTTTCGCCCCAGTGGAAATCCCCAAATGAGTCAGGCTCAGCGCAGGTCGGTATAAATCACTCAGTCTCCTGAAAAATACAAAATCACAAACCGGGAGCGTATCGATATGCAAGGTATCGATGTCGGCCGCCTGATCGAGCAGGCGCCATTGAGTTCACTGCATAAGAAGATCATTGTCGCCTGTGCCATCCTGCTCGTCGTGGATGGCAACGACGTATTCATCCACGGCGCGGTCTTGCCGCGCCTGATGGACGAATGGGGCCTCAGCCCGACCGAGGCCGGATCGTTCGCTAGCCGACCGCTTCGGCCTGCCCCGCATGGTCCTGGCCTGCTTCGCGCTCGGCTCGGCCTGCCTCATGCTGCTCGGCCTCAACAGCCTGATGCCCGTCCTCTACCTGCCGATCTTCATAGCTAGAGCCGGGACTACCCAGCTGCCGCAGGGGGCAAGGGCCCCCATCGTCACCTGGGACGAGCGCGTGCTGCTGGCCCCGACCCCGCAATCCACCCGATCAACCACAAGGAAAACTACGCCTGTTCCCGGGATGTACGCGAGGCAAACCAGTGGACGAAGCTCAGGTACATCCCCGTCGCGCCCGACGTTCATGGCACGCTTGGCGGTGAACTGCGCCCGGGCGAGCGTTTCGGCGCGGGTCCTCAGCAGGATCACGGCAATTTCCAGATCCGCGCGCCTCTGGGGCGATCTCCATATCGGGCGGCAGGATAGCGCATTCTTACCCGCCTTCGTCGACATCGAGCACGCCACGACCACGAGCCTCGATTCTGTCGAAGCCATCATCGACGCGGGCCGGGCCGACGCCTTCAGACCCGGGCGCGACCTCTCCTATGGCGCCACCTACGTGACCTTCCGCCTTTGGGCCCCCCTCTCCGGGCCTGCGCAAAAGCGCTTCATCGCACGCCAGCAACCGCATGGGACGAGCTGGGCGCGAAGCACGGCAAGACGTGGAACCGGCATCTGGCCCCAAGATACAACATCACCTAGACGCGCCCCGGGTTCGCAAATTCAAGGGTCGTTCATGAAATTCCTGATGGGGGCACTACGCCGCACATTCTCGCCGGCACCGCGCAAGGCGGGTGGAAAAGCCACATCCGGCGGGCTTGCCCAGGCAGTGTCCGCGCTGTTGGGAGCCGTGCTCGCGCTGACAGCGCTTCCGGCCTCGGCCCATGTCCTGCAGTGCGTGCCTTACGCCCGCGCGCAATCGGGCATCTCGATCCATGGCAATGCACGCACCTGGTGGAAGCAGGCCGCAGGCACCTACGCGCGCGGAGCCGAACCGGAAGTCGGCGCGGTCATGGCCATGGCGCCCTCGCATGCCATGCCCTACGGCCATGTCGCGGTAGTCTCCAAGATCGTCGACACGCGCCACGTTCTCCTCAACCACGCCAACTGGTCGCGCCCGGGCATGATCGAGCGCGGGGTCCTGGCCGAAGACGTGTCGGATGCCGGGGACTGGAGTGAAGTGCGCATCTGGTTCGCGCCCATCGGGGCGCTCGGCTCGCGCCGTAACCCTGTCTACGGCTTCATCTATCCCGAGGCGCCGGCCGCCCAAGCCGCGCCAATGCTCGAACTCGCCGAGGCTGACACAGCGACCAAGGTGGCCAGCGCCGCGATGTAATTCGCGCAAGAGCCTTGCCATCTTGACCACGAGGATGCCGCACAAGGCCCTTGAATTTGCCATGTGATAACATCACATGGCAACGATGTCCGGTTCCCCCACACTCTCGCTCCTCCTCGTCGGCCTGGCGACGGCGTTCGCCACTTATGCGGGCGGGGTCATCACCTTGCGTCTCGTACGCCGAAGCACGCTGATCTTCGGCCTCACCAGCGGCTTCGTGCTGGGGCTGGCCCTCTTCGACCTCCTGCCCGAAGCGCTCCACGGCCAGACCGGACCGGGCGCGACGGCCACTGTCCTTGCCATGGCGCTGATCGGCCTGGCGACAGGCCTCCTGCTGCATCACCTGCCCGAAACCGCTGCACCCAAGGCGAGCGCAGGGCGCATCGCGCTCCTCGCGCACAGTCTGCTTGACGGGGTCGGCATTGGCCTTGCCTTCCAGATCTCGCCTACGACGGGCTGGATCGTGGCCGCCGCCGTGCTTGCCCACGATCTCGCCGATGGTGCCAACATGGCGGGTCTCAGCATGGCCCACGGCCACGCGCACAACGCGCCGCGCTGGCTGCTCGCCAATTCGCTCGCGCCGGTTCTGGGTATCGTGCTGGGCCAGTTCCTGCCGATGGGGGAAGCCCATTTCGCGCTCCTCCTCGCCCTGTTTTCCGGCAGCTTCCTCTATATCGGCCTGTTCGAGCTGTTACCGCGCAGCGCGGCGGGCGAAGGCCTGCTCAGGACCGCAGTTGCCAGCGGCGCAGGACTGGTCTTCATGGGCTCGGTGATCACGCTCGCGCATAGCTGACAGGCACGTGCGCGTTTTCTCCTGACGACCATTCGCCTGCGCCCCCCTGTCATGCCTGCGCGCGCCGCGCTATCCCGGACCTAGCCCGGTACACCCGGGGCCAGACCGGCAAGGAGAACCTGCACATGTCCCCGAATTCCCCCGCTTCGCCCATGCGCCGTGGCTTTGTGGACGTGCCCTTTGGTCAGGTCCACTACCGCGAAGTGCGCGGGGATGGACGCCCCCTCGTCCTACTTCACGCCTCACCGGGAAGTTCGCGCCAGCTGGTGCCGCTGATCGAGCAGCTGGGGACCGGCCGCCGCGTGCTCGCGCCCGATACCGCCGGGTTCGGAGACAGCTCGCCCCACCCGCTGGCGGCTCCCGATGCGCGCGATTTCGCGGCGACCACGCTGGCCGCGCTCGACGCTCTGGGGCTGGAGGAGTTCGACCTCTACGGCTCGCACACCGGCGCGTGCATCGCCGCCGAGATCGCCATAGCCGAGACCACGCGCGTCGCCCATCTCGTGCTTGATGGTGTCGGCCTGTTCGAAGGTGCGTTCCTGGAGAGCCTGCTCGCCAATTACGCGCCCGCCTTCACGCCCGATCTTGACGGCGCGTACCTGTCGCGCGCGTTCCAGTTCCTGCGCGACCAGTGCAGCTTCTGGCCTTGGTACAACCGCACGCGCGAGGGCCGCCGCGAGGCCGGGATCATGCCCGCACCTGCGCTTCACGCCTGGCTGCTGGAACTGCTGAAGGCGAACGAGACCTACCCGCTGGGCTACCACGCCGCCTTCACCTGGCCCGTGCGCGAGCGCCTGCCGATGGTGCCCGTCCCCACCCTGATGATGGCGGCCAAGGACGATCCGCTGGCCGCCATCATCAGGGTGGGGACGGGCACCATCGGCAGGCGCTCGCGCACGGGCCAGGTGAAGGCGGCGT
>NZ_VIRF01000097.1:2500-6166 GCF_008107685.1 Novosphingobium sp. BW1
GGTGCATCACTTTAGCCCCGTTACATTTTCGCCGCAGGAACCCTTATTTAGACCAGTGAGCTGTTACGCTTTCTTTAAAGGATGGCTGCTTCTAAGCCAACCTCCTGGTTGTTTTGGGATTCCCACATGCTTTCCCACTTAGTGATGACTTGGGGACCTTAGCTGTAGGTTAGGGCTGTTTCCCTTTTGACGACGGACCTTAGCACCCGCCGTCTGTCTGCCGAACAAGACTCGTTGGTATTCGGAGTTTGGTTAGAATTGGTAGATCTCGCGACCCCCGCATCCATCCAGTGCTCTACCCCCAACGGCATACATTCGACGCTCTACCTCAATAGATTTCGCGGAGAACCAGCTATTTCCCGGCTTGATTGGCCTTTCACCCCTAAACACAACTCATCCGAGAATTTTTCAACATTCAACGGTTCGGTCCTCCAGTGCGTGTTACCGCACCTTCAACCTGGTCATGCCTAGATCGCCGGGTTTCGGGTCTAATACACCATACTCAGTCGCCCTGTTCAGACTCGCTTTCGCTGCGCCTACACCTAACGGCTTAAGCTTGCATGGTACATTAAGTCACTGACCCATTATGCAAGAGGTACGCTGTCACCCCCTATGGGGCTCCAACTGCTTGTAAGCATCCGGTTTCAGGTACTGTTTCACTCCCCTCATCGGGGTGCTTTTCACCTTTCCCTCACGGTACTGGTTCGCTATCGGTCATGTACGAGTATTTAGGCTTGGAGGGTGGTCCCCCCATGTTCAGACAGGATTTCACGTGTCCCGCCCTACTCAAGTCCTGGAACCTCACTTTTGCATACGGGGCTGTCACCCGCTATGGCCACTCTTTCCAAAGTGTTCTGCTAGTTTAGTCTCAGGCACTGGCCTGGTCCGCGTTCGCTCGCCACTACTAACGGAATCTCGGTTGATGTCTTTTCCTCTGGTTACTTAGATGTTTCAGTTCACCAGGTTCGCTTCACCAAGCCTATGTATTCAGCTCGGTGATACCTTATCCACCTCACTCAAGTGGCAGCAAGCTGCCCATCGAGAGAAATGGTGAAGGTGGGTTTCCCCATTCGGAAATCGCCGGATCAAAGTTTGCTCACAACTCCCCGACGCTTATCGCAGCGTGCCACGTCCTTCATCGCCTGTACATGCCAAGGCATCCACCAGATGCTCTTACCTCACGCTTGAGAATCCACACCATCAACGACAGCCCTGCATAGAGACTGCGTCGTGCCAGGTATGGACGATTATCTCAGCCAGATAATAAAATCTGTTGTAACGCATGGTTGATTACCCAACGTCTGGATAATCCATGCGCCACGGCATCGATTAAAAAACCCATTCACAATGTCAAAGATCTGCGGGCAAATCCCGCCTGACCGGCCCAAAGGCCGGAACTGTTTCGCTTCATCGCTGGAGTACGTCTCGTGTGTACGGCTGGTGGAGCCTATCGGGATCGAACCGATGACCTGATGCTTGCAAAGCAACCGCTCTCCCAGCTGAGCTAAGGCCCCTAAAGCCGTATACACGTGGTGGGCCTGAGTGGATTCGAACCACTGACCTCACCCTTATCAGGGGTGCGCTCTAACCAACTGAGCTACAGGCCCACGTGCCTGCCATCGCTGACCCTATGGGCCGCGGGCGGCGTGAGCCAGCTCAGGCGTACAACGCTCATTTGAGCGTTATCTCCAGTGATGAAGGGACATGAGGACGACGGCATGTTCTTTGGAAGAAGCGAAGCTCTTTCCCGGTCAAGCCAGGACGCTTTCGTTTCAATCCTTAGAAAGGAGGTGATCCAGCCGCAGGTTCCCCTACGGCTACCTTGTTACGACTTCACCCCAGTCGCTGATCCCACCGTGGTTAGCTGCCTCCTTGCGGTTAGCACACTACCTTCGGGTGAAACCAACTCCCATGGTGTGACGGGCGGTGTGTACAAGGCCTGGGAACGTATTCACCGCGGCATGCTGATCCGCGATTACTAGCGATTCCGCCTTCATGCTCTCGAGTTGCAGAGAACAATCCGAACTGAGACGGCTTTTGGAGATTAGCTTGTGCTCGCGCACTTGCTGCCCACTGTCACCGCCATTGTAGCACGTGTGTAGCCCAGCGTGTAAGGGCCATGAGGACTTGACGTCATCCCCACCTTCCTCCGGCTTATCACCGGCAGTTTCCTTAGAGTGCCCAACTAAATGCTGGCAACTAAGGATGAGGGTTGCGCTCGTTGCGGGACTTAACCCAACATCTCACGACACGAGCTGACGACAGCCATGCAGCACCTGTCTCTCATCCAGCCGAACTGAAGAAATCCATCTCTGGAAATCGCGATGAGGATGTCAAACGCTGGTAAGGTTCTGCGCGTTGCTTCGAATTAAACCACATGCTCCACCGCTTGTGCAGGCCCCCGTCAATTCCTTTGAGTTTTAATCTTGCGACCGTACTCCCCAGGCGGATAACTTAATGCGTTAGCTGCGCCACCCAAATTCCAAGAACCCGGACAGCTAGTTATCATCGTTTACGGTGTGGACTACCAGGGTATCTAATCCTGTTTGCTCCCCACACTTTCGCACCTCAGCGTCAATACTTGTCCAGTCAGTCGCCTTCGCCACTGGTGTTCTTCCGAATATCTACGAATTTCACCTCTACACTCGGAATTCCACTGACCTCTCCAAGATTCTAGTCACCTAGTTTCAAAGGCAGTTCCGGGGTTGAGCCCCGGGCTTTCACCTCTGACTTGAGTAACCGCCTACGCGCGCTTTACGCCCAGTAATTCCGAACAACGCTAGCTCCCTCCGTATTACCGCGGCTGCTGGCACGGAGTTAGCCGGAGCTTATTCTCCAGGTACTGTCATTATCATCCCTGGTAAAAGAGCTTTACAACCCTAAGGCCTTCATCACTCACGCGGCATTGCTGGATCAGGCTTTCGCCCATTGTCCAATATTCCCCACTGCTGCCTCCCGTAGGAGTCTGGGCCGTGTCTCAGTCCCAGTGTGGCTGATCATCCTCTCAGACCAGCTAAGGATCGTCGGCTTGGTAGGCCTTTACCCCACCAACTACCTAATCCTGCGCGGGCTCATCTCTTGGCGATAAATCTTTGGACCGAAGTCATCATCCGGTATTAGCAGTAATTTCTCACTGTTATTCCGAACCAAGAGGCAGATTCCCACGTGTTACGCACCCGTGCGCCACTAACCCCGAAGGGCTCGTTCGACTTGCATGTGTTAGGCATGCCGCCAGCGTTCGTTCTGAGCCAGGATCAAACTCTCAAGTTTGTGAAACAATATTCACGGCACAAAGCCTAAGCCTTGCCAGCCGCAAACATCGAAACCTTCGGGAGCCGATACCTGCACTTGTCAAACGTATGGAAACGAAGGACATATAAGGCATCGGCTTGTTTTAAACTGCACCATAGAGCCCGAAGCTCCCAAGGCGCAGGCGCCGTCGCCCACATGTCCCTTCATCTAAAAACCAACAATGTCAAAGATCCAACCACGCCCGTCCAAAGACAGAAACAACCGGACAACCATCCATCCCCGCTTCCTAAAGACCCGGGGAACAAGCTGTCCGTCTATCGTGGCGACCACCCCAAAGCGCCGTGTTTGGCGGCGTGCTTCGCTGCGGTGAGAGGCCCTCTAAGCGGACCCCGCGATTCGGTCAAACCCTTTTTT
>NZ_VIRF01000021.1 GCF_008107685.1 Novosphingobium sp. BW1
ACTTCCAGATCGGCAGCGCTTGCCCTCCAGAACCATCCCAAAGACGCTTTACACATAGACCAGCGCATGGGGCCCGCGGGTTCCTGCACTGGAGGCTTTCGTACGCAAGCGCCCGAAACCCTTCACAAAAGCCGACCTTTGTCGCCTGCCGCCTGAACGATGCCTTTGTCCCAATGACGGTCGATCACTGGGCCGCGACAGCCAGATGAACAAAAGGCCGGTTTTCGGGAGCCGTTTCGAGCGGTTGAATGTCTGCAATTCAGGCGATCCCGGCGACGGGGCAGTGGGTGATGCAACTTGCAGCAGCCGACCAACACAAGCCGCTCAGCGGTGAGGCCGTGAACGACAGGTTCTGCCGGAACCCGCCATGACGGAAAACACCTGTTTGTTGTACGTCTAAGCAAGACTGCTCGTCTTTGGCCGGCATCCGTGCGTTTGAGAGGCTGCGCGATCTCATAGCCTGCTCGGCGCCAACGGTTTTATTTTCCGAGCTTCGGGAAGGGTGCCTTGGCGATCGTCACCTTGTTGGTCAGCAGCAGGCGCGCTTGGGTCCCCCATTGGCCGATGAACAGGTCACCCTTGCCATCGCTGTCGAGATCGCCCTTGGCCATGCTCCAGCTGCGCCCGATGGTGTCGTTGGGAATCATGTCCAGGGTCACATCGGTGAACCGGCCCTTGCCGCCGTTGCGCCAGGCGCGCACCTGCAAGGGGACGAAGCCCGGCACCTGGATGGCGCCGACGATGATGTCCGGCGCGCCGTCGTGGTCGAAATCGACGATCTCTCCGCCCCAGCTGGAGAAGCGGTGCGCGGGCAGGCTTTCGGCGGTACGGTCGCGCCAGTGGCCCTTGCCGTCGTTGATCAGCAGGCGGGTCTGTGGATCTTTGTCCCAGCCATGGTTGTTGCTGGTCAGGTTGAAGAACACGATGTCGGGCTTGCTGTCGGCATTGGCGTCGAACACGTGGACTTCGCGCGAATCCAGCGGCGCCTTGATCTCGAGCCGGTCCGAGGCGTCGGTGAAATGACCTTTGCCGTCGTTGAGGTAGAGCGCGTTGGGCGGGTCCTGGTTGGCCAGCACCATGTCGAGATCGCCGTCGCCATCCATATCGGCCAGGACGATGCCCTGGGTGCCGAGCTCGCTCTTCGGCAAGTGCGTGGCAGTGGCGTCGATGAAGTGGCCGGGCCGCGCCGGATCGTTCAGCCACAGGAAGTTCTGTGCCGAGGCGGCACCCTTCTCGTTGGTGTTGCCGATCGCGATGTCCGGCAAGCCGTTGCCATCGACGTCGCCGACAGCGAGCGCGTTGCCCTCGCTATGGCGTGGCAGGCGGTCGCTGGCGTCGGTGAAGATCCCCCCCGCACCACCGAGGAACAGCTGGTGCACGCCGTCGTCCTCAGCAACGAACAACAGGTCCATGTAGCCGTCGCGGTCGAAGTCGGCGGCTTCGACGTGCTCGCTATCGTGCACCACCGTACCCAATGCGCCTTGCTGCCAGGTCAGCTTGCCATGGCCGTCATTGAGGTAGAGGCGGTTGACCCCGTATTCGACCGCGACCGCGACATCCAGGTCACCGTCTTTATCCACATCGACAAAGGCGGCATCGAGCGCGTGGAGCCAGGGATCGAGCGGGACGTTCACACGCGTCGCATCTACGTATTCGGGCGAGCGCTTCTCCTGCGCGCTTGCGGCAGCGGCGCCAAGCGCCAGCGCACACCCGGCACCGAGCATCCATAGCCTATGAAGCATGAGAGCCATGGTATCTTCCTTTTGTCAGCGCTTCGCGCCGAACGTGCCGACATAGAGGCCGCCGTTGCCGGCCAGTTCAGGGCTGGAGCGCGACGTGATCGCAAAGGCGACATGCCGGCCGTCGGGGGCGATGACCGACTGGTGCGCGGTGGCGCCCAGGTCGCTCACATTCGTCAGCCGACGCGGGGGCCGGGCCATGTCGACCTGCACGGCATAGAGGTCGAACGGGCGATCGAAGCCCTTGAGCCGTCCATACGGCGCATAGTCCTTCAGGTCGTCCGCACTTGGCAGGTCCATTCCCGTGCGCTTCGCCATGAACGACATGAAGCTGGCCGGATGGCTGCTCAGGCCGCGCCACTTGCCATCGGGGTCCGACGCGCGATTGGATTCCTCCAGCCCGAAGGCTTCGTCGGGAAACAGATGCGTCTCTGTGTGCGCGGGATCGGTGTAAAGCGCGCTGACTTTGCCCGAGGCGACGTCGACTTTGACCATCTCGTCGTCGAGTAACCTGTCACGCTTCAAGATCGTGTAGAAGGTGACCGACTTGTCGTCATCGGCGAACCCATAGGCTTCTGCGACCGTCATCTCGCGCGGCGCCTTGGCACTGCCCGCCTC
The DNA here is from genome assembly GCF_008107685.1 of Novosphingobium sp. BW1. Lineage (GTDB taxonomy): Bacteria > Pseudomonadota > Alphaproteobacteria > Sphingomonadales > Sphingomonadaceae > Novosphingobium. The sequence goes on from NZ_VIRF01000021.1 coordinate 2,358, forward strand.
GTAAAGGACAGTGCGGTTGTCCAGCACAGCCTGGCCTTGCCTCACGGTCAGGGTTCCGATCCGGAGCAGCGACCTGCCATCGCTGGCATCGCCCCACGCGAGCTTCACCGCGCCGTTGGCGCCGGGCATGCGCGAGATCGCGATTTCACCAAAAGCGGGGGCATCGAGCCGCTGCAGCGGTCCCAACGCGGCAGACATCCAGAACAGCTCTTGGGGATAGACCGGCCGCTTCCCATCCGAGCCGGGTCGCTTTGGGGCGAGCACCAGAAAGCCGCCGCCCGGCAGGTAATAGATTCGGGTCACGGTCTTCTCCTCGCCCAGATGGCAAGTGAGGCAGCGGACCTTTCGGGTCGTGAGGTCGATCTCGTAGCCGGGAGTAATGCGCACATCGGATTCAGTGAAGGCGATCCGCTTGCCGTCCGCCGACCAGTCCGGACGATTGCCCCAGTCGAGCACCCGCTCCATTTTGAACGGTGCGGTCATGTAGTCGATCTTCGCCGCAGCCATAGCCAGGCTCGGCGAGGCGAATCCAGCGATGACGGCGATGATACGAAGCGCGCCCGGGATCATGTGGAAACGTGTCATGGATATCCTGTCAGTTGAGCGTCGACATGTGCATCAGGCCCTTAGGAAGGCGACACTCTTCGCGAGCGACTCGAAGCGGTCAGTGATGAATGGGGGTTCCTGCTCGACATAGAAGTTACGCACACCCGCGCGGTACGCAGCCGGGAGCAGCGCTTTCCAGTCTATGATCCCGGCACCGATCTCGGCGGGATCCTGCACGAATGCGAAGTTGGGCGAGACCTGCGCCTTGATATCCTTCACGTGCATCTGCCTCACGCGCCCGCGCAAGCTGGAAACCAGCGCAACCGGATCGAGTCCCGCCGCCGCGACCCAGCCGGCATCGATCTCGAAATCGACGAGCGCCGGGTCGGTTTCGCGCACAAGGATTTCCCAGCCGGTAGTGTCATCAACCGGCTCGAACTCAGCGTTATGGTTATGATAGGCGAGCCGCAGTCCTTCGCGCTGAAGCGCCGCACCGCGGGCGTTCAGGAGCGCTGCGGTCTGCTTCCACTGCTCCGCCCCCTTCTCGCGTAGGGCGCGGTGGAGATAAGTGGGAAACACTTCTCCTTCACGCCGGGCAATGTCGCGCGGAAAGATGAACATCTGCATTACCACGTTTCGCGCGCCGAGCACGGCGAGGTCAGCGGCGATCTTGCGCGCATCCTCGTCGGTCGTGCCCAGTTGCTTGTCATTGAGATGCACGCCAGTAATGGCGAGGCCCGCACTATCGGCGGCGGCACGCAACTGCTGCGGAGTCGCGCCATGAAAACCGGCAAGTTCGAGCGCGCCGAAGCCGATCGCGGACAAGCTTGCGAAAGTCCCGATAAGGTCCTTTTTGGCAAATTCGTCGACCGCATAGACCTGCACGCCGATAGGCAGGCGATGCGCGGTGAACACATTGGTGCTGCGGGCCCAAGTGGTGAGGGCCCCGACCGGGGCGGCCGCTGCCACACCGGCAGCGAGAGTCGTGCGAAGGAGGGAGCGGCGATCAAACGCGGACATTTTACCACCCATGGAAGAAGCGATGATGCACCGTATATCGGCCATCGCATGGCTAACCCTACCCCGAGGATGGTGCAATAGATATTTAATTGAGTTAAAGTTGTATCCGCCTAACGGATCTGTCCGAGCCGTCCATGTCCAAGCACGTCCGAACGGAACCCGACCTGTTATGAAAGTCCGATGATCTCACATAAGTCCAAGGCCCCCGCCGTCAGCGAAGATGGAGCCGACACGGCACCGCGAACACGAGGATATGCCAAGGGCGCCGCGCGCCGGGAGGAAATCCTTCGTGGAGTGATCGAGTTGATCGAAACAGATGGCTATCGACGCCAGACCCTGCGCGAGATCGGGCAGGCCCTGGCTATTGAGCCGGCGCATATCCTCTACTATTTCGGAAGCCGCGAGGAACTCTTGCAGCAGACGATCGAGTTCTGGGACGCTCAGTCTTTTCAGGACCTGCTCGATCCGCATCACGACAGCGGTCTTGATCTGTTCGTCGCAGCGGTAAGGCGCAATTGCGAGGCCCCCGGGATGGGGCATCTGTTTCTATCGTTCGCAGCGGACGCGATCGACCCGACGCATTCGGCGCATGCCTTCTTCAAGCGCCGCGTCAAGCAGATACATGCCGATCTGAGCCAGGCCGTGCGTCAGGAGCAGGAGCAGGGCCGGATATCCCTCAACATCGACTCAGCCCTGACCGCCCGACAACTGATGGCGCTTGCCGACGGACTCCAACTCCAGTCGCTCATCAGTCTGAAGGAAAGCGCGATCGATGATCTCGCACGATCGGTCGATCGATTGCGATCCCGGACAGTCTAGCAGGACTACCCCCATCCCGCACAGCAAAGATGAGCGAAAAGGCCCGTTCCGTGGATGATTTATTGCCTTCACAAAGAGAGCCCCTCTCCTAATCTGCTCCACTTTAGCTTGTTGTGAAATATTTGCATCACGACGGGGAGACGGGAGAGTCTTGGGCGACGCGAAACACATGTTTTCGGACAGATGCCTACACATATCCGCCGAAAATAGGCGGTATGACGCGTTTCACACGCCGCTTATTGAGGGGTGTGTACGACAAACCCCGCCGGATTGAGAAAGTGTCGGGAACCCTTCCAGGCGAGGTTTTCCGACACGCCCTCGCGGAAACGATTTGCATTACAAATTCCGAAGCGGTGATTTCGCTCCTGGCCAACCGTGCTCGGTCGCTGGCTAACAGCGCAGCCCCCGAACGGCCGCTTCATCCGGAACCTGTCGTTCGCGATGGTGCTCGCGCACGGCAGTTCAGTCCCAAAGTGCCGCGAAGTTGGCCCCTCGCCGAAGGCGAGGAGCCGATTGGTCAAATTTCAGTATTCTCGGCGAGGGCAAGCGCATCTTCCACGTCGATGCCGAGATAGCGCACTGTGTTCTCGATCTTGCTATGACCGAGAAGGATTTGAACGGCACGGAGGTTGCCGGTCGCCCTGTAGATGATCGATGCCTTCGTTCGCCGAAGTGAGTGCGTGCCATAGTCGCCTCGCATCAGGCCGACCCCTGTCACCCATTCATCTACGAGCCGGGCGTATTGGCGGGTGCTAAGATGCCCGTTATGGTCAACCCGGCTGGGAAAAACATAGTCATCGACCGTGCCGCCCCGCCGATCGAGCCAGGCCACCAAGCTAGCTCGAGCGTCGGGGAGCAGTTCGAACTGAACGGGTCGGCCTGTTTTCTGCTGCATGACGATCGCACGCGTTCGGATCTGTCCGCCGCTGACGATGTCGCCGATCTTCATCTGCACCAAATCGCAGCCCCGAAGTTTGCTGTCAATCGCTAGGTCAAATAGTGCCCGATCTCGCAAGCGGCGGCGCTGATTGAGGTAGAATCGGATCTCCCAGATTTGCTTCGGTTTCAGCGCGCGTTTCGCGCCGACGGTTCTTCCCGCATTCCAGACGGGGCGTTTGGTAGTGGTGGGTTCAGTTTCACGCATCTCCATGATCTTTCTCCGTTGGCCAGAGTGGCCGTCCGGAGAACGCTTTGGCGTCGGATAAGCAGGAAAGCCCCGAAGCGCCTGTCGACCAAAGCACGAACCCGCTTCGCGGGAGGGTCGCTTGGGGCGAGGTAGCGTAGTATTGTTCAGGCTTTGCGAGCGGCGATGTCGCCTTGCGACCGTGGAGTTCCTTCAACGCAAAGGAACTCACCATGGATA
>NZ_VIRF01000098.1 GCF_008107685.1 Novosphingobium sp. BW1
TCGAGCCGCTTGGTGTCCGGTCCTGTAACCTCAATCTGGATGCCCGTTCGCATGCGCCATCTTCGCATGTCCCCCCGTTCAAGGGAATCCCGAAAACGGAATCATCTGTTCCGATCAATCCACTAGGCGTCCGCTGGTTCTTGCTCGGCTTCTGCGTTTCCACGCAGGGCTTCGTAGAGCTGGCCGGGGCCAAGCAGGATTTCCTTGAGGCCTGCGCGTACCTTATCGGACCCAAGCGCCTGCTGGCTCATTTTCTGATGGGCATCGAGGGCATCGATGATGGCGTTCAGTAGTTCGCTGTCGAGCGTTGGCGATGAGGCGAACTGCAACTTGCTGTTGTTCTGGGCTTGCGTGACGAGTTCCCTAGATTCCAGCAGCTTTCCTCTGATGACCTCGTTCACATAGACGAGCTGATCGCCGTCGGTCAGGTCGCCGTCGAACAGGTCGTTCACCTTCTCTATGATCTCGCGCAGCAGCGCCTTTTGCTTTTCCTGCAGTGTTCCCGAGCCCGCGCCGTCCACCGGCTTGATCTGTGGCGCATCATCGCCTCCGAGTTGCATCGCCTTTTTGCCCTGACTCTTCAGGGCATGGTGGGTCAGTAAGAGCTGCGAGACATCGACACTGACCCGTTCGCGCCCGAAGTCGAGCAGGCGGACGAGGTACTTGTAAAAAAGGAAACGCTTTTCGATGTCCGTGTTGCCGTAGTCGAACATCTGGCTGAGAAAGGTGTAGATGCGGATGAAAGTCTGCATGTCCGCCTTGAACATGCTAAGCGCGTTCATCTCGTCCGATGCGGCGCTTGCCGCCTTTTCGTCTCCGAGTTCGTCGGCATCTGCCTTGGCCTGCTTGGCTGCAGCAAAGCGCTTCAGCAAGCGATCCGCTACAGGTCCGACAGAGCCCGCAAGGTCGCCCTGCTTCGACCTCGGGTCCATCGCGACTGTCGCCACGCGGTTCACCTCGAAACTGTCGTACCAGCCGCCCGCATCCAGCTTGGCGCGCAGATCGTAGACGATGTTGGGGTCGGTGACGCCTTCCAGCTCAGCCGTCTCGTAATACGTCTTGAACGCTTCCAGCACTTCCTCGGAGCTGTTGACGAAGTCGAGGACGTAAGTCGTGTCTTTGCCGGGATGCGCGCGATTGAGGCGGGAGAGTGTCTGCACGGCCTGAACGCCTGCCAGCCGCCGGTCCACATACATACCGCAGAGAAGCGGCTGGTCGAAGCCGGTCTGGAACTTGTTGGCGACGAGCAGGAGGTGATATTCCTCGGCCTTGAACGCCTCGCGGATGTCGCTCTTCAGCTTTGGGTTCAGCTCCCTGTTGGTTTCGCTGAGAGGCTCTGGGGCGGATTCAGGGTCGTTCACCTCGCCCGAGAAGGCCACCAAGGTGCCCAGCGGATAGCCCTTGTCCTTGATGTACTTGTCTATCGCCAGCTTCCAGCGCACCGCTTCCTTGCGGCTGCTGAGAACCACCATCGCCTTCGCCTTGCCATCCAGCAGCGGCTGGACGTTCTCGCGGAAGTGTTCGACGACAATCTGGACCTTCTGGGCGATGTTGTATGGATGCAGGCTGACCCACTGCATGATGCCCTTCGTCGCCGCTGAACGCTCGACTTCTGCGTCCTCCAGTTCCTCGCCATTGTGCGCCAGCTTGAACGCCAGCTTGTACGGCGTGTAATTCTTCAGAACGTCGAGGATGAAACCTTCCTCGATAGCCTGCCGCATCGAATAGACATGGAATGGCTCTGGCAACCCGCCGGGTTCCTTGGGACGCCCGAAGAGCTGCAGGGTCTTCGCCTTGGGCGTGGCGGTAAAGGCGACGTAGGTGACGCCGCTGTCGCTGGCCCTTGCTGCCATCTGAGCAGCAAGCAGGTCTTCGGTGCCGATTTCACCGCCGTCCTGCAAATCGGCAATCTCCTCCGGCGAGAGGATTTCCTTGAGCTTGGCCGCTGCCTCGCCCGTCTGGGAGCTGTGCGCCTCGTCCGCGATGACGGCGAAGCGCTTGCCATCGGTCGCGGCCTGCTCGCGCACAGCTTGCAGGGCGTAGGGGAACGTCTGGATGGTGCAGACGATGATCTTCTTGCCCGCCTTCAGCGCCTCGGCAAGCTGGCCGCTTTTGCTGCCGCTGTCGTTCTTGATCGTCTCGACGACACCGGTGGTGCGCTGGAAATCGAACAGGGCGTCTTGCAGCTGTCCGTCAATGACGCGCCGGTCGGACACAACGATGACGGTAGAGAACAACTTCTCGTCGTTCGCGTCGTGCAGTTCGGAGAGGAAATGGGCAGTCCAGGCGATGGAGTTGGTCTTGCCTGAACCTGCCGAGTGCTGGACGAGATACTTGCCGCCCACGCCCTCTTCCAACACCGCCGCCTGCAGCTTCCGCGTGACGTCGAGCTGGTGATAGCGCGGGAAGATGACGGAGCGAATGTTCTTCTTCTCGTCGCGCTGGGTGACGAGGTAGCGACCAAGCAGTTCCAGCCAGCTGTCACGCTGCCATACCTGTTCCCAGAGGTAGGCCGTGGGGTGTCCCGGAACGTCCGAGGGGTTGCCCTTGCCGCCGTGGTCACCCTGATTGAACGGCAGGAAGAAAGTCTGCGGCCCCGCCAGCTTCGTGGTCATCATCACTTCGCGGTTCGACACAGCGAAATGGACGAGAGCGCCCGAGGGGAAGCTGAGCAGCGGTTCGCGCTGGTGGCCCTTTTGCTGCGGCAGGCGGTCCTTCTTGTATTGATCGACCGCGTCTTCCACGCACTGGGTGAAGTCGGTTTTCAGCTCTACGGTCGCGACGGGGATGCCGTTGAGGAACAGCACCAGATCGATGCAGTTCTCATTGGCGAGGCTGTAGCGGACCTGACGGACGACGCGCAGACGGTTGGCATTATAGCTGGTGACGATGTCGGGGTTCATTCCCATCGCGGGGTTGAACTGCGCCAGCGAAAGCATGCCCCGCACGCCAATGATTTCGATGCCATTGCGGAGGACGTCCAGTGTGCCACGGTCGTCCAGCGACTTCCTCAAGCGGTCCAGCAGGATACCTTCCGCTGCGGGGCCGTGGTTACTCGTCAAGGCCTCCCAAGCCTTGGGCTGGGTTTCCTGCACCCAAGCGACAAGGTCAGCAGGAAAAAGGGCGCGCGTGCGGTCATAGGCTGCAGCATCGCCTTTGGCATAGAACCATCCGTTCGCGGCAAGGTGGTCGCAGACTTCGTCCTCGAAACTGACTTCCAGATGCAGGGTCATAGGCCGAGTTCCTTGAGGGTTTGCTCGCCGATTCCGCTGAGACGCTTGGCTTCCCAATCCTTGTAGGTCAGTCCCGAGCCAACATGTTTCCAAACCATTGCGCCGTTCGCGGACGAGCCTCGAGCTATCGTCGCAGCAGCACTGGGACTTTTAAAAGCATAACTTGTCACGAATTGAAGTTTGCCATCGACGTCAGGGGCAATAACGCCTGCTCGTTTAAGCTCATGATAAAGTTCGCCGTACGATCCAAGATTCTGGGGTGATCTGGCCTGCGATCCGGCCAAAACTACAAACTCCCCGTCCCCGGTCAGGATTGCATCAGCAGTGAAGTCTTCGCGCTTCATTTGCAGACGAAAGCGCTCTCCGCGATCGTCGGCAGGTTCATCGCTAAGCTGATCATCTTGCTGAACGTCACGCCCTGCCTGTCCTGCAGACTTAATCTGCGACCGGGTGCGTTGAATGAACATGTCGACCCGTACGGCTGGCAGGACGATGAAGAGGTTCTCGAGAAATGCCTCCATCTTCGCGACGTCGGCTTCACTTAGTGCCGCAACCGTCGGGGAGTTTCCGTTATCCAATGGGGTGCGACCGATTGACCGCGCCTCAGTTATGAGACGGGCTTCAAGGTAGCGTACATGTGCCTTGTTCAACTTGTTGGCGGCGGCGGTTATCAGGACCGCACTGCTCCACCATTCCTTGTTGACGTCATGGCTTTTGATCCGGGCAGAGATGTCTTCACCCTCGCCTACATAGGCACGGGGTTCGCCGTCCTGTTCGCCGAGCAGTAGATAGACACCGGCATACCCTGCTTCGGGTCGAGCCAATGCTTCCTTGATTTGAGTGCGCGGGGCCATGAGGACATGGCCGGTCCAGTTGAACAGCTCAGCGGTCAGCATGCCGTCTGGACGACCGTCGATATAATAAAGCTCCAAGGAGCGGCCGACCGCACGAATCATGCGGCTTTCGCCTGCTTGGCGACGGCATCGCGCACATCAATCTTGCCGGTCACTGCTGCTGAAATCAGCGCTGCGCGCCGTTCTTGCAAGACCAACACCATCGCCTCTGCTTGTGCGATCAATGCATCGAGCTTTTCTGCTTGCTCCACGACGTACTCGACGATCTCCGCCTGCTCCTGAAGCGGAGGGAGCGGCACGTGTAAATCTTTGACGTTTCCGCAATTCAGATGAGGATGAAGCGCCCCAGTTTGGATGGAGAGGAGACTGTGAAATCCGAAATCACCATTCAAAACCCAAGCGAGCCAAGACCCATCAAGCTCAGCCCTAATTGGCGACACAATGATCAGAGCATGACAGTTGCAGCCAGCGTATTGCTCGGGCACGACTGCTACTTGGCCTATATCTCCCGTTTGAACGATGAGAACATCACCGGCCTCTAGAATCGACTTCGCGTGAGCCTCGCTCCAGTCCTGTTGGACATAGTACGGCGAGTGGAAGCTGATTTTGTTCCGCTTAATATGAAGAGACTGAAGGTATCGTACGCCTTGATCGACGAGGATATCACGGGTCGGACCTACATACCCGTTTGTGATCTTCGCGCTTACCGAACCGATCCTTCGAACCTCCCAATGCGCCGGGACTTGGCCGAGCCATTCCACGCCGGAGTCCTTCATGGGGACCGTGGGGTCGAGGCCCTTGGTTACCGCGTGGGAGATGACGGCCTGTCGCTTCTCCTTGAGCAGTTCGATGAGCCGCCGCTGCTCCTCCACCAGCGCATCGATCTTTGCCGTCTCGCGGTCGAGGAAGGCGACGATGGTGGCTTGTTCGGGGAGTGGGGGAAGTGGGATTGGGAAGGCTCTGATCTTCTCCTGATTAATGTTCGGTTGCCCACCGCCCGAACTTAACAGGATGAGCGCCTCCTTGGCCGCAGCCAGCACGAAAAAGCCGAAACGCGGATCAATGCCCTTCGGGTCTGCGAGAGCGCAGCACGCCTGATTGGTCGCTGCTGGCGCTGCAAGCCAACCCAGACGTCCTATTGTGGCACCATACATCGCAATGAGAAGTGTGCCCGATGGGTAAACACGGAGCGTCGGGAAGGCATCCAAGGCTTGAGTCGTGACGGCTTTAGCCGTTTCGCTGATAGCAACTTCTCTCAACTCACCTGTCGTGACCCAGTTCACATCCCCTCCGTACAGCTCAGGACGGTCACTTGGCGGCGTAGTGCCACTCGAGATTGTTCGAAATGCGAATGATAGTCGATGGACGATCCAATGGTCCGGCACTTCGCCCAGCCACTCGACCCCGCTATATCGGTAGCTCGAATAAACCGGAAAGCTCACGCCGCCAATCCCGCTACTTCGGCAAGCACGCGGGCGGCTTGCCAGGCATCCTTGATGATGAAGGTCACTATGTCCTGATCTTTTGAGAAAGCTTGACGATGAAAGATGTCCGCATTGGGCTCGTCACCCTTTCGGAAACTCGCTTCATGGACCACGTGGTCGATGTCCGCGAGTGCATGCAGGCTCACCCTATCTAACTGAACATAAAGGTTCTGCTGCGTCTTCAAATCGCGTCGCCAACCGAGTTGCGCCCCGTTCGCTAACGCATAGCGGTTTGCGTGGGTATTATGGCCAGCTTCTGAAACAACGATAGCCGGATTCGCGTCGAGGAGAGCACTGATGACCACTTTCAGTTGGTCGATGCTCACGCCGCTAGTGGATTGATCGGAACAGATGATTCCGTTTTCGGGATTCCCTTGAACGGGGGGACATGCGAAGATGGCGCATGCGAACGGGCATCCAGATTGAGGTTACAGGACCGGACACCAAGCGGCTCGAA
>NZ_VIRF01000099.1 GCF_008107685.1 Novosphingobium sp. BW1
TTGAATGCCGGGCTGTGGTTGCGCCGGGGTCGTCTGCTCATTCTCTGCTCCTGTCTCGCAGCCCATCTGGCTGCTCTCAGGCAGAAAATCCAATTATCTCAGTGTGCAGATTCTCCAGGCCACCTCTAGGATCATAATAGCTATCAGCTCTTTTGCGAGAAGCTGCGTGAGACGCCCTTCTGGGATCGCTATTTTCTCGTTCACGACATTTTCCCAGGCGAGTTGAATGCCTGGGCCAAGAACTATGAGGTTGAAGCCCTCCAATCATAAGGCGATGGGCGATGTAGGCCCACTCCGTTGTGCTCCGCTCCACACCCTCGCGCGTAAACGAAGCACAGCGGTGCAGCCACGACGGCTGGAATACGTCCTGCCCGGGAAACGGCGAAGATGTCGGTTTCGTCCCATAACTTCTCCCGCGAGTGACGACCAAACCCCGTTGTTCAATACGGCTGTAGAGAGCGGCTGCTTTTGTCGAATAAGGACGTTCGCGGAGGTACCGGCGAATGGCGTGAATTGGTCGGCAGGCGACGCAGCTGAGCGGCAACTATATCTGTATCTGCGCTCCAAACGCGACAGTCGCCTGCCGGCCCATCTCGGCACCATACGACCGTGTGCGAACGTCACTGCGCACCTGCCGTCGATGGTTCGGGGAGCCCGAGGGCCATGGCCCTCGGGCTCCTCCCTTTACACCTTGTTATGCCTTACGCTTCCAGCAAGGGCTTGAGGTAGTGCCCGGTGAACGAGCGTTCGTTCTGCACCACGTCCTCGGGCGTGCCGGTCGCGACGATTTCGCCCCCGCGCACGCCGCCTTCGGGGCCCAGATCGATCAGCCAGTCGGCGGTCTTGATGACATCGAGGTTGTGTTCGATCACCACCACGGAATTGCCCTGCTCGACGAGGCGGTGCAGCACTTCCAGGAGCTTGCGCACGTCTTCGAAGTGAAGGCCCGTAGTCGGCTCATCAAGGATGTAGAGCGTCTGCCCGGTCGAGCGACGCGCCAGTTCCTTGGCGAGCTTGACGCGCTGCGCCTCACCGCCCGAGAGTGTCGTCGCCTGCTGGCCTACCTTGATGTAGCCAAGGCCCACCTCGCACAGCATCTGCATCTTGTCGCGGATCGGCGGGACGGCCTTGAAGAACTCGACCGCGTCCTCGATCGTCATGTCGAGCACGTCGGCGATCGAGTGGCCCTTGAACTTCACCTCAAGCGTCTCGCGGTTGTAGCGCTTGCCGTCGCATTCCTCGCAGGTGACGTAGACGTCGGGCAGAAAGTGCATTTCGATCTTGATGAGGCCGTCGCCGTGGCACGCCTCGCAGCGCCCGCCCTTGACGTTGAAGCTGAAGCGCCCGGGCTTGTAGCCGCGCGCCTCGGATTCCGGGAGCCCGGCAAACCAGTCGCGGATCTGGGTGAAGGCGCCGGTGTAGGTCGCCGGATTCGAGCGCGGGGTGCGCCCGATCGGCGACTGGTCAATCTCGATCACCTTGTCGCAGGCCTCCAACCCGCGGATCGCATCGTGGGGCCCGGCGATCACACGCGCGCCATTCAAGGTGCGGCTCGCGCCGGCCTGCAGCGTGTCGATGGTGAGCGAAGACTTGCCCGAGCCCGAAACGCCGGTGACGCAGCAGAAGGTGCCCAGCGGAAACTCCGCGGTGACACCCTTGAGGTTGTTCGCGCGCGCGTTCTCGACCGTCACCGACTTGCCGTTGCCCTTGCGGCGCGTGGCCGGGACCTCGATCTTGCGTTCGCCGGTGAGGTACTGCGCCGTCAGGCTGCTCTTGCTCTTGAGCACCTGCTTCAACGTGCCCTCGGCCACGATCTCGCCGCCGTGGACGCCCGCGCCGGGGCCCAGGTCCACCACGTAGTCGGCGGCGCGGATCGCGTCCTCGTCGTGCTCGACAACGATCACCGTGTTGCCGAGGTCGCGCAGACGCTTCAGGGTTTCGAGCAGGCGGTCGTTGTCGCGCTGGTGCAGGCCGATCGAAGGCTCGTCCAGCACGTAGAGCACGCCCGAAAGCCCCGAACCGATCTGGCTGGCGAGCCGGATGCGCTGGCTCTCCCCCCCCGACAGTGTGCCCGACGTCCGGTCGAGGTTGAGGTAATCGAGCCCGACGTTGTTGAGGAAGCCGAGGCGCTCGTTGATCTCTTTCAGGATGGCCTTGGCGATCTGTGCCTGCTGGTCGGTGAGCTTGCCTTCGAGGCTCCCGAACCAGGCGAAAGCATCCGCCACCGAGAGCCGCGCGGCATCGGCGATGTCGCTTTCGGCGAGGCGCACGCACAGCGCTTCGGGCTTGAGGCGCTTGCCGTCGCACACCTCGCAGGGCTGCGCGGTCTGGAAGCGCTGGAGTTCTTCGCGCATCAGCGCGCTGTCGGTCTGGACGAGGCGACGGTTGAGGTTGCCGATCACGCCCTCGAAAGGCTTGGTGACGGTGTATTCCTTGCGCCCGTCCTTGAAGGTCAGCGGCACCGGCGAGCCCGCCGTGCCGTAGAGGATGACGATGCGCACCTCGGTCGGCAGGTCCTGCCAGGGCGTGGTGAGATCGAAGCCGAAGTGATCAGCAAGGCTGCCCAGCACCTGCATGTAATAGGGCGACGGCGGGTTCGACTTGGCCCAAGGCACGAGAGCGCCCTGCTTGAGCGTCAGCCCCTCGTTGGGGACGACCAGCTGGGGGTCGAACTCCATCTTCTCGCCCAGACCGTCGCAGGCCGGGCACGCGCCCTGCGGCGCATTGAAGGAGAACAGGCGCGGCTCGATCTCCTCAATGGTGAAGCCGGAGACCGGGCAGGCGAACTTTTCCGAAAAGACGATGCGGTTGGCCGGAAGCCCTGCGCCCTTGAGGTTCTTCTTGCCCTTGGCGCCCTTTGCGCCTTCGGCCTCGTCCTCACGCCCCGGCACCACGCCATCGGCGATATCGACATAGGCAAGCCCCTCGGCCAGCTTGAGCGCCTGCTCGAAGCTGTCGGCAAGGCGCGTCTGGATGCCGTCCTTGACTGCGATGCGGTCGACCACGACCTCGATGTCGTGCTTGTACTTCTTGTCAAGCGCGGGCGCGTCTTCAATGGGGTAGAGCTCGCCGTCGATGCGCACGCGGGTGAAGCCTGACTTCTGCCACTCGGCCAGTTCCTTGCGGTACTCGCCCTTGCGCCCGCGCACGACGGGCGCCAGCAGGTAGAGGCGCGTGCCTTCGGGCAGCTCCATCACCCGGTCGACCATGTTGGACACGGTCTGCGCCTCGATGGGAAGGCCCGTGGCGGGCGAATAAGGCACACCCACGCGCGCCCAGAGCAGACGCATGTAGTCCCAGATCTCGGTCACGGTGGCGACGGTCGAGCGCGGGTTGCGGCTCGTCGTCTTCTGCTCGATCGAAATGGCGGGCGAAAGGCCGTCGATGTGTTCCACATCGGGCTTCTGCATCATCTCGAGGAACTGGCGCGCATAAGCCGAGAGGCTCTCGACGTAACGGCGCTGGCCTTCGGCGTAGATCGTGTCGAAGGCGAGGCTCGACTTGCCCGAACCCGAAAGCCCGGTGATGACGATCAGCTTGTCGCGCGGAAGCGCGATGTCGAAGCCCTTGAGATTGTGCTCGCGCGCGCCGCGCACGGTAATGTGGGTGAGACTCATGGGGCCCTATGTTCCAGATTTGTTCACGCCATTCAAGCGGTCGGCGCGCAGTGGGGGCGCTTTTTGAATTTGTCGCTGGCCACCCTTACCAATGGTTCCCCAATATGGAACGGAATTGGCAGGAAACTAGGATTTAGACGGTTTCTCAGCGACAAATTCAAAAAGCGCAGGTTTCGCAATTCAAGAAATGGCTAAGTCCTGCGGCTGCTGTCGGTCATGGCGCTCACGAAAAGCCTATTGCGAAACATTGCGAAACCTCAGCTTCGGAGCCGCTGCGGCAGCAACTTTACCGAGCAAGGCCCCGACCTTCGCTTCAAATTCTTCCACCGGCTCAGTGATAGGCACCCGCTGCATCAAGAAGTGAGCCAACCTGCATAAGCCGCCGAAATACCGATAACAGTTGTCTATAGCATCTTGCGCATTATCGAAATGCAAACTGAAAGGATTGAAGTCCGTAATCCTAAATAAATGCAAGACTGGCGGTATTCCGGCGTGGCGAAAATCGGAATGCACATCAGCGATGCTTGATGACAATACAGAGACCGCGAATTCTTCAGAGAACCATTTAGCATGCACGGCAGGGATTACTCCCCTTGTCTTCCAACCGGAAAAGGTAGCTCTGGAAATGCCGAGTGATCGGGCCAGTTCGGCTTCTCGCACACCCAACGCAAAGGCAGCATCGGAGAGAAACTGTGCGACTCCCTCCGGTGTTTGAGGCCAAAAAGATGCAAACAATATTGACAACGCGTTTGCATAGTTCGATATCATCGCGGACTCAGATTTGCGAGGTGTTTTCATGGGTAGAGCTTCTCGGTCACAGCCTGATATTCTGCAAGCGGTTCGTGCTGCCTTCATCCTAAACGGCTCAACATTGGGCGCTTGGTGCCGTAAAAATGACATCGACCCTGCGAGAGCTTGGCGCGCGCTCCAAGGCAAGAACGTGGGGCCAGTCTCTGAGCGACTACGCGCCCGTATTGTAGCAGCAAGCGCACGAATGGCGGCCTGAAATGCATCGCGGCGCAGCCTGGATCAGCATTGCCGAATATGCTGTTCTTGCCGGAATTTCCGAGCAAGCCGCGCGCAAGCGAATCAGAATAGCATTGCAGACCAGCACTGCCCCGCAAGTACGTGAGTTGCACGGTCGCGGTGGCCGCTCCGGCACCCGCTATGAAGTCCTACTGAGCAGCCTCTCAGAGCCACTTCAGCGGGCCTTCATGGCCTCCTCAGAAGCGGATGATATGTGCACCACGATTGCACACGTATACGGCTCGCCTCCCACGCCAGCCCCGTTCCGCCCGTCCATGCTCGAAAATCAAGACTACGCGCCCGAAGCGCTGGAAGCATATGAACGCATCGAACCGGCGCTCCAGCATCCGCCCCGTAGCGCTGCCCGGCGCGCGGCGGTGGCGACTATCGCGAAACAGGCCAAGTGCAGCGTCCGGACCATCGAACGCAAAATCAAGCTGTTCGAGGATCACGGCCTTTCAGGCCTGGTCCGCAAGAAGCACGCCGATGCCCATCAACGCCGCGTCTATGTCTCCAAGGCGTTTGACCGGGCCTATGTCGAGGCCGGTTATGACCTCTCATTGCTGCCGAAGTTGAGCGACGAACTCGATCTTCTCATCAAGAGCTTCTGGGCAACGCGTGCCGCCGATGCCGGAACGCCGGACATTTGCCGGGGCGTCGCCTGGGAACTGGCCAAAGAGTGCCGGAAGCACGGCATTCAAGGCGAAGGTGGCGCTTGCCGCGATCAAGGGTGAGAAGACGCTGGCAGAGCTGGCGCACGACTATGATCTGCATCCCAACCAGATCACGACGTGGCGCACGCAGTTGCTCGAAGGGGCGGCGGGCGTGTTCGGCTCGGAGAAGGCATCTGACGAACCGGCCGTCGACGTGAAGACGCTTCACGCCAAGATCGGCGAGCTGACGTTGGCCAATGATTTTTTGGAAGGCGCGCTCGGCAAGGCAGGTCTGTTGCCGAGCGCAAGGCGATGATCGATCGAACGCACACCTTTCCCGTGAAGCGGCAGGCGAAGGAACTGGGGATCAGCCGGAGCCGTGTCTATTATCTGCCGCGGCCGGTTTCGTCCGAAGATCTTGCGATCATGCGTTGCATCGACGCGCTGCATCTGGAGTTTCCGTTCGCAGGCAGCCGGATGATGCGCGACTTTCTTCGTCAGGAGGGCATCACGATCGGCCGCTGCCATGTCGCGAGCCTGATGAAGAAGATGGCGATCGA
>NZ_VIRF01000115.1 GCF_008107685.1 Novosphingobium sp. BW1
CATCGGGGGGACTTTCAAGTAGGGGGCTGGCGCGGGTCAGAAGAATAGGGACGGAAGGAGTTTTTCAAGGGCCTATCGCCCCTTGACCCCGAAAATCGGCGACCTTGCCTTTCTCGGCCAACGTGGCGCGCGCAAAGTGCGCTGACGGTATGTGGAGCCCGAGGGCGATGGCCCTCGGATACCTTTTCCTCTCTTCGGCGGGCGCCCTGCCCCCTGAATCGTATCATTTCGTCGCAAAGGTGGAATCTGACAGCGCCGTTGCATTCCGTTCAGCTTAGGTGCTCTAAACCTGAATGTGTACCGCGGATAGGCCCCCGTCCACCGGGCCCGGGTCCCGCAATCGAGGAGAACACCGATGCACGCATTCTTCAAGGCAACCGCGCTGGTGGCGGCGAGCGCCAGCATCGCCACCGCCGTTCCCGCTTCGGCGGCCATCCAGAGCCAGGCCGCGCAGCCCGCGCCTGTCGCGTTTGGCGCGTTCGAACTGAACCAGGCCGATACGCAGAGCTATGGGCGCGACCGTTACCGCTATTCGCGCGAGGACCGCCGCCGCGGTTACGGCCGCACGAACTCTCGCGGCTATGACCAGCCCCGCCGCGTGTGGCGCGGCAACAACGGTCGCTACTACTGCGAGAAGAAGGACGGCACGACCGGCCTCCTGATCGGCGGTGCGGCAGGCGCGCTGCTGGGCCGCGAGATCGATGGCGGGCGTGACCGCACGGTCGGCACGCTGCTCGGCGCGGCGGCCGGGGCCCTGCTTGGCCGCGAGGTCGACCGTGGCGGCCAGCGCTGCCGCTAAGAACCGCACAGGCTCACGTGCTGCGGACAGGGCTGCTTCGATCGCTCTCTCCCTCCCCTGATGGAGCAGCCCTGTCCCTACCGTGAGGTTCTGACCCAAATTCCCGAAATCCCTGTCCGCGCGGACGGCGACGCGCTGGTGGGGGCACGCCCTGCGGTGCAGGCACGCTTCACGGCCTGTCCGCGTGGGTGGAAGGGCGTCTGCACCCCATGTGCAGGCGCCCTTTTTGGTGTGCGTTACCTGACCCCCGGCAAGGATTGCGCGGGCCCGTTTCCCGAAATGGGACGCTGCGGATCAAGGCGCTGGTCTTAACTTGCCTTTTGCCCTTTGAGTGCATGTCCCGGGTGCCATGAGGCGCGCGGGCAGGAAGGATACCGGGACGATGCAGGAGTTGGTGCGAGGAAAGCGGACGGGCGGCTGGGCCTGCGCAGCGCTGGCGAGCGTTCTCCTGGCAGGCTGCGGCACCTCCGAGGAGCCGACCTCTCCGGCCAGCGATCCGGCGATGAGCGGCGCGCTGGGGGAGGATATCATGGTCGACCCGGAAATGGCCGACCAGGCCGGAGCGGCGCTCGAAGCCGCCGAGGGCGAGGTGAGCTTGCCCCCGGCCGACCGCTCGCCCGAGGCCATCCGCGATGCGCGCGTAAAAGCCGAAAAGCTGGTCGGACACCCGATCAAGCCTGCGCCCGAAGCGCGTCAGGGCGGGGTCAATGTCCTCACCGAAAGCGCGGCGACCGCAGCGCAGGTGGCCAAGGCAACGAAGCTGGCCAGGACCGATTGCACGACCAGGCTCGAATTCTCGAACACCTGGGCGGCCAAGGTGCCCAAGGCGCTTCCCGTCTACCCGCGCGGCGCGGTGCAGGAAGCGGCCGGTGTCGCGGGTGGGGGCTGCGCGATGATCGTCGTGAACTACGCAACGCCCATCGACGCGGGCCATGTTGTCGCGTTCTATCACGCCATGGCCGACAAGGCGGGCTACAGCGCGCAGGTGCGCCGCACCGGCAAGGACTACGCCATCGGCGGGCGCAAGGGCGATGCGGCCTATGTCGTCTACGCCGGGCCATCCGGGGCAGGCACGACCGAGGTCAATCTCGTCACTACCGGCAAGTAGGGCGCTGAAGCCAAGAGGCTGGCAGGAAGAGATTGATTCAAGGGGCCATCGCCCTCGGTTTCATCTTTCCAACTTGTATTTCAGCTCCTCAGATCAGGACTTCAAGCCGACCCCGATCACCGCACGCGGCTGTTCCATCTCGCCCGAGGTGACCGGGTAGGCGCAGTAGTCCGCGGCGTAATAGCCGGTCGGGCGGTGATTGCCCGAAAGGCCGATTCCGCCCATCGGCGCGGCGTGGCTGGGCCCCACGGTTGCGCGGTTCCAGTTGATGATCCCGGCGCGCATGTTCGCCCAGAAGCGGTTGTACTCCTGCGGGGAGCCCCCGATCAGCGAGGCGGCGAGGCCGAAGCGGGTGTTGTTGGCCTCCGCGATGGCCTGGTCGAAGTCGTCGACCTTGATGACCTGCAGGATCGGTCCGAACAGTTCGACGTCGGGGCGGCTGGCCATCGCGGTCGTGTCGATGATCGCGGGCGAGAGGAAGGGCAGCGTGCTCGTAGGGCGCTGAAGGTGCTTGATCGCCTTGCCGCCGTGGCTCATCAGGTAGAGGAAGCTTTCGGACAGCCCGTCGGCGGCCGCGTTGTCGATCACCGGGCCCATGAAGGGGGCGGGTTCGTCGAAAGGGGCGCCCACGATGATGCGGTCAGCAAGGCTTTTTACCAGCGGCACAATCTGGTCGTAGAGCGAGGCCTTGACGATCAGGCGCCGCGCGGCCGTGCAGCGCTGGCCCGCGGTCGCAAAGGCGGACTGGACGATCAGTGCGGCCGCATCGGCAAGCTTGGGCGTGTCCCACATCACCATCGCGTTATTGCCGCCCATCTCCAGCGCCACGATCTTGTCGGGCCGGGTGGCGAGCTTGCGGTTGATGGCGATGCCGGTCGGCGCGGATCCGGTGAACAGCACACCGTCGATCCCGTCGTGGGCGACGAGGCGCTGGCCTTCGCCCGGTCCGCCCGGTGCGAATTGCATGACCGCAGCCGAGACCCCGGCGCGCTGGAAGCAGCGGGCGAGCAGTTCGCCCGAAGCCGGGGCCTTTTCGCTTGGCTTGAAGACGATGACGTTTCCCGCGATCAGCGCGGGCACGATGTGCGCACCCGGCAGGTGGCAGGGGTAGTTGAAGGGCCCCAGCACGACGAGCACGCCGTGCGGCTTGTGGCGCAGCGCCATCTTGCCCTGGAGCGCAGAGTCGAGCTTGCGCTGGCTGGTGCGCTCGGCACAGGCGCGGATCGAGATCTCGACCTTGGCGATGACCGCCTCGACCTCGTTGTGGGCTTCCCATAAGGGTTTGCCGACTTCGCGCGCGATGGTGCGCGCCAGCGTGTCGGCCTCCTTGCGGACCTCATTGGCAAAGCGGCGCAAGAGCTCCATGCGCGTGGTCAGCGGCTGGGCGGCCCAGGCCGGCCAGGCCCGCCGCGCGCGCGCGACAACCTCGTCGACATCGCAGGGCTTGCCGCGCCAGATCTCGGCGCCCGTCGCCGGTTCCAGAGAGATGATATCCGGTGCGCTCACGTTCCCGGCTGGTCCCCGATCGTTTGTATGTGCAAAGTTGCACCTTGTCCTGATTGTCCCCCTTACCGCCTGCGCTCGATAAGGGGAAGAAGTCGGATATCTTGCAATCCCTTGCACACGTATCCCTACCGAGAAGCTAATGCGCGTTACAAAAGCGCGGCCCGGCCTGCGGGCGCGGGTTTTGCACCGAGTCGGTCGCCGAGCGTGCGGATCGCTTTTATCTTGCGCTCCAGCTCGCTCCAGTCGTCGTGTTCGGAAATGGCGGCCCAGACGCGCTCAACTTCCTCGATGTGGAGGTCAGGTGGGGTGCCCTCGTGCCAGAACGGATCGTCGAGGCTGGCAGCGGGAGTATAGGAGGCGAGCCGCTGACCGAAGGTGTCCTCGCCCGCGTTGCGCGCCGCGCGGTGGTGGAAGAAGAAGCGGTCGGGCGAGAAGCCGGTCTCGACCATCGCGGTCTCGGCGGCCTGGATGAGCGCGGTGTCCGCCTCCTGCCCGCGCGACTGGACGCCGAGGCGCCAGCAGAAGCGCCGCGCCATGGCTGCCTGGTAGAGCGGGGCAAAGCGGTCGAGCGCGGCGATCAGTGGCTTCGTTTCGGCAAGGGGGCTCAGCGCCTGGGCCAGCTGGCCGCAGTTCCACAGGAGCGCCTCGGGCTGGCGGCCAAAGGCATAGAGGCCGGTGCGGTCGAAGTAGGCGGCGGTGAAGCGCGGGTCCCAGCGTGGCGCCCAGCGCCAGGGGCCGTAGTCGAAGCTCTCGCCGGAAATGTTCATATTGTCGGTGTTGAGGACGCCGTGAACGAAGCCTGCGGTCATCCACGAGGCGGCGAGATCGGCGAGCCGCTCAACCACCTGGTGGAGGAGAACAATGGCAGGATTGGCACGGTCAGGCGCGTCCTCGGGCGGCTGGCCTCCCGGGTATTGGGCCAACGCATAGTCGACTAGGCGGGAAAGGTGCTCCGTCTCCTCCAAGGCATAGAGGCGCTGGAACGAGCCGATGCGGATGTGCCCGTGCGAAAGGCGCACGAGCACCGCCGAGCGGGTGGGGGATGGTTCGTCGCCGCGCCACAGTTCCTCGCCGGTCTCGATCACCGAGAAGGTCTTGGAGGTGTCGACACCCAGCGCTTCGAGCATTTCGGTGGCGAGGATCTCGCGCACTGCACCTTTCAGCGTCAGGCGCCCGTCGCCATCGCGGCTCCAGGGTGTCTGGCCCGATCCCTTGGTGCCCAGGTCCAGCAGGCGCCCGCCGTGGCTTCCGTCGCGCATCTGCGCAAAGAGAAAGCCGCGCCCGTCGCCAAGGTCCGGGTTGTAGTTGCGGAACTGGTGTCCGTGGTAGCGCAGCGCCAGCGGGCGCTCGAGATTGTCCTCGAGCGGCTCGAATCGGCCAAAATGGGCAATCCACTGGTCGTCGCTGAGGTCGCCAAGGCCCACCGCCTGGGCCCAGCTGTCGTTGCGAAAGCGCAGCGTGTGCGAAGGGAAGCGGGCGGGTGAGACCGGATCGGCCAGCCAGTCGGCCAGCGCGGTGATCGGGGTGTCGGGGCAGTAG
>NZ_VIRF01000100.1 GCF_008107685.1 Novosphingobium sp. BW1
CCTGCTAGAGCCGATCGGAAACATTCCTCCGGTCGAAGCCGAGCAGCGCTACTACGCCATGCTGGACGACGTTCCATTGGCTGCATAATTTAAGACGAATGGCCTCCGGCAATCCCGGCGCGGTTCAAAGCGTCTTCGACATCGACACCGAGATAGCGAACCGTATTCTCGATCTTTGTATGACCCAGCAAAATCTGGATTGCCCGAATGTTACCGGTGGCCCGATAGATCATCGCGGCTTTTGTCCTCCTAAGTGAGTGCGTTCCGTATTCGGACTTCCGAAGACCAATTGCAGTCACCCATTCATCAACCAGGCGGGCATACTGGCGCGTGCTCATATGTCCGGCATGATCTACTCTGCTTGGGAAGAGATAATCGCCCGTTGAACCGCCCCGGCGTTCCAGCCAGGCGAGCAACGTCGTTCGCACGTCGGCGGTGAGTTCGAACTGCACTGGTCGATTGGTCTTTTGTTGAATGACGATCGCGCGATTGCGGATGTCTGCACCGGCGACCACATCGCCAATTTTGATCTTCACCAAATCGCAGCCGCGCAACTTGCTATCGATGGCGAGATCGAAGAGAGCCTTGTCCCTCAAACGTCCTTCGCGATCGAGGTGAAAGCGGATCGCCCATATCTGTTTTTGCGTTAGCGGGCGCTTGGTTCCGACATTCTTTCCAGAGTTCCAGGCCACGCGTCTCTGCATGGCAGGGTCAAATCGTGAGTATCCCATTGTCTTTCTCCTTGGCCGTCATTGGCCAAGGGAAGAGGATCCGAAGAAGGTGAAAATCTAGGGCGGGCAGCATCGGGCCGAAAGCCGCCGTGGCCATCCAATTTAGCAGGCAGACAGCAGTGCTGCCCAATTTCCTGCCATTCAGAAGATTGCAATTCTATCCCGAGAGCGGTCGTCTATGCTCCGAAACCATGTCCGTTATTGCCGAGCAGCTTGGAGCTAATTCACGGCTGGAAAGCGGACTGTCGGATTAGCGAGTAAACTCAAGCAGGCTGTGCTTGGTAAGGATGTCAGAACTGTTCAAATGGAAGGGACCGAGGTCGGCCGGTTTCCGCTCGCCCGGGTATTTAGCATTCTGCAAGAGCTCGCAACATGATGTCGGATAGGAGAACCTCCCGAGTCAATTCGGAGATGTCGTTCAAGGCCAAAGGCCCGTCGAGCCGTCCTGAAATCATTAGATCGGCCAGCCCGTGCACCATCGCCCAGGATGCGGCTACCTGCGTCATAGCGGCGGGATGGGTATGAGGATCGCGATCCATTATTTTGCGCACGCCCTCGACCAGTTTTCCGAACGCGCCTTTTGCCGCGGTATCGAAGTGTGTGTCGCTCCTGTCCGGCTTCTCGGAAGAGAACATCAAGCGGAACAGTTCCGGATTCGATTCAGCAAAATCGAGATAGCCGAGGCCAATCGCGATCAGTTGTGATTTGGGGTCGCTTTCAGCGCTGCGTTGGCGAGTTTCCTGTACCCCTACGAGGCGTTCGTATCCGATCGCCCCAAGCGCGGTTAACAATCCTCGCGCACTCTTGAAATGGTACGCGGGTGCCCCGTGGCTGACACCAGCTCGCTTCGCCACCGCGCGCAGAGAAAGAGCCTCGATCCCGTTCAGGACAAGCTCGCGCTCCGCAGCCTGCAGCAACTCGAAGGCGAGGTTTCCGTGATGATAGGTCTTGTCCTGCACGTTCCCGACCCTCGAAATGCTTGCTTGACCGGCTTAGTTTAGCGGAGCGACTTGACAGTGTCTAGATCTACGGTGATAACCGATCTAGACAGTGCCAAGTTTATCGGTTGGAAATCTACTGCGACCCCTGGCTGGGTTTGAACCATCGGTCGGCAGCTACGGAGGACTTCGAATATGTTTAGATGCCTGGCATTTCTCGCGGGCCTATTGATCGCGGCACCCGCGCCGCTGGCCGCGTCCCCACCCGCCCCGGCAACTGCCAGCGACGCGCTCGTTATCGAGAACGTTACGGTTATCCCGATGACGGAGGAGGGCGGCGTACTGCCCAACAGGACGGTGGTAATCGAAGGGGACCGTATCGTTTCGATCGCGTTCGCACAGGACGGGATTGACCTGTGCGACGCCAACCGAATCGACGGGACGGGCATGTGGCTGATCCCGGGGTTCAGCGACATGCACGTCCATCTCGGGAATGATCGGATGCTAAGGCTTCTCGCGGGCAGCCCCGTACCGGAAGACGGCGCCGCGAACATACAGGACATCTTCACACCCTACATCGTCAACGGCGTGCTCCAGGTATTCGATCTTGCTGCGATGCCCGAAACGGTCGGCCAGCGGATCGAGGTCGAAAGCGGTCGCGTCCTGGGCCCTCACATCGCCATGGCCCCAATGATCGATAGCGACGATCCGATCTTGCCTTTCGGCATTACGCAAAGTGCAGCGACGCCTGCGGAGGGCAGGCAGGCGGTGAAGGATGCGGCGGCAGACGGGTATGAATTCGTAAAGGTCTATGGTCGCCTCGATCTGGAGACGTTCACCGCCATCGTGGATGAGGCGCGCGCCCGCGATATCCGGGTCATCGGCCATATCCCGCAGCGGGGTAAGGGGATCACTGAGGCTTTCTTCCAGCCCGGTTTCGAACTGATCGTTCATGCTGAGGAATTTGCCCAGCAAACCCGGTCGCCCGACATCACTGCGATCCCATCCTATGTCGAGATGGCTCGGAAAAACGACACCGCGCTTGTCTCAACGCTCACAGCCAACGAGCGTATCTTGGAAATCGCACGCGACCCGGGGTCCCTGGCGTCGCGTGTGGACTTGTACGTACTGCCGCCTCAGTTCTACGATTTTTCGGTCAACTCCAATCCTTACGCGGCGCAGTCGAGCGAAGGATATATCCAATACGTGCAGAGTATTGTGCAGTTTAATGGGCCACTCGTGCGCGCGTTCGCCGAGGCAGGCATTCCCATCCTCACAGGAACCGATGCAGGCATCCCCGGCGTAGCCCCCGGATTTTCCCTCCATGACGAGTTCGAGGCCCTGGCCGAAGCTGGTCTCGACAACGCGTCAATCCTCGAGGGTTCCACCCGGTTGTCCGCAGAATTTCTCGGTGTGGACGATGATCGCGGAACGGTTGCCGTCGGAATGAGAGCCGACCTGGTGCTTCTCGACGCCGATCCGCTCAGCAATATTGCGAATACCCGCCGGATTGCGGCGGTTATTCGAGATGGTCGCTATCTCAGCCGGAGAGAACTGGACGCCCTATTAGACGACCTCCTTGAACGGAATCGGAAATAGCTAATCGCCCGCGGTGGACCTTCACGGCAGCTTTTCGCGGCCTGCCTACCGATATGACAGGGTCCGTAAGGGCCCAGTTGTAGCCGCGCTGCGAGATTGATCAGGCGAACATTGAATGTCGGCTATTGGCAAGACCTTCCGTTAAGCACGGAACTCGGGAAGGACCGCAAAGTCCCAAAGCACGAACCCGCTTCGCGGGAGGGTCGCTTGGGGCGAGGTAGCGTAGTATTGTTCAGGCTTTGCGAGCGGCGATGTCGCCTTGCGACCGTGGAGTTCCTTCAACGCAAAGGAACTCACCATGGATA
>NZ_VIRF01000104.1 GCF_008107685.1 Novosphingobium sp. BW1
TCGATCGCCATCTTCTTCATCATGCTCGCGACATGGCAGCGGCCGATCGTGATGCCCTCCTGACGAAGAAAGTCGCGCATCATCCGGCTGCCTGCGAACGGAAACTCCAGATGCAGCGCGTCGATGCAACGCATGATCGCAAGATCTTCGGACGAAACCGGCCGCGGCAGATAATAGACACTGCCCCGGCTGATCCCCAGTTCCTTCGCCTGCCGCTTCACCGGCAAGGTGTCCGTTTGATCGATCATCGCTTTGCGCTCGGCAACAGTCCTGCCTTGCCGAGCGCGCCTTCCAAAAAAATCGTTGGCCAGCGTCAGTTCCCCGATCCTGGCATGCAGCGTCTTCACGTCGACAGCCGGTTCGTTTGAAACCTTCTTCGAGCCGAACACTCCGGCCGCCCCTTCGAGCAACTGCGTGGGCCACGTCGTGATCTGGTTGGGATGCAGATCATAGTCGTGCGCCAGCTCTGCCAGCGTCTTCTCGCCCTTGATCGCGGCAAGCGCCACCTTCGCCTTGAATGCCGGGCTGTGGTTGCGCCGGGGTCGTCTGCTCATTCTCTGCTCCTGTCTCGCAGCCCATCTGGCTGCTCTCAGGCAGAAAATCCAATTATCTCAGTGTGCAGATTCTCCAGGCCACCTCTGGTTACTGCCATCGGGCTCCGGCGTGAGGAGTTCGGAACGCACTCACTCAGACGAACCAAGGCCTCGATGATCTACAAGGCTACTGGCAATCTCAGAGCCATTCAGATCCTGCTCGGACACTCGAAGATCGAGAATACCGTGCGCTATCTCGGTGTGGATGTCGAAGATGCTCTACAATTAGCAGAGCGAACTGAGATTTGACCGTGAGGCGGCCCTTCCAAAAGCGGAAGGGCCGCTTTCCCGTTCGGCAAGCGTCCGTGAACGTCTCATTATGGGGTGGAAAGCGGACATCAGACTGCACGTCGACGGCGCGCGTTGGGTCTCAGAAACGCGATCCTTCCAGGTCGACATCTGCTTTGGACCAGATGACGGCGAAGTCAGACTGAGCCTCTTGCGTGGCCTTGCCTTGAGCTTTCAGCGACTGGATCAATCCCGCCATCGACCAGCCGTTTCTCGGGTAGTCTTTCAGGTCCTGGCGATACACTGCTTCCGCTTCCGCCGCACGATCCGCGACTAGCAGGGCCTGCCCCAGGGATTGGCGGGTTGGATAATACCAAAAAGGCGGCTCCATATAGGGCAGCTCGTCCTGCAGTGACACGGCCTCTTGGAACAGTCCGATTGCCTTGTCATCATCGCCTTCTTCGAGCGCCAGTTCACCCGCAAGCAGGCCGTGTGCAATGTTCAGCAGCACCGACGCTGGATAGTCCGCATTATCGAGGAAGCTTATCTGCACGCTATCCTTGGCCTGCGCGAGTTGGTCCAGCTCTACCTGCGCTTCGGCTGCGCGACCCTTGTGAACCAACGCAAGGCCGCGCGCGTAATTCATGATCGCTCGTGAATAATCGCGTGGGGTGGGCGGTTCGGACTGCGCGAGAATCTCGTCCCATCGACCGAATTGCACCTGCGTGAGCAGCGGAATGGTCTTGAAGAATTCCACCGTCGGAAACTGCTCGATCTGCTCCATGCGGACGTTTGCGGCGAGCTTCTCGGCTGATGCGAGCGCCATCGCGCTCTGCCCCGACATGCTGGTCGCGGCCCACAGGAAGTGGATGTTGTGCGGGTAGTAGAGCGCCGGATAGAAACCCTGCGCATTACATGCCGCAATATATTCCTCGTCGACTGCGGCGGCGCGGATATTGGCCTTCGCCGCATCGTCATAGCGACCGACGCGCCAGTAGATGTGCGCCGGCATATGAACGAGGTGCCCCGATGCCGGAACCAGATCGAGCAAGCGGTCCGCTTCATCCTCCGCGATGCCCGGCGTTTCCGACGCCTCGACCGCGTGGATATAAAGGTGCAGGGCTAGAGGGTGATTGGGACTTCGCTCAATTATTTTCTCGAGCGTAGCAATCACCTTGCGCGTGTCCTCTTTGGGCAGGCCGGCATCTGACCAGTAGTCCCAAGGCATGAGGTTCATCAGCGATTCTGCAAAGATTGCACTCGCATCGTCGTCGTCGGGGTGTGCTGCGACATATTGACCCATCGCATCCGAATAGGCTTGGTCGAGCGGCTCTCGCCCCGTGTCGGGATCGCCGTTGTATCGCGCCGCCTGGGCTTCGATCAACAGCTGCTCTGCTGGACTCGCGTTGAAGCGCAGATCCATTGCCTTACCGATCGCGGCAAAAGCCGATTTCCGCTCTTCCGGGCTCATGACCGCCTTGCCCTTGGCAGTTACGTTGATGTTGGGGCCGGTCGCCAGCGCCTCTCCCCAGAAACACATGGCGCACTGCGGATCGAGCCTCTGTGCTGCACGGAACGACCGGATTGCTTCGGCGTGATTGAAGCCGAATGCGAGCACCATCCCCTGATCGAAATAGCTTTGAGCGCCCGCGTTGGCGGTCGTTATCCGGCGGTGGTAGTCACCTAGCCCTTCAAAAAGAGGCGCGCCCGCCAATTCTACGAGCGCGACGTTCTCGACCGCGGTCATCTCGACCGCATTAGCGGGTCTTGTTTGGCCATTCGCTTGCGTGCCTGCCGCGAGGCTCATCGCCATCACGCTGGCACCAGCGACCAATTTGGAAATGCTCATCTCGCTCTCCATGCAATCCGACCCGCGACTCCGGCTAATAGCATGGATTGAGCGACCGCCCTATCTAAGCCGCTCCGGCGCCAAAGTCCGCAATTGGGTCGTTAGCGGAATGTCGGTTTTTGTCAGAAATGCTCGGATAGCTGCCTGTCTGTTTTCGGGAAGTGAGAAGTGGCTCGGTTTGTCTGAACAGCCTTTGACGTTTGATAAGTGGATCGTCTGCGGTTTGGTTGTTCAAGCTGGCGCCTGCGGGGCGTCATGGAGGTCGGGCGTAGCCCGGCCGGAGTGACGCCCCGCAAGTCGCGGCCAATTCACGCTGCCACGGCCTGTGGCAGATTGTCAAAGTAGGTTTGATCGGGCGTACGTCCGCCGAGGCTCGAGTGAGGTCTCCGGGCGTTGTAGAAGCCCAGGTATCGGCCGATCGAACTGCGCGCTTCGCTGACGCATGCGTCGGCGTGCAGGTAGACTTCCTCGTACTTCACCGAGCGCCACAGCCGCTCGACCACGACATTGTCGCGCCAGGCGCCGCGGCCGTCCATGCTGATGGCGATACCCTCGCGCCGCAGCACGCCGGTGAAG
>NZ_VIRF01000045.1 GCF_008107685.1 Novosphingobium sp. BW1
TGTCAACGCCGGTATAAAAAGGGGCCAGCCACCGGTTTAAAAACGGGCCAGTTGGTTCAAACAAAAAGCCTCGGGTTGAGGCTGGGCCTTATCGGCAGCGGGGAAGCGGCTGTAGCGGAGCGGAAGCCGATTTCCCGCTGCCGATAGCCGTTTGTAATCATGGCATCTTGCAGCTCTCCTTGTTTTTATGATGCTTGCGGCTGCTGGCGAGGCGGAAGCTCTCGCCGTTCATCTCGAGGATGTGGACGTGGTGGGTCAGCCGGTCGAGCAGCGCGCCGGTGAGCCGCTCGGAGCCGAACACCGAGGTCCATTCATCGAAGGGCAGGTTGCTGGTGATCAGCGTGCTGCCGCGTTCGTAGCGCTGGCTGAGCACCTCGAACAGCAACTCGCCGCCGACGGCGGTGAACGGCACATAGCCCAGTTCATCAAGGATCAGCAGCTTCACCGAGGCCAAGTGCTTCTGGAGCAGGCGTAGCCGGCGCTCATCCCGGGCCTCCATGAGGTCATGCACCAGCGCCGCCGCCGTGGTGAACGCAACGCTGAGCCCTTTCTGGCAGGCGGCAAGCCCCAGTGCGAGGGCGGCGTGTGTCTTGCCCGTGCCGCTCGGCCCCAGCGCGATGACATTGCGGCGCTGTTCGATCCATTCCCCGCGCGCCAGTTCCAGCACCAGCGCCTTGTTGAGCGATGGCTGGGCGGCAAAGTCGAAGGTGTCGAAGCTTTTGGTGTGCGGGAACCGGGCCATGCGGATACGGCGCTCGACCATCCGGCGTTCGCGATCGATCCGCTCCAGTTCGCACAGCCGCAGTAGATAGCGCGGATAATCGGCGCGGTCCTGCGCGGCCTCAAGGGCGACCTTTTCATACTCGCGCACGAAGGTCGGCAGCTTGAGCGCCTTGAGGTGATTGGCCAGCAGCACCGCTGGCGGCACACTGGTTGCGGCCTGCTCCATGGCGGGCAGCGGCATTGGCATCGGGGTCTCGGTCATGCCACTACTCCCGCCGCTGAAGCGCCGGTCTGGGATAGCAGACCCATATAGCTGCGCGGATCGGTACGCCCAACGTGGGCACGCGGCAGGTGCGGGTAAAACTGCAAATCGAGGCGTGGAGGGCGCCGTTCAAGCCGTGCCAGCGCAATCATCTTCACTGCATCGAAGCTGATCGCACCCATGTCCAAGGCCCGCGCTACCGCCCATTCCACAAGAGACTGCTCGAAGCGTTCGCATAGCCGCAAGACCTGGATGTACTCGCGCCGACCTTCCTTACCGCTGCGCGCTTCCATCAACCGGCGGATGCGATGCATCGGCTCGGCCAGAACCCAGCCATCGAGCGGCGCGGCCTGATCGAGTGCGCGTGGCTTGTGTTCCAGCAGCGCCAGATAGTGGAGCGGGTTGGCGATGAAGTCTTCGCGCTCATAGCTGCGCCGGTGCACCGCGATCTGTTCCCCGCGGCAGATTACCTCGACCCGGTCGACATAGCCTTTGATCACCACCTCCTGGTGGGCGTAGGCCGTCGGCACTGAGTAATCATTGGTGCGGTAGCGCACCAGCGACATCGACGAGGCCCGGCCCGTCACCATATGGCACGGGTCGAACGGTACCGCCGGCAGCGCCATGAACGCCGCCAGATCGGCCTGCATCCTGGTGGCTATGCTTTGCTCGTGTCCGCGCAACACCGCCTGCCGCCGCGCCACGCATTGATCTAGGAACCGCGCGTTCATCGCATCGATGCTGTCGGCCACCGGCATTGGCACCATGAAGTGCCGCCGCGAATAGCCCACCAGCCCTTCGACCTTGCCTTTGTCGTTGCCCTTGCCGGGCCGGCCGAACTTGTCCTCGAACAGGTAGTGGCTTTGCAGGGTCGAGAACATCCGGCTGCGTTCACGCTTCCCGTCACCCAGGATCTGCGCCACCGCCAGCCTGGTGTTATCGTACAGGATCGATTGCGGAATGCCGCCGAAGAAGGCGAACGCCGCCACATGGCCCTCACAAAACGCCTCGGCCACTTCGGCGGGGTAGGCTTTGACGAACGGCGCGTCGCTGTGCGGCAGATCCATGCAGAAATAGTGGAACCGCGTCAGCTTGCCGTCGATGATCCCGTCCGCTTCGCCAAAGTCCACCTGCGCGTGACCCGGCTTGTGGCTCAGTGGGATAAACACCTCCCGACTGCGCAGCTTTGCACCCGCCACATAATCCCGAACGATCGTGATGCCGCCGGTGTAACCATGCTCCACGCGCAGCCGCTCGAATATCCGTACCGCCGTATGGCGCTGCTTGGCATGCACCGTGCGATCATCTGTCAGGATCTTGTCGATGATCTCGGTGAATCCCGTCAGCTTCCCCTTGAATGACCGCCCCGAACGGCCGTGCTGCGGCGGCTCGGGGAAAACCAGCATCTTGTCGACCGTCTTGCGGTTGATGCCAAAGTACGTTGCGGCGCCGCGGCGGCTCATGCCGTCAATCATCACAGCGCGGCGGACCTTCTGATAGAGTTCCACTCTCTTCATCCTCCACCCCCGCCCAAAAACGGAGGTCTAGCAGGACTGGCCCCTTTTTATCCCGGGGATGCCCGCCGACGACTGGCCCCTTTTATTGCCGGTGTTCTCA
>NZ_VIRF01000105.1 GCF_008107685.1 Novosphingobium sp. BW1
AGCACGAACCCGCTTCGCGGGAGGGTCGCTTGGGGCGAGGTAGCGTAGTATTGTTCAGGCTTTGCGAGCGGCGATGTCGCCTTGCGACCGTGGAGTTCCTTCAACGCAAAGGAACTCACCATGGATACCATCACTTCCCCGACCCCGAACACTCCGCTTCGCCAGCGCATGTTGCAGGACATGAAGATGCGTGGCCTTGGGGAACATACCCAGAAGGATTACATCCGCCACGTCCGGCGCTTTGCTGCTTTTCTCGGCCAGCCCCCCGATACCGCCACTGCCGAAGATCTCCGGCGCTTTCAGCTTGATCAGCATGAGCGCGCCGTGGGTCCGGCAACCATCAATGGGGCCGTGTCGGCACTGCGTTTCCTGTTCGGCATCACCCTGAAGCGGCCGGAGATGGCGCTGGGGCTCGTCGTCATTCATTACGCGCCCAAATTGAGGGTGGTCTTGAGCGTCGAGGAGACCGCGCGACTGCTCGAGGCCGCGCCAGGTATCAAGTACAAGGCAGCGCTGAGCGTGGCCTATGGCGCGGGCCTGCGCGTCTCGGAGGTTGCCCATCTCAAGGTCGATGACATCGACAGCACCCGGATGATGATCCGCGTCGAGCAGGGCAAGGGACGCAAGGATCGCAACGCCATGCTCTCACCGCACCTGCTGGACTTGCTTCGTCAATGGTGGCGCGAAGGCAAGCGGCGGGGAGTGATGTTGCCCCATGGCTGGCTGTTCCCCGGTCGCAACGGCACGGATCCGGTCTCAGCGCGCCAGTTGCACCGCGTCGTGCAGGAAGCCGCTGCGCGTGCCGAGATCCGCAAGCGGGTGAGCCCGCACACATTGCGGCATTCGTTCGCCACTCACCTGCTCGAGCAGGGTGTCGATATCCGCGTCATCCAGGTCCTGCTGGGACACGTGAACATCAACACGACCGGCATCTACACTCGGGTGTCGAGCAAGACCATGCGGGCGGTGACCAGCCCGCTCGACCGGATCGTTGCCGTGATGGAAGGCAGGGGCCCTCCCGGTTGAACCGGTGCGCGCCGACCACGAGGTCGCCGACATCTTCCGCAGCGCCGGGCCCGCGTATCGCGCGGCCCACGCCGGGCATCTCAGCCTCGGCCAGCTCAAGGTCATGACGGCCATCGAGAACTGCCGCACTGCCGCGCTTGGCGGGCACGTCGAGGCCTGCGACGACTGCGGGCACTGGCGGATCGCCTACAACTCGTGCCGCAACCGTCACTGTCCCAAGTGCCAGGGCGCAGCAGCGCGCACCTGGCTCGAGGCGCGAGAGGCCGATCTGCTGCCGGTTGGCTACTTCCACGTGGTGTTCACCGTGCCCGCCGAGATCGCCGACATCGCCTGGCAGAACAAGGCGGTGGTCTATGACCTGCTGTTCCGCGCGGCTGCGGATACGATGCTGACCATCGCGGCCGATCCCAGGCACCTCGGTGCGCGGATCGGCATCACTGCCGTGCTGCACACGTGGGGATCGGCGCTGACCCACCACCCGCATGTGCACATGATCGTGCCCGGCGGCGGTATCGCGCTGGACGGAACGCGCTGGATCTCGTCGCGCCCGGCCTTCCTGCTGCCGGTGCGCGTGCTGGGCGCATTGTTCCGGCGGCTATTCCTCGCCCGGCTGATGGCGCTGTTCGATGCTGGCAAGCTCAGCTTCTTCGGCGCGATGGCGGGCCTGGCGACACGCAAGGCCTTCCTGCGGCATCTGTCGCCGATCCGGAAGAAACGCTGGGTGGTCTATGCCAAGCCGCCCTTTGCAGGGCCGCAGGCGGTGCTGGCCTACCTATCGCGTTATACCCACCGCGTCGCCATCTCGAACCGGCGGCTCCTCGCCTTTGACGAGACCGGCGTGACGTTCCGCTACAAGGACTACCGTCGCGGCGAGGCCGAACGCCAGCAGGTCATGACGCTGGCGACGGACGAGTTCATCCGCCGCTTCCTGATCCACGTCCTGCCGCGCGGCTTCCACCGCATCCGGCATTATGGCCTGCTCGCCAGCTCGACGCACAAGGACGCTCTGGCGCTCGCCCGCAGTCTACTGGGCGTTGCTGCACCGGTCGGTGAGCCCGAACCCGACGAGCCGACCGATCATCGCTCGCCATGCCCATGTTGCGGCGGGCACATGACTATCATCGAGGCCTTCGCCCGCTGGTGCCAGCCCCGAGCGCCGCCGCAATCAGCAGGCTCCATCCGGGCGAACACGCCATGATCCGGCATGGCCCACCCTGCATGACGGTCACGCTCATGGCGTCCTGGCCGACGACCCAGCGCATGCCCATCCCGGAGTTAGTGCAGGCGCAGGGCACACTGACTCGCAAAACCACCGCTACTTGCGGCCTGACGCCGCACGAAATCACGCCGATCGCGCCAGCAGTGGCACTTCCAGATCGGCAGCGCTTGCCCTCCAGAACCATCCCAAAGACGCTTTACACATAGACCAGCGCATGGGGCCCGCGGGTTCCTGCACTGGAGGCTTTCGTACGCAAGCGCCCGAAACCCTTCACA
>NZ_VIRF01000106.1 GCF_008107685.1 Novosphingobium sp. BW1
TTCCTCGAGCGCTTCCACGCAGAAGTCGGCGTCCAGCGTAATCGAAATCCGGTGGCTGAGGACCTTGCGGCTGAACCAGTCGACGATAGCGACAAGATAGACGAAGCCCCGGGCCATGGGAATGTAGCTGATATCTGTCGCCCAGACCTGATTGGGCCTCACCATCGGAAGCTTGCGCAGGAGATAGGGGTAGATCTTGTGCCCTGGCGCCGGCCTGGAAGTGCTGGGACGGCGATAGACGGCCTCGATCGCCATCTTCTTCATCAGGCTCGCGACATGGCAGCGGCCGATCGTGATGCCCTCCTGACGAAGAAAGTCGCGCATCATCCGGCTGCCTGCGAACGGAAACTCCAGATGCAGCGCGTCGATGCAACGCATGATCGCAAGATCTTCGGACGAAACCGGCCGCGGCAGATAATAGACACTACCCCGGCTGATCCCCAGTTCCTTCGCCTGCCGCTTCACGGGAAAGGTGTGCGTTCGATCGATCATCGCCTTGCGCTCGGCAACAGACCTGCCTTGCCGAGCGCGCCTTCCAAAAAATCATTGGCCAACGTCAGCTCGCCGATCTTGGCGTGAAGCGTCTTCACGTCGACGGCCGGTTCGTCAGATGCCTTCTCCGAGCCGAACACGCCCGCCGCCCCTTCGAGCAACTGCGTGCGCCACGTCGTGATCTGGTTGGGATGCAGATCATAGTCGTGCGCCAGCTCTGCCAGCGTCTTCTCACCCTTGATCGCGGCAAGCGCCACCTTCGCCTTGAATGCCGGGCTGTGGTTGCGCCGGGGTCGTCTGCTCATTCTCTGCTCCTGTCTCGCAGCCCATCTGGCTGCTCTCAGGCAGAAAATCCAATTATCTCAGTGTGCAGATTCTCCAGGCCACCTCTACACTCGGCCGCTTCATGCAGACCGATCATATCGGTTACGCCGACGGCATGAACTGGTACAACTATGTTGGATCAGATCCAGTGAACAACGTTGATCCCTCAGGGCTTCAACTGAGCGACAGGTGTTTTGATTTGAGCGAGGCTGAATGCATTCGAGAACAGTGTGAGGAGGCACTTATTTGCGTAGAAGAAGAGCGGCCTGATGGCTTTGGTAGTGGCAATAACTCTCTTGGCTCTGAGCGCGAATACCCTGGACGGGGGAACTCTGAAGGGGATGGCGAAGAGCCGCAAAGTAAGGAGCAAACAGAGCAGGACAATTGCGCTTCATCTGGCATCAACGACTTGGTGGCCAAGAATCCTGCATTGGCGAAGTCTATTGCGAACATTGACCGATTGGGTGCCGCGAATCGTCGCGAGTATGGATTTGTATCTCGGACCGTGCCTCGAATGTGGGGCGGTGGGAATGTAAGCATCGGACCGACGACTACCGGCGTCGGCGGCCTTTGGAACGCCTCTAAGGGTTTCACTGTCCAGAATTTTCTCAGGCTAAATGGGAATGCGATCGTATTTCACTCGCATTACCCATCGGACACGTACGCACCCGATCTTTCACCGGCGGATATTTCCAATGGTGATGGATTTGGGGAAGCTATGAGTGTTTCGGTCCAGAATGGTGTCCTCTACTGCTCTCGTTCAAGCAGGTGATGAGATGAAAAGCAGAACATATCTCATCCTCGCCATTTCAGCTGTCATTTTCCTGGCATTAGGGTTTTATGCTGGATCAAACTATTTGAAATGGTTCTATTTTAGCGATGATGATGCCGTAAAGGCGTCTGTGTACCATGATGCGATCAAGGGTTTAGTCGCCGCAGCGCCAAGCGCTGACAGGACGATCCTCCGTGAGAACCTGCAAGCCATGCACCCCGATTTTTTCCGGGACAAGGAACATGAATGCGTAAGATTCATGCCGAAATATGGACAGTATAGTTTCGTAAGGGTGTATTGCAGGGATACCACTGATAAATTGGTGAAAATCTCAAATTACTGAATGCTTCGATTTCTGGCCGGTCGATGGCCACGTTCTGCTCATGAGACTGGCTTTGCAAATCCCGGTCTCTAGTGGATTGATCGGAACAGATGATTCCGTTTTCGGGATTCCCTTGAACGGGGGGACATGCGAAGATGGCGCATGCGAACGGGCATCCAGATTGAGGTTACAGGACCGGACACCAAGCGGCTCGAA
>NZ_VIRF01000082.1 GCF_008107685.1 Novosphingobium sp. BW1
GCCCTACATTCCGCCAGCCCCCACGCCGATGCCCGCAGGCGGCAGCGGCGGTACGCCTGTGGTTATCGGCGGTGGTCCTATCGGGGGCTTCGGGGGAGGCTTTTTCGGCGGGTTCTTCGGAGGCGGCGGGTCGAGCGGCGGCAACGTCGTCATCACTTCGACCACGACCGGCGGCTCGACGTCGAGCAGCTCGTCCTCGTCCAGTTCCAGTTCCTCTTCATCGTCCTCCTCATCTTCGTCGAGCTCTTCGGGCGGCGAGGGTTCGACGACGACCACCACCAGTACCTCGACCAGTTCGGGGGGCGACGATGGCTCGACCACCACGAGTACATCGACAAGCTCGGGCGGCAACACGAGCACGAGCTCGAGCACGTCGAGTTCAACGAGCAGTTCGACCAGCACGTCCACATCGACTTCGACAGGCGGTGATACCACTACGACCACCGGGGGATCCACGACGGGCGGCTACACGCCCCCCGCTCCTCCTCCGCCAATTGACGTGCCCGAACCGCCGATGCTGATCCTCTTCGGTGCCGCTGCCGCTGCGCTCTTCGCGCGCAGCCGCCTGGCGCGTCGGGACAAGGACACCGTCCAAGCCTGACGCAGGTTCGCGGGATTTCCAGCCCGCTCAAAAGGTACGGACATCCACAAGCCAGGCAAGGGCAGAGAGTGAACCGAGAGCCATCGCCCTCGGGTTCCCCATAATGTCTACGTCAGCTTGTGAGAGCCGCCTTGGCGAGGCGATTGCTTGTCGCCCCGTCCTGTATCGCGGCGAGATTGGGCGAGTGCCTCATGCCCGGAATTTCCGGGTTACCGAGGGCGCTGGCTCGCGGAAATCATGACCAGCTTCTCCCGTTCCGTCCATGACCGGGCCTCAAACGCGGAAAACCCCGCCCGGCGCCTGCCGGACGGGGTTTTCGAAAGGTCCATGAGGGCCTCGGCTGAGCGCCGGATCAGTCGGCTGCGAGCTTGCGCAGGACGTACTGAAGGATGCCCCCGTTCATGTAGTATTCCAGCTCATTGGCCGTGTCGATGCGGCACAGAGCGGTGAACGTGAAGGTCGAACCGTCCGCACGGGTCACTTCGACTTCGACGTCCTGGCGCGGCTTGAGGTTGGCAACGCCCTTGATGGTGAAGGCATCGTCGCCGGTCAGGCCGAGCGTCTCGCGGGTGTCGCCGTCCTTGAACTGGAGCGGAAGCACACCCATGCCGACCAGGTTCGAGCGGTGGATGCGCTCGAAGCTCTCGACGATGACGGTGCGCACGCCCAGCAGGTTGGTGCCCTTCGCCGCCCAGTCACGCGACGAGCCGGTGCCGTATTCCTTGCCGGCCACGACCACGAGCTGCGTGCCATCGGCCGCGTGCTTCATCGCGGCGTCGTAGACCGCCATGGTTTCACCCTTGTACGACGAGTAGCCGCCTTCGGTGCCCGGGACCATCTCGTTGCGGATGCGGATGTTGGCGAAGGTGCCGCGCATCATCACTTCGTGGTGGCCACGGCGCGAGCCGTAGGAGTTGAAGTCGGCCTTTGCGACCTGGTGCTCCATGAGCCATTCACCGGCCGGGCTGTCTGCCTTGATCGAACCGGCGGGCGAGATGTGGTCGGTGGTGACCGAGTCGCCCAGGATGAGGAGCGGCTTGGCTTCGATGATGTCCGAGACCGGCGCCGGGGTCATTTCCATGCCCTCGAAGTACGGCGGGTTCGCGACGTAGGTCGAAGCCGGCTTCCACGCGTAGGTTTCCGAACCGGTGACGTTGATAGCCTGCCAGTGCTCGTCGCCCTTGTAGACGTCGGCGTAGCGGGCCTGGAACATCTCGCGATCCACGCACGCGTTCATCGTGGTGGTTACTTCCTCGTTGGTCGGCCAGATGTCCTTGAGGAACACGTCCTGGCCGTCCTTGCCGGTGCCGATCGGGGTGGTGGTGAAGTCTTCCACCACGGTGCCCTTCAGGGCGTAGGCGACAACCAGCGGCGGCGAGGCCAGGAAGTTGGCGCGCACGTCCGGCGAGACGCGGCCTTCGAAGTTGCGGTTGCCCGAGATGACGGCCGAAGCGACGAGGTCGTTCTCGTTGATTGCCTTGGACAGGGGCTCGGCGAGCGGGCCCGAGTTGCCGATGCAGGTGGTGCAGCCGTAGCCGACAAGGTTGAAGCCGACGTTGTCGAGGTGCGCCTGGAGGCCCGCCTTCTCGAGGTAGTCAGTGACGACCTGCGAGCCGGGGGCCAGCGAGGTCTTGACCCAGGGCTTGGGCTTCAGGCCCAGCTCGTCGGCCTTCTTGGCAACGAGGCCGGCGGCCACGAGAACCGAGGGGTTCGAGGTGTTGGTGCACGAGGTGATCGCGGCGATCATCACGTCGCCATCGGTCAGCTTGTAGTCCGCGCCATCGACGTCGACCGACTTGCGGTCACGCTTGTAGAGCTCGGCCATGTCCTTGTTGAAGACATCGTCGACTTCGGTGAGGACGACCTTGTCCTGCGGGCGCTTCGGACCGGCGAGCGAGGGCACGACGGTCGAAAGGTCGAGTTCGAGGCTGGAGGAGAAGACCGGCTCGGGGTTCGAGGGATCCATCCAGAAGCCCTGCTCCTTGGCGTAGGCTTCGACCAGTTCGATCTGGCCTTCTTCGCGGCCGGTGAGGCGCAGGTATTCCAGGGTCTTCTCATCGATGCCGAAGAAGCCGCAGGTAGCGCCGTATTCCGGGGCCATGTTGGCAAGCGTCGCACGGTCGGCGAGGCTGAGCGTGGCAAGGCCTTCGCCGTAGTATTCGACGAACTTGCCGACCACGCCGTGCTTGCGCAGCATGTTGGTGCAGGTCAGCACGAGGTCGGTGGCGGTCACGCCTTCCTTCAGCTCGCCCGTGAACTTGAAGCCCACGACTTCGGGGATGAGCATCGAGACGGGCTGGCCGAGCATGGCCGCTTCGGCTTCGATGCCGCCCACGCCCCAGCCAAGGACGCCCAGGCCGTTGACCATGGTGGTGTGGCTGTCGGTGCCGACGCAGGTGTCGGGGTAGGCGACGATTTCGCCGTTCTGGTCGTTCTCGGTCCACACGCTCTGGGCGATGTTCTCGAGGTTGACCTGGTGGCAGATGCCGGTGCCCGGGGGGACGGCGTAGAAGTTGTCGAGCGACTTGGAACCCCACTTGAGGAAGTCGTAGCGCTCCATGTTGCGCTGGTACTCGATCTCCATGTTCTGTTCGAACGCCTGGGGCGTGCCGAACTCGTCGACCATGACCGAGTGATCGATCACGAGGTTGACGGGAACCTGGGGGTTGATCTTGCTGGTGTCGCCACCGAGCGCGGCAATGCCATCACGCATCGCGGCAAGGTCGACAACGCAGGGAACGCCGGTGAAGTCTTGGAGAAGGACGCGGGCTGGACGGTACTGGATTTCCGAGCCGGTGACCGGGTTCTTCTGCCAGTCGGCCACGGCCTGGACGTCGTCGGTCGAGACCGTGAAGCCGCCGTCCTCGAAGCGCAGCATGTTCTCGAGCAGCACCTTCATCGAGAAGGGCAGGCGCGATACGTCGCCGATCTTTTCGGCGGCTTTCTTGAAGGAGTAGTAGGCGACGGTCTTGCCGCCGGCGGTCATGGTGCTCCGGGTACCGAGCGTATCCTGTCCGACCTGGGTCATGTGGGCGTTGTTCCCTTCCTGTGA
Source organism: Novosphingobium sp. BW1 (assembly GCF_008107685.1). Lineage (GTDB taxonomy): Bacteria > Pseudomonadota > Alphaproteobacteria > Sphingomonadales > Sphingomonadaceae > Novosphingobium. The sequence goes on from NZ_VIRF01000082.1 coordinate 3,654, forward strand.
TGTCTGACGCTTGGGTTCAGGCCGTTGAACGCATAGTCCTCGGGCGTGTTGCAACGCGACAGACGGGTTCGTCGGCTCGCCGATGCGCGCTGAAAGGCGCAAGGTCAAGAGGGAGGGCCTCCTGCATAGGTCTAGGGGGTGGGTTGTGAAACTTTGTTTCTCGTACCGACCCAGCATCCGACGAGGATTAGAAATGTTCCGGCAACAGTCGCAAGCGCCACGTTTTCGCCGAAGAACAGCCAGCCCAGCAAGGCGGCCCAGGCAAAGCCGGTGTACTCGACCGGCACCAGCACTTGCGTTTCGGCGCGCGCATAGCCCCAAGAAAGCAATAGGTGCGCGAGCGTGGCGAGCAGGGCCCCCGCCGCGATCAGGCCCCAGACCGGGCCTGTGGGCAGGATGAAAAGCCATGGGGCGGGCAAGGCCACGAGGAGCGTCGAGAACAGGTTCTGGAACAGCGTGATCTCGCCGGGGCCTGCCAGCAGGGCCTGCTTGCGCTGCAGCACGAGGTTGAAGGCATAGAACACGGCCGAACACAACACGGCCGCGATCCCCTTAAGCGTCTCGGGGGAGGTGCCGAGCGCGCCCAATCGTCCGCCGCCGATCACGATCACCCCAGCGATGCCGAGCAGCGAGGCCACGATCGCCTGCGGGCGAATGACCTCCCCCAGGAGCAAGGCTGCCAGGAACAGCGCGATGATCGGCGATATGAACGAGATCGCGATCGCCTCGGCCATGGGAATGCGGACGAGTCCATAGAAGAAGAGTGCCGCCATGCAGGTCGTAACCGCGGCGCGAAAGGCGTGGAGTTGCAGGCGCGCTGGCGCGAGGCGACGCGAGACGGCGGCGATCTTGGGACGAGAGGCGCGCAAGGTTGCCAGCCAGACCGGCAGGGCGAAGAGCGTCCCCAGCGCGTTGCGCAGGAGCAGCGCGGAGTAGACGCCCAGCGCGATCGAGGCGCCCTTCATCGTTGTATCCATTGCGCTGAAGGTCCCGATACCCGCGACCACGGCAAGGACCGGCAGCGCGGACTGCAGGGCCGATGGGGCCGGTGGCGTGGTATCGGAGGCGTAAGCGGGCTGCGTCATGGTCCGAGTGCTGTGGGTTAAGCGCCGGTTATTCGCAAGCAATTCATCGTAGCGACAGGCGCGATGCGGAACGGACGTGCTATACTGGCGTTCACATCGCCGGATCGGTGGCCGTGATGCGCACGGTCGCTATGCGGCCTACACGTATTATTCGGGCGGATTTCGAAGCAAAATGAGCAGCATCCAGCGCAAGGCCTGTGGCCTTCTTTCGAGTCTTTCGGCGCTTTCCCTCCTGGCTCAGCCGGTGCTGGCGCAGAGTCGCGCCGAGAGCGGCCCTGAAGACATCCTGCCCCGCCCGCATTCGCCTGCCGCGCAAGCCTTGCCGGCGGCGACATCAACGCCGAACTCCGCGCCCCCGCGTGCGCCGCAGAAGGCTCCGGCGCCAACCACCGCAACCGTGGTGAGCGAGGGGGCGCGGACGCGCACCACGTCCGAGCCGGTGGTGCAGGAACTCTTCCTCTCCGCACCGGTACTGCCCTGGAATATCTCCGACGCGCAGGACCTTCTCGCCACGATCCGCGGAATCGGGAGCGAGGGGCTGTTTCCCGCCGACTATCAGCCCGACGCGCTCGAGGCCGCGATCGCGGCGGGCGAGGGCGATGCGCTCGACGAACTGGCGAGCAAGCTCATGGGCTGGTTGGTCGAGGACCTGCGCGACGGGCGCACGCCCATGCCCGCGCGCGTGCAGTGGTTTGCGGTCGATCCCGACCGCGACGAGATGCCCACCGGCAAGGTGATGGCCCAGACCCTGGCAGCGCACGATATTCCCGGTCTCGTCGCCGCGCTGGCGCCGACCGTGCCGGACTACGCCGCGCTCAAGGAGGAACTGGCCGCGACGCCCGAAGCGCAGAAGGACCGGCGCCTCCTCATCATGGCCAACATGGATCGCTGGCGCTGGCTCAAGCGCGATCTGGGCGAAGTCTATCTTCTGACCAACGTGCCCGAGTTCCAGCTGCGCCTCACGGTCAAGAACAAGATCATCCGCACCTACAAGACGGTCGTCGGCAAGCCGGGACGCACCGCGACGCCGCAGCTGGCCGAGACGGTCTCGGCGGTCGTGTTCAACCCGACCTGGACCGTGCCGCAGTCAATCGTGAAGGGGGAGGGGCTGGGCCAGAAGGTTCTGAACAACCCGACCTGGGCGCGCAATGCCGGCTACAAGGCCACCAAGGACGCCAACGGCAATGTCTGGGTTGTCCAGCAGCCGGGTCCGAACAATTCGCTCGGCATGATGAAGATCGACATGCCCAACGAGCACGCGATCTACCTCCACGACACGCCGTCCAAGCAGTACTTCAACCACGAGGTGCGCGCCTACAGCCACGGCTGCATCCGCACCGAGCGTGCGGTCGAACTGGGCATGACGATGGCGATCCTGGGCGCGGGCATGTCGGGCAGCGAGGCCGCCGATATCTCGCGTTCGGGCAAGTACACGAAGGTCGAGATGACCCGCACCTTCCCGGTCTATCTCACCTACTTCACCATCGCGCGCGACATTGAGGGCAACCTGGAGACTTTCGACGACATCTACGAGCGCGACACCCCGGTGCTTGAAAGCTTCCAGCAGCCCCGCCAGCTCAAGACCTCGCAGCGCAAGAGCGAAGAGGAAGTCATCAAGCTGGATAACCCGCTGTAATATAAAGTACAGAAACCGGAGGAGGGCGCTTCCCTTGCGCTCTCCTCCGGTTTCCATTTTGCTAAGTAATCTGGCCTAGTCTTTGGATCATGCCAGATGAGATTTCAGCGCTGATCGACAAGCCCCATTTGCTCATTGCTGTTCTCGCGTTTGGTGGCGTGCTGGGAATGGCGGTCGAGCGTTTCGTTGAATCTTCGAAGCGCGCCGAGCGCCGTGCCTACTGGAAGAAGCGCAAGACCAAGGGTTCTCGTCCCTCGGTCCGCCAAAGACCAGCAGCGAAGGAGGCGGGCTCGGCGACGTCGCGCGTCTCTGCGACGGACCAGCTCGATATTGTCATGGATGCCGATTTTTCGGCGCAGCCTCTCCTCAACCGTCCGGAGAGGCGTCTAATGTCTGTGCTCGACACATGTGTTCGCGAGGGTGCCCCGGATTGGAGGGTCATGGCGCAAGTCAGCATGGGTGAGATCGTGCGCAGTGACGACCAGGACGCGTACTTTGCTGTCAATTCGAAGCGCGTGGACCTTTTGATCGTCAATGATGCGTATGAGCCGCTTCACGCCATAGAGTTCCAGGGGACGGGGCATCATCTCGGGCGCGACGCTGCCGCGCGCGATGCTGTGAAACGCGAGGCTCTACGCAAAGCGGGAATCGGCTACGTGGAGGTCGCGAGCGGAGACAGTCCTTCGGATGTGCGAATTGCGGTCGCCAAGCTGCTGCGGCAATCCGGTCGGGTCGACCATGAATGACTATCGCGCCGTCGCGCCTCAGAACTGCTGGAGGACGTGGAGGAATTCCTCGCCGTAGGCGTCAAGTTTGCGGCTGCCCACGCCCGTGATCGAGCCCAGTTCGGACAGGCTGGAGGGGCGCATCGAGGCCATCTCGCGCAACGTGGCGTCGTGGAAGATGACGTAGGGCGGCACGCCCTGGTCCTTGGCGAGATCGCGGCGCAACTCGCGCAGGGCATCGAAGAGCGGATCGCCGACCGGGTTGGGTGTCTGGTCTGCCGCGCGGCCCCGGCGGCCGCGTTCCTTCTTGGGTGGGCGCACGATCATCACCGCGGCCTCGTTCTTGAGGATCTCGCGGGCATCGCCGCCCAGTGCCAGCCCGCCGTGCTCGGTAGGGACAAGGCTGCCCCGGGCCTGAAGCGCGCGGGCCAGGGCCTTGAGGATCGGCTTTTCTTCCTCGCGCAGGATGCCGAAGACCGACAGCTGGTCGTGCCCGCGCTGGAGCACGCGATCGTCGGTAACGCCCGTCAGGACCTTTTCGAGGTGTCCAAGGCCATAGGTCTGCCCGGTGCGGTAGACCGCCGAGAGCAGCTTCTGCGCCAGCGTCGTCGCGTCGATCACATCGACCGGTTCAAGGCAGGTGTCGCAGTTGCCGCACTTGGCGGGCGGGTCCTCGCCAAAGTGGCGGAGGAGAACGGCGCGGCGGCAGTCGGCGGTCTCGATCAGGCCCGCGAGCGATTCGAGGCGCTGGCGCTCGCTCTGTTGGCGGGCCTCGTCGACTTCGGCCAGCCGCATGCGCGCGCGGGCAAAGTCGTCCGCGCCCCAGAACATGACGGCAATCGAAGGATCGCCGTCGCGCCCGGCGCGGCCCGTTTCCTGGTAGTAGCCTTCGATAGACTTGGGGATCCCGGCGTGGGCGACGAAGCGCACGTCGGGCTTGTCGATGCCCATACCAAAGGCGACGGTCGCGACCATCACCATGTCCTCGCTCGCCACGAAGGCGGCCTGGTTCTTCTGGCGCACTTCGGAGGGGAGGCCCGCGTGGTAGGGCAGGACCGGGCGGCCGGTCGATTTCGCGAGCGTCTCGGCAAGCTGCTCCACGCGCGCACGGGTGGGCGCGTAGATGATGCCCGGGCCCGGGTTCTCGTCGATCACGCCCTTCAGCTGGCGCGCCACGCTGTCGCGCGGACGGATCGCGTAGCGGATGTTGGGACGGTCGAACCCGGCGACGATGAGACCATCCTCGCCGATCCCGAGCTGGGTCAGGATGTCGGCGCGGGTGTGGCGGTCGGCCGTCGCGGTCAGCGCCAGGCGGGGGACCTGCGGGAAGGCGTCGAGAAGTGGCTTGAGCAGGCGGTAGTCGGGCCGGAAATCATGCCCCCATTCCGAGACGCAGTGCGCCTCGTCGATGGCGAAAAGTGCGATCTTGGTGCTCGACAGGAGTTCGCGGAAGGCGCTCTGGCTGGCCCGCTCGGGCGCGATATAGAGAAGATCGAGCTGGCCCGCGCGAAAGGCGTCGAGGGTCTCGCGCCAGTCGGCATCGACGCTGGTGAGGGTCGCGGCGCGGATGCCGTTGGCGCGCGCGGAGCGCAGTTGGTCGTGCATCAGTGCAATGAGCGGGGAGACGACCACGCAGGTGCCTTCCAGCAGCACAGCGGGAAGCTGGTAGGTCAGCGACTTGCCTGCGCCGGTCGGCATCACCGCCAGCGTGGACTGGCCCTGCAGCACGCGGTCCACCACCTGATCCTGGACCCCGCGAAAGCCGGAAAAGCCAAAGGTCGCCTGCAGCGCCTCGCGCACGCGGTTTGCAGAAGGGGGCGGGGCGGGCGTGTTGTCGACGGGCGGCGCAAGGTCGCTCTGCCAGTCGTCGTCATCGCCGTAGAAGGTCGTCTCGAAGGGCCAGTCGTCGTCGTTCACGGGGCTGCTTATGGCAGAGCCGACGCCCTCGCGGAACCCGTCGAAGAGACGCTTTCCTCCGCTTTTCGCAGGGCAGGGGCGCGGGGCGAAGGTGGGGGCTTGCGAAGTTGGAACCCGCGCTTGTGACGATTGGCGGGCACTTTTTGGGCCGCAGCGAGTTTATTTCACGACAACTGGTTCATGGAGATCACATCATGTCGTCTTACGTTTACCATTCCAGTCGCCCGCACGAATCGATCCTGCCGCGGGCGCATCGCGATGCGCATCAGCGCTTCCACACTTATGGTCCGATCCAGCCGATGGACGGTAACCGCGGCCTGTTCGGTCGTCTGCTCGACCGCCTGTTCTGACCCCACCTTGCCTCTCCCACGCAAACCATGGTGCGTGGGAGTGGACGATGGCCCGCCGCCGGTGCGCCATCGCGTCGGGACCGCAGTCCCCTCTATCTCATCCCTTCGGACAAGACCTGTCCCGTGCACGGCATGGGCCCCACCAAGTTGCGGGCTTGCGCGTGGTAACTTTTCCTTTCACATCCCAGGCGGGCGAACCCGCATGGCTGTTTTAAGCGCTTCTTGGAGTGCTTGCGCGATAATTGCTCTCACTCGATCAACGGTTACAATCGATTGTATCGGGGTCGCCAACGGAACCGCAAGAACACTACGGGAAAAGGTACAAGTCATGGGAGCGATGCTGCACGACGCACGTGTGCGTTTCGAGGAATGCCACACGGCTTGGTTGAACGAGTGCGAATTTGCCGAACTGGCGCGTACGCTGAAGGCGCTTGCGCACGAACAGGGCGTTGCGACCGATCCGATCATCAACGAACTGGTTCACTTCGGGGCCGATGCCGCCTTTGCGCTGCTTACGGTTGAATCATGTATCGCGGACGAAGCCCGAGCGGCGACCCCTGCCCATACTGCCCAGATGAAGCCTGCCGGTCCGCCGCTGGTCCATTGAGTGCGCCGGTGGGGCGGCCGCCGAACACGGCCTTGCCCCGCCCAACGGCACAGAACCACGCCGACAGGTCTTCCCGGCGCCGTCCACCTCTTCCCCTGGGGGTGGGCGGCGCCTCTTTTCGTGTCCCACTCAATCGAGGTTGGGACGCAGCCAGCGTTCGGCGGTGGCGATGTCGACACCGCGCCGCCCTGCGTAATCCTCCAACTGGTCGCGCCCGATGCGCGCGACACCGAAGTACTGGCTCTCGGGGTGGGCGAAGTAGAAGCCCGAAACCGCCGAGGTCGGCAGCATGGCCTGGCTTTCGGTGAGCGTGATGCCTGCGGTGTCCTGCGCGCGCAGGAGATCGAACAGGATCGGCTTCAGGGAATGGTCGGGGCAGGCCGGGTAGCCCGGAGCCGGACGAATGCCGCGGTACTGCTCGCGGATGAGCGCCTCGTTGGTGAGCTGCTCCTCAGGCGAATAGCCCCAGAGCGTGGTGCGCACGTGCCGATGGAGACGCTCGGCAAAAGCCTCGGCGAAGCGGTCGGCAAGCGCTTTCAGAAGGATATCGGAATAGTCATCGTGCGCGGCCTTGAAGCGGGCGATGTGTTCATCGATGCCATGGATGCCCACGGCAAAACCGCCCAGCCAGTCGCCCGCCGGATCGACGAAGTCGGAGAGGCAGAAGTTGGCGCGGTCGCGCGACTTCTCAACCTGCTGGCGCAGCATGGGAAGCCGCGTGCCGTCGGCAAGCAGGACGTCGTCGCCATCCTGGTGACACTCCCAGAACGAACAGACGCCCTTGGCGGTGAGCCACTTCTCCTCGACGATGGTGTCGAGCATCTTCTGCGCGTCCTCGAACAGATTACGCGCGCTTTCGCCCACGACTTCATCGTCAAGGATGGCCGGGTAGGTACCCGCCAGTTCCCAGGCGCGGAAGAAGGGCGTCCAGTCAAAGGTCTCGCGAAGATCGGCGAGGTCCCATTCCTCGAAGACGTGCAGGCCGGGCTGCATCGGGGCCGGCGCCTTGTCGGCGAAGTCGGGCTTGAAGGCGTTGGCGCGGGCATCCGCGATGGGAAGTACGTCGCGCTTGCCCTTGCCCGCGCGGGCCTCGCGCACCTTCTCGTAGTCAATGGCAACGGATTCGATGTAGCCCTCGGCCTGCGTATCGGAGAGAAGCTGCGAGGCGACGCCAACCGCGCGGCTGGCGTCGAGCACGTGGATGACGGCGCCCGTATAGGCCGGATCGATGCGCAGCGCGGTGTGGACCTTGGAGGTCGTCGCCCCGCCGATGAGGAGCGGGATCTTCATGTCCGCGCGCTGCATTTCCTCGGCCACTGTCACCATCTCGTCGAGCGAAGGAGTGATGAGGCCGGAGAGGCCGATGATGTCGACGTCTTCCTTCTGCGCGGTCTCCAGGATCGTCGACCAGGGGACCATGACGCCAAGGTCAATGACTTCGTAGCCGTTGCACTGCAGCACGACGCCCACGATGTTCTTGCCGATGTCATGGACGTCGCCCTTGACGGTGGCCATGATGATCCGGCCCTTGGCCTTGGAATTGGCGTCCTTTTCGGCTTCGATGAAGGGGATGAGGTGGGCCACGGCCTTCTTCATGACGCGCGCCGACTTCACCACCTGGGGGAGGAACATCTTGCCCGAGCCGAACAGGTCGCCCACGACATTCATGCCGTCCATCAGCGGTCCTTCGATCACCTCGATCGGGCGCCCTCCGCGTGCCAAGATCGCCTGGCGCGCTTCCTCGGTATCATCGACGATGTGCGCGTCGATGCCGCGCACGAGGGCATGTTCGATGCGCTTGACCGGCTCCCAGGTGCGCCATTCCTGCGTGGCCTTTTCCTGCGCCTTGTCCTTGCCCTTGAAGCTCTCGGCCAGTTCGATCAGGCGTTCGGTCGCGGTCTGATCGCCGCCCGCCTTGGGCGTGCGCATCAGAATCACGTCCTCGCAGGCCTCCCGCAAGGCGGGGTCGATCTGGTCGTAGACGTCGAGCTGGCCAGCGTTCACGATCGACATGTCGAGCCCGGCGGGAATCGCGTAGTAAAGGAAGACCGAGTGCATCGCGCGGCGCACCGTTTCGTTGCCGCGGAACGAGAAGGAGAGGTTGGAGAGCCCGCCCGAAAAGTGAACGTGTGGGCAGGCGGCCTTGATCTCGGCGACGGCCTCGATGAAGTCGAGTGCGTAGCGGTCGTGTTCCTCGATGCCGGTGGCAACGGCGAAAACGTTGGGATCGAAGATGATATCTTCGGGCGGAAAACCGATGCCGGTCAGGAGCTTGTAGGCGCGGGTGCAGATTTCGACCTTGCGCGCCTTGGTGTCGGCCTGACCGGTCTCGTCGAAGGCCATGACGACGACCGCGGCGCCGTAGGCCATGCAGGTGCGGGCCTGCTTCAGGAACGGCTCCTCGCCTTCCTTCATCGAGATCGAGTTGACGATGGGCTTGCCCGAAACGCACTTGAGGCCCGCCTCGATCACGTCCCACTTGGACGAATCGATCATGATCGGCACGCGCGCGATGTCCGGCTCGGCCGCGATCAGGTTAAGGAAGGTGGTCATCGCCTCGAGCGCGTCGAGAAGGCCCTCGTCCATGTTGATGTCGATGACCTGCGCGCCGTTCTCGACCTGCTGGCGCGCGACCTCGACCGCAGTGGCATAGTCGCCGGCCATGATAAGCTTCTTGAATTTGGCAGAGCCAGTTACGTTGGTGCGTTCGCCAATGTTGACGAAGCGCGAGCCCGAGGCCGAAGCGGGCGTGGCGGCAGAGGCGGAAGTCTCGGTCATGGTGTCCCCCCGGGATCCGGTCAGGTGGTGGCGAGTGCGGCGAGCGGGCGCGCCAGCACGAAGTCGTCATAGATCACGCCGCCAACATCGAAGCTGCGCGAGCCGATCGTCTCGAAGTTGTTCTTGGCGTAGAAGCTCAAGGCACGCTGGTTGTCGTTCTTGACGCCGAGCAGGAGGCGCTTGTGGCCGTCGGCCTGCGCGGCTTCCAGGACATTGCGCATGAGCGCGCTCGCGATCACCGTGCCCTGGAATTTCGCCAGCACGTAGATGCGCTTCAGCTCTACGTCGCCGTCCTTCGCTTGATCGAGTTCAGGTGTGCAGGTGAGGGCATAGCCCACAGGCGCGTGACCGGGTTCGACTTCAGCGAGCCAGATCCGCCCCCCGCTTTCCAGATAGCGGCGGTAGGTTTCGGCCGAATGCGAGGTGCGGCAGTGGGCCAGCAGACCCTGACCGTGGACGACGCCTGCGAAGGCCTCCAGAAACGTGGCCGAGCCAATGAGCGAGAGAGTTTCGGCATCTTCGGGCGTGGCAACCCGGATGCGCCAGATAGGCATGTTCGTCATGTAAGGTGTCTTTGCGTCAGGCGGCCATGGTGAAGGGTTCGAGCCCGGCAAGGCGGGTGATAGGCGCAAGCTCGGGCACGCGGCGCGGGGGCAGGCCCTCCACCGCCTTTGCGATCTCGGCGATGTGTGCGGGCGTGGATCCGCAGCAGCCGCCCAGCACGTTGACCTGCCCCGCATCGGCCCATTCCTTCACGAAGCCTGCCGTGGTTTCGGGCATCTCGTCGTAGGCGCCCAGTTCGTTGGGCAATCCTGCGTTGGGGTAGATCATGATGAGGCTGTCGGCGATCTCGGAGAGGACCTTGACGTGCGGGCGCAGCTGGGTCGCACCGAACGAGCAGTTGAGCCCGATGGTGAGCGGCTTGGCATGGCGCACCGCGTGCCAGAACGCCTCGACCGTGTGGCCCGAGAGGTTGCGGCCCGACAGGTCGGTCAGCGTCATCGAGAGCATGATCGGAACCTCGCGGCCCAGCTCGGCCTCGAGCTGGCGCACGGCCATGATCCCCGCTTTGGCGTTGAGCGTGTCGAACACGGTCTCGATCAGGATGAAGTCGGCGCCGCCCTCGACAAGCGCCGTGGCCTGCTCCTTGTAGACATCGACAAGCGTGTCCCAGTCGATCTCGCGGTAGCCCGGGTCGTTCACGTCGGGGCTGAGCGAGAGGGTCTTGTTGGTGGGGCCGATGGCGCCCGCAACGAAGCGGGGGCGCCCGTCCTTCGCGGTGAACTCGTCGGCCAGCTTGCGCGCTAGCTGGGCGGAGGCGACGTTGATCTCGCGCACGAGTCCTTGCGCGCCGTAATCGGCCTGGCTGATGCGGTTGGCCGAGAAGGTATTGGTCTCGGCAATGTCCGCGCCGGCCTCGAAGTAGGCGCGGTGGATGGCCTCGGGCACCTCGGGCTTGGTGAGGGCAAGGATGTCGTTGTTGCCCTTCTGGTCATGGCCCAGAGCCAGATCGCCCGCGTAGTCGGCTTCGGAAAGCTTCCAGTTCTGGATCTCGGTGCCAAAGGCCCCGTCGGTAATGAGGATGCGGCGGCGGGCCTGCTCCTCGAAGGCTTCACGGGGCGTCATTAGACGGTCTCCTTGGGGCGCAGGCCGAGCAGCTGGCAGATCGCGTAGGTCTGGTCGGCCTTGTTGAGCGTATAGAAATGGAAGTTGCGCACACCCCCGTCGTAGAGACGCTTGCACAGGTCGGCCGCGGCGACCGCGGCGACCAGCGCTCGCGGACCCGGACGCGAGTCGAGGTCGGAAAAGAGCGCTTCGAGCGAGGTGGGGATCTCGGTATTAGCGGACATGCGCCGGATCGCGGCGAAGTTGGTGACGGGCATGATGCCAGGTACGATCGGCGCGGTGATGCCGGCTGCCAATGCCTTGTCAAGAAAGCGGAAATAGGCGTCGGCTGAGAAGAAGAACTGTGTGATTGCGCGGGTGGAGCCCGCGTCGATCTTGCGCTTGAGGTTGTCGAGATCGCTCTGCGCGCTCGACGCCTCGGGGTGCATTTCGGGATAGGCGGCGACCGAGATCTCGAAGTCATGGCGCTTTCTCAGTCCTTCCACAAGCGCTGCGGCGCTGGCGTAGCCTTCGGGGTGGGCGCGGAAGATGCCGTTGTCCTGGGGCTGCGGATCACCGCGCAGCGCCACGATATGGCGCACGCCTGCATCCCAGTATTCATCGGCGATTTCGTCGATCTCGGCCTTGCTGGCCGCAACGCAAGTGAGGTGTGCTGCCGGCACCAGGTCCGTTTCACGTCGGATGCGCGCGACCGTCGCGTGTGTGCGCTCGCGCGTCGAGCCGCCCGCGCCGTAGGTGACCGAGACGAACTTCGGCGCTAGCGGGGCCAGTTCGGTGATAGCGTCCCACAGCTGGGCCTCCATCTTCTCGGTCTTGGGCGGGAAGAATTCATAGGAGACCGCAATGTCTCCGGCCATTTCGCCAAACAGCGGCGTATCCCCGCAGGGGGCGGACGTGGCAGCTTCGGCGCGTCGGGTCGTAACAGTCATCGCTTCGCAATCTTTCGCTTGGGCCGCTTGGGGCTATGGCGCCTCTTTAAGGGCACAGTCGTGGCAAAGGGCAGGTGAACCGGCGTCTCAGGCAGAGGCCGGGGCAGGGGCAGGCGTGGAAGCAGGGCAAGGCAGGCGCTCGGCGGTCCAGATCTTCACCGTCAGGGTGTCACCCGGAAGGGCTATGGGCGGGGCGGGCGCGAAACCGGCGTCGGCCATGAGCGAGGCCATCTGTGCATCGGAGAAACCGAGTCGGGCGTGGGCATGCCGCTCACGAAGTTCCTCGCGCTCGTGCGCGGCCAGATCGACGATGGCGATGCGACCTCCTGCACGCGTAACGCGCGCGGCTTCGTCGAGGACGGGGCCGGGCGAGGGCGCGAAGTGGAGCACCTGGTGGAACAGCACGGTGTCGAAGCTGCCCGAATCGAAGGGCAGGTCGACGAAATCGCCGCGCACCAGATCGACCTTGTCGGCGGGGAGCGCCTGAAGCCGGGCGCGCGCGATCTGGAGCATCTCCGGGTTGCGGTCGAGCGCGGTGACGTGGCTTGCGCTGTCGGCCAGAAGTTCGGCCATGCGGCCGGTGCCGGTGCCGATGTCTAGCAGAGCGCCCAGTTTTCCGGTCCGTTTTCCCGGCGCGCAGCCAAGCGCTGTGATAAGCGCCTCCTCGACCGGCTCGTCGGCGCCGTGAAGCTGTCGCAGCGTATCCCATTCGGGCGCGTGCCGCGCGAAGTAGGCCTGCGCGTTGGCCTCGCGTGCCTCGCGGATGGAGGCGAGCTGGCGCCGGTCATCGCGGCAGCGATGCGCAAATTCCGGGTCGTCGCGCTCGGCAATGGTGAGCAGGCGTGCGGCGGCCGCGCCCATCTCGGGCTCGGAGGTTTCGCTCACGGCCGTGCGCAGGAACACCCAGCTGCCTTCCTTGCGGCGTTCGGACAGCCCTGCGTCGCACAGGATCCGTACATGACGCGAAACGCGCGGCTGGCTCTGGCCCAGCACTTGCGCAAGTTCGCCCACGGAGAGCTCCATGTGCGCGAGCAAACGCATGATGCGAAGGCGCGTCGGCTCCGAAAGGGCCCTCAGAAGTGGGTCGATTTGCATGTGAGTGGACATAAAGATATCTTTATATCCGTGCAACCCCAAGGTTTGAGGCGGCTTCCGCCCCCCATACTTCCTATTTGCGTTGCACCATCGTCTCGTTTAAAGAGGCGTCCGCAGGCTTGCCTGCAAGCGTTGGCCCGTGGGCCAAACAATGCAAGGGGATTCGCATGAAGAAGATTGCTTTCGCCGCGTTCGCGTCGGCTGCCGCTCTGGCTCTCGCTGCTTGTGGCGAGACTCCGGCTCCGGAAGCTACCGAGTCGGTTGAAACCGTGCCCGGTGACATGATGGCGACGGACGCTCCGACCGAGGTTCCGACCGAGGCGATGTAATCCGTTAGGAGGGTTGGCCGGCGCCTCGTGTTCCGGCAGCCCTCCACGGCTTTCCACCCGGTTTCGGCCGGGACATCGGAAAGACCCACTTAAGCCAAGTGGACAAAGACCCTCCCCTCTCGGGGAGGGTTTTTCGTTTTTGGCCCATGTTTTTGCAAACGATGCGCGCCGAACTTCGAAGATATTTGCGCGATCCGCTGCAATGCGGCATCACCTGCTCCCATGCTCGATGCTTTCCGGATCGCGCTTGGTCAGCTCAACCAATCGGTCGGCGATGTCGGCGCCAATGCGGATTCGATTCTCGCGGCCCGGCGCGAAGCGCGCGGCGCGGATCTCGTCGTTTTTCCCGAACTCCACCTGATCGGCTACCCGCCCGAGGACCTGGTGCTCAAGCCCGCGTTGATCGAAAAGGCGGCCGCCCAACTCGAACGACTGGCCGAGGCGAGCGGGGATGACGGTCCGGCGATGCTGGTGGGATCAGCCTTCGTACGCGATGGCGCGCTGCACAACGGCGTGGCGCTGCTCGACCAGGGGCGGATCGCGGCGGTGCGCTTCAAGCACGAACTCCCCAACTACGGCACTTTCGATGAAATGCGCCTGTTCCAGCCCGGCCCCTTGCCCGAGCCGGTGATCCTGCGCGGCACCATGATCGGGGTGCCGATCTGTGAGGATATCTGGCGCCCGGAAGTGTGCCGTCACCTCGCCGACTTCGGCGCCGAGATGTTCATCTGCATCAATGGCAGCCCCTACGAGCTCAACAAGGAAGCCTTGCGAATCGAAGGCATCGCCCGGCGCCGGGCCAGCGACACCGGCATTCCGCTCGCCTATCTCAACCGCGTAGGCGGGCAGGACGAGCTGGTGTTCGATGGTGGAAGCTTTGTCGTCAATGGTGATGGCCAGCTTGCCGCGCGTGCGCGGGACTGGGAGGAGCAGGTCTTGCAGACCTCGTGGACCCGCACCGCGCGGGGCTGGCGCTGCGACCGGGGCGGCCTGGCGAAAGAAACGCCCCAGCCCGAGACGATTTACTGCGCCATGGTGCTGGCTCTGCGCGACTTCGTGGAACGCAGTTCCTGCGAGGGCGTGGTGGTGGGTCTCGACGGCGCGCGTGATTCGGCGCTGATGGCCGCACTGGCCGTCGATGCGCTGGGGTGCGAGTGCGTGACCCTGGCGTTGGTTCCGCCGCTGGCAGGTGGCGGGCAAGCGCTGGAGGATGCACGTGCCTGTGCGCAGGAACTTGGCGTTACCTGCCGGGAAATCACGCTTGATTCGCGCATCGCTGAGGCATTGGAGGCCCTGGACGTCTGCTTCGCCGGCCCTGAGCCGGAGGCGGGCGAGCGGCTTGCCGCCCGCATGCGCGCGCTAGTGCTTGGCGCCTTTGCCGAGAGCCAGGGGGCGATGCTGCTATCCTCGGCAACGAAGAGCGATTTCAGTCTTGGTCGCGTGCCCTCCTGCGCGAGTTCGACGGGCGGCTACGGCCCGCTCAAGGACGCCTACGCGACGACGGTCGCCAAGCTCGCCGCATGGCGCAACGGTGCGGTCCCGCATATCGGGCTGGGGCCGGAAGGGACGATTTTTCCCGCCTCGATGCTTTCCCGCACGCCGCCGCTTCCCACAGGCGTGGAGGATGCCGAGCGCCTTGATGCGATGCTGTTCGGCCTTGTCGAGCACGACAAGAGCATTGATCAGATGGTCGCCGACGGATTTCCGCGCGCGGCACTGCGTCATATCGAGGAGCGCCTGCATGCGAGCGAAGCCCTGCGCCGCCAGTCGCCGCTGGGCGTAAAACTGTCCCCAAGAAATTTCGGGCGGGATCGGCGCTATCCGATCACTCATGCGTTTCGCAGTTGAGAGGTGAACGACGAGCCGGTCCGCGGCCTCGCGAAACCGGTGAATGGAGATGATTTATGGGAATGCTGGTGGACGGCCAGTGGCACGATGTCTGGTACGATACCGAGGCCAACAAGGGGAAGTTCGAGCGCGAGAAGTCGGCCTTCCGCAACTGGCTGACGGCTGAGGGCAGCCCGGGGCCGTCGGGCGAGGGCGGCTTCGCGGCGGAAGCCGGGCGCTATCACCTCTATGTCAGTCTGGCCTGCCCCTGGGCGCACCGCACGCTAATCATGCGCGCGCTCAAGGGGCTGGAGGCCATGATCCCTGTCTCCATCGTGCATTGGCACATGGCCGAGAACGGCTGGACTTTCGCCGAAGGGCCGGGCGTGGTGCCCGATCCGATCCACCACGCGCAGTACTTGCACCAGGTCTACACCGCGGCGAAGCCGGACTATTCGGGCCGGGTGACCGTACCGGTGCTCTGGGACCGCACGAAAGGCACGATTGTCAGCAACGAATCGGCCGAGATCATTCGCATGTTCAACACAGCGTTCGATGATCTGGGGGCACGTCCGGGGGACTATTATCCCGAGGCGCACCGAGAGGCGATCGATGCCTTCAACGCGCGGATCTATGACACGGTCAACAACGGCGTTTACAAGGCCGGCTTCGCGACCACCCAGGAGGCTTACGAGGAGGCGGTCTATCCCCTTTTCGGGACGCTCGACTGGCTCGAGACGCGTCTCTCGGCGAGCCGCTACCTTGTCGGCAACTCCCTGACAGAGGCCGATATTCGCCTCTTTACTACGCTCGTGCGTTTCGACCCGGTGTACCGTGGCCATTTCAAGTGCAACCTGCACTCGCTCGCCGACTATCCGAACCTCTCCGGGTATCTGCGCGATATCTACCAGGTGCCTGGCGTCGCCGAGACGGTCGATTTCCGGCACATCAAGGGGCACTACTACCAGAGCCACGGCACCATCAATCCGACCGGGATCGTGCCGGCCGGGCCGCTCATGGACCTGGCCGCGCCGCATGGGCGTGAGGGCATGGGGGGACTTGCCGACTAGGTCGACGTTGTCGCGCGCGAAGGAAAAGAGGCCTTTGACCTCGTGCGCGGCGGCGCGTAATCGCGCGGAGCTATGATTACCACGCGCTTTGCTCCTTCGCCCACGGGCCTCCTTCACGTCGGCAACATCCGCACGGCCCTGCACAACTGGCTGCTGGCCAAGCGGTCGGGCGGACGCTTCCTGCTGCGCATTGACGACACCGACGCGGCGCGCTCGCGGGAGGACTATGTGGAGGCGATCCGGGCGGACCTCGCCTGGCTGGGCATCGTACCCGAAGGTGAGGAGCGCCAGTCGCAGCGCTTCGCCCTCTACGAGGCCGAGTTCGAGCGTCTGAAGCGCGAGGGCCGCGTCTACCCGTGCTGGGAGAGCCCGCAGGAACTCGAACTGAAACGCAAGGTCCTGCTCGGCCGCGGGTTGCCCCCGATCTACGACCGCGGCGCGCTTGCCCTCTCCGAAGAGGAGAAGGCCCAGAAAGTGGCCGCGGGAGAAGCCCCGCACTGGCGTTTTGAGCTCGACCGCGACCAGCCGATTGCCTGGGTGGATGGCATTCGTGGCCCCCAGTCCTTCGATGCGGCGATGATGTCGGATCCGGTGATCCGGCGCGCCGATGGTTCCTGGCTCTACATGCTGCCCTCGGTCATCGACGATATCGCAATGGGCGTGACCGACGTTTTGCGCGGCGAGGACCACGTCTCGAACACGGCAGCGCAGGTGCAAATGTTCACGGCGCTGGGCGGCACGGTCCCGCGCTTTGCCCACGAAGCGCTGCTGGTCGGCACCGAGGGCAAGCTCTCCAAGCGGCTGGGCTCGCTTGGCATGGCGCAGCTGCGCGAAGATGGCATCGAACCCGACGCTCTGATTGCCCTTCTGGGGCGCCTGGGAACGTCCGATCCGGTCGATCCGGCGCTGCGTTTGGCGGACCTGGCGGCGAGCTTCGATCTTTCGCGCTTCGGCCGGGCCCCGGCGCGTTTCGACGAGACCGAACTGGGGCGCGTCAATGCCGCTATTGTCCACACCCTGCCCTACGAGGCCGTGGCGGGGCGTCTTCCGGAGGGGATGGATGCGACGGCCTGGGATGCGGTGCGTCCCAATCTGGCTTACGTCCACGAGGCCACGGATTGGTGGCAGGTCGTCACCGGCCCCGTTGCCGCGCCGGATCTGGCCGAGGAGGACCGGGCCTATCTCGGCACGGCCGGCAAGGTGCTGGCGGGGCTCGAGTGGGACGCGGGCGTGTGGAAGGCGCTTACCGGCGCGCTCAAGGAGGCGTCGGGCCGCAAGGGCAAGGCGCTGTTCCTTCCCTTGCGCCTCGCGCTGACGGGCATGGAGCACGGGCCCGACATGGGCGCGATGCTGCCCCTTATCGGTCGCGACGCCGCATTGGAGCGCCTGCGCGCCGTTTGACGTGCGTCAAGGTCCGCGCGGTTGGCCCGTCCTAAGCCCTGCCCATCAGCAGGTCACAAGGGACCTATGCGATGGGCATTGTGATGATGATGGCGGTACATTCGCTGGCGATGACGGCCCTCATGGGGATCGTTCTTGTCGACGGCTACGTGTTTCTCGCCGTAATCGCGCTGGCCTTCGTGGCGGCCCTACCGGTTACCTGGATAGTGCCGCGCATGTTGGGCGGCGCGGTGGTGATCCAGGATGAGGGCAAGGCGCCTTTGCGTCGGCCCTGAGGGGGCTGCGGACGCAGCCAGCGCCTTTCGCGCGGCCGTATCCGCAGTACCTTGTACACCTCTTATTCCATAACCCAGCCATGGCTGGCCAGCAGCGACTGGCCGGTGAGCGCGTTGGTCTGGAATGCGGCGAAGAACAGCGCGACTTCGGCAATGTCCTCGACTGTGGTGAACTCGGTGTCGACTGTCTGGCCGAGCATGACCTTGCTGATCACCTCGTCCTCGGAAATGCCCAGTTCCTTCGACTGCTCGGGGATCTGCTTTTCCACCAGTGGGGTGCGTACGAAGCCCGGGCAGATCACGTTGGTACGCACGCCCTTGGGGCCCGCTTCCTTGGCGATCACGCGGTTGAGGCCCAGCAGGCCGTGCTTGGCGGTGACGTAGGCGCTCTTGAGCTTGCTCGCCTCCTTGGAGTGGACCGAGCCCATGAAGATGATCGAGCCCGAGCCCTGCTTGTACATGTGCGGGATCACCGCCTTGGAGGTCAGGAACGCCCCGTCGAGGTGGATCGCGAGCATCTTCTTCCAGTCGTCGAACTTGAACTGCTCGATCGGGTTCACGATCTGGATGCCCGCGTTGGAGACCAGCACGTCGACCGTGCCCCAGGCATCCACCACGGCCTGGACACCGGCCTCCACCTGCTCCTCGCTGGTCACGTCCATGGCGACCGCCATGGCATCGGTTCCGTAGGATCGCGTGATCTCGTCGGCGGCCTTTTGCGCGGCGGTCTGGTTGAGATCGGCGATGGCCACCTTGCCGCCGTCCTCGGCGTACTTGCGGGCAATGGCGAGGCCGATGCCGCTGGCCGCGCCGGTGACGATGCAAACCTTGTCCTTCAGTTTCATGTGCGTGCTCTCTCCAGTTATCTCATTGGGAACGAGGCTGCCCGTTCGTGTGCGGTGCCTGGTCGGCGATCTCCCTGCGCGTATTCAGCCGCGTTCGCGCTCGCAGGCAAGGTCGAATGTGGCGATCTCGTCGGGCTCGATAGTGCGCTCCAGCCATTCGGGATGTTCGAGCGAGAAGATCGCGTCCGCCTTGCCCGCCTCCCAATGCTCGTCGACCGTCATTCGGGAGAACTCGTAGTCCTTCGAATTGGTCTCATAGCCGCGCGGGCGGTTGATGAGGTGCATGATCGCGACCGGGCCTTCCGGGCGGCAGGAGAGCAGCTTGGCGAGGTCCGGATCGTCCTTCAGGTCCTCGGGCAGCTTGTCGGCAAGGCGGTGCGCCGCAGCGCGCAGGGCCTGGAGCTTGCGCGACATGTCGGTGCCCTGGCGGGTGCGGCTGGAGAAGCGGATGTCCTTCTCGCGCTGGGCGATGTCGGCCATCGTACGCGGGACTTCGCCGCGCGCGGCGAAAAGGTCGATCTGGAAGACTTCCATCGCGCAAGGGGGGCGGTTGTCGAGCACGTATTGCAGCGGCGTGTTCGAGACGAGGCCGCCGTCCCAGTACCATTCGCCATCGATCTCGACCGGCGGAAAGCCCGGGGGAAGGGCGCCGCTTGCCATGATATGCTCGGGCCCGATCGGGCGTTCCAGATTGTCGAAATAGACGAAGTTGCCGTTGAGCACGTTGACCGCGCCGATGCTGAGCCGGGTTTCGCCCCGGTTGATCCGGTCAAAGTCGACGAGTTCGAGCAATGTCGCGCGCAGCGGTGTCGTGTCGTAATAGGAGAGCGTGCCGAACTCGGCGGGCCATTCGGGTAGCGGCATGGGAATGCGCGGGTTGAAGAAGCCTGGGATGCCGAGCGTCGAGGCGAAGAGCGCGGAAGCCTCGTTGAAAGTGCGCCGCGCAAAGCCGATGGGCTCGTCCAACTTGTAAAGCAGTTCTGAGGATGCCCGTTGCCAGAATGCACGCAGCGCCTTCACGCGTTCGCCGACAGGATTGCCCGCGATGAGCGCGGCGTTGATCGCGCCGATGGAAATGCCCGAGATCCAGTCCGGGCGCATGTCCTCGTTCGCGAGCGCCTCGTAGACCCCCGCCTGGTAGGCGCCGAGCGCGCCGCCGCCCTGTAGGACAAGCACGGTGTAGGTCCCCGCCTCGCGTCCGGAACGGCTGGCATGCGGGCCCCACGGGGCGCGGATCGGCGTATCCTGGTAGTTCATGGGGGCTTCCCCTCGCGATCAGGGCATGGTGCGTTGCAACATATGGGCCTTGATCGGCTCAGTTGCAACGGCGCGTGCGGCTGCAGGCGCCTCGCACAGGTTCCGGAGCGGGTGGGAACGCCCGCCTTGCGTCAGGTGCCTTCCGCTTCGGCTACCGCCTCGCTTGCCGCGTCAAGAAGGCGCCGTTCCAGCGCTTTCAGGCGGTTGGCCGAGGTGATCTTCTCGCCCAGAAGGTCGGTCACGTAGAACGTGTCGACCGCGCGCTCGCCATAGGTCGCGATATGCGCCGAGTAGACCATGAGCTTGGCCTCGAAGAGCGCATGGGCAAGCCGATTGAGGAGCGCCGGACGGTCGCGCGCAGTGGCCTCGACCACGGTGAAGCGGTTGGAGGCGCCGTTGTCGAAGATGACCCGTGGGCGTACGTCGAAGGCGTCGGCGCGCGGGCGCACCTCGGGCTTGGCGACGAGTTGGGGCAGGATCTTGATGCGGTTGGCGAGCGCGTTTTCGATCGATTCGCGCAGCCGGTCGAGCTGGGCTTCCTCGCTGAAGGGGCGCCCGAGCGGGTCCTGCACGAGGAAGTTGTCGACCGCGCGGCCCGTGCGCGTGGTGTGGATGCGCGCGTCGATGATGTTGCCGCCAGCCAGGTGGATGCCGCCCGCGATGCGGTAGAACAAGCCCGGGTGGTCCGATGCGATCACGGTTACGAGTGTGGCGGTGCGCGCGGGGTCGTATTCGGTGTGGATCGAGAGCGGATCGTCGTCGGCGGCGAGCAGCTGCGCGAGGTTCTTGGCGATGACGTCCTCGGGCTCGGCGATCCAGTAGGCATCGATCAGCTTGCCGCCAACCTTCTCCACCAACTCCGCGTTTTCCGGGGCGAGGGCGCGCACGGCCTCCTTCTTGGCTTCGACGCGCTGTTCGCGGCCGAACTGCGCATGGCCCAGGCGCAGGCGCTCTTCCGAGGCGTTATAGAGCTCGGCGATGAGCTGGCGCTTCCACGAGTTCCAGGTGCCCGGCCCCACGGCGCGGATGTCGACGATGGTGAGCAGCGTCAGCTGGCGCAGGCGGTCGAGCGATTCCATCTTCTCGACGAAATCGAAGATCGTCTTCGCATCGGAAAGGTCGCGCTTGAACGCGGTGGCCGAGAGCAGCAGGTGCCAGCGCACCAGCCAGGAGACGAGTTCGGTCTCCTCCTCGTCGAAGCCGAAGCGCGGGCACAGCTTGAGCGCAATTTCGGAGCCCAGGATCGAGTGGTCGCCGCCGCGCCCCTTGGCGATATCGTGCAGCAGCACCGAGGCATAGAGCGCCCGGCGCGAACGCACCTTGTGGACGATGTCGTGGGCGAGCGGGTGGTCGTCCTTGAGTTCGCCCCGCTCGATTTTCGCCAGCAGGCCGATGGCGCGGATGGTGTGTTCATCGACCGTATAGTGGTGGTACATGTCGAACTGCATCTGCGCGTTGACGCGGCCGAACTCGGTGATGAAACGCCCGAAGACGCCCGCCTCGTTGAACCAGCGCAGCACCGTCTCGGGATCGTTGCGGCTGGTCAGCAGCTCTAGGAAAAGCGCGTTGGCGCGCGTATCCTCGCGCACGTCCTCCTTGATGAGCGCGGCGTCGTGCTGGATCTGGCGCATCGTTTCGGGATGGACTTCGAGACGCTCCTTGTCGGCGATCACGAAGATCTCGATCATGCGCACCGGGTCCTTGGTGAACCAGTCGTCGGACGGCGCCTTGATGCGCCCGCCAAAGACCTTGTAGCCCTTGACGATGCGTTCCTTGGCCTTGAACCCGGCGAGCAGGCCGCGGGGCTGCTTCTTGGCGAACTGCTCGTCGAGTTGGGCAAGGAACACGCCGGTCAGGCTGCCCACCGTCTTCGCCTGGAGGAAGAACATGTGCATGAAGCGCTCGACCGCGCTCTTGCCCGGGCGGTCGGTGTAATTCATCCGCGCGGCGACCTCGCGCTGGAGGTCGAAGGTCAGGCGGTCCTCGGCGCGATTGGCGATGGTGTGCAGGTGGCAGCGCACCGCCCAGAAGAAGTTTTCGGCGCGGCGGAAGGCGAGATATTCCTTGCGGGTGAACAGCCCCGCATCGACCAGTTCGCCGGGATCGCGCACGTGGTGCAGGTACTTGCCGATCCAGTAGAGCGTGTGAAGGTCGCGCAGGCCTCCCTTGCCCTCCTTGATATTAGGTTCGACCACGTAGCGGCTGTCGCCCATGCGCTTGTGGCGTTCGTCGCGCTCGGCCAGCTTCTCTACCACGAACTGGCGTTCGGTTCCTTGCGCGACATCGCGCCAGAAGCGGGCCTGCGCTTCCTCGTAGACGTCCTGGTCGCCCCAGACGTAGCGCCCTTCGAGCATCGCGGTACGGATGGTGAGATCGGACTTCGACATGCGCACCATGTCATCAAGCGAGCGGCTGGAGTGACCGACCTTCAGTCCCAGATCCCACATGAAGTAGAGCATCGCCTCGATGACCTGCTCGCACCAGGGCGTGTGCTTCATGGGGGTGAGGAAGGCGATGTCGACGTCCGAATGCGGCGCCATTTCGCCGCGCCCGTAGCCGCCCACCGCCATGAAGCACAGGCGTTCACCCTTGGAGCGGTTGACCGCCGGGTAGACGTGCTTGACCACGTGGTCGTGCATGACGCGCAGCAACTGGTCGGTGAGGAAGGCCTGCGCCTCGGCAATCTCATGCCCGGCCGACGGCTTCTCGGTGAGCCGCCTCTCGATCTCCGCCCGCCCCTCGGCAAGCGCGGTGCGCATGGTCTCGACCACGAACTGCCGGGACTTGGACGGACCATAGGCCGCCACCAGCTTGTCGATGGTCTGTACGAGTTCGCGCCGGTCGATCACGGAACGCGGGGAAGGGATACGAATGACACTCATGACGGGAAGCTTCTAAACGTCGCAAACGACAAGAGGAAGTCGGCACAAGGCATCATGTGCGCCGAACTTCTCCCGTGGTGCTGCGATTTTTGCAGGTCTGGTTTCAAATCGCGACTACCATCAATGGGACGGCTATGCCAGAAGGCAGCCAAATGGCCCGTGCTCCTGCGTTTTTCACAAGGGGTGGGGCACCGCGCCACCTGAACGAATCGAATAAAGGGTCCAAGGCACTTGTCTCTGACAACTCTGGCCGCCGCTGTCGCCACGCAGGCGCACGAACCGATTTACTGGGTCAACCTGGGCCTCAAGAATGGCATCGACCTGGGCTTCTTCACCCTGCGCTACTACTCGCTGGCCTATCTCGCCGGTCTGCTTCTGGCCTATTGGCACATCAGCCGCATGATCCGCGAGCCGGGCGCGCCGATGGCGCAGCGCCATGTCGATGACCTGTTCTTCTATTGTACGCTGGGCGTGATTCTGGGCGGGCGGCTTGGCTACGCGACATTTTACACCGGCGGCGACACCGGCATTCCCAGCCTCTGGCTGCACCCGGCCGAGATGGTGAAGCTGTGGCACGGGGGCATGAGCTTCCATGGCGGGCTTATCGGCGTTACGCTGGCCATGGCCTTCGTGGCCTGGCGCAATGCGCTCAGCCTGGTGCGGGTGGCCGACTACGTTTCGGTCTGCGTACCTTTCGGCATGTTCTTCGGGCGGCTGGCAAACTTCGTGAACGGGGAGCTCTGGGGGCGGATTGCCGGGCCCGACGTGCCCTGGGCGATGGTCTTCCCCGATGCGCCAGACCAGTTTGCGCGCCATCCCAGCCAGTTGTACGAGGCCGGCCTGGAAGGCCTCATGTTGATCCTCATCATGCTGCCGCTGTTCTGGAAGAGCCGTGCGCGGTTCCGGCCGGGCCTGCTTGTCGGGGTCTTCGTGACGGGGATTGCCTGTGCGCGCTTCATTGTCGAATTCTACCGGGAACCTGACGCGCAGCTGGCCGAATTTGCCCACCAGACCGGCCTTTCGATGGGCCAGTGGCTGACGATCCCGCTTATCCTGCTGGGGCTTGGCCTGGTCGGGCGCGCGCTGGCACGTCCGGCCTTGGCTACGGCGCCGAACGCCAAGGCGAGCCAATGACCGGGAGGACGGAAGAGGGCAGCGAAAGTCTGGCCTGCATGTTCCAGCGCCTGATCGCAAACTATGGGCCGATCACGCTGCAGCACTACATGGGCGAGGCGAACGCGCGCTACTATGCGGGCAAGGACCCGCTGGGCAGCGCCGGCGACTTCATCACCGCGCCCGAGATCAGTCAGATGTTCGGCGAACTGATCGGCCTGTGGCTGGCCGACATCTGGATCCGCGCGGGGCGCGATCCCGACGTCCATTATGTCGAACTGGGGCCGGGACGCGGGACGCTGGCCAAGGACGCGCTGCGGGCGATGAAACGCTATGGCCTGGAGCCGCGCGTTCACTTCGTGGAGACCTCGACCGCGCTCAAGGACATCCAGCTGGCAGGCGTCCCACAGGCCCGCTTCCATAATGACCTCTCGAGCCTTCCGAACGACGGGCCCCTGCTGGTCGTGGGCAACGAGTTCCTCGACGCACTACCCGTGCGCCAGCTGGTGCGCATGGCCGATGGCTGGCGCGAGCGCTGTGTCGATTTCCAGGACGGGCGCTTCTTGCCGGTGGCGGGTACCAAGCCGATGGACCCGGCGATCCCGCCCGAACTCAAGGCCAGCCCCGAAGGCACCTTGATCGAGACGTGTCCGGGTGCGGCTGCGGCGGTTTACGAACTGGCCGGACGGCTTGCCCAGCAGGGCGGTGCCGCGCTCCTGATCGACTACGGCTACGACGCGCCGCGCACTGGCTCGACGCTCCAGGCCCTGCGGGCCCACACCAAGGTCGATCCCTTCACGATGCCGGGCGAGGCGGATCTTACCTGCCATGTCGATTTCGTGACCCTTGCCAATGTCGCGCTCTCGCATGGCTGCAAGCATCTGGGCACGGTGCCGCAGGGGCGCTTCCTGCGCGATCTGGGGATCGAGGCGCGCGCGGCCGCGCTAGCCAAGGTTGCGCCGCAGCACGAAGCCGCTTTACAAGCGTCCAAGGATCGATTGATCGAGGAGGGCCAGATGGGGGCATTGTTCAAGGTCATGGGGCTAGCCTCGCCGGAGTGGCCCGATGGCGCGAGCTTCTGAGGCGCTGCGCGCGCGTGGCGACTTAGCCTCCACGGCGCCGGACAAGCTCGAGAAGCTGCTGGGCGCGCTGGCGTTGGTCATGCTCGCCTTCGTCACTACGGCGGTCCTTCGCGGCATGAACGAATGGGGGCGGGTTCCCGGCGTCGTCTGGCTGCACCTTGCGACCATCGTTGTCGCGCTGGTCCTGACGCCGGTCCTCCTTTGGCGCACGCGCGGTACGAAAGGGCACCGCGTGCTGGGGTACACCTGGTGCGCGGCGATGCTGGTGACTGCGATCGACAGCTTTTTCATTCGGCTGCAGCAGCCGGGTCAGCTCAGCCCAATCCATGCCCTATCGTTTCTGACCCTGGTGCTTGTGCCGGTGCTGGTCCTCGCGGCCCGGCGCCACGATGTCTACCGCCACCGACGCACGGTGCGCGGGCTCATCATCGGGGCGTTGCTCATTGCAGGCTTCTTCACCTTCCCGTTCCACCGCCTGCTTGGTTACTGGCTCTTCGGGTGAGCCGCCAGCGCGGTCCTATTGAATGACCCGCACGCGCGGTGTCTCGGGGACCTCGCGCACCGGCACGGCGGAAAGCCATGCTTCGAGCGCATCAAGATCGAGCCCGCCGACCGTGGGACTGGTGCCATCGGACAGGCCGAGATAGCCATCCCCGCCCTGATCGAGGAATGAGTTCACCGTCACCCGGTAGCGCGCGTTGAGGTCGAGCGGCTGGCCGTTGAAGGCGAGCTGGGTGATCCGATCTCCGGAAGGCCGCGTGTTGTCGATGGTATAGGTGAGGGTGGAGGAGGGGACCAGAATGCTGGCCGAGGGCTTAGCGCCCACGCCGCTTTCAAGGATTGCCTTGATCTGCGCGCCGGTGAAAGTGCGCGTCATCAGCGTGTTGCCGAAGGGCTGGACGGTGAAGATCTGACCAAAGGTCACCGCGCCATCGGCTCCCGGCTCGATGGGCGCGCGCACCCCGGCGCTGTTCATGAAGGCGATCTGGGCGCCCGCTGCACGGGTGGCGGCCAGCTGCGAATCGGCGATGAGCTGGTCCACTGGGCCGCCCTTGCGGTCTTCCCGGGCATCGGGCCAGTCGCGGGGCGCACCGCCGGAGAGATGGCCGACCGTGCGCTCGGAATAAGCGCTGGCGGCATCGAGATAGCGCCCCACGTACTGCGCGATGTCCGCGCGGGCCGGGTAGACAGGGACCAGATCGGTCTGCCTGACCTCTCCGCGCGAGGTCGCGTAGCCCTCTGACTGAACCGGAAGATTGCGCGCATGGGCGGAGACGACATCGTCGGTCGCCGGGTCGATATCGAGCGACAGGCGCGTAACCATCCGCCCATAGGACCCCGCACTCGTCAAGAGCAGAGGCGGGGCGCCGTCTCGGGGCATCTCGCAGATGTAGGCCTGATGGGTGTGCCCGGAAATCACGACGTCGACTTTGGGGGAGAGCTTGTCTAGGATCGGCTGGATGTCGCCGGTAAAACCGTCGCAGGCGTTTGGATCGGAGGTGTCGGCCTGCGCGCCGCCCTGGTGGATGAGGACGATGACGGCATCGGCGCCTTCGCCCTTCAGCACCGGGACCGCGCGGTTGATCGCCTCGGCCTCATCGCCAAAGGTCAGACCCGCAATGCCGCCGGGCGAAACCAGCGAGGGCGTGCCCTTGAGCGTCAGGCCGACAAAGCCCAGCGTCACCTTGCCTGCGCCTTCGCCAAAGCTTTTCAGGCCGGTGGCGGGGAACAGGGTGGAGCCGTCCTCGGTATAGGTGCTGGCCGAAAGGTAGCGGAAGTTGGCGCCCGCAAACTGTTCCAACTGGCAGGGCTCGCGCTGGGTGTTCTTCGCGCAGCCCCCGTTCTGGACGCGTAGGAGCTCGGCCCGGCCGCGGTCGAATTCGTGGTTGCCCACCGCGTTGAAGTCGAGCCCGATGCGGTTCATCACCCCGATGCTCGGCTCGTCGAGGAAGAGCGAGGAAGCGAGCGGCGAGGCGGAGATGAGATCGCCCGCCGAGACCGTGGCGGAATAGCGGAACTGATGGCGCAGCGCATCGAGGGCGCTCGCCAGATGCGCTGCCCCGCCCGCCGGGATCTTGACCGTGCCGCCCTGGCCGTCAGGCCAGCTGACGGTGGCTTTGGGGGCCGCGATGTTGCCGTGAAAATCATTGAAGGCGAGGATGCCGACCTCGACCGGCGGCTGGGCCTGGGCCTGGGCCTTCGTGAAGGAGACGGATGCCCCCTGCTGCGTGGCGCAGGCGGCCAGCAGCGGGGCGAGAAGGGCGGAGGCGCACAGCGCACGCGTGCGCGTCAAAAGGCGGGTCATGGGGCTTCTATCCAGCGGGTCGATGACGGGAAAGTGACGGAAAAATCAACGTGCGCCCGCTTCGAGCGCGTGCATGTCGTCGTCGGAAAGACCGAAATGGTGACCGACCTCGTGAATGACGACATGGGTGACGAGGTCTTCGAGGTTCACTCCCGTCTCGCACCATTCGGCGAGGAGCGGCTGGCGGTAGATCGTGATGCGCGGGCGAAGCTCCCCGCCGGTCCAGATGCTCTCATCGCCCAGCTGATGGCCGTGGTAGAGGCCGGTCAGATCGAAGGGTTCGGTCAGGCCGACGGCCTGCAGCGTTTCGGCATCGGCGAACTCCTCAATGTGGACGGTGATGCCCTCGAGGTGCTCGGCGAAGGGGGCGGGAATGCGGGTGAAGGCGGCCAGCGCCATCGCCTCGAACTGCGCAGGGCTCGGGGCAGGTCCGATGCGATGGGGCATGGCCGGTGTCTTCTCCTGTTCGGGCTTACTCGCCGAGAATGCGCGCGATGCCCGCGGCGGTCTCGGGGTGGTAGGTGGGACGCGCCGTGGCGAAGATCGCCCGCGCCTTGTCCGGCCCCCAGCCATCCTGCTGCATCAGGCGCTGGTAGATTGGGTAGACCAGCAGCCCGCGCCCGATCCGCCCGACGAATTCGGCCATGGCCGGCAAGGCGGGCTCGTAGCGGTTGACGATGGCAAGCTCGAACCAGGCCGACTGCACGTAGGCGTTGTCCGAATTGGAGAGCGTGAGCCCCTCGTCAAGTTCACGCAGGCGCTCTTGGCTGAGCGCGCGCGGCAGCCCGTTGAGGAAGCGTAGCCACTGCTGCGTGCTCCACCCCTTTGTGTCGATGGCGCTGACCGGGCCGCCCGCTTCAAAGCCAGTCAGCAACTCGTCGACCTGCGCGAGAGTCTCGCTCTTCACGTGGAGCGCGTTGTCGGGAACCCCCGCAGCATAGGCCCAGCGGTCGAGCTGGAGGGTGAGTTCGGTGTCTGGCTTGCCCATCAGCATCGTCTCGCGAAGGTCGGCAAGGAAGCCCGCCGTCGTCTGCGGCTGGAAGGCGTGACGGTCAAAGTAGGAGGTGAGGTAGGCGTCCCAGGTATCCCGGCCGAGCTGGCTTTCCAGCATGCGTAGGAAATTCGAGCCCTTGGTGTAGTCAAGCTCGCCCTTGCCGGGGTTGCCGTGGAGGCGCGAGGGGGCGGCCGTCATGCCCGGCTTCATCGCATCGCCCATCGCGGCGATGTCGCGCATCATCGTATCCCAGTCGAGATCGGCGTACATAGCGGCGCGCTCCTTGCCGTAGAGCGCCTCCATGATGCGGTTCTCGAAGTAGGTGGTGAAGCCTTCGTTGAGCCAGGAGTCCGACCAGGTCGCGTTGGTGACAAGGTTGCCTGACCAGGAGTGCGCTAATTCGTGCGCAACCACATCGGTGTTCGAACGGTCACCCGTCACGATGGTCGGCGTCAGGAACGTCAGCATCGGGTTTTCCATGCCGCCGTAGGGGAAGGCGGGCGGAAGCAGCAGCATGTCGTAGCGACCCCAGCGGTAGGGGCCGTAGAGCGCGCTGGCGGCATCGATCATCTTCTCGACATCGGCGAACTCGTAGGCGGCCTTTTGCAGCATCGGCGCTTCGGTCCACACGCCCGAGCGGGGGCCGAGCGACTTGAACTTCAGATCGCCAACGGCAAAGGCGATGAGGTAGGGGGGCACCGGCTTGTCCATGCGGAAGCGAAAGGCGCGGCGGCCGTCGGGCAGCGCCTCGCCGGTATCGCCCGAGAGCTTCTCGGCGCTCATCACGGCGACCAGGTCGCCCGGCACGCGCAGGGTGGCGTCCCAGGTCTGGCGGATGCCGGGGCTGTCCTGGGTGGGCACCCAGGAACGGTTATGAATCGCCTGGCCCTGGCTGTAGAGGTAGGGCTGGGTCTTGCCGAAAGTCATCTCGGGCGGGAGCCACTGGAGCGCCGACGCTTTGGGCGAGGTGCGGTAGGTGATGCGCACCTGCTTTGCCCCGGCAAGCTGGACGCTCAGCGCCGCGCCGAGTTCGTCGTTGTCGGGCTCACCCAGCGTGTAGGCAAGGGCTGCGCCCTTCCCGTCGGTGACAGAGGCAATTGCCATGTCCTTGACGTCGAGCACGATCTCCTTGGCATCGCGCGCGGCCAGCACGTCGAGCGTGGCCGTTCCAGCCAGGGTCTGGCTGGCGAAATCCACGTCGAGATCGAGCGATACATGGGTCACCCGGGCCACTTCCGGCTGGGCGTGGGTCCACACGTCGCGCGCCTCGGGCGAGGTCAGGATCGGCGCGGGTGCGTTCGCCTGCGCCGCCTCAGCCGGAGCGCCGGGAAGAGGGGCGGTTCCAGCGAAGAGAAGGCCGAGCAGGGAGGGGGCAAGAAGTTTACGCATCGCGGCAACTTATTGTCGCGTGTCGGATTGCGCAAGCGGTACAGCCACCCGTTTTCCGATAGGGGTACCGGCTTAGAGACGGGTCTGTGCCCCCCCCCCCGGTTCCGTCGAGGGCACCATGGCGGTTATCGTGCGCCGAACCCGCCGCCAATCAGATATCGAGATTGGCGACGTTGAGCGCGTTTTCCTGGATGAAGTCGCGGCGCGGTTCGACCACGTCGCCCATCAGGCGCGTGAAAATTTCGTCGGTGACGTCGGCGTCTTCGACCTTGACCTGCAGCAGTGCGCGGTTTTCCGGATCGAGCGTGGTTTCCCAGAGTTGGTCGGCGTTCATTTCGCCAAGGCCCTTGTAACGCTGGATCGAGAGGCCCTTGCGTCCCGCGGCGAGCACCTTTTCGAGAAGCTGGCTGGGCCGCGCGATGGCGTCTGCGTCGGCGGTTGGACGCTGGACGTCGTCCTCGCTCTCGCCATCCTCGGCGGAAACAGCGGTGGCGCGCACCAGGCGCGAAACGGCCGAATAGACCTCGGCGTGTTCGGCGGCGAGCTTGGCCAGCTTGCGCGCCTCGGCGCTGGTGAGGAAGGCCGCTTCGATCTTGTGGTTGTCGGTCACGCCGCGCCACAAGCGGTTGATGTCCAGCGCGCCGCCTTCGGTCGGGGTCACCGACCACTTGGCTTCGCTGTCGGCAAATTCCAGCCATTCGGCGGTCTTGCGGTAGGCATCGGCGCGTTCCTCGGTGGTGAGGTCGGGCGCGAAGGCACCGGCCAGCGCGAGCGCCTCGATGATCGAGGCGTTGTAGCGGCGCGGCACGAAGGCCATGAGGTTGCGCATGCGGATCGCGTGTTCGATCAGGCTTTCCAGGTCCTGGCCCGTGCGCGCACCGCCGACGGTCTCCAGCACGCGGCCATTGAGGCCGGCCTCGACGAGGTAGCGGTCGAGCGCGGCGTTGTCCTTGAGGTAGACCTCGCTGCGGCCCTTGGCGACCTTGTAGAGTGGTGGCTGGGCGATGAAGAGGTGGCCGGCGCGGATTATCTCGGGCATCTGACGGTGGAAGAAGGTCAGGAGCAGGGTGCGGATGTGTGCGCCGTCGACGTCGGCGTCGGTCATGATGACGATCTTGTGGTAGCGCAGCTTTTCGAGATTGAAGTCGTCACGGATGCCCGTGCCCATGGCCTGGATCAGCGTGCCCACTTCCTTGGACGAGATGATGCGGTCGAAGCGCGCGCGCTCGACGTTGAGGATCTTGCCCTTCAAGGGAAGTATCGCCTGCGTCTTGCGGTCGCGGCCCTGCTTGGCCGAACCGCCTGCGGAGTCGCCCTCGACCAGGAACAGTTCGCACAGCGAAGGATCGCGTTCCTGGCAGTCGGCGAGCTTGCCGGGCAGACTGGCGATGTCCATTACGCCCTTGCGGCGGGTGAGTTCGCGCGCGCGCTTGGCCGCTTCACGCGCGGCGGCGGCATCGATGACCTTCTGGATGATGGCCTTGCCGGTCGCCGGGTTTTCTTCCAGCCACTCGCTCATCTTCTCGCTCATCAGGCTTTCGAGCGGCTGCCGCACTTCCGAGGAGACCAGCTTGTCCTTGGTTTGGCTGGAAAACTTTGGGTCGGGCAGTTTGACCGAGACAATCGCGGTGAGGCCCTCGCGCATGTCGTCGCCCGAAAGGGTGACCTTTTCCTTCTTCAGCAGGCCCGTGCGCTCGGCATAGCCGTTCAAGGTGCGCGTCAGCGCGGCGCGGAAGGCGGCGAGGTGGGTGCCGCCGTCGCGCTGGGGGATGTTGTTGGTGAAGGTGAGGACGTTTTCGTAGTACGAATCGTTCCACTGCAACGCCACCTCGATGCCGATACCGTCCTTGTCCGCAGTGATCGCGATGGGCGCTTCCATCAGCGCGCTCTTGGTGCGGTCGAGGTACTGCACGAAGGCGCCGATGCCGCCTTCGTAGTAAAGGTCATGCTCGCCCACTTCCTCACCGCGCAGGTCGCGCAGCAGGATACGCACGCCCGAATTAAGGAAGGCGAGTTCACGGTAGCGGCGTTCGAGCTTGTCGAAATCGAACTCGGTGACGTTCTTGAACGTCTCGTGGCTGGCCTGGAAGGTCACGCGGGTGCCCTTTTTAAAGCCGTTCTCGTCGGGGTTCTGCTCAACCTTGGGGGCATCCCCCTTGACGATGAGGGGGGCGACCGCGTCGCCATGCTCGAAGCGCATCCAGTGCTCCTTGCCGTCGCGCCAGATAGTAAGTTCGAGCCACTCCGAAAGCGCGTTGACCACCGAGACGCCCACGCCGTGCAAGCCGCCCGAGACCTTGTAGGCGTTGTCGTCCGAGGTGTTCTCGAACTTACCGCCCGCGTGAAGCTGCGTCATGATGACCTCGGCCGCCGAGACGCCTTCTTCCTTGTGCATGTCGACCGGGATGCCGCGGCCGTTGTCTTCCACCGATACCGAACCGTCGGCGTTGAGTTCGATCAGGACGAGGTCGCAGTGGCCTGCCAGCGCTTCGTCGATCGCGTTGTCCGAGACCTCGAAGACCATGTGGTGCAGGCCCGAGCCATCGTCGGTGTCGCCGATGTACATGCCCGGACGCTTGCGCACTGCGTCCAGTCCCTTGAGGACCTTGATCGAATCTGCGCCGTAGGCGTTGCTGTTCTTCTGGTTTTCGGGATCGGTAGCCATGCGTCCGGCTATAGCATCGCGGCGGTCAAACCCAAGCAAAACCGCAAGGCAGGTGCCATCCTTATCCACAAGGGCGCGGTGGGGCGCGGATCGCGTGGCGAGGCGCGTGTCGCCGCCTGCAAAAAGGGCGGCCCCTGCGAGGCCGCCCGTTGATGTTTGCATAAGGGGGGGGCGTGCTTCGCGCAGAGGCCGGCGCGGCGTTCAGGCCAGCGTGAGCGCAAAGCCCAGAGCGCAGATACCCAGCGCGGCGGCAAAGCCGATCGATTTTTCGACAAGTGTCATGACATCCTCCTCCAGATTTCCCAAAAACGGCCGGTTTGCCCGGCTCGCCAGCAACACTACGCCACTTGACAGCAATGAACAAGGCGAGGGCGGCATCGCCGTGACGTTCTTTGGTCTAAGATGTGCGGCATACAATCACGGGAGGCGGGACGGGTGGGGAGGGGCTTTCCTTCCGGCGGCAACCGGCGGTTTGCGGCCTGCATTAAAGTTCCTTTCACGCGTTCGGAGTGTCTGGACAGCGCGGACGAGCCCGACTATCGGCCAGCCATGAGCATCCAGACCACTGAATCGGTCCTGATTGTCGATTTCGGCAGCCAGGTGACCCAGCTGATCGCACGCCGCGTCCGCGAAGCGGGCGTCTATTCCGAGATCGCCCCGTTCACCAACGCGGCGGAAGCCTTCGAGCGCATGAAGCCGGTGGGGATCATCCTCTCGGGCTCGCCCGCTTCGGTCCTCGACGAGGACGGCCCGCGCATTCCCGACGTGATCCTCGAGAGCGGTCTGCCGATCCTGGGCATCTGCTATGGCCAGCAGTCGCTCACCCACCAGCTCGGCGGCGAAGTGACGCTGGGCGATTCGGGCGAGTTCGGCCGGGCCTTCATCGAAATCCAGGACGAGTGCGCGCTCTTCGACGGTCTCTGGAAAGTCGGCGAGAAGCACCAGGTCTGGATGAGCCATGGCGACAAGGTGACCCAGCTGGCCGACGGCTTCCGTCCGGTGGCCGCCTCGCCCGGCGCACCCTTCGCGGTGATCGCCAACGATGAGAAGCGCATCTACGCGATGCAGTTCCACCCCGAAGTCGTGCACACGCCCGACGGCGGCAAGCTGCTCAAGAACTTCGTGCGCCACGTCTGCGGCCTCTCGGGCGACTGGACGATGGCCGAATTCCGCAAGGCCAAGATCGACGATATCCGCGAGCAGGTCGGCGATGGCCGCGTGATCTGCGGGCTTTCGGGCGGCGTCGATTCGGCCGT
Organism: Novosphingobium sp. BW1; assembly: GCF_008107685.1. Lineage (GTDB taxonomy): Bacteria > Pseudomonadota > Alphaproteobacteria > Sphingomonadales > Sphingomonadaceae > Novosphingobium. Next base: position 37,092 of record NZ_VIRF01000082.1, read on the forward strand.
GGCAGCTGTCCTCATCCACGAGGCAATCGGTGATCAGCTGACCTGCGTCTTCGTCGACCATGGCCTCATGCGCATGGGCGAGGCTGAGCAGGTCGTCTCGCTGTTCCGCGGGGCCTACCAGATTCCGCTGGTCCACGTCGATGCCTCGACGCTGTTCCTCAAGGGCCTCGAGGGCGTGACCGACCCCGAGAAGAAGCGCAAGTTCATCGGCAAGACCTTCATCGACGTGTTCGAGGACGAGGCCAAGAAGATCGGCGGCGCCGAGTTCCTTGCCCAGGGCACGCTCTACCCCGACGTCATCGAATCGGTCTCGTTCACGGGCGGCCCCTCGGTCACGATCAAGAGCCACCACAACGTGGGCGGCCTTCCCGAACGCATGGACATGAAGCTGGTCGAGCCGCTGCGCGAACTCTTCAAGGACGAAGTGCGCGAACTTGGCCGTGAGCTCGGCCTGCCCGAGATTTTCGTGGGCCGTCACCCCTTCCCGGGGCCGGGCCTTGCCATCCGCATCCCCGGCGAAGTCAGCCGCGAGAAGGCCGACATTTTGCGCAAGGCGGATGCGATCTACCTCGAGGAAATCCGCAGCGCGGGTCTCTACGATGCGATCTGGCAGGCTTTCGCCGTGCTGCTTCCGGTCAAGACCGTGGGCGTGATGGGCGATGGACGCACCTACGACAACGTCTGTGCGCTGCGCGCGGTGACCTCCACCGACGGCATGACCGCCGACATCTACCCCTTCGACGCCGCGTTCCTGAGCCGGGTCGCCACTCGCATCATTAACGAGGTGAAGGGCATCAACCGCGTGGTCTACGACTACACCTCGAAGCCCCCGGGCACGATTGAGTGGGAGTGATCCCCCCCTCTGAGCGTATCCAGAAATGCGCTAGAGGGCGGCATAATGCACTGAAAAAAAGAATAAATTAGCGCCATGTTTCGGCGTCTGTCGGCGGGTTGGCCTGCCGGATGACGGTATGGTGCAGCTTGTTTCAACCGAAAGTCACATATACCGTCAGTAGCAAGAGAGCTTCTGGCGGTATAATTTTCGGGCTAATATATTGAAAAAAATAGCAAGATCCGATTTTGGAGGTCATTTCTGGCCTGACGGTATAGTTGCGCGCTCTCCAGCTTTTTTGGGTTGATCTGGAGGGTACTGCTGTTGAGCGATGCCGCTATCAAGACACTGAAATCTTAAGATAAATTATATAATATAGTGGGCCGTGGCGGTGCGTAAGTCATGGTCCAGCCATCGCGTGCGGTCGTGTTTCGTTTGGATTATCCGCTGAACGGCCGCCGGGGCACTTTGACGTTGGGGCGCTACGGCGCTTCTGGCCTGTCTCTGGCGGGCGGGCGCGAGAAGCTGATCGATGCCAGACGGGCCATTTTGGAGGGCCGCTCGCTGGCGCAGGAAAAACAGCGAGACAAGCGCCGCCGCCGTCAGGGAAGAGCTTCGGTGGGTTTGGCGAACGCTGGCTCCAGGAAGCCAAGATGGCCGACAGCACGCAGGCCATGCGCCGTTCGATCTTCGTCGAGCGAGACATCCTGCCAGCGTTCCGCAACCGGCTCCTGCCAGAGGATTTACGCGCACTTTGCGCAAAGGTGAAGGAGCGTGGGGCGCTTGTCACGGCGGTCCAAGTCAGAGACATCGTGAAGCTGGTCTTCGCTTTCGCCATTTTGCAGAGCGAGAAGGTCGCCATTCCGGCCTATGAAGTCGGCCCGGCGTGGATCGCTACTTTCGAGTCGAAGGACCGGTCCCTGTCCTCTGCGCAGAAGAGGTGGCCTCCAGAAGCTGCACACTGAGATAATTCGATTTTCTGCGTCGGAGCGGCCAGCAAGGCTGCGAGACGGGAACAGATAATGAGCAGCGGTGTCTATTATCTGCCCCGGCCGGTTTCGTCCGAAGATCTCGCGATCATGCGCCGCATCGATGCGTTGCATCTGGAGTTCCCGTTTGCAGGAAGCCGGCTGATACGCGACTTTCTTCGTCAGGAGAGCGTCACGATCGGCCGCTGCCATGTCGCGAGCCTGATGAAGAAGATGGCCATCGAGGCGGTCCATCGCCGCCCCAGCACCTTCCAAGCCGGCGCCTGGGCACAAGATCCATCCTTTTCTCCTGCGCAAACTGCCGATCGTAAGGCCCAATCAGGTTTGGGCGGCAGATATCAGCTACATTCCCATGGTCCGGCGCTTCGTCTATCTCGTCGCCATCGTCGATCGGTTCAGCCGCAAGGTTCTCAGCAATCGGATCTCGATCACGCTGGAGGCCGACTTCGGCGTGGAAGCGCTTGAGGAAGCTCTTGCACGCCATGGCAAGCCCGAGATCTTCCGTGACGCTCCTGCAAGTCGTCGCTTGAACCAACAGACCGAAGACGATCCACTTATCAAACGTCAAAGGCCGTCCAGATACACCGAGCCACTTCTGCGAGCGGTGCAGGAATCCGCAACCGGACAGATTTTGTTGCGTTCCTTGCGACTAAGCAGCGAGGGCTTGATTTCCGACAGGCGAACACGAGTTTCGCGAAACTTCCGCTTAAGGCGGTATTTAGGCTCTGCCTAGCATTGGATATGCCGATGACCTTTGAAATTTTCGAACCTCTATTGATGTAAAATATGCAAGTAATATTGTTGCTTTTGGATTTGCGATAATTCGGGAGAAGCCTATTTCGCACTCCTGCCGATCGCGACGAAATGCCGCGAGCGAGCGATAAAACGAAAAGCACGAAACGTGTTCGCAGGAGTATCGATTATGGCCATTCTTCACCGCACAGTCGGTGCCGCGGCGGCTCTGGGCACCAGCGCCCTGGTCTTCGCACTGACCCTGGTCTGATCTCGGATCCGACGTCAGAGTCACGCACATACCATTACCAGGCATGGGGCGGTCCTTCGGGGCCGCCCTTTGTCGTTTGGGGGGCGCCCCCCCGGCCGGTCCTGTGTCAGAGGTCAGGGCGCAGATGTCATCTCGCGGCAGTGGAACAGGCCGTCCCCATGAAGGGTTTCGTGGGGGCCGGTGATATCGGTGCGTTGGCTGACCGTGCGGATGTGGAGTTCCCCGCTGGTCCTGTCGAGCCGTGAGACGATGCGGGTGTCGGCGCCTTCTTCATCGGATGTTGTATCGGTCCAGACGATGGCGTCTTTACCAAATTGCAGCTGCGCGCAGCTTGCACGGCACACATTGTCGAATTGGCCCGATGGCGATTGGCCATAGATCGCGCGGCGTTCCTGATCGATACGGAAATAGAGCGTCATGAAGCCGACCGCGCGGGTCTGGTCCCACTCGAAGTCCTGTGTCCCACGGCACTCCAGAAGGTAGGCCTCCCGCCCGGACGAACAGGCGGTCAGGGCCAGGAGGCCCCATGCGATACATCGTTTCATGAAGACGTGTCCCCCTTGCGCGGGACACTAGGCGGTGGGTGTTAGTATTCGGATGTCGGATGCTTGCGCAAAGCTCCGGGAGGGCTGGGGTCACCCGTTAAGTGGATGGTTCGGGTCGGCGGCGTGGAACCGGCATGCCAAAACGGCCACGATCGGTTCGTGGTCGTTTTGGGAAGGGACCGCTGAATAGGTAAGGGAGGAGGGGCTTACTTGGCCTTCTTGTAGGGCACGAATTCGCGCAGGCCCACAAAGCCGCTCCACATGTTGGGAGTCATCCGATCACGCAGCTGGATCGTATCCACGTTGCACAGCTGCGAACCGAAGATGCGCGTCACCAGAATATCGTTGTCATCGAGCAGGTCCGCATTGGTCGGGCGGTTGACGTAGAGCGTGCTGCCCACCTTGTAGACGATTGCGGTCTTCTCGATGATCGTGGCGTTGCTGAGGCGCGAGTAAGAGATGCACTTGACCGGTTCGCCTGCCGTGCGCCCTTCGAGCATCTTGGCGAGTTCCTCTTCGCCGGTAAGCTTCGCCTTGGCCATCGCGGCAGGCGCGGAAACAAGGCTGGCGGCTGCGGCGAGGCCAGCGGCGAGTCCGACGAAACGGGCTTTCATGGTCTTGGTCTCCATCACGCATCTCTTGTTGCTGGCCAAGCTTAGCCCCTGGTCCTGAACTGGGGCTGACCGTTCGTCGCGGCCCCGGAACTTTTTATCCGGTTGTCTCAGGCGGTGCCGCCCACCGTCAGGCCCTCGACCACCAGCGTGGGCTGGCCCACGCCCGCAGGCACGCTTTGGCCGCCCTTGCCGCATACGCCAATGCCACGGTCGAGTTCGAGATCATTGCCGATGCCGGTCACGCGGGTCAGCACCGAGGGGCCATCGCCGATGATCGTCGCGCCCTTGATGGGGGCGCCCAACTTGCCGTTCTCGACCATGTAGGCCTCAGTGCACGAAAACACGAACTTGCCCGAGACGATGTCGACCTGACCGCCGCCGAAGTTCTTGGTGTAGATGCCTTTCTTCACGCGGCTCAGGAGCTCGGCCGGATCGTCCTGTCCGGCGCGCATGAAGGTGTTGGTCATGCGCGGCATGGGCGCGTGCGCATAGTTCTCGCGGCGCCCGTTGCCGGTTGGCTCGACGCCCATCAGGCGGGCGTTGAGCCGGTCGTGCATGTAGCCTTTGAGAATGCCGTTCTCGATCAGGACGGTTTCCTGCGTTGGGGTGCCCTCGTCATCGACCGAGAGCGAGCCTCGCCGGTCCGCGATCGAGCCGTCGTCGACGATAGTGACGCCAGGTGCGGCCACGCGCTCGCCGATACGGCCGGCAAAGGCGGAGGTGCCCTTGCGGTTGAAATCGCCTTCAAGGCCGTGGCCAATCGCCTCGTGCAGGATCACGCCCGGCCAGCCCGGCGCCATGATGACTGTCATTTCGCCGGCCGGGGCATCGACGCTTTCCAGGTTGGTGAGTGCCTGGGCCAGCGCGCCATCGATGGCGCGGTTCCAGTTCTCGGGGCGGAACAGGTCGTCGTAGAGCCAGCGCCCGCCCATCCCGAACGAGCCGGTCTCGCGCCGCCCGTTGCTCTCCGCGACGATCGAGACTGAGAGGCGCACCAGCGGGCGTACGTCGGTGGCGATGAAGCCATCGGGGCGCACGATCTCGATTACCGACCAGGAGCCCGACAGGCTGGCGCTGACCTGCGCAACGCGCGGGTCGCGTGCGCGTGCGGTGGCATCGATGGTCTCCAGCAGCTTCACCTTCTCGCCAAAGCTGACGAGGTCGAGCGGCGAGGCGTCGGTGTAGAGGTGGCGATTGCTCTTCACAGGTGGTCCGGCCTTGGGGCCGGTCGCAGGATCGAGCAGTTGCAGTGTTTCGCCCGCGCGCCGGATGGCCTTGGCGGAAATCTCGTTGGCGTGGGCGAAGCCCGTCATCTCGCCCGAGACCCCGCGTAGACCGAACCCGGCATCGCGCGAATAGTCGGCGGTCTTGAGGCGTCCGTCGTCGAAGCCGAAAGCCTCGCTCGCCATGAACTGCATATAGAGTTCGCCATCGTCGCACGAGCGCAGCGTTTCGGCGGCCAGGGCTTGCGCGTCCTCGGGCGTGAGGTGGCGGTAGAGGAGCGAGCGGGGATCGACGATGGAAGACATTTCCATCATATAGGCGCCAAGTCCGGTGGGCGAAAGCCATTGCGTGCGGCCTCGCTGTTCGCACGGGCCACACAACCGGCGGGTCAAGGCCCGCGAGGCTGCGTCTAAGGAACGTACCTTGGCGCCACGCATGCGCGAGCATCAGGCTGAAGCCTGGGTTGCGGCACGCGTAAGGCTTTGCTCACGGGGCTCTACAGAGGGGGGACTTCAGCCCGGACCGGCAAAGGCCGTTCAGGGGCGAGGGAAAAAGGCTCAGGCCGCCTGCTGGTCGGCGGGGCCGCCCTTGAGAACGAAGCGGCGGTCGCAATAGCCGCATTCGACATAGCCCTTCTCGTCGATCTCGAGCCAGACACGCGGATGGCCAAGAGCGGCTCCGGCACGGATGTCGGTGGCTCCATCGCACTTGACGCGGTGGGAATCGGTGAAGACGGTTTCAGGCACGTTGCTCATGGACGATGCCTTTACCAGCGGGCGTGGGCGATTTCCAGCGGCAAACGCGCGCAGGCGTGCGCGCAGGACGCAGCGCGCTTGCATGCGGGGCAATCGGGACGGGACAGGGCCCGGCTGACGCTCCTCTTTGCGTTTTGCGCTCTTTACCTTGGATCAAAGCTGGCCCACATGGGGCGCCATGACTGCCTCTTCTGCCCTTTCGCCCGCCATTTCGATCCGCGACCTCGTCAAGCGCTATGCGCCTGTCGGCAAGGTGGAGGCCAAGCTGGCGCTGAAGGGCGTCAGCTTCGATGTGCCGCAGGGCGAGATTTTCGGCCTGCTCGGCCCCAACGGCGCGGGCAAGTCTACCCTGATCAACATCATGGCCGGGCTTGTGCGCAAAACCTCGGGTTCGGTTGATATCTGGGGGCACGACATCGACCACGATCAGCGCAACGCCAAGCGCGCGATTGGCATCGTGCCGCAGGAGATCGTGTTCGATCCCTTCTTCACGCCGATCGAGGTGCTGGAGAATCAGGCGGGATTCTATGGCATCGCCAAGCACCTGCGCCGTTCGGAGGAACTGCTGCGCGCGGTCCATCTTGCGGACAAGCGCGATGCCTATGCCCGCAGCCTTTCGGGCGGCATGAAGCGGCGTTTGCTGATTGCCAAGGCGCTGGTCCACCAGCCTCCCGTACTCGTCCTCGATGAGCCGACAGCGGGCGTTGACGTCGAACTGCGCCGCCAGCTGTGGGAACTCGTCACCGAGATGAACCGCGAGGGCGTCACGATCGTGTTGACTACGCACTACCTGGAGGAAGCCGAGGAACTGTGCGATCGCATTGCGATCATCAACCACGGCGAACTCATCGCCAACAAGCCGACCAGCGAGCTGATCGGCATGGCGCGCGAGAAGGTTCTGATGCTGACCCTCGATCAGCCGGTGGCGGAACTGCCCGAGCACCCCGGCTTCATCAAGTGCCGCGCGGTGGGCGACACCGGGCTCGAGATTACCTATGACAAGGACCGCGCTAATGCAGGAGAGGTCCTGTCCGCGCTCCAGGCGCAGGGGCTTTCGGTGGTGGACGTCACGACCCGCGAGGCGGATCTTGAGGACGTCTTCGTCAGCCTTACGGCCTGATCTGATGCGGTCCGGCGCCGGACCTGTTGCTGGCGCGCTCCCGGGTTACTTGACGCCGGGCTGGGCGTGATCGGATTCGTCCATCCATTCGCGATGCCAGACATTCTTCTTCTTGCGCCGAATCGCCGCACCGCACTGCGTGCAGGTCGACGTGAAGTTGTGTCCGTCCCATGACGCGTGCCGCCGGTCTGGCTTGTGTCGGTTCAGCCAGCAGAAGCGGATGAGCTTTGTCAGACTTTTGCTGGATTTCGAGGTGCTTGTCGGAGCCATTGTTGGAAGCTTTCAGTGTCCGAGTTTGAAGAAAATACATTCTGACGAAGTTGCGCGGCCTGGTATTCGTGTTGCAAAGGAATTTCGCTTGCAAAGTGTGACGCGCCGCCATGTGCAGGTGTCCATTTTCTGGCGAAGTTCGTTCGTTAACTATTTAAGCTGAACCGGTCGCGGTGTTCTTTTATCGTTAACCCGAAAGCTGGCCGCTGGTGGGCCCGTAATCGGCTGGCCATTCCAACTGTATGCGGCCAAGTATAAATCCCTATGTGTTGCGATGCAACAATAGCCTGTTGTTGTAGCAAGATATCTTGCGATTGGTGCGCGCACTCGGCAATGAGGCACCATGCAGGATAACGTCCCAAGTGCCGCACCGTATGACGTCATCGTCATCGGGTCCGGCGCCGCCGGCCTGACGGCGGCTCTCGCACTTGCCGAAAGGCTCAAGGTTCTCGTGCTCGCCAAGGGCAGCCTGACGGGCGGTTCGACAGCCTGGGCGCAGGGGGGCATCGCCGCGGTCCTCGATCAGGGCGATACATTCGACGAGCATATTCGCGACACGATGGTGGCCGGCGCCGGACTCAACCGGCGTGAGACGGTCGAGTTCGTTATCGAACGCGCGCCCCATGCCATCGCACGGCTGCTGGATCTGGGGGTTCCCTTCAACACCGAGGGTGGGGAATTGCACCTCACCCGCGAAGGTGGGCATTCGCACCGCCGTATCGTTCATGTGAACGACGCCACGGGCTGGGCGGTGCAGGATGCACTTCTGCGCGCGGCACAGGCCAATCCCAACATCACCCTGCTGCCCGGACAGTCCTGCATCGATTTCATCACCGGGCGCCACGAACTGCGCTACTCGGGCTCGGGCCGGGTCTGGGGTGTCTACGCCCTCGATGAGGCGACGGGCCGGGTCGAGGCGCACACCGCGCGTGCGACCATTCTGGCAACGGGCGGGGCAGGGCGCGTCTACCGTTTCAGCACCGCGCCGCGCGGGGCGACGGGCGACGGCATCGCCATGGCCTGGCGCGCGGGCGCACGGGTCTCCAACATGGAGATGATGCAGTTTCACCCTACCTGCCTCTACAACCTCGACGTCAAGAACTTCCTCATCACCGAGGCGGTGCGTGGCGAGGGAGGGCAGCTGCGGCACCCGGTGACCGGCCATCGCTTCATGCCGGACTATGACGAGCGGGCCGAACTGGCGCCGCGCGATGTGGTCGCGCGCGCGATCGACGACCAGATCAAGCGCTACGGCCTCGACTATGTCCATCTCGACATCAGCCACCAGCCCCCCGAATTCGTGCGCGAGCACTTCCCGACCATTCACGAGAAGCTGCTCACGCTTGGCATCGACATGACGAAGGAGCCGATCCCGGTCGTGCCCGCGCAGCACTATACCTGCGGCGGCGTGCTGACCGATCTTGATGGCAAGACCGACCTACCGGGCCTTTATGCGGCGGGGGAGTGCACCGAGAGCGGCCTTCACGGGGCGAACCGCCTGGCCTCCAACTCGCTGCTCGAATGCTTTGTTTTTGGAGATGCGGCGGCCAGTCACATTCTCGACCATTGGGACGCCTTCGACGCGCCGCCCCCGGTACGTGCGTGGGACGCGAGCCGGGTGACCGATTCTGATGAGGAAGTTGTCATCAAGCAGAACTGGACCGAGATCCGCCGCTTCATGTGGAACTACGTGGGCATCGTGCGCACGACCAAGCGGCTGGAGCGGGCCATGCACCGCATCCAGCTTCTCAACACCGAGATCGAGGAATACTACCGCCACTTCCGCGTCTCGACCGACCTGATCGAGCTGCGCAACCTGTTGCAGTCGGCCGAACTGATTGTGCGCTCGGCTCTCAAGCGCAATGAAAGCCGGGGGCTTCACTTCACGCTCGACTTTCCCGAAACGGAAAGCGAGCCGCACGACACCGTGCTCGTGCCCTGAGGGCCAAGGCAGGGCGGCCCGGGGCCGCCCTGTTCGGGCGGGCCTACATCCCGATGCCCAGCGCGCGTCCGATAAATATCAGCGCCATGGCGCCCAGGATCGAGGCGAGGCAGCCAGCGCGGTTGAAGTCGCGGCTCCCGCGCGAGGTGATAAGGCCCGCGGCCAGCGAGCCGCCGATGCCCAAGAGAATCGTCGTGAGCCAGGACATGGGCACCTCGCCAGGGTAGATCCAGCGCGCCAGAGCGCCGATGATGAGACCGCCGATAATGGCGCCGATGATATTGAACATGCGTGCTTCCTTGCGAGGATTGGACAGGCGGGCAGGCGTGCCCGCGCGCAGGAACTAAAGCCCTGATCGCTGCCGGGGTTGCACAGGGGCGCGCAGGCCGCACGCCCCGCTCGGCGCACCGCTGATGCGCCTCGACGAAGGGCGCTGCGAAAATCCGTCTGGCGGCTGCAGGAAGATCAACATATGGTGTCCGGCGCGGCGAGAGCGGGGTACAGTTTGTGCCTTTTGAGTCTTGACGTGGCAGATGCGGGACTCAGTTCGTCGTATTCCCGATTCGCTTCGTCGGCTAATTTTGTGGAAAAATAATAGCCAGGGCGGCTCCAGATTTCGCTTGCGTTTGATGAGGGTTCAGGACTTCCCACGCGTCGCGATGGCTGGGCAATTGTCCAGCGCGGCTTCAGGCCTTGCGGCTTGCGTGTCTCCCCCCTCTTGCGCCGGTGCCAAGAAACGGCACTATGGGTTGTGGCGCTTCGGCGGTCGAACCTCTAAACCTTGATGCCGCGCGGGAATGTACCGCGTCGCCCCCGGAAGCGATTTCGGGGTAGGTTTGGGCGAATCCGCGAGGCACCACAGGGTCGAGAGCAGGGGCAAAGGTCTCCTTTTCGTGCTGAACGTGGTAGTCTGGGATTTCTCCGGCGGCCGCGCTGCGGTGCGCCTTGACCCTGCGCGGAACACTACGCGCTTGCCTGCCTTGCAGGTGGCGCGGCAACCAATGGGGCGAACGAGTGGATTTCAGGAACGGAAGTGACAGTCGCATCGACAGCGCGGACGCTACGGAAGAAGCCGTTGCCAGCCCGTCGGTAAACTCGAACAAGGAGACGGGCGCGAGCCCGGCAATTGGAATGGACAAGGCGGATACGGCCAGCGCGGACCTCGTCGCTGCGGCCGCAGCCACGGCAGCGGCCGCGGCCCAGGCATCTTCGACTTCGACGAAGGAATACGACTCTAAGTCGATCAACCCGCGTCGCTTCACCATCGTCACGGACGACAGCCGCAACGACAAGCTGACCGCGTTCGGCAAGGAAACGCTGGAGGATCGCTACCTCCTGCCCGGCGAGAAGTACCAGGACCTGTTCGCGCGCGTCGCCGATGCCTACGCCGACGATGCCGAGCATGCCCAGCGTCTCTACGACTACATCTCCAAGCTCTGGTTCATGCCTGCCACCCCCGTTCTCTCGAACGGCGGCACCGGCCGCGGCCTGCCCATCTCGTGCTACCTTAACTCGGTGGAAGACAGCCTCGAGGGCATCGTCAACACCTGGAACGAGAATGTCTGGCTCGCCTCGCGCGGCGGCGGCATCGGCACCTATTGGGGTAATGTGCGCGGTATTGGTGAGCCGGTCGGCCTGAACGGCAAGACCAGCGGCATCATCCCCTTCGTGCGCGTGATGGATTCGCTCACTCTCGCGATCTCGCAGGGCTCGCTGCGCCGTGGATCGGCCGCCTGCTACATCGACGTCTCGCACCCCGAGATCGAGGAATTCCTAGAGATTCGCACCACCACGGGTGACTTCAACCGCAAGGCGCTCAACCTGCACCACGGCGTGCTGCTGTCGGACGAGTTCATGGAAGCCGTGCGCGATGGCGCCGAGTTCCACCTGCGCAGCCCCAAGGACGGCGCGGTGCGCTCGACCGTGGACGCGCGTTCGCTGTTCCAGAAACTGGTCGAAGTGCGCCTGCGCACCGGTGAGCCCTACCTCGTCTTTTCCGACACCGTGAACCGCTTGATGCCCAAGCATCACCGCGATCTTGGCCTCAAGGTCTCGACCTCGAACCTGTGCTCGGAAATCACGCTGCCGACGGGCCGCGATCACCTGGGCGAGGACCGCACTGCGGTGTGCTGCCTCTCCTCACTCAATCTGGAAACCTGGGAAGAGTGGAAGGGCGAGAAGCGCTTTGTCGAAGACGTGCTTCGCTTCCTCGATAACGTGCTGCAGGACTTCATCGACCGCGCGCCCGACGAGATGGCGCGCGCCAAGTACTCGGCCGCGCGTGAGCGTTCGGTGGGGATGGGCGTCATGGGCTTCCATTCCTACCTGCAGAAGAAGAACATCGCTTTCGAGAGCGCGATGGCCAAGGCCCTCAACCTTCAGATGTTCCAGTACGTCAACCAGAAGGCCAACGAAGCCTCGATGATGCTGGCGCACGAGCGGGGCCCGTGCCCCGATGCGGCCGACCAAGGCGTGATGGAGCGTTTCAGCTGCAAGATGGCAATTGCGCCCACCGCCTCGATCTCAATCATCTGCGGGGGCACCTCGGCGTGCATCGAGCCGATTCCGGCCAACATCTACACCCACAAGACGCTCTCGGGCTCGTTCGTGGTGGAGAACCCGTACCTCAAAAAGCTGCTGGCCGAAAAGTCGAAGGACTCCAACAACGTGTGGAACTCGATCCTCGAGCACGGCGGTTCGGTCCAGCACCTCGACTTCCTCTCGCCCGAGGAAAAGGCGGTGTTCAAGACCAGCTTCGAGATCGACCAGCGCTGGCTGCTTGAATTCGCGGGCGACCGTACCCCCTATATCGACCAGGCCCAGTCGCTGAACCTGTTCATCCCGGCTGACGTCGACAAGTGGGACCTTCTGATGCTCCACTACCAGGCGTGGGAAAAGGGCATCAAGTCGCTCTATTACCTGCGCTCCAAGTCGGTGCAGCGCGCGGGTTTTGCCGGTTCGGGCGGCGTCGAGGCGGACAACACCGCCGAAGCGCCCAAGTTCGAGATCGGCGAGACGACCGATTACGACGAGTGTCTTGCCTGCCAGTAAGGCCCGGACATTTCATATAAAAAGGCCCCGGACTTTCCACGAAGTCCGGGGCCTTTCTAATGGTGCCGTTCCCTCATCGCGTGAGAGTTGTGGGATGCGTCAGTTGGCGCCAGCGCCCACCGGAATGGCGGTGCCCTGTCTCAAGTAGACGCGATTGTCGTCGATCTTGTCGACACTGCCAATGTCGAGGAAGTGGTGCTGGCCATCCGAACTGTCGGTCCGGGTCAGCTTGATGCGGTCATCCTCGATACCATCGACGGTGCCCACGTGCTGGCCATTGGCATCGGCAACTTCCATGTGTTCGCGGATGCGGAGCTTCTCGAGCATATCTCTCTCCTTTCGCTCAGTTTTGCTGCGTTGTTACCCCTGATAACGCGCCTCCCCCCGGGTCGCGTTCCGGCGTCCATCGCATCATGGGCACGGTTGATGGAGGGCAGGGCGTATGAGTGGCGCACTGTGCCGCAGGGCGTGCGTGGGGAGGCTTTGGGCGTGCGCGGATCGCATGGGAACGGCCCGGGTCTTTTGCGTATTATTCTGATTGAAAAGCCTAATCAGGAGAATACTTACGTGTTTCGCAGGAACGCCATCATGGCCATCTCGCTCGCCGTCGCCGCATCGGTGGGGCTTTCGGCCTGTAACCAGTACGGCCATCCGCGCCCCGGCCACCACCGCCCGCACGACCGTTACGAGAAGCGCCACGACCGGGGGCATCACGGCAAGCGCCTTCACGACCGTCGCCATGACCGGCGTCACGACGACCGGCGCGGGCCCTGGTAAGAGGCAGAAGAATAGGTCCGAGGGCCATCGCCCCCGGGCTCCCAAGACTGTCGACCTCACCTTTTGCGCGCCGCGGTGGCCGAGAGAGGGGAGGTCGCCCGTTATGGGGGCAAGGGGTGATGACCCCTTGAAAAATCCTTCTTCCTGGCAGTGATTACCTGCCGCGTCACCGCGTGTGACAATTTGCGGCTTGAGCGCGCATGCGTCCTGCGCTTTGCAGTGCGGCGATTCGTAACTGTTTACAGGGATACCCTTCTCGCATGCGCAAGTGGCACCGCTGGCTCTCGCTCTTTTTCGGAATCTTCATGCTGTGGATCGCAGTCACCGGCGTCCTCAGCCAAGTTGCCGTGCTGTGGCCGGCAGGCGCCCCCGATCGGGCCACCCAGACGCTCGCCACGCCGCCTGAGGGTTTCGAATGCCCCGAGGGTTGGCGCTGCATGCCGCCGCGCGCGTCGGGTGGTATCCGCTCGATGGTTGGCCTGTTCCATCACCTGCACTCGGGCGAGACCTTCGGCGCCATTGGTACGGTGATCTCGGTGCTGTCGGGCCTGGCGCTGGTGTTCTTTTCGATCTCGGGGATCTGGCTCTACGTCCAGATGTGGCGCTTGCGGACCAAGCGCAAGCTGGCCCCGCGCTGGTTCTGGAAGTAAGCCCGTTGCGGCAATAGCGCACGACGCAAAAAAGGGCCCGGGTCGTGTCGATCCGGGCCCTTTTCGTATCTGACAAGAGTTCCGGGGCTCAGGTCGAACTAGGCATGCCGAAGGTGATGTCGCCGCGGTCGGAAAGCAGCACGCCTTCCTCGCCCACGCCGTCGATCTGGCTGAGCGCGATGAAAGAGTGCCCGCCATCGCCCGCAAGCATGACCTCGTCCCCTTTGACTTCGGACACCCGGCCAAGGCAAGTGCCCTCGGCGTCGATGATCTTCATGTCCTTGTGGATGGTGCCCAGGCTCGTCGTCCAGAACGACCCTTCGGCGGCACGGGGGCGGCTGGCGGTGGTGGTCATGACGTCTCTCCTGTTGGGCCGGGTGAAGGCCGTAATGTTGCTGATGAAAGAACGCGCCAGGAGCCCGTGCAGTTCCCCGGAAAGCCTCGGCTAAGGCGGGGTTGGCAGGTACAAGCCACGTTATTGCTGCGTGTGCGAAATTGGCGCTTGGGCCACAAGGTGTGGGGTGTGACACTGTGGTCAAGCCCCAAATCTATGATTCACAAGCGGTTCAAAGCTGTGTAAAGTTCGAGAAATTTTGGCCGTTGGGCTGCACAAGAAGGGGCAATTTCGTCTATCCGCTTTGGTCCCGGAAGCGAGTCTCCTCGCGCCGGGCCAGATCATGCGGATTGCGGAAGACGGACCATCTCTTTCGCTCTTCGCCAACAACGCACCACGTTAGACATCCAACGGAGTCAGTCGCCCATGCCTCTTCTCGACGCGCGCAAGACCTACAAGCCTTTCGAGTACCCCTGGGCCTACGACTACTGGAAGCGCCAGCAGCAGCTGCATTGGCTGCCCGAGGAAGTGCCGCTGGGCGAGGACTGCCGTGACTGGGCGCAGAAGCTTTCCGAGCATGAGCGCAACCTGCTCACGCAGATCTTCCGCTTCTTCACGCAGGCCGACGTGGAAGTGCAGGACTGCTACCACGAGAAATACGCGCGCGTCTTCAAGCCGACCGAGATCAAGATGATGCTCACCGCCTTCTCCAACATGGAGACGGTGCACATCGCGGCCTATTCGCACCTGCTCGACACCATCGGCATGCCCGAGAGCGAATATGGCGCCTTCCTCGAGTACGCCGAGCTGAAGGACAAGCATGACTACATGCAGAACTTCGGCGTCGACAACGACGAGGACATCGCGCGTACGCTCGCCATGTTCGGCGGCTTCACCGAGGGCGTACAGCTCTTCGCCAGCTTTGCCATGCTGATGAACTTCCCGCGCTTCAACAAGATGAAGGGCATGGGCCAGATCGTCACCTGGTCGATCCGCGACGAGTCGCTGCACTGCGAGGGCATCATCAAGATGTTCCACGCCTTCACCAAGGAGCGTGGCTGCCTGACCAAGGCGGTGCGCGACGACATCGCCGACGTCTGTCAGACCACGGTGCGCCTTGAAGACAACTTCATCGACCTCGCCTTCGAGATGGGCCCGGTTCCGGGCATGACAGCCAAGGACATCAAGAAGTACATCCGCTACATCGCGGACTGGCGCCTCGACCAGCTGGGCCTCAAGCCGATCTACATGATCGATGAGCACCCGCTGCCTTGGCTCACGCCGCTGCTGAACGGCGTGGAGCATGCCAACTTCTTCGAGACCCGCGCAACCGAATACTCGAAGGGCGCGACCCGTGGCGACTGGAACACAGTCTGGGCGAACTTCGATTCACGCCGCAAGGTGAAGCCGGAAGACGAGGCGCAGGCCGACGACGGCAGCGAGCCCGGCCTCTTCGAGGACACCCAAGCCGCCGAGTAAGCGGTATCGGGGCAGGGCGCTGCCGAGCGCGGAATGGGCGCTTTTCGGCACGGCCAATGCGAAATGAACAAGGCCCGGCGGGAAACCTGCCGGGCCTTTTGTGTTAGATAAGTAACACAGTCTTTCCATTGAAGGAGTGACCGCATGCGCCATTTGCCTGTTTACCGCTCTGTCCGGATGGCCTTTCTGGCTATGCCCATCCTGTTGGCAGGGGGCGTCTGCGGAGCACTGCCGCTCGCTGCACAAAGCGGTGTCATCGCGCGCACTGACGCCGAGATCGCGAAGGCCATGCAAAGTCCCTACCTCAAGATGGTGCGCAACATATCGCCGAGCGAGCTCGTGCCTGGTACGCCCATCGTCGAAGGGGACGGGGCCGTTATCGGCACGGTCGAGGGACGCGATGGCGCGACCGTGGTGCTCGTCGATGACCGCTATCGCTACCGCGTGCCTGTCACCGAGATCTACGCCTACTCCAGCGGCGATGTGGACCACTTCGCGAGCCGTGTACCCCGAAAGGACATGGCCCGCGCGAAGCTGGAGGTGGGAGAGCGCCGGGGCAGCTAGTACGGGCCGCGCGGGGCCTGATCAGATCGTCCAGGAATTGGGATCGGGCATCGGTTCGCGCTTCTGCGCCTTGAGCAGGCTCATCACCGTGCGCACGATCACCCAGATCGAGACCGCGGGCAGGATCAGAAAGCCGATCAGCACGATCATCAGCACGAAGCCCAGGATCCCGCCGACAAGGCCGATCCAGAACGTGTTGATGAGATACTGGTAATGCGACAGTTCCCAATCGGCCTTGGGTTCGCCGCGCCAGACGAAAGCAAGGACAACGCCAATGATGGCGGTTACCCCGGTCAGGAACGAGGCGAAGTAGAGAAGGCAGATTACGGTCGGGTTGTTGAGCTCGAAGCTCGAGTTCGAGGCTGCAGGCCTGTTTTCGCTATCGTTCACGGGCTCTCTCCTTACCGAAGTTCTCGTAAGGTGACCTATTGATCCGCGAGCTGCAAGTGCGCTCGCCGACCGGCGTAGCACACTTGCAGAATGGTTGCGCCTCAGACGAGTCCGAGGAACAGGCCGGCGAGCGCCGCGCTCATAAGGTTGGAGAGGCTGCCTGCGGCCAGCGCACGTACGCCAAGACGTGCGATATGGGGGCGCTGGTTGGGAGCCAGGCTCCCTGTCACCGCCATCTGGATCGCGATCGAGGAGAAGTTGGCAAAGCCGCACAGCGCGAAGGTGACGACCGCCACGGTGCGTGACGAGAGACCGGCGTCATTGCCCAGTTCGATGAAGGCGACGAATTCGTTGAGAACGATTTTGGTGCCGAACAGGCTGCCGGCCTGCATGGCCTCGGCCCAGTCGGGGCTCGCCAGGAGGTAGAATACGGGGGCAAAGACATAACCGATGAGACCCTGGAAGGTGATGCCATCGAAGCCGAAAAGCCCGGCGGCCCATCCGATGATGCCGTTGGCCAGCGCGATGAGGGCGACGAAGGCGAGTACCATCGCGCCCACCGCGACGGCGAGCTTCACGCCGGTCTGCGCGCCTTGCGAGGCGGCCATGATGATGTTGGCCGGGCGCTCTTCCTCGTGCTGGACAGGTTCGACCTCATCGATGTGGACGCCGGGCTGGTGGGTCACGTCGTCGCGGTTGAGGGCTGCCGCAGTCATCCCGGCAGGCGGCGTCGCGCCCTCGTGGATGTCGAGCTGCGCGGCCTCGTCGTGCCGTGGGTCGGGCATGATCATCTTGGCCATGAAGATACCGCCCGGCGCCGACATGAACGCAGCGGCCACGAGGTAGTCGATGCGAATGCCCATCGAGGCGTAAGCGGCAAGGATCGTGCCTGCGACGCCGGCAAGCCCCACGCTCATAACGCAGAACAGCTGGGAGGGACTGAGGTTCGCAAGGTAGGGGCGGATCACCAGCGGGCTTTCGCTCTGCCCGACGAAGATGTTCGATGCCGCGCACAGGCTTTCCACCTTGCTGATCCCGGTGACCTTCTCCAGCGCGCCGCCGATCCAGCGGATCGCCAGCGGCATGATGCCCAGATAATAGAGCACCGAGATGAGCGAGGCGAAGAAGATGATCACGGGAAGGGCCGAGATTGCAAAGCTGGCCCCGCCGATTTCGGGATCGGCGAGCGGGCCGAACAGGAAGTTAGTGCCCGCCGCAGCATAGCCCAGCAGGCTCTCCACCCCGGTCGCCGCGCCGCGCAGCATGCGGTTGCCAAAGGGAACATAAAGCACGAGCGCGGCGAAACCGGCCTGAAGCGCGAAGGCGGCTCCCACCACGCGCAAACGGATCGCCCTGCGGTTGGTGGAAAGTAGAAATGCCACGGCCATGATGAGAACAATGCCGAGGAGGCTGTAGGCGACTTGCATTGAGCGGCGTTGCTCCGAAACGAGGAAAGATCGAGTAAACGCCGGAACCTAGAGGGCGATGCCCAATACGGCTAGTGCAATTGTCCAAGGCCGGTTAGAGCATCCCCATGCAGTCCAATGACCCCGCTTCCCTTTCGCTCCCGCGCTCCCTGTTCATCTTCTCGCTGCTTTACGGTGGGCTAGTGGTGCTGGCCGGCGTGCTCGGCACCAAGCTCGCTTCGTTGGGGCAATGGTCGGTGGTGGGCGAACTGGCAGTCGAATCGGGGATCTTCGCGTTCCTGTTCCTCGTCGTTCTGTCGAGCGCAGTGGCCGAACTGCACGGGAGATCCATCGCCAATCGCCTGATTCGCTATGGCTTCATTCCGCTCATCGTCTCGATGGTGCTGATCACGCTGGTCATCAACGTGGTGCCGCCCGCCGCGATGTGGGGGGACCAGGAAGCCTTCGCGCGGTTGCTGGGGCAGGGCGCGCGCATGCAGTTTGCAGGGCTCGTCTCCTACGGCGTGTCGCAGACGCTTAACGTCTACCTTTTCTCGAAGCTGGCCGGCAATTCGCTGGGGCAGGAACGCGGCGCGGTGCTGCTGTTCCGTGCCTGGCTGGCGAGCATGCTTTCGCAGGCGGTCGACACCGTGCTGTTCATCTCGATCTCCTTCTTCGGCCAGGAGCTGCCGCTGCTCGCGATCATGGAAGGGCAGATCATCTCCAAGCTGGTGCTTTCCACCATCATGGTGCCTCCGCTGATCCTTTTCTTCGTGCGCTTCGGGCAGTGGCTCGACCGACCGAAAACGGCCTGAGTAGAGCCGCCTGCACACAAAGTGTTGCGTGTGCTTCTCGAAAAAGGGCACAAAATACCTTCAATTCCGCGTCAGGGAAGCTAAAGCGAGCTCATGCCGAATCCTCATGATCCCGCCATGCTTGCGAAAGCCGAAACCCTCGTCGATGCGCTGCCCTACCTGCAGCGCTACGCTGGCCGTACCTTCGTCGTCAAATACGGCGGGCATGCGATGGGCGATCCCGAGCTTGCGCAGGATTTTGCCGAGGATATCGTTCTGCTCAAGGCTGTGGGCATCAATCCGGTTGTCGTCCACGGTGGCGGCCCGCAGATCGGGGCCATGCTGAAGAAGGTCGGTGTGGAGAGCCAGTTCGTCGATGGCCTTCGCGTGACCGACCGCGAAACCGCGCAGGTCGCCGAAATGGTTCTGTCGGGCGCGATCAACAAGGAGATCGTGGGCTGGATTGCGCGGGCCGGTGGCCGCGCCATGGGCATTTCCGGCAAGGACGGCAAGATGGTCACTGCGCGCAAGGTTCAGCGCACCAAGAAGGACCCGGACAGCCTGATCGAGAAGGTCCTGGACCTGGGCTTCGTCGGCGAGCCGGAAACCATCGACACCACGGTGATCGAATCGATCTCGGCCTCGGGCATGATCCCGGTCATCGCCCCGATTGCAGCGGGCGCGGACGGAGAGACCTACAACGTTAACGCCGACACTATGGCCGGATCGATTGCGGCGGCGCTGGGCGCCGCGCGTCTGTTCCTCCTCACCGACGTGCACGGCGTGCTAGACAAGGAGGGGGAATTGCTGACCGACCTTCGTCCCTCGGACATTGCCTGCCTGCAGGAAGACGGCACGATTTCGGGAGGTATGATCCCCAAGCTGGAAACCTGCGTCCATGCGGTGGAAGCGGGCTGCGAGGCGGCGGTCGTCCTTGACGGGCGTGTCTCTCATGCCATGCTTCTGGAAATATTCACGCAGGAAGGTGCAGGCACCTTGATCCGCACGGATCCTGCGGCCATCTGAAGATAACAACGGGCAAGAAAAGGCAAAAATCCACCGTCATGCGTACCCAGTTCGTCATCGCCGCCGCTGTGTGCAGTGCCGCCCTGCTGCTCGCGGGATGCGAATCGAAAGGCCCCGAAGCCATTCCGAGCGACGGCGCGACGAATGTGGGTTCGGAACTTCTTGTCCCCGACATGATCCCCACCGATGCCGCGACCGGCGCGGTGAATGGCGGCATAGCCAATGACCTTGACATGGAAGCGCTGACCGAGCGCCGCGATCCCGAACGCCTCCTGCGCTATTACACGAGCGCCATTCGCCTGGGGGACTGGATCGACGCGGCCAAGGCCTGGAGCCTTGATGCGCAGATGAGCCCGGAAAAGCTGCGCGATGAGTTCGGCGGCAAGGCTGGCCCGAAGATCGCGGTCGGCAAGGGCGATATCGCAGGCGCTGCAGGTTCGCTCTATTATGAGGCCCCGATCGTCGTCGATTTCGCCGATGGGCGTCCCTCGCGCCGTGGCACGATCGTGCTGCGCCGCGTGAACGATGTGCCCGGTGCCAGCGAGGAACAGCTCAACTGGCGTATCGAGCGCACCTCGACGCTGACCCAGTAAGCTCGGCCTTGCGCGCCTTCCGGCGTGTCTCATTGCTATCCCTTTGTCGATGCAGGATGGTTCATTGCAGAGCCACCCTTGCCGGAATCGGTCTGCCTCGGCTATCAGCGCGGCAACGCGTGACCGCGCGGGCGTTTCAGTCCATGCGGGCATTGGCCAGTTCCAGCAGGAAAGGAGCAGGGCTTGCTCTTCTTAACGCTTTATCAGATCATCGATTACCTCGTTAACATCATCGTCTTCGTCGTGATCGTGCAGTTCGTGCTGGGACTGCTCATCGCCTTCAATGTCGTGAACATGCACAACCAGTTCGTGGCGACGATCTATCAGGCGTTGAACGCCATCCTCGAGCCCCTCCTGCGGCCGATCCGCAAGTTCATGCCCAACACCGGCGCAATCGACTTTTCGCCCATGGTGCTGATTATCGGGCTCACCATCCTCCAGATCATTCTCGCAAACCTGGCAAGGGCTTACGCATAAAATGACCGCTCAGATCATCGACGGAAAGGCCTTCGCTGCGGGCCTGCGCGAACGTGTCGGCACGGTAGCTGCCGATTTCGAGGCCAAGTCCGGCCGCAAGGCTGGTCTCGCAGTGGTGCTGGTGGGTGAGGACCCGGCAAGCCAGGTCTACGTGCGCAACAAGGGCAAGCAGACGCTCGCCTGCGGCATGAAAAGCTTCGAGCACAAGCTTTCCGCCGACACCAGCGAGGCGGATCTCCTTGCCGTGGTCGAGAAGCTCAACGCCGATCCGGCCGTGGACGGCATTCTCGTCCAGCTTCCGCTGCCTTCGCACATGAACGAGCAGAAGGTGATCGCGGCGATCAACCCGGACAAGGACGTCGACGGCTTCCACGTCGTCAACGTCGGGCGCCTGTCGACCGGCCTTCCGGGTTTCGTGCCCTGCACGCCGCTGGGCTGCGTGATGCTGCTCAAGGACCAGCTCGGCTCGCTCTCGGGTCTCGATGCGGTCGTGGTGGGGCGCTCGAACATCGTGGGCAAGCCCATGGCCCAACTCCTGATCGCAGAGAGCTGCACGGTCACCGTTGCGCACAGCCGTACCCAGGACCTGCCTGAGGTTGTGCGCCGCGCGGACATCGTGGTGGCTGCCGTGGGCCGTCCCGAGATGGTCAAGGGTGAGTGGATCAAGCCGGGCGCAACCGTGATCGACGTGGGCATCAACCGCGTACCTGGTGCCGAGGAAGGCAAGACCAAGCTGGTTGGCGATGTCGATTTCGCCTCGGCCAGCGAGGTCGCGGGTGCGATCACGCCGGTTCCGGGCGGCGTCGGCCCCATGACCATTGCGGTTCTCTTGCGCAACACTATCGTAGCTGCGCATCGCAATGCCGGTATCGAACTGGACGAGAGCACGATTTGAGCGCCGCGCGGCGCCTCCTGGCGCTGACCGTCCTCTCGGCAGCGCTGCTCGCGACGGGCCCTCTGGGCGCGCGGGACCGGCGCACGCCAAGCGGACGTCCCGGCGCCGGTACGGCCAATCCCAGTGCGCTTGTCGCCGCTGAGATCGCGCTTAACCGCCGCGCCCGCGAGAAGGGGCGCTACGATGCGATGCGCAAGTTCGCCGCCGACGAGGCGGTGCTGTTCGCGCCGACCCCGGTCCTGGCCGACGACTGGCTGCGCGGGCAGGCCGAACCGGCCGATGGCCTGCAGTGGGAGCCCGCCGAGATCTGGATGAGCTGCGATGGCACGCTTGGGTTGACTCAAGGCGGCTGGACGCGTGCGGACGGCAGCTTCGGGGCCTACGCCACGATCTGGCAGAAGCGCGAGAAGAAGTCGGAATACCGCTGGGTTCTCAACCTCAGCCTGCCCAGCGCCGAGCCGGTTGCGGTTCCCGATTTCCTCACCGGCAAGGTGACCGCCTGCCCTGCGCCGCAGCCCTGGAACAGGCAGCGCAAAAAGACCGAGGACGAAATCAAGGTGACGGCGGACGGGCCTCCCACGCAGGGGCGCTCGGACGATGGCACGCTGCGCTGGCGCTATGCGACGGCGCCTTCCGGAAAGACCGTGCTCACCGTTTCGCTTCTGACTGGCGGCGGGCTCCAGCAACTTGCGTTCGAGGCCGGGGCCCGGACAGGGGATACACGGCCATGATCGAATTGTTCATCAGCGCGTTCACCGCCTTTTTCGTGGTGATCGACCCGCTGGGCTGCGCGCCGATCTACGCGGGGCTCACGGCAGGGGCCAGTCGCCAGCAGGCGATCAGCATGGCCGCGCGGGCCTGCGCCATTTCGGTGGCGATCCTCCTTGTCTTCGCGCTCTTCGGCAAGCAGCTCCTGGGCGCGCTCCACATCGAGCTCGACGCCTTCCGCATTGCAGGCGGCATCATGCTCTTCATGATCGCCATTGAGATGGTCTTCGAGAAGCGCACCCAGCGCCGCGAGGAGCGCGCCGAGAAGATCATGGCACAGAACGCGGAAACGCCCGAGGTTGAGGACGTCTCGGTCTTCCCGATGGCGATGCCGATGATCGCGGGACCGGGCTCGATCGCGACGATCATGCTGCTCATGTCGCGCGCGCAGGGCTCGGAGCAGACCTTCGCAGTGCTCGGCGCCATGCTGCTGGTGTTGGCACTTACCTTTGCTGCGCTGGCGGCGGCGGGCCCGCTGATGCGCATCCTGGGTGAGAACGTGGAAGCGGTCATCACCCGTCTCCTGGGTGTCCTTTTGGCCGCGCTTGCGACGCAGTACGTGCTTGATGGGATCAACTCCGCGCTGCTGAGTTAAGAGGCATCTGTCGAGCAGTTCACCTGGCATTCAGGTAAAGAGCCCTTTCCTGTCGTCTTTACAAGAGCGATGGGAGGTGCGTCCTGCCCGGTCTGAACCGGCTTTCCTGTTTTGCGGTCCTGGCGCTTGTGCCCGGAGTGCAGGTCCATGCTGCCGAAAACGCGTCCGCCGATCCGGCCTCGCAGGCTGATGCCCAAGCCCCCGCGGCTGCAGAGCAAGTCGACCCTAATCGCCGCGATCCCGCGACCCTCGGTACCGGCTATGACGTGCAGATCTCGCAGCAAATTCGCGACACACGGCGCGATATTGGCAATATGTGCCGGGATGGCACCATGAGCCGTGGGCAGGCTCGGACCTTTCGCAAGCAGGCCAGCGTCCTTTCTGCGGCGAGCGACCGGGCACGCCGCCAGGCTGGCGGTATGAGCGCCTCCGAGGAGCGGGACATGGGTATGCAGGCGGCCATGCTGGACAGCGTCGTCAACGCCCCCATGGCGCACGACCGTTCGGGGCGGCGCTGAGGCGCCGCGCCCAGCGCTAAGGAAAGTTACTTACTGGAGTGTCGCGCCGTCCTCGTCGCTGTCACCGTGCTTGCCATAAAACTGCATGAGCTGGACCAGCATCTCGCAGCGTTCGGCGAGGGACGGGGCTTCGAGCAGGCCCTGCTTGGAGGCCGGATCGAACGGCGCGATCTGCGAGACACCGTTGATCAGCGCCTGGTCGTCGAGCCGGGAAACCTGCTCCCAGTCCACCGCATAACCCTGCCGTTCGGCGAAGCGACGCGCTTCGCGTTCGAACGAGGCGCGCTCGACCGGGGCGAGTACTTCGTCGAGCGGTTCGGCAAGGAGCTCGGCTTCGATCTGGCGGAAGGGTGTCGTGACATTGAGCTCGCGCGTCATGCGGAACAGGCGCTCGCCTTCCAGGATGATGTTGTAGCGCCCGTCCTGCAACGCCTCGACCTCACCGATGCGGCCGAGGCACCCCACGGAGAAGAGCGGGGCCCCCTCGATCGGGCGCTGGGGCTGGATCATGCCGATCATCCGGTCACGGGCGAGCGCATCGCTCACCATTGCCCGGTAACGCGGCTCGAAGATGTGCAGCGGGAGTTGCAAATTGGGATAGAGCACCGCGCCGGAGAGAGGAAAGATGGTGATGCGCGGCACGGCGTGGGTATCCTCTCTTTGGGCTCAGCCGAACAGGATCGTCGAGAGCTTGCGGCGCGTTGCCGAAACCCACGGATCTTCCAGGCCGACCGCCTCGAAGATTTCGAGCAGCTTGGTACGTGCAGCGCTGTCGTTCCACTCGCGATCGATTGCAACCATTTTCAGGAGCGCTTCGGCGGCAATATCTCGCTCGCCCGCAGCGAAAGCGGCGTTGGCGAACGCGAACTGGGCCTCCATGTCGGAAGGGTTGCTTTCCGCGGCGCTGCGCAAGGCAGCCAGTTCTCCGTCTTCGGGCTTGTCCTTGGCCAGCTCGAGGGCCTTGCGGGCGCGTTCTATCTGCGGGTCGCTGGAAAGCTCGACCGGAAGGGAATCGAGCATCTGTGCGGCTTCTTCCAGACGGTCTGCGGCCACCAGTGCGCGGATGAGGCCGGACGCGGCCTCGGCGCTGTCGGGCACGGCCTGGAGGATCTGCATGAACACACCGGCGGCCTGTTCGGCATCGCCCGCCACAAGAGCCTCTTCGGCCATGGCAAGGTGGGGGGCAATGTCGGGCTTGGGCGGCTGACCGCCGGGCTGGACGGGAAGCTGTTCGAGCAGCTTGTCGAGCGTTGCCTTCAGCTGCGATTCGCTGCGCGCCTGGGTCAGGTCGGCGACCGGCTGGCCCTGGAACATAGCGTAGACGGTGGGGATCGAGCGGACCTGGAACTGCGAGGCGATGAACTGCTCTTCATCGACGTTGATTTTGGCGAGCACCACGCCCTTGTCGGCGTACTCGGCTGCGACCTTCTCGAGCACCGGGGTCAGCGCCTTGCAGGGGCCACACCACTCTGCCCAGAAGTCGAGAATGACGAGCTGGGTCATCGAGGGTTCGGCAACCTCCTTGCGGAACCGCTCTGCTGCCTTCTGCTCTTCGATGTTCAGACCCATGCTGGCCACTGCACTGCTCCCGTCGGTCGCGATTTCAAGAGCGGCATAGATCGACATTTCCGGGCCGTTTGTGAAGGGGGGAATGCGGGAAAACGGCGGGAATCCGCAATTTGTATTTTTTCTTTCATTTTGCGCTTGCAGGGTCTGAAACCCACTGCTAATGGGCCGCCTCCACCCCGGAAGGGTGGCGCGGATTTCTGCTTCCAACCTTCCGAACGGACGCCAGAGCGGGCGTAGCTCAGGGGTAGAGCAC
The DNA here is from genome assembly GCF_008107685.1 of Novosphingobium sp. BW1. Classification (GTDB taxonomy): domain Bacteria; phylum Pseudomonadota; class Alphaproteobacteria; order Sphingomonadales; family Sphingomonadaceae; genus Novosphingobium. The sequence continues at coordinate 62,525 of NZ_VIRF01000082.1, forward strand.
AACCTTGCCAAGGTTGGGGTCGAGGGTTCGAATCCCTTCGCCCGCTCCAGTTTCCATCGGTAGTGTGAGAGCTCTCTTCCATGTAGGCATGGCATGAGCGCGGAAGTCTTGGCTTCATCTTGCAAGGGGTTGGACCGAAACACATTTTAAGGTCTTGCGGTGCTTCCTAAGCGCTGTTAATGGGCCGCGACTCCAGGCAGGATGGTGCTTCACCGGACTGTTTCGGAAAAAACGCCAGAGCGGGCGTAGCTCAGGGGTAGAGCACAACCTTGCCAAGGTTGGGGTCGAGGGTTCGAATCCCTTCGCCCGCTCCAGTTTTTCAAGCGACATTGTCGGTATTTCGGGCAACGCCGGGCATTTCTGCCGCGGCGTTTTTTCTATGTGCGGCGTTCGCAGCGCCTCGCGGCGACGGGCTATTCGCCCGCCACCGTCATCCCGTCCACGCGGATCGTGGGTACGTTGATCGCGCGGTGCCATTCCAGGTCATTGGCCGGGGTGAGCTGTGCGTACATTGCCGAGAGATTGCCCGCGACCGTTAATTCCGAGACGGCGCCCGCGATTTGTCCGTCGATGATACGGAAGCCTGAGGCGCCGCGGCTGTAGTCGCCTGTCACTCCGTTCACGCCCTGGCCGATCAGTTCGGTGACGTAGATGCCATCCTTGATGTCGGCTATCAGCTCCTGGGGCGAAAGCGTACCGGCTGAGAGGTGGACGTTTCCGACCGAAACGGACGGCGAGCCGCCGCCTGCGCGCGCGGCATGGCCGGTCGGAGCGAGGCCAAGCTGGCGGGCCGAGGCGGTGTCGAGCAGCCACCCCGTGACGCGCCCGTCCTCGACCAGCGTGGTGGGACGGGTGGCGAGGCCCTCGCCATCGAAGGGGCGCGAGCGCAGGCCGCGCTTCATGTGCGGGTTGTCGCCGATCTCGATGCCCGTCTTAAAGATGCGCTCCTCGATCCGGTCGAGAAGGAAGCTGGAACGACGGGTGATCGCGCTGCCTGACATGGCGCCCAGCAGGTGCCCGATGAGCGTACCGCCCACGCGCGGGTCGAAGACGACCGGGAGTGGTCCGCTCTTGACCCGGCCCGGATTAAGACGGCCGACGGCGCGGGTGCCTGCCAGTGTGCCGATTTCGGCGGCCGAGGGCAGGTCCTCGCGGTGGTGCGACTGGCGCCAGGCGTTGTCGCGCTGCTTGGCGTTGCCTTCGCCCGCGACGACCGAGACGCTGAGCGAATGGTTGGTCGAGGCATAGCTGCCGGCAAATCCGTGGCTGGTGGTAAGCGCGAAGACGCCGCTGCCCGAATGGGCCGAGGCGCCGTCCGAATTGGTGACCCCGGCGACGGCGCGCGCAGCTTCCTCGCCTTCCTCGGCCATCGTGCGCAGGGTTTGCGGACTGAGTTCGCCGCTGTCGATCATGTCGAGATTGGGCCAAGGAGCGTGGCTCAGCAGTTCCTCGGGGGCGAGCCCGGCGTAGGCATCCTCCGGCGCGAGGCGTGCCATGCTAATTGCGCGTTCGGCCAGTTCGTCGAGTGCTGCGGGAGACATGTCGGAGGAGCCGATCGAAGCCGAGCGCTTGCCCGCGAACACCCGCAGCGAGATATGCTCGCTTTCGGAACGCTCCACGTCTTCCAGGTTGCCAAGGCGGATCTGGATTCCTTCGGAGGCGTTCGCGGCGTAGATCGCATCGGCGGCGTCCGCTCCGGCGCGGCGGGCGCGCTCCACCAGATCCTGCGCGCGGTCCTGGGCCTGCTGCGGGCTAAGCATGTCGGTTCGTACTCCAATGGCTCGGGCGCGGGCGCGCCTTTGTCATCGGGAGTTAGTGCGCCCCTTCGCCAAGCGCAAATGAAGCTGTGCGATTGTACCCGAAAGCGGGAGGGCAGGGGGGGGGGAATGGGCTCAGGCGAAGAGCAGGCCGAGCACCTTGAACAGGCCGGTGAGGGCAAAGGGCAGGCCGATCGCGATGGCCCACAGGAGCAGGCAGTCACGGCGGCAGGCGGGCGCAAGCGCTGGATCGCGGGCCTCGCGGTCGGTCAGGCTGTTCCAGCGCGCTTCGAAGCGGCGGCACGCCGGGATGATGGCGAGAACCAGCACGATCAGTGCGAAATAGGGCAGAAGCGAACCTTCACCGGCCTTGAGCGCGCCGATGGTCACGAAGATCTGGAGTGCGGTGTAGACGAGGAGAGCATAGGCGATGTGGTCGCTCATACGACGGCGCCAGTCGAGCGTGGCGGCAGGACGGCCGCTGACAGGGGCAGGCTCGTGGGCCTTGCGGTCGGGAAAGGCGGTGCTGGCCTTGGGGGAGTTGCTGTCCATTGGCTGAAAGCCCCATATGTCCTCGTGAGAGGTCAATTAGACCACTCTTGGCGCAGCGAATCAAGATTGCGGGAACTTTTCCAAGCCCGAAACGTGTTGCCTCGACATATCTCCTGCGTTGAAAGGCACGCGGTGCGGATTGCGTAGCACAAACATGCACGAATCCTGCCATTTGCACGGCGACGGTTTAAAACCGCCCTTGCCGAGCCCCCGCGCTCCGCTTACATCCGGCAGGTAATGACTGCACCTACCGATCTGGACGCCGCCCCCGCGCAGGCGATGCGCGCCGAGGCCGCGGGCGATGGCCTCGAAGTGATCTCGATCGCCAAGAGCTATGACAAGCGCACGGTTCTCAGCGATATTTCCCTATCGGTCGCCAAGGGCGAGGTTCTGGGCCTGCTGGGCCCGAACGGTGCGGGCAAGACCACCTGCTTCTATTCGATCATGGGGCTGGTGAAGCCGGACTCCGGGCGAATCCTGATGGACGGTGTCGATGTGACACGCCTGCCCATGTACCGCCGCGCAATCCTGGGGCTGGGCTACCTGCCGCAGGAGACCTCGATCTTCCGCGGCCTTACCGTTGAACAGAACATTGGCGCGGTGCTCGAACTGAACGAGCCGGACCGCGATGTGCGCGCCAGCGAACTGGAGCGCCTGCTTGACGAATTCGGCCTCACCCGCCTGCGGGGGAGCCCGGCAATGGCGCTGTCAGGCGGCGAACGCCGCCGCGCCGAGATTGCCCGCGCTCTTGCGGCCAAGCCCTCGATCATGCTGCTGGACGAGCCTTTCGCAGGCATCGATCCGCTCTCGATTTCGGACATTCGCCACCTCGTGGCCGATCTCAAGACGCGCGGCATCGGTGTTCTGATCACCGACCACAACGTGCGCGAGACGCTCGATATCGTGGACCGTGCCTGCATCATCTATGGCGGGCAGGTCCTCTTCGCCGGTAGCCCCGAGGCGCTTGTCGCCGATGAGAACGTGCGCCGGCTCTACCTGGGTGAGGGTTTCACGCTGTGAGGCCCTTGCCAACGGGAACCTGATCCATGGCGCTGGGGCCAAGGCTGGACTTACGCCAGACCCAGTCGCTCGTCATGACGCCGCAGCTCCAGCAGGCGATCAAGCTGCTGGCGCTGTCCAATCTCGAAATCGAAGCATTCATCGGCGATGCGCTCGATGCCAACCCGCTGCTCGACGTCGGCCGCGATTCCGCGCCCTCGGGCGAGGACGGGGCGACCTCTCCCGACGCGGACGTGCGGCGTACCTCGCTTGAGCAATCCCCGACCGACCGGTTGATCGGCGAAGGCCACGGCGGCGAGGACAATCCTCTCGACATCGATTCAGGGGCTATCGACCGCGATGTGGACACCGGCGATGGCGAGCGTCTGTCCCTGGCCGATGCCGCCATGTCCGGTGCCGCGCCCTCGGGCGAGGCCGACTGGGGCGCGGCGCTCGTCGGCAGAGTGGGCGAGGACGGCCCGGGCATAGACGAACGAGCGGGCGCGGAGGAGAGCCTCTTCGACCATCTCGACGCGCAGGTCGGGGCCGTTACCGGCGATCCAGTGCTAGCGGGCATTGCGCGCTATCTCATCGGGCTTCTGGACGAGGCGGGCTACCTGTCGGTCAGGTTAGATGACGTGGCGCACGATCTCGGTGCGGATCTGGCCAAGGTCGAGCAGGGGCTGGCCCTGGTGCAGTCGCTTGATCCCACTGGGGTGGGCGCGCGCAGCCTGTCCGAATGCATCGCGCTCCAGGCGATCGAGGCTGATCGCCACGATCCGTGCATGGCGCGCCTGATCGCCAATCTCGACCTTGTCGCGCGCGGTGACCTCAACCGGCTCAAGCGCATGTGCGGGGTGGATGACGAGGACATGGCCGAGATGCTGGCCGAACTGCGTTCCTACGATCCCAAGCCGGGGCTGCGTTTTGGCGGCGAGCCGGGCGGGACGGTGACCCCGGACATCCTGATCCGCGCGCGGGACGATGGGGGCTGGGATATCCGGCTCAATGAAGCGACCCTGCCGCGCCTGGTGGTCAACCGGGGCTACTACGTCGCGCTGAAGGGAAGCTGCGAGGACAAGTCCTCGCGCGCATGGCTCTCGGAGAAGCTGGGTGATGCGAACTGGCTGATCAAGGCGCTCGACCAGCGACAGAAGACGATCCTCAAGGTCGCCAGCGAGCTGGTGAAGCAGCAGGACGGCTTCTTCCGTGAGGGCGTCTCGCAGCTGCGCCCGCTCACCTTGCGGGCCGTGGCCGAGGCCATCGGCATGCACGAATCGACGGTGAGCCGGGTCACTTCGGCCAAGTTCCTCAACTGCGCGCGCGGGACCTTCGAGCTCAAATACTTCTTTTCCTCGGGTGTCGCCTCGGCGAGCGGGGAGGGTGGGGCCTCTGCCGAAGCGGTCAAGGCCGCGATCCGCCAGTTGATCGATGCCGAAGATCCCAAGGCGGTGCTGTCCGATGACACCCTGGTCGAACTGCTCAAAGAAAAGGGGTTCGAGCTAGCCCGGCGAACGGTGGCCAAATACCGTGAGGCGATCGGCCTTGGCAGTTCGGTGCAGCGCCGCCGTCAGAAGAAGATCGCAGGCGCCAGCTGACGCGCCCATACGCCGGATACAAAGCGCCTTTCCCCAGCCCGCTGCGGGTAAGGATTGCCATTTGTGCATGACCCTGTCTAAACGGCGCAACGAAACGCCCCCACCCGGGCGGCTGACACCTGCCCCCTTCAACCGGATGGCGCCGTGCTGGAATGCGGCGCCGGTCCGGGAAGGGGGGGCCTCTTTCGCGCTCTTACCTAGGCGCCTTTTTCCACCTCCTTGACCGTCCTTGCATAGCCTTCGCGGCGCGCCGCAGTCCCGGCGTCGAGGCCATGGGGAGGCGCGCGCATGATACCCAAGACATTCCATTTCATCTGGGTGGGCGATGAAAGCCGCCGTCCGGACAACTGCATCGAAACCTGGCGCAAGGCGCATCCGGACTGGGGCTTTCGCCTCTGGGGCAACGCCGATCTCGACGGGCGCGCGTGGATCAACAAGGCCCACATGGATGCGATGCGCGACCGCGAATGGAACGGGGTTGCCGACATGCTGCGCTGGGAGATCCTGCACGAACACGGCGGGATCGTCTTCGATGCCGATTCGGTCTGTACCCGGCCGCTCGACGAAGACCTGCTCGATTGCCCGGCCTTTGCCTGCTGGGAAAGCGAGATCGCCCGGCCCGGCCTGATCGCGGCGGGCTACTTCGGCTGCCAGCAGGGCAATCCGTTCGTGAAGGGCATTATCGATACCATCGCCGCGCAAGCCTCGGTCGTCGAGGACATGGCCTGGAAGACGGTCGGCCCGCTGCGCCTGACCGAGTGCTATCGCAGCTTTGGCTACACGCCCTTGCGCATCTACCCCAGCCACTACTTCATCCCGCGCCACTTCACTGGCGTGACCTACCAGGGCAAAGATCCGGTCTACGCGCACCAGCTGTGGGGGACGACCGCGCGGCAGTACGACACGCTGCACAAGGTGGACGTGAGCACGATCGGGCACGAGGCCGCGCAGCGGGCGGCGCCCGTGGTCGAGGCGGCGGCCGCAGCTGAGCCCCCATCTGCACCTGAGCCTGCGCCCGAATCTGCCTCTGCCGCGCAGGCGCAGGCTGATGCGCCCGCCGCGCCACTCGACGCGCCGACTTCGCCGCTCGAAAAGATCCACGCGCCTTACTTCCTCCAGCGCGTGCCCGTGGGATCAGAGCTTGCGCGCCTGCCGCGTATGGACGTCTTCGCCAGTCTCTTGCAGGGCCAGCGGGTGCTTCACGTGGGCTGCGCGGACTGGCCAATCACCGATCCGGCCACCTCGCTCCATGTCCGGCTGCAGGCGCACTGCGCGCACCTTGATGGGCTTGACCCCCATGGCGAGGCGCTCGCGCAACTGCGCCCGCACGTGACAGGGGAGCTATTTACCGACTTTGCGCAGGTGCATGGCAGCTACGACGTGGTCCTCGCCCCCGAGGTGATGGAGCATGTGCCCGACGTTGAGCTGTTCCTGGCCCAGCTCGAGAGCGTCGATGCCAAGATGTATCTGATCTCGGTGCCTGACGCCTTCCAGTGCCGCGCGCGCCATTTCGATTACCAGGCCGAAACCGAGATCTTCCTCGAGGGCGTCCATCCCGATCACAACGTCTGGTACACGCCCTATACCTTTGCCAATACGTTGCGAAAATACAGCCACCTCGACCTTCAGCGGATGTGGTTTTTCAACGGTATATCGCTGTTGGCCCTGCTCAGTCGACGCGAGCTGGCGCAAGCGGCCTGACCGCGAACTTGCCCGGATGCCGGACGCGAGTTAGAAGGACTTAACCAGCACGCACAAGGAGCCGCACAGCCGTGAACATCTGACACACAGCAATACACCCTGTCTGTCATTGTACCGAGCGAGTGCATCTCATGTCTTTTCTCACGCTGGACGGCGTGGCGTTCCGAACTGCGGAAGGCCGTGCTCTCTTTTCCGAACTTTCGCTTTCCATCGGCCGCGAACGCATTGGCCTCGTCGGGCGCAACGGGTGCGGTAAGTCCACCCTGCTGGGCGCGATTGCCGAAGGGCGCAGCGGCTCTGCGGGACACATCGTGCTTTCCGGGTCTGCGGGACTTCTGGCGCAGGACTGGCCGGGGCAATGGACCCTGGGCCACGTGCTTGGCGTGACCGAACCGCTCGCCTGCCTTGGGCGCATCCTGGCAGGAGAGGGAAGCGAAGAGGACTTCGCGGTGGCCGACTGGACGCTGGAGGAGCGCCTCGCGGCCATCCTCGATCGGTTGGGTTTGCGGGGCCTCGCGCTCGAACGCCGCGTAGCGAGCCTCTCGGGCGGAGAGCGGACCCGGGTCGGCCTGGCCCGGCTGCTGCTGGAGGCGCCCGACCTGCTCCTGCTCGACGAGCCGACCAATAATCTCGACGCCGCAGGGCGGGCCCTTGTGGCCAAGGTCCTTGCCGACTGGCGGGGCGGCGCGCTGGTGGCCAGCCACGATCGCGCTCTGCTGGAGGGAATGGACCGGATTGTCGAGCTCACGCCCACTGGCGTGCGTACGGTCACAGGCGGCTGGTTGCAGTTCGCCGCGATCCGGGATGCCGAGCGACAGCGCGCCGAGACCGAACTGGAGCGCGCCGAGGCAGACCTGGGGCAGGTGCGCCGGGCCGGGCAGGCGCAGAAGGAGGCCAAGGCGACCCGAGACAAGGCAGGCCGCGCCTTTGCGGCAGGCGGCTCTCAGGCCAAGGTCCTGCTCGGGCAGCAGGCCGAGCGCGCGCAGAACAGCGGAGGTGCCCTGAGCCGTCAGGCGACGCGCCAGAGGGACGAGGCCGAGAACCGACTTGCCCAAGCCCGCGGGCAGGTGGAGGTGCGCGTGCCTGTCCGCATGGACGTGCCCGCCTCCGGCCTGCCTGCGAATGCACAAGTCCTTTCGCTACAGGCGGTGGCCTTCATGCGGGCTGGGCGGCAGTTCGGGCCGTGGTCGCTCGACATCAAGGGGCCGCGCCGCATGGCTGTCACCGGACCGAACGGGGCGGGCAAGACGACGCTGCTACGCCTCGCCGTGGGTGAACTGCCCCCGCACACAGGTGGGGCCAGGAGGGCGGAGGGGCGCGTGGCTTGGTTCGACCAGCACCTGGGGCAGCTGGCGGGCGATGCGGACATCCTTGCCAACTACCATCGCCTCAATCCCGGGGCGGAAGAGGAGGGTGCCCGCGCCGCGATTGCCCGCTTCGGCTTCCGGGGCGAAGCCTCCCGCCAGTTGGTCGGCACGCTGTCCGGAGGTGAGCGTCTGCGCGCCGGGCTCGCCTGTACGCTGGGCGGAGCGAGGGCGCCCTGGCTTCTGGTCATGGACGAGCCGACCAACCACCTCGACATAGAATCGGTCGAACTGCTCGAAGGTGCCTTGCGCGACTACGACGGGGCGCTGCTTGTGGTCAGCCACGACCGGGCGTTTCTCGAAGCCATCGGGATCGAGGAACAGGTGAAAATAGGAAGACGATGCAAGGGACCATCGCCCCTTGAACCCTAAATGGGCAATCTCGCCTTTCTCAGCCGCAGCCGCATGCGGGAGGTGAGTGTGACTGGTTCGGGCAGCCTGAGGGCAATGGCTCTCGGATCGCTAATTCCTGTCTCCTTCTATTCCACAAAGAACGATGCCGGAGCATCTCCATCAAGATGGCGCTGGTGCATCGTTTCCAGCGCGCGTTCGAAGCGGCGGGTGTAGGCGGGGGTGTCGAAGAGAGCGCAGCTCATCCGCTCCTCGCTGAGGCGCTGGCGCAGCGCGGCAAGGCGCTCGGGGTGCTGGGCGAGAGCCAGGGCGCAGGCTTCGTAGTCGCCGGCACTGGTCGTCGCCAGTTCGGGAATACCGGCGGCTGTCACCAGGCTGGCGGCGACCCGCGCGGCGAACTGGCGGCCAGCCAGCGTCAGGACCGGGAGACCAGCCCAGAGCGCATCGCTTGCGGTCGTGTGCGCGTTGACCGCGAAAGTGTCGAGAAACAGGTCGGCGAGCGCAAGCCGCCCAAGATGCTCGGCGTGGGGCAGGGAGGGAGCGAAAACGAGACGCGCCGGATCGACGCCGCGGGCCTCGGCCTCGCTCCGCAGGTTCGCTTCGGCCCATTGGTTCGAGCGTAGCAACCAGAGTACCGAGCCGTCCACCTGGCTGAGGAGGCGCATCCAGATATCCCATTCGGCGGGCGAGATCTTGTAGGTGTGGTTGAAGCTGGCGAAGACGAAGCCCTGTTCGGGCAGACCATGTCCGGCGCGCGCCCGAGTGTCGGGGACGATCACGCGCTGGTTGTCGTTGGCTTGGTAGCTTCCGGCAAGGCGCACGACGGCTTCGGAGAAATGCGCCTCGGCGCCTTCGGGCAGGGCGATCTCGTCGGCCACGAAATAGTCCATGCAGGCATGCCCCAGCGTGCCGGGATAGCCCATGTGGGCCACCTGGACGGGCGCCAGACGGTGTCCGAACATCCGCGTGCCGCGCGTGTAGCCCTTGAGATCGATCGCGATGTCAAGGTTGTCCGCGCGGGCGCGGCGCATGACCTCCTCATCGGTAAGGCCGCCGATTTCGGTGAAGGTATCGACCTGCCCTTTCAGCACGGCGCGGTGGTGATCTTCCTCGCGCTGCGGGCCATAGCTGTAGAGGTGGACCTCGAAGCGGCTGCGGTCGTGTTCGCGAAAGAGCCCGCTCATCAGGTAGAGCGTGGCGTGGTTGTGAAAGTCGGCCGAGAAGTAGCCGACGCGAATGCGCCCGTCGCGGCTGGGAGCAGGCGTGGGCAGGTTGGCGGGCCTTGCGGGAAAGACGTGCATTGCACAGGCGCACGAGCGCTGGTGCTGGTGCGCGGGATCGTCGCGGAAAGGCAAGGAGGCGAAGGGCTGTACCGCCCCCACGTCTGCGCCCAGGGTCAGGGCGTATTCGCCGCGCGCCCGCCAGTCGCACATGTGCGCTTCCTCGAAGAGCGCCTGGAGCCGCGCCGAAGCGTCCGAGGGGGCGAGGGCCAAGGCATCTCGAAACGAGGCGACGGCCTCGGGCAGGCGGTTCATGAGGACCAGCGCCTTGCCGCGGTTGACCAGAGCCTTGCCGTTGTCCGGGGTGATCTCGAGGGCCTTCTGGAAACAATCGAGGGCCCGGTCCACCCGGTCGAGCGCCAGCAGTTCGCCGCCCATGTTATTGATGGCATCGGCGTGTTCGGGGCGCAGATGGATGGTCCATTCGTAGCAGGCGATGGCGTCTTCGCGCCGGCCCATCTTCGCGTTGAGATTGCCCAGATTGTAATAGGCATCGACGTAGCTGGGATCGATGGCGAGAGCCTGAGCGAAGAAGTACCCGGCCTCTTCGTCGCGGCCGGTCTGTTCCAGCAGGTTGGCCAGGTTATAGCGTGCATCGGCATAGGTCGGCGCACGAGCGATGACGTCGCGGTAGAGCTCTTCCGCCTCGGCGTCGCGGCCCTGACGGCGCAGCGCGATGGCCAGGTTGTTGCCGCTGGCATGGGCGCTCGGGTCCGCGGCGATGGCGGCGCGAAAGGCGGTTTCGGCACGCGGGTTGTCGCCCAGCGCCAGAAGCGCGGCGCCGTAGAGGTTCTGCACGCCATGGGAATGCGGGAAGGCGCGGGCCAGCGCCTCGCCCTCGCGCACGGCAAGGCCCATGTTCCCGTCGCGATAGGCCGCAACCAGGGTGTCGAAGCGGCGCTGGGCTGAGGTGCCGCTGGGTTCATCCAGAGCTTTGAGTGCGGCGCGCGCACGGGTGTTGTTGGGGTGGCGTTCGAGGACATCTTGGTAGATCGCGCGCGCGGCGTCGGCGTTACCGCGCTTGGCCGCCCCTTTGGCCTTGATCAGCAGGGTTTCCAGTCCGCTCATGCTTCCTCGTGCTCTTCCCGGGATCTGACCTCGACATAAGTGGACGTGGTGGACGTTCGGTGACCTGGTTACTTGGTAGAATTGAGTAGGGACGCCGCCGGGTGCGGGACTTGCAAATGTTTGTCTACCCGCTGGGAGGACGCTTTCACCGCAGCGGGAAAGATCATCCGGATGGCAATCGAAACATTCCACGACGTGATGCGCCGGCAGGGCATCACCTGCCGCAGCTTCAACAAGTTCTGCAGCCTGACGGCTGTGGCGCTCGGGCTCAAACCGGCGCATGCGCAGGACATCCGCCACGCCATGGAGACCAAGCCGCGCTTCGCCGAGGCCACCGAGAAGTACGACGGCAACTTCATCCTTGCAGTCGAAGGCAATCCTCCGCTCAGCCAGGAAGGCATGAGCTACATCATTGGTGGTCGCCCGTTCCTCGAACAGCTCAAGCACGCGGCCGACCACTGCAAGGCGATCATTCCCTGGGGCAGTTGCGCCTCGTGGGGCTGCGTCCAGGCCGCGCGCCCCAACCCGACCCAGGCAACGCCCGTCCACAAGGTGCCGGGGCTTGTCGACAAGCCGATCATCGAGGAGTCCGACGATGAGGGGGCGCGTAAGGGCTATTGCCCCTACGAGGTCGGCGGCAAGGAGCCGACCACCTGCATCGGCTGTTCCGAAGACGGCTTCTGGGACAAGGGCAGCTTCTACGAGCGCCTCTCCGACTCGGCATCGAGGCCGACCAGATCGGCGGTACCCCCGCGGCCGCGGTGGGCGCAGGCGTGATTGCCCATGCCGCCGCGAGCGCGGCCAAGCGGGTCAGCTGGGGCAATTCCCCGCCTTCTGCCGACACCACGACCACCCATGAGGGCGCCTGAGCCTGGCCACGTTGGCACCCCCCAACGGCTACACCCTCGACAACATTGGCAAGCGCGTCGTCGTCGAGCCCGTCACCCGCATCGAGGGGGACATGTGCTGGGCATCGACATCCCGGAAAATGCGAACTCGATCCGCGAAATCATGCAGCTCTAGTGGATTGATCGGAAAAGATGATTCCGTTTTCGGGATTCCCTTGAAATCGGGGACATGCGAAGACGGCGCAGGCGAACGGGCATCATTCCCCTGACAGCTCAAGGGCTGGGAACGCAGGCGATCATGAAGGCGACCTGCAAATCCAAGCCGTGCGTGTGGCGTTGGCAGGAACGCTACATGGTCGAAGGCGTGGATGGGCTGCTGCCTGACAAGACCCGACCTCCGGGGATCGCGCCTCTCGATGCGGCTTTGGTCGACAAGGTCGTTGCGCTAACGCTGGAACCGCCCAGCCCTGAGGCCACACATTGGACGGTGCGTGCGATGCCCAAAGACATGGGTATCACAGCATCATCGGTTGTGAAGATCTGGCACGACCAATCGGTGGCGCTGCTTCAAGCTGTCCAATGACAAGGCTTTCGCCGAGAAGCTTCACGACGTCGTCGGGCTCTATGTCTCGCCGCCTGCCCACGCCATCGTGTTGTCCGTCGACGAAAAGAGCCAGATCCAGGCGCTCGACCGCACCCAACCGGGCCTGCCACTGACGCGCGGTCGCGGGGCAACCATGACGCAACACTACAAGCGTGACGGGACCACAACCTTGTTTGCCGCGCTCAATGTTCTGGATGGCTCCGTGATCGGCCGCAATATGCAGCGGCACCGGCATCAGGAGTTCATCCGCTTCCCTTAACGCCATAGAAGCCGAGATGCCCGCAGACAAAGCCATCCACGTTATCCTGGACAACTACGCTACCCACAAGCAGCCCAAGATCCGTGCCTGGTTGGCAAGGCATCCGCGCTGGACCTTCCACTTCGTGCCCACGTCGTGCTCGTGGCTAAATGCCATCGAGGGCTTCTTCGCCAAGCCCACCCGGGGGAGGCTGAAAAATGGCGTATTCGATTCCGTTGTCGACCTGCAGGCCGCCATCAACCGCTTCATCAAGGAGCACAACGAGGATCCGCGTCCCTTCGTATGGAAAGCCTCCCCCCACGACATCATCGCCGCTGTCCGGCGCGGGCACCAAACGTTGGAATCAATCCACTAGCGCAAGAGCGCGGCCTTCCGCTTGTTACCGTCGATCACCACCACGCGCACCTTGCGGCGTGTCTGGCTGAGAATGGAGTCGAGGCTAGCGAGACGGTCAGAGCCCTGGTGTGCGATGGTACGCTGCCGGGCGGTGAGGTGCTGCGTTGCGGCTATGGCGCGGCCGAGCGGACGGGCGCGCTGCCTGCCGTGGCTCTCCAGGGCGGAGCGGCGGCGATGAAGCCGGCTTGGCGCAACCCGTTCGCGCACCTCCGCCATGCCTTCGGGGACGAATGGGCCGACGCGGTGCCCGCAGCGCTGGACTTGTGAGGGCCGAGCATTTCCCACGATGGCGGGGCGCTCGCGTGCGATCTGGGCGCGGGCGTCCCGCGTGGGAGAAAAGCTGCGCGCTTTCACCTGGGGCTGGCCGATGGGCTTGTCGCGCTTGCAGGCGCGGGGAAGGCTGCCTTATCCCATGGTCGGGTGGCGCTGCGGGGAGGGGTGTTCAAAAAGCGCATCCTGCGCGAGGCGGTAGCGCAGCGAATCGCGTATACGGGGACTGAGCCTGTCATCCATCGCCAGGTCCCGGCATGAGATGGCGGGCTTTCGTTGGGGCAGGTGGCGGTGGCTGCAGCGCGGCTTGATGGGGACTGGCAGGAGGACACGCGGACATGCTGAACGAACACGAGCTCAGGCGGCGTATCGTCGGGGAAATGCACCTGCGGCGCTGGCCCCATGTCTGCGCGCCCTCCACGATCATACAGTTCATGCGTGTGCTCCAGCCCGAGCAGCGTGAGGCCGAACTGCGCTGCGTCGAGACGCTGCCTTCGGGCGGTGTTGCCGGGCGCAGCGAGAACCCGCGCCACCGGGCCGGATCGCTCGGACCCGGAATTGCCTTTGGCTGGGAGCGCCAGAGCGAGGCCAGTACGACGACGCTCTTCATCGACCGCCTGCTGGTGGATGCGCAGGGCAACTTCGCGCCCGATCCGGCCGTGCTGGAAGCACTGAGCTGGGCCAAGGGGATGCCGGGCAAGGTCTTGCGTGCAATCCGCGTGCTGATCGTGCCTGACGAGGATGCTGCCCGCACGTTGATCCCGGCGATGGGCTACGATCCGCTCGACCTCGTGAGTTGCCATATTTCCTGCCAGGACGGTGACCAGGCCGCGCGGGTGTGGTCCGATTTTCGTTTTCGCGACGACGGTTTTGGCCAGATCCTGGTGGCAGCTAACGGCATGGCGGGCGGCGACCTTTCGCGCTCCGTCCAGCGTTTGCAGGAACTGGGCAACTACCGCAATCTGGCGCTGCTTGGCCTGCCGGTGGCGCAGGACGGCTGGAAACTGCTGGATCGGATCGAGGATGAACTCAGTGATCTTACCTCGCAGGTCGCCGACTTCGAAGTGCGCGATGATGATCTCCTGACCGAGGTCACGCGCCTCTCGATGGAGCTCATCGCCCATTCGACCGAGACCGATTACCGCCTGAGCGCGACGCAGGCTTACGCGACCATCGTCAAGGATCGGCTGGAGGGTCTCCACATCCGCGCCTGTCCGGGGTATCCGTCGCTTGCCGACTTCACCCAGCGTCGCTTCCTGCCCGCTGTGCGCACGTGCGCTGCACATCGCCGCCGCGAGGAGCAGCTGGCCCAGCGCACCGAGCGGCTGGTCTCGCTGCTGCGCACCCGCGTCGAGACTCGCATCGAGAACCAGAATGGGCGGCTGCTCGCCTCGATGGAGCGTTCGAGCACGCGCCAGCTTCGCCTGCAGCAACTGGTTGAGGGGCTCTCGGTCGTGGCGCTCAGTTACTACGGGATCAGCCTCATCGCGCACATGCTCGAAGGGGTGGAATTGCTTGCCCCGGACTTCCATGCACACCTTGTCGTGGCCGCACTGACGCCGGTCATGTTGATCGGCATGTATCTGGGATTGCACCACCTCAAGAAGCGCATCCTCGACTGAGCAGGGGCCTCAGGCCGCGGGGGCAGGCTTTGCAGCGCAGGTCTTGGCGATGAAGGTCGCATGGTCGGGCAGCCGCTCGGTGGCGCGGGCCAGCCTGGTGCGGCGCTGGTCAAGGAGGGCGCGCAGGTCCTTCTCAGCCAGCAACTGCGTGCGCGGGTTGACCGCGTGCGGCAGCACGCCCTGACCCAGCAGTATGGCAACCCAGCTGGGTTCCTGGTGCGACTCCATATCGTACATCGGCACGCGGCCGCAGGCATCCCAGGCGTCGAGCTTGGCGCGAAGGGTGTCCGGCAGGTCCATGGCCGCGACCTGGCACCAGAGCGGTTCGGTCCGGCGCGTACGGCAATAATGGGCGATGATGAAATCACGAATGCGCTCGTATTCGAGCGCAGTCTGCCGGTTGTATTCCGCAGCAAGGGCGGGGTCGGGGGCTTTGCCGGGCAGGAACTCGACGAGCCGGGTGACGCCAGTCTGGATCAGCTGGATCGCGGTCGACTCCAGAGGTTCGAGAAAGCCTGCAGCAAGGCCGATGGCGATCACGTTGCCGTCCCAGAAACGCGTGCGGCGTCCGGGCGTGAAGCGCAGCAGGCGCGGGTCGGCGAGCGCCTCGCCGTCAAGGCCGTCCAGCAGCTGCGCGACGGCCTCGTCGTCCGAGATGTGGGCGCTGGAATAGACGTGGCCATTGCCGGTGCGGTTCTGGAGCGGGATGCGCCATTGCCACCCTGCGCTTTTGGCGGTCGAACGGGTGAAGGGGGTGAAACGGCTGGCGCGTGCGCAGGGAACAGCGGCGGCGCGGTCGCAGGGGAGCCACTGGCTCCAGTCCTCGAAGCCGACACCTTGTGCCTGGCCCAGGAGCAGGCTGGCAAAGCCGGTGCAATCGAGGAACACATCGCCCTCGATCCGGCGATCGCCGTCAAGATGGAGGGCGCGTACGTGGCCATTTTGCGCATCGCGCGCGACATGTTCGATGCGCCCCTCGATGCGCGTTACGCCCATGCCTTCGGCGAGGTGGCGCAGGTAGGCGGCGTAGAGCGCGGCGTCGAAGTGGAAGGCGTGGCGAAACTGCGCGGCTTCACCCGAGAGCGCTTCGTGGGGGACGAAGCGGTCCTGCGAGGCCAGCACTTCGGCTATGGAGAGGGCGCCGAGCGGAGGCGCCTTGCCCTCGCGCGCGAGGCGCAGCCAGTGCTGGTGGACAGGAAGTCCGGCAATGTCGGCGCCGTAGTCGCCAAAGCCGTGGAAGTGCCGGTTGCCGATTTCGCCCCAGTCGGCGAACTCAATGCCCAGCTTGAAGGTGCCGTTGGTGGCCGCGACGAAGTCGGGTTCGTGAATGCCCAGGAAGCGGTTGAGCTCGCCGATCAGCGGAACGGTCGCCTCGCCCACGCCGATAATGCCGATGTCCTCGGATTCGACGAGGCTGATCCGCGCGGCGGGAGGCGGGAGAAAACGGGCCAGCACCGCGGCCGCGATCCAGCCCGCACTGCCGCCTCCGGCAATAACGAAATGGACAGGCTGGGGTTCGGCCATTGGAACAACACTCCCTTCGAAAATAGGTCCCGGCTTCTCCCTTGCAGGAAAAGCCGGGACCCAGGGAGGAGCTGGTATCAGAAGCGCGTGCGCACGACCATGGCGACGCGGCGGTCGGTCTCGGTCCAGCTGTAGCGCGGCTTGAGGCCCGGATCGCCAACGCGCAGGTACGTGCGCGAGTCGAGCAGGTTGGTGCCCTGCACACCGATCTTGAAGTGGTCTCCCACGTTGAACAGGATCGATGCGTCGAGCTGGCCGTAGGAATCCGCCCAGACGGGATAGTTGATGTTCGCCGCCGAGGTCGTCAGCAGGTAGCTCGAACGCCAGTTGTAGGCCGCACGGGCCGACACAGCCGAGGTCTCATAGATGGCCGCAACGTTGTACGACCACTCGGACATGCCCTCAAGCGGGAGTTCGAGACCGGCGTTGTCGGTCTGGGCGGTGTCGAACACGTTGACCGCGGTGTTCTTGCCGCCGCTCGAATCGACGTAGGTCACGTTGCCCTGGAAGCCGAGGCCGCTGAGTGCGCCGGGCAGGAAGTCGAGGAACTGGGTATAGGCCAGTTCCATGCCCTTGATCTTCCCCTTCGAGCCATTGGTCTGACGGGTCACGTCGAACGTGATCGTCTGGCCATTGCTGGTGTAGCTCTGCTGCTCGAGACCGGCGAAGATGTAGTCGCTGATCTCCTTGTAGAAGGCTGCCAGCGTCAGGCTGTTCGAACGACCAAAGTAGTATTCGACGCTGAGGTCGAAGTTGTTCGAGCGCGTCGGCTTGAGGTCCGGATTGCCAGCGGTGCCGGTGAAGGCCGTGGTAGCGCCGCCGACACCGGTGCCGTTGGGCTGACCGTCATTGTCGAACGAAAAGTTCAGGTTGGTGTACGGGTTGAGCTGGGTGAAGCTGGGGCGCGCGATGCCCTTCGATGCTGCGAAGCGAATCTGCAGATTATCCGTGGCGAAGAAGCGCAGGTTCAGGCTCGGCAGGACGTCGGTGTAGCTGTTGTCGCCCGAGGTTTGCGTCGCGCCGAGGTCACCCTGGATAAAGGCCTGTGCCGCATCAAGCTCGGGGCAGGAGGTACCTGGTGCGCAGACCGTGGTGATCGTGCCCAGATTGGTCGCCGAGCCGCGTGCGGAAGCTTCGGTATGCACGACGCGCACACCGACGTTGCCGTCGAAGTGGCCGATCGGGCTCTCCCAGGCGCCGAACCGTGCAACGGCATAACCCGCATAGGTCTTCTGACCCTGGATGTTGATGCCGCCACCCGCGGTGGTCTGGGAGTAGTCGTCGCTCAGCGGCGCCCAGCCCCAGCCGTTCGACAGCGTTGCCTGCAGGTAGTCGTACGCATAGCCAGTGCCGTTCTGAACCAGGCTCGGCGCCGGGAACCACAGACCCGACGACGGATTACGGGCCTCGCCGCGGAAGAAGTTGCGGAAATTGACGAAGGTCGTCTGATTGGGGAGGTCGGAAACCTGGGGGCCTCCCGGGTAGCCCGTTTTGTCGAAACGGACCTCGTTACCCGGCTGCCAGTACTGTGCCGAGAGCAAGCCCCAGTTGTAGGTGGTCTGGCGGGTGATCGCGGAACGGTCGGTGTAGCGTGCGCCCAGCTTGATCGACCTGAGCAGGCTGTCATCGTCGAAGGCATATTCGACGTCGCCGCGCCACGACCATTGGTCGGCCTCATTGTCCTCGATGTGATCCATTGCGGCCGCCCACCAGTTCGCGCTCTTGTCCGCGAAGCTCGCCGAGGGATCGGTCGGGGTGATCGAGAGATAGGGGGTGTCGCCGGTGAAGTCGAAGTCGAAAGTTCCGCGCGCATCGATGCCGTTGAAGGCGGTCATCGAATAGACCTGTGCGGTCGACTTAACGTACTGCAGGTCGGTGGTGACGGTCCAGTGTTCGTCGGGCTCCCACTTGGCCTTGAACGAGTAGTCCTGCGTCTTCTTGGTCTGGCTGCCCGCGCGGGTATCCATGTTAAGCTCGCGGTTTTGCGCGGTACCCGAAACGAGTTCGCCAGCCGAGCCATAGACGTAGCTGTCGTTGTAGGTGTCCGGCTGCGCCCAGTCGCCCATCGCATATTCGATGTCGTTGGGGGTCGCCTTCGAGATCAGTGCTTCGGCGGTAAACTCAAGGGTGCTCGAAGGGCGCCACTGCAGCGAGCCGTCGAAGGCGGTGCGCTTCTGCTGCCAGTCGATACGGCGGTAGCCCATCGAGTTAGGGATGTAGACGGTGTCGCCCGCCGCGACCGACGGGTTGGAGGCGTTGGCGATGTCGTCCGCGGTCACTTCGGTCGGCACGTAGCGGCCGGTCGAGATTGAATCGGTACGGTTGCCGATTTTGCTGATCGAATACGAGAGCAGTACCCCGATCTCGCCAAGACCGGTGTCGAAGCGGTCGCTGATCAGCGCGCTGCCCGACATGAAGCTCTCTTCGCGAAGGTCGGCGTAGTTGATGTCACCCGAGAAAGCGGCGACGAAGCCCGGCGAATCGAACGGCTTGCGGGTGCGCAGATCGATGGTGCCGCCGATGCCACCCTCGATCATGTCGGCCGAGGGGTTCTTGTAGACATCGACACCGGCGAGCAGGTCGGCCGAGATGTCTTCGAAGGAGAGTGAGCGGCCATTGGCGGCGGAGAAAACGTCGCGCCCGTTCAACTCGGAACGTACAAAGGAAAGGCCGCGGATGAACACGCCGCCGCCTTCGCCCGAGAGGCGGGCAGGGTCGCGCGCGTCGCTGGTACGCTGCAGGGTGACGCCTGGTACGCGCTGAAGCGCCTCGGAAACCGAACGGTCGGGAAGGGCACCGATGTCCTGCGCGGTGATCGAGTCGACGACGACTTCGGCATCGCGCTTGCGGTCGATCGCGCTCTCGAGCGAGGCGCGGATGCCGGTGACGATGATCGCCTGCTCTTCGTTCAGCGTGGGGTCGCTGGCCGCGCCAGCGGTGTCCTGTGCCGAGGCGAGCGCGGGCATGGCGCAAATGGCCAGTGCGGTCGCGGATGTGCTTGCGCGCAGGAGCATATCCCCACGGATTCCGGTAAAACTGTTACGAATGCGAGTGAACGCTGCCATTTCGGTGCCCTCCTGTCCCAACTCTGCTGCGCTGCATCTATTAGATAGCGCTATCATTTTGCGATGCGGCAAAGCCTATATGTACGAATGCTGACGATTGCCGCGCCGTAGCGCTGGCTACTATCACCGGTGAAATGCCCGTGCAACACAAAATGATGACCGCTAACATTTGCCGGTGCAGTGTTGCGCGAACGCGTCACGGTTGCGCGCTTCCTGCTGGAAAGGCGCATGAAAATTTTCGATTTGGGCGAACTGATCGCTTAGCGATTATCGTTGTCGAGGGCCTGCGAGATCGCCGCTGCGACAATGCGAGTCATGACGGCATAGCCTGCCGCGGTGGGATGGATGCCATCCTTCGTGAATGTCGGTTTCAGCAGGCCCATTTCGGTCTTCATCGCCGGGGCGTAATCGGCGAAGGCGTAGCCGCGTGCGGCGGCAAGCTGGCGTAGCCGAGCGTTGATCGCGCGCAGCTGGGCGGGCTTGCGTTCGGCCTCGATCCACTGCGCCTCGGGCGTATTGGTGACCGGAAGGATCGAGCAAAGGATGACCTCGATGCCGTGGCGTTCAGCGATGTCGGCCATCGCGGTGATGTTGCTGACAATGCCCTCGGCGGTCTCCACCTGCAGCATGCCCGAGACATCGTTGACGCCTCCCAAAATGACTACGGCACGGGGCTTCAGGGCGACGACGTCCTGCTCGAAGCGGACCAGCATCTGCGCGGTCACCTGCGCGCCGATCCCGCGGTTTACATAAGGCTTGCCGGGAAAGAAGCGTTCCAGGTTCCACAGGTCGGTGATCGAATCGCCCATGAAGACGACGCGCTGTTCCCCCGGTGCCGGCGGAGCCAGCTTCTCGTTGGCAGGCGCATAGAGATAGCGCTCGCCGAAATCGCGCATCATCGAAGGTACGAGTTTGTCGCGAAACGGACCGGCCCAAGGGCCCCAGTCGCGGGTCTCCTCGACGGTGCGGCGTTCCGGGCTCGACTGGTAGGGCGCCGGTTCGTCCGCCGCGATGAGAAGGGTGGCTCCGGCGAACAGCAGGGCAAGGCGTTTCATGCCGCGAAAATCCCGTGGCGTGCGCCGAAGGCGTGGAACAGGTCGGGCCAGGCATGGGCCGGCGTGGCCGCATCGAGACGCGCCCCAAAGCCGTGCCCGCCCTTGTCAAAGCCGTGGAACTCGCACGGGCGCTGCCTGTCCAGAAGGGCTGAATACATCGCCAGCGAATTGCCGATGGGCACAAGTCCGTCGTCGCTCGATGCGGTCAGGAACACCGGGGGCGTGTCCGCGCCGACGCGGTTCTCGACCGAGGCGTATTCGGCATCTTTGGCAGGGGCGCCTTCGCCCAGCAGGTTGTCGCGCGACCCGGCGTGGGTGAAGGGCTTGGAGAGCGTGATGACCGGGTAGATCAGCCCGGCAAGGTCGGGCCGAGCCGAAATCTCGTCCAGTGCATCGACCGGGGTGTAGGTCGTTTCGGCAAAGCGCGTGGCGAGGCTTCCGCCCAGGTGCCCGCCTGCGGAGAAGCCGAGGACGGCAAGGCGCTGTGGATCGAGTGCGAAGTCACCGGCACGCGAACGGATGATCCGTATCGCGCGCTGCGCGTCCTGCAAGGGCACCAGGGCGCGATTGGCCCAACCCTCTGCGGGAAGGCGATAGGAGAGGATGAAGCAGGTGACGCCACGCTGGGTCAGCCAGCGGGCCTGCTCTTCGCCCTCGTTGTCCCAGGCGAGGAAGCCGTAGCCACCGCCCGGGATCAGCAGGGTGGCCGCGCCGGTGCGGTAGGCAGGCTGGCGCACTTCGAGCCAGGGCTGCGCGATGCCGGTGATGATCCGTTCGCTGAAGTCGGGATTGTCGCTCGCCTGCTTGTCGTGGCGCACGGGCAAGCGGGCCGGAGCGCCCGGGGGCGAGCCGGGCCAGAGCGGGATCGTGGGGCCCGAAGTGGTGACCGCGGTCGAACCCGCGCTGGCCGGTGGGCCGCGCATGGCCGTGGCGAGGCTCGCCACGGCCATGCCGCCCAGAAGCGCGCGGCGTGACGTGGTGTTGGGGGCCTTCATCGTGCGCGCACTCCTTACTTGGGGCAGACCGTACCGGCCGGGTCGGTGGCGATTCGCATGTCCGAGATCGAGACCGCAAACGGCGCCTTGGCCTTCAGTGCGAAGGGTTTGGTGACGCCGCCGAGGTACGCGCCATGCTCGCCAAAGCACTTGAGCGAGATCTTGAGCGAGGACCACGTGCCCACCTTGGTCAGCGCCTCGTCGATGCGCACCGTGCCCGATCCCAGCGAGAGCGTGACCGGCGCGGACGGTGCGGTGTCGAGGCGGTAGATCACTTCTACGTTCATGTCCGCATTGGCTTCGCGGTCGAGCTTGAGGTTGGGGCCGTCGATGTTCATCTGCCCTTCGCCCGCCCAGTCGAGCCGGATCGCGCCTTCCTGTCGGTCGGCGCTGTCGACCAGGCGCTGCGAAACCGCACCGTCGAGGCTCATCGTGAAGGGCTTCGCAAGAATACCATCGGCGATGTAGGTGCTGGTGTTGGTGGCGCTGGCATCAATGCCGGGCTCTTCGCCGAGCGCGGGGACGTGGCCGGTCTTCGCATAGCTCAGGCCATAGCCGAGCGCGAAGAGCGGGTCGTAGTCTGCCTCGCCCGCGTTGAGGCGGAACTGGTCCGCGCGCTTGGGCCAGCTGAAGGAGAGCTTGCCGGTAAAGTCGGTCTGGCCACCTACCAGCACGTCGGCGATGCCAGCCCCTTCAGAACCCGGATACCAGGCCGCGACGAAGGCATCGGACTGGTTGATCTCGGGGTTCACCCAAAGCGGGCGGCCCGAGAGGAAGACTGAGACGGTCGGGATGCCGGCGGCCTTGAGCTTGCTCAGCAGTGCGAGCGCCTTCTTGTCGCCGGGCTGGAATTCAAGGCTGCGGATATCGCCGCGAAGCTCCGCGTAGGGTTCCTCACCGAAGACGACAATCGCCACGTCGGGCTTCTGCGTGAAGCTGCCATCGACCGAGAGCGTGGCCGTGCCGCCGCCCGCATCAAGCGCCTGCGCGATACCGGCGTAGATCGAGGTCGCGCCCGGGAAATCGGCGTTGGTGTTGCCATCGCCCTGCCACGAAAGGGTCCAGCCCCCCGACTGGCGGCCGATGTCGTCGGCCGCTTCGCCTGCAACGAGCACGTTGGCGCTGGACTTGATCGGTAGGACGCCTTCGTTCTTGAGCAGCACCAGGCTCTCGCGCACGGCGCGCCGGGCGATCGCGCGGTGTTCGGGCGCGCCCATCACGTCCTGCCACTTGGCTTCATAGGGCCGGGCGGCGTCGAACAGGCCGAGCTTGAACTTGATGCGCAGGATGCGGCGCACAGCATCGTCGATGCGCGCCATCGGGATGGTGCCGTCCTCGGCATGCTTGAGGGTCGAGTTAAACAGGCCCTTCCAGCTGTCGGGCGCCATCGCCATGTCGAGACCGGCGTTGAAGGTGTCGGGGCAGTCGGTGTTGGTGCAGCCCGGGATCTGGCCATGGCCGTTCCAGTCCCCCACGACGAACCCGTCAAAGCCCATGCGGCCCTTCAGCACATCGGTGAGCAGCGCCTTGTTGCCGTGCATCTTGATCCCGTTCCAGCTCTGGAATGAGGCCATGACAGTCATCGTGCCGGCATCGACGGCAGGCGGGTAGCCCGCATCGTGGATGCGGATGAGGGTGTCCTCGTCGACCTGGGTGTCGCCCTGGTCGATGCCCTCGCTGGTGCCGCCGTCGCCCAGAAAGTGCTTGACGCTGGCCGAAACGCGGCCCGCCTGGACGGTGTTGGGGGTGCCGGGCGCGCCCTGCAGGCCCTCGATCATCGGCGCGGCGTAGGCGGCAACAAGCGCGGGGTTTTCCGAGTACCCCTCGTAGGCGCGGCCCCAGCGATCGTCCTGCGGTACGGCGAGCGTCGGACCGAAGGCCCAGTGGATGCCGCTTGCCGCGGTTTCGGCGGCGGTCGCCCGGCCGATGTCACGCATCAGTTCGGGATCGTGCATCGCGCCAAGGCCGCTGTTGTGCGGGAAGAGCGTGGCGCCCACGACGTTGGAATTGCCATGAACCGCATCGATGCCGAAGATGATGGGAACGGCGACGTGGCCCTTGCGCTTCTCCAGCGCGACCGCATCGAAGGCATGGCTGGTGGCGATCCAAGGCTCTGCGGGCGAGCGGTCGGGCGCGCCGAGTGGGGGCGAGTTGCCGCCTGCGAGGATCGAGCCGAGCGGATATTCGCGCAGATCCTCAGGGGTGATTGCGGCGGTGTCGGCCTGGATCATCTGGCCAACCTTCTCGCGCAGCGACATGCGCGCCATCAGCTTGGTGATCTTGGCCTCGATGGCGGGATCGATGAAGTCGGGGCTCTTGGCTGCGGGCCACTTGTCCGGGTGCACCGGGGTGGGCGTGGGAGCCTCTTCGCCGAGTGCGGGCTGGGCCAGCGCGAGCGCCGCGCAGGAACTGAGCGCAAACGCCTGCGCGAT
The DNA here is from genome assembly GCF_008107685.1 of Novosphingobium sp. BW1. GTDB lineage: Bacteria > Pseudomonadota > Alphaproteobacteria > Sphingomonadales > Sphingomonadaceae > Novosphingobium. Next base: position 86,265 of record NZ_VIRF01000082.1, read on the forward strand.
GCGGTTGAAACGCCTCATGTCATCCTCGTCCAGAAATTCTCTGTGCGAACCCTAGGACATGCAGAATGATTACGCTACCATTTTTCGCCGACGTGAAATTTTTGGCATTGCCAAGGCTACGTCTTTGCCTTTGGCGAAGTCCTGCTAAGGTTGCCTTATGGCAGATAGTGAGCGCAAACGCCGGACCCCGCGATCCCGGCAGACGGGAGCCCCGACGATTGCAGACGTGGCTGCGATGGCGGGTGTCTCGATGATGACCGTCTCGCGGGTGATCAACGCCGAGCCCAAGGTGCGGCAGTCCACGCGCGACACCGTCAACGCGGCGATTGCCAAGCTCAACTACGCCCCCAACCGCGCCGCGCGCAGCTTGGCCGGGGCCTCGCAGATCCGCATCGGACTGCTCTATTCCAACCCTTCCGAAGCGTTCCTTTCGGCCTTCATCGTCGGCAGTCTGGAAGAGGCAGGCCGGCTCGACGTGCAGATCGTCATCCAGAAGGTGGAAGAGGGCGAGGAGCTGGGCACGGCGGTGGAGCGCATGGTGACAGGCGGTGTCGATGGCGTGATCCTGCCTCCGCCGATCTGCGAATCGGATGAAGTCCTAACCGTACTGCGCCAGTCCGACATTCCCACGGTGGCTGTAGCGACCCCCAAGGAGCAGGATGGCATCGCCACCATTCTGATCGACGATGCCAGCGCGTCGCGCGAAATGACCGCGCACCTGGCCTCTCTCGGGCACGAGCGGATCGGCTTCATTCTGGGCCATCCCGACCTTGCGGCGAGCAAGGATCGCCATGAGGGCTATGTGCAGGGGCTTGCCGATGCGGGCTTTGGCTATAACGAGGCGCTCGTCGCGCAAGGCTTCTTTACTTATCGCTCCGGTCTCGATGCGGCCGAGCAGCTGCTTGCGCAGGATAATCCACCCACCGCTATCTTCGCCAGCAACGACGACATGGCCGCCGCCGCTGTTGCCGTGGCGCACCGCCGCGGGCTCGATGTGCCGGGCGATCTTACCGTGTGCGGGTTCGACGATGTGGCGATGGCCACGACGATCTGGCCCGAACTCACCACGATCCACCAGCCCATCGCCGCGATGAGCCGGCAGGCGGTGGAGCTGCTGGCCACTTTCCTGCGCAACAAGCGCAGCGCCGAAGTGGGCGATCAGCGCATCATGGTCGACTACGAACTGGTGCGCCGGCAGTCCGACGCTGCCCCGCGCCGCCGTCCGGCAACGCGGGTTCCCGCAACGGTCTGAGTCCTCTCAGGCCGAGCGGATCGTCATATCGAGAGTGCGTGTTGCGCCCGGTTCGAGCGGAGCAGGGGCGTCGTGGTTGACGGCGTCGGGCATGGTCGTCTGCGGTTCAGCGCAGAAGAAGTCAGCGCCTTGCGGAACGAAGAGGTGGAGATAGGGCGTGCCCGCACTTTCGAGCAGGAGGTCGCCGTCGCGCCGGGCGATGTGCACGGCGCCGTCCCATCCGGTGTAGCAGTTGTCGACCAGGTGCGGCAGGTCGAGCGGGGAGGGCGAGTTCCAGTCCCCAAGGGCGTCGGGGGCGGTGTGCTCGGTCGGGAGCATTTCGGCATCGCCCAGCCACAGACCCTTGGCCCCAAAGGAAACTGCGGTGACTTCCGTGCGCGCGAACCAGGGATGGAAGCCCAGGCCCGCAGGCATCGCGCGTGTGTCGGTGTTGGTGATCTCGAGGCTCGCGGTGAGCCCTTGCGCGCTCAGGCGCAGCGTCTGTGTAAGCGCGAAGGACCAGGGCCAGTCGGCACTGGCTGTATGCGCACAGACCAGCGTGACCGAGTCCTCCCGGCTATCGCGCACCATCCATTCGCCCAACCAGGCGGTTCCGTGGATCGGGTGCGCAATGGCCGGATGGTTGGGGGTGAGGGTGATGGCTTCACCAGCCCAGCTGAAGTGTCCGTGCGCGATCCGGTTGGCGTAGGGCGCGAGGGGAAAGCAAGCGCTTTCCAGAGGCTCGGCGCTGCCCTCGGGCATGGGGCGCAGGATGTCCGCGCCCCGCCGGGTCAGCGCGCGGATCATTCCGCCCGCAGAAGGATCGAGAGTGAGGGCCCAGTCGCCCGCTTCGATCCGCACCTTTACATGTCCTCGAGTTCGCGGCCGCGGGTCTCGATCACCGTGGCTCGCACGAAGAAGAACGAGACGAGCGCGGCCAGCGCGTAGAGCACGTAGGTGACCGAAAGTCCCGGCGTCTTGGCCAGCGTCGGGAAGCTGACCGAGATCACCGCATTCGCGATCCACTGCGCAAAACCGGCCACGGCGAGCGCCGATCCACGGATCTGGTTGGGGAACATCTCACCCAGCATCACCCACATCACAGGGCCCCAACTGACGTTGAAGAAGACGACGTAGGCGTTCGCCGAGACCAGCGCGATGAGGCCTGCGTTGCCCGGCAGGCTCACGGCTCCGTCTGCGCCGGTGACGGCGGTCGAGAAGGCCCAGGCGACTACGCCCAGCGTCACGGTCATGCCTGCCGAGCCGATCAGAAGCAGGGGCTTGCGGCCCAGGCGGTCAATGAAGGCGATGGCGATGAGGCAGGCGCCGATCGAAAGCGCGCCCGAAATGATGTTGATCTGAAGTGCGGAATCCTCGGTGTAGCCCACCGCCTGCCACAGCGTCGCGCCATAGTAGAATACGACGTTGATGCCTACGAGCTGCTGGAACACGGCGATGCCAATGCCCACCCACAGGATCGGGCGGATCTTGCCGGTGGCCTTGTCGACGAGGTCGGAGAGCTTGGGCTGGTGATGGTCGGCGGCGAGCGAGGCTTCGATCTCGGCGACCTTGCGCTGCGCGGTGGCCGCGCCAAAGAGGCGGGTCAGCACGGCGCGGGCTTCCTCGATGCGGCCTTGCGCGACAAAGTAGCGCGGGCTTTCGGGAATGCCCAGGAGTGCGAGGAAATAGATCAGCGCCGGGATCGCCTGGAGCCAGAACATCCAACGCCATGCCGGGAAGTCGAGCCAGAGCGTTGCGGTCGAACCTCCGGCCCAGCGTGCCAGCACGAAGTTGGCGAGGAAGGCGCCGGTAAGGCCGGTGATGATCATTACCTGCTGCACGCTGCAGAGGCGGCCGCGCACTTCGGCGGGCGTCATCTCGGAGATGTAGACCGGCGAGGTTACGCTCGCCGCGCCGACCCCGAGCCCGCCGATGATGCGCGCGATGATGAAGATGGCCGAGGAGTCTGCTGCGCCCGCGAGAAGGGCGGAAACGAGGAACAGCCCGGCGGCCAGCATCATCGTGCCGCGCCGCCCGATCCGGTCGGACAGGCGGCCTGCGATGAAGGCGCCGAATGAGGAGCCGACAAGGATCGCGCCGACGTTGATGCCGATGCCCAGGCTGCCGAGGTCGAAAGCCGCCTCGAGCCCGTTCTGCGTTCCGTTGATGACGCCCGAATCGTAGCCGAACATGAACCCGCCGATGGTTGCCACGGCGACGACGAGCGCCACCAGGCGGGTGTTGATCTCAACCCTGTCCATTCCAGTAATCCTTTCCCAACGGGCCGCCGCAGGTCTTGGGCGCAGCGTGCGGCCCGCGCTCAAATCAGGTGTTGGCGCTGCGTGGAGCGCCTGCGGGTACATCGACCCGGAAGGTGAAGAGATCGCCCGCCTGCGGCTGCGCGGCCAGTTCGGCCTCGTCGAGGCCCTGACGCGCGGTCGTGGCGTAGGCGGTCCGGCCGTCCGGGCCGCCCAGCGCGATCTTGGTGACGTTGCTGACCGGGAAGCGGACCTCGTGGGTCAGCGTGCCGTCAGGCGCGAAGCGGCGCGCGGCCGCCCCGCCGAAGAAGCCCTGCCAGATGCCGCCCTCTGCATCGCAGATCGCGCCGTCGGGGTGGCCCCAGTCGTCGCGCTCGGGCGTGGTGAAGTCGAGGAAGAGCTCGCTTTCACCCGCCGTGCCGTCGGCTTGGATGGCATGGCGGAACACCTGCCTGCCGATCGTGTCGACATGGTAGAGCCAGGAGCCGCACGGCGAGATCGCCGGGCCATTGGTGATGGTGATGGCCGGGATCGCGGTCTCGCGGACCTCGCCCTTGTCGAGGACGAAAACGACACCGGTTTGGCTCTCTTCCAGATTGTCCATCGAGCCGAACCACACGCGGCCCTCGGCATCGATGGCGGCATCGTTCAAGCGGTTGTCGGGCAGGTCGGTGTGGACCTGTGCAATCCGGGTGAGGGTGCCGCTCTCGGGATCGAGGCGATGCGGGCCCGATTGGAGACCGGCGATGAGGCCGCCGTGCGCGCTCGGCAGGACCCAGCCCACATGCTCGGGCGTCGCCCAGCGGCTGAGCGCGTGGGTCTCGGGATCGACCTTGAAGACGGTGTTGCCCTTGATGTCGACGAACCACAGTGCGCCGTCGATCCAGCAGGGGCCTTCGCCCAGGTGTGCACCGACTTTCAGGAAATGGTCTGCCTGCATCGCTCTCTCGTCCTTGTGTTATCTATCGGCTCGAAGGGGCCGGATCAGCGCCAGCCAGCGTCGATCCAGTAATCGTGGCCGGTACACATACGGGCCCCTTGCGAGCTAAGAAAGAGGACAAGTGCGGCGACGTCGTCGGGCATGATGCGGCCCGAAAGGCACTGGGCAGCCACGATTTCCGCTTCGCCCTCGGGGGTATACCACTTTTCCTGACGCGGGGTCTTCACATTGCCGGGGACGACCGTGTTGACGCGGATGTTGTCGCGTCCAAGATCGCGCGCCAGGCTGCGCGTCAGGCCCGAGATGGCCGCCTTGGTGGTCTGGTAGAGGACGAGGTCGGGCAGGGCGAGGTGCCAGGAAATCGATCCGAAGTTGATGATCGAGCCACCGCCGGCCGCCTTCATTGCGGGTGCCACGGCCTGCGCGGCAAAGAATTGGTGGCGCAGGTTCACGTTCATGCGCTCTTCCCAGAACGCGGGCGTGACCTCCGCGATGGAGTGGCGGTCGTCGTTGGCCGCGTTATTGACGAGGACGTCGATCCCGCCCAGTTCGGAGACGAGATCCTTCATCGTCTGCTGGACCGCTTCGATGTCGGTCAGGTCAAGGTGGCGGTAGATCGGAGCATGCCGGGCTTGGGTGGCCAGATCACGCGCAAGCGCCTCGCCTGCCTCGTCCTGAATGTCGATGAAAGCCACCTGCGCGCCCTGTCGTGCGAAAGCCTTGACCAGACCCTCGCCGATCCCGCTCGCGCCGCCCGAGACGATGACCTTCTTGTCCTGAAGGTCAGGGTAGATAGCGTTCGCGCTATCGGTGGAAGCCATGCTCAGCATCGTGTCGTGCTCGCCCAAGTCTATGTTCTCGTTCTGGAAAGTGGAAGAAGGTTCAGAGAAGCCCGCGCTTGGCGAGATTCCGGTAGAAGTCGGAGAGACCAAAGGTCCAGGGCGCGACCTGCGCCGAAGTGCGCACCGTGTTGGTGAGCGTGCCGAGACGGGCGCTGGAGATGGTTACCGTGTCGCCCACCTTGTGGGTGAAGCCCTTGCCCGGCTCGTCGCGGTCCTGCGTGGGAGCGAACAGCGTGCCGCAGAACAGCACGAGGCCGTCCGGGTACTGGTGCTCACTCATGGCCTGACCCAGCAGATCCTCCGGGTCGCGGCTGATCTCGCGCATGGTCGAGTGACCTTCAAGGCGGTAGCCGTCGGTGCCCTCGATGGTCATCGTGACATCGGCGCTGCGCACGTCCTCGATGGTGTAGCCGTCATCGAAGAGGCGGATGAAGGGGCCGAGCGAGCAGCTCGCATTGTTGTCCTTGGCCTTGCCCAGAAGCAGTGCGGAGCGGCCTTCGAAGTCGCGCAGGTTGACGTCGTTGCCAAGCGTCGCGCCCACGGCCTTGCCGTCGGGGCCGGCCACCATCACCACTTCGGGTTCCGGATTGTTCCAGCTCGAATCCGAGCGCACGCCGATTTCGGCGTCCTGGCCTACGGTCGCAAGGACGGGGCACTTGGTGAAGACTTCCGCGTCGGGACCGATGGCGACCTCAAGGTACTGCGACCACAGGTCCTCGCCGATCAGGGCCTGCTTGAGCGCGTCGGCTTCCGCCGAACCGGGGACAGTGGTGCGCACCGAGCCGCCGAGCGCGTCCTCGATCTTGCCGCGCAGTTCCTGGGCCTTGCGGTAGTCGCCGCGGGCGCGTTCCTCGATCACGCGTTCGAGCGCGGAAACCGCGAACGTCACGCCGCAGGCCTTCACGCACTGCAGGTCGATCGGGCTGAGCAGCGTGGCCTCGTCGAGGACCTCGGTTCCGCCCAGTTCGGTGCCGCCGTCGCGCACGTTCTGTGCGATGAGATCAGCGACGGTCGGCGCGACTCTGGCCATGTCGAAGACACGTCCGTCGCGAATCAGAATGGGGCTGGGGCCTTCGCTGGTCTCGATACGGCCAAGAAACGTACCGGCGCGCCAGTCTTCGGGCAGGCCCCTGTTAAGGGCCGGTATATTTTTCATCAGTGCTATTCCCCTCCGCAGGTGTTAGCGTTATCTATGACAACCACGACAGCGTCAAGACGCGACTTTGGGATTGGTCGACCGTAAGGTTCGATCGTGAGGAGAGCGGGAAAGTTATGGCCTGGGGCAAGGCGCATATGGCAGCGTTTTATGCGCTCACATTACCTCTCGCAGGGGCGGCCCTGACGGCGCCTGCAGGTCAGGTCTTTGCCCGCTCTGAGCAAACCGAATCGGCTTCCTACGACTGGCAGCACGTACGCGTCGGCGGAGGCGGCTTCACGCCCGGCATCATCTTCAGCCCCATCGAGAAGGGGCTGGCGTACTTGCGCAGCGACATGGGCGGCGCCTACCGCTGGGACGCGGAGGCGGACCGCTGGGTGCAGCTTCTGGACGGCGTTTCCGAAGGCAGCTTCATGGGCATCGAAAGCGTGGCGGCCGATCCCGTCGATGCGGGCACGGTCTATCTGGCGGCGGGCATGCACAAGGGCGCGCCGGCCGCCATCTTCCGCTCGCGCGACTATGGTGCGCACTGGACGCGCGCCGATGTTCCCTTCGCGATGGGCGGAAATGAGGACGGGCGTGGTCTGGGCGAACGGCTCGCCATCGATCCGTCCGATAATCAGCGCCTGTTTTTCGGTTCGCGGCACCAGGGCCTGTGGCAGAGCGAGGATGCGGGCGCGAGCTGGCGCAAGGTCGATGCCTTTCCACTGGCAGGCATGGGTATCCCTGAAGGTCGACGTGCAACACATGGAGGGCTTTCCTTCGTGGTGTTCGATCCGGCGGTGAAGGGGCGTGTCTTCGTGGGCAACGCCGATCCTGAGGGCGCGCACATCTACCGCTCAGAGGACGGTGGACAGACTTGGCAGGCGGTTGCGGGTGGCCCCGACCACGGCCTCCTGGCGGTCAAGGCCGTGGTCGGCAGCGATCACGTGCTGACGGTTACGCTGTGCGATGCCATCGGACCCAACGGCATAACGCGCGGCGCGGTCTGGCGCTTCGATCCAGCGAAGGAAAGCTGGCATGACGTGACGCCGCAGAAGGGGGCGGATGCGCCCGAGGGTGGCTACATGGGCGTGGCTGTTTCGGCGCAGGACCCCGCCATGCTGGCCGTCAGCACCGTAGACCGGAGCAACCCCGTCGACACCGTATGGCTGAGCCACGATGCAGGGACGCACTGGGACGCGCTGTGGAAGAGCTCGGTGCGCGACGTGTCGGCAACGCCCTTCCTTGACTTCGGCGGCAAGGCCAATTTCGGGCACTGGATCGCGGGGCTCGCCATCGATCCCTACGATGCGGGGCACGCGGCCTATGTGACGGGCGCGACCGTCTATGCAACGGATGAGCTGGACAAGAGCGACACGATGCACTGGCAGCCGTGGACAAAGGGTGTGGAGCAGACCGCGATCATCACGATGGTCAGCCCGACTGGCGGCGCGCACCTGATCTCCGGTTTCGGGGACATTGGCGGCTTCCGGCATGACGACTTCGCGGTCTCGCCGGCGACGCAGCACGTGAACCCGTTTCTTTCCAACACCAACACCCTCGACTATGCGGGCGATGCGCCGCACATCCTGGTGCGCAGCGGCAATACCCACGCGCGCACGGTGCCGGACACCTCGCTTGCCTGGTCGGACGATGGGGCGATGAGCTGGAAGGCGCTCTATGTGCCCGAGGGCGAGCGCCACGCCGATGGCTCTCCCCTCCCGCAGGAGACCGGCAATGCGGCGATCACGGTGTCCGCGGACGGGAGCACGTTCCTTGTCGAGACGGATGAGCCGCTTTACTCGCGCGATCACGGGGCAAGTTGGCATGCTGTCGAAGGTCTGCCCTCCCGTGCGCGCGTGACTTCGGACAAGCGCGATGCACGCCGGTTCTATGCCATCGATTTTGCAAACAACCGTATCGTGCGCAGCTACGATGGCGGCGCGCACTTCATGGAAGCGGGCGGTCATGGATTGCCGGGCGATCTCTCGCCTGCCTACTCGGCCGACCGCGAGGCGCCTGCGCCGATCCTGGCTGATCCGAACCGTGCCGGAAACGTGTGGCTGCAGCTGGGCGGCGACTTGTGGTATTCGAGTGATTTCGGGGAGAACTGGGACCGGACGGGCGGCGATCTCGAAGTCGAGCGCTATGGCTTGGGCAAGGGCGTGTCCGATGCCGATGTGCCGGTACTCTATGCACTGGGGGCGAAGCAGGGCGTGCGCGCGATCTGGCGCTCGCTCGATGGTGGTGCGAACTGGCAGCGCATCAACGATGACCAGCATCAGTGGGGCCTGCGCATCCGCATGGTCACCGGTGATCCGCGCCTGTTCGGGCGTGTCTATATTGCAACCGACGGCCGCGGCATTGTCTATGGCGATCCGAAAAGCGGTGCGGGGGAGAGAAAGTGATGAAGTTTCCACCTATCGCAGCGCCTCTGGCGCTTCTGGCTGGGGCGGTAATGGCCGTCCCGGCGCTCGCCGCGCCCGGCGAATTGCCGCGCCTGGAAAGCAAGGGCGGACGCCATGCGCTGATTGTCGATGGCGCGCCGTTCCTGATGCTGGGCGCGCAGGCCAATAACTCGAGCAACTACCCCGCGATGCTGGACGAGGTGTGGCCGGTGCTCGAGGCAATGCACGCCAACACGCTGGAGATTCCGATTGCCTGGGAGCAGATCGAGCCGGTCGAAGGGCGTTTCGATTTCAGCTATCTGGAGGCGCTGCTCGAAGGTGCCCGGGCGCATGATAAGCGCGTCGTCCTGCTCTGGTTCGGAACCTGGAAGAACACGAGCCCCAGCTATACCCCGGCCTGGGTGAAGCTCGACAACGCGCGCTTTCCCCGCATGAAAGCGCCCGATGGCTCGGACCACTACGTCCTTTCGCCGCTTTCGCAAAATACGCTGGATGCAGATCGCCGGGCTTTCGCGAAGGTCATGGAATACCTGCGCGACCATGATGCGCAAAACACCGTCATCATGGTCCAGCCCGAGAACGAGACTGGCTCCTACCGCGTCCCGCGCGACTATTCGGCCGCAGCCAACGCGCAGTTTGCCAAAGCCATTCCGGCGCCCCTCGCCAAGGTCGAGGGCAAGTCGGGCACCTGGGAAGAGGTCTATGGAAAGCAGGCTCCGCGTGCCTTCCAGACCTGGCATGTTGCCCATTTCGTGAACGAGGTCGCCAAGGCCGGCAAGGCGGTGAAGAACCTGCCAATGTACGTCAACGCCTCGCTCGCAGGCCCATCCAACGTGCCCGATCCCACGGGCGTTGCCAGTGGCGGACCGCAGTGGGACGTGCTCGACATCTGGAAGGCGGCCGCGCCCGACATCGACTTCGCCGGACCGGACATCTATGACCGCGAGAGCGCCAACATCGTGGCCTATCTCGACAAGTACGCCCGGCCTGACAACGCGCTGATGGTGCCCGAGATCGGCAATTCGATCGAGTTTGCGCGCTTCTTCTGGCCCACCATCGGGCGCGGCGGGATCGGCTTTGCGCCGTTCGGCATGGATGACACCGGCTTCTTCAACTACCCGCTCGGAGCGCGGGCGCTGGATGATGAAACGCTGGGCGCCTTTGCACTGCCCTATGCGACGATCGCCCCCATCGCGCGCGACTGGGCGAAGATCGCCTACACCCGCCCGACCTGGGGAGCGGCCAAGCCCGACGACGGTTCGACGCGCGAGACGGTTCTGGGCAAGTGGAAGATCAGCGCGGACTGGGGCCAGTGGCAGTTTGGTGAAAAGGACTGGACCTGGCTCCCGTCCAAGCCGCCCGAATGGGCCGATGCGCCGGTGGGCGGCGTGGCGGTCGCGCAGCTGTCCGAGACCGAGTATCTTGTCATGGGCGATCACGTGCGCGTTCGCTTCAGTCCGGCCGATGGCGCGGCGAACGGCGTGGTTGTCTCGGTCGAGGAGGGCACGTTCGAAAACGGAAAGTGGGTACTCACGCGCCGCTGGAACGGCGACCAGACCGACTACGGGATCAACCTTATCGACCGGCCTCAGGTACTCAAGGTCACCACCGGTTTCTATTCATCCAAGTGAGAGCCTGACAGGGCAGGGGATACGAAAATGAAGTTTGTGAAATTGTCAGCGCTGCTTGCCGGCTCTGCGCTCTGTTCGATGCCAGCGCTGGCCGCCAGCGTGGAAAAGATCGACGGCGGCGTTATCGTCACCCCCGACAGCGGTCCCTCCGACACCGTGACGGTGACTCTCCACGGCGATGGCATCTTCCACGTCGTGGCCGACGCCAAGGGCTTCGAGGCGCCTGCCGCCAACGCCAGCCTGATGGCGCCCAACCCGCCCAAGGCCAGCACCTACAAGGTGAGCGAAAAGCAGGGGTATGTCTTTGTGAGCGCGGCGAAGGCCAGCGCCTCGATCGACACCGCGACCGGGCAGGTACGCTTTTATGACGCCAAGGGCGCGGAACTGCTGAGCGAAAGTGCGCCCGCCGTGTTCACCCAGACCTCGGCCGATGGCACGTCCTATGTCACCGTCTCGCAGCAGTTCAACCGTGGCACCGACGAAGGCTTCTATGGTCTTGGCCAGCACCAGCAGGCGGTGATGGACTACAACGGCAAGGATGTTGAACTTGCCCAGCACAACATGGACATCGGCACGCCCTTCCTCGTCTCGACGAAGAATTACGGCTTGCTCTGGGACAACGAGAGCATCACCCGCTTCGGTAACCCGATGCCGTATACCCTGGTGGGCGAAGAGGGCGGCCTGAAGGTTACCTCGGGCGGCAAGCCCGGCTTCAAGGCGCAGTACTTCCTCGATGGCGAGCTCGCTGTCGAGCAGCAGGAAGCCTCGATCGACTACCAGTACATTGAGGATCAGGCCAAGTGGCCTGAAGCCGCCAAGGCGAAGACCGAAGCCGCGACCGAGGGCCAGAACACGGCCGGTAACGCGGTCCAGACCCAGACCGTGGTGTGGACGGGTACGCTCCACCCCGAGAAGACCGGCACCCACCAGTTCCAGCTCTATGGATCGAGCTACTACAAGGTCTACGTCGACGGTAAGCTGCTGCTCGATCGCTGGCGCCAGAACTGGAACCCCTGGTATGCCGATTTCGAGGTGCCGCTGATCGCGGGCAGGGACGCCGAGGTGCGCATCGAGTGGGAACCCAACGCGGGCTACATGGCGCTGCTGCACAAGGACCCGATGCCCGAGGCCGACCGCCACTCGGTCTGGTTCACCAGCGAGGTCGCGCGCGACAAGGACTACTGGTTCATTCCGGGCAAGGACATGGACGGTGTTGTCGCGGGCTACCGTGAGCTGACCGGAAAGTCGGAAATGATGCCCAAGTGGGTCTACGGTTTCTGGCAGTCGCGCCAGCGTTACGAGAACGAGACCGAACTGCTCGACGTGCTGCACACCTACCGTCAGCTCAATTACCCCATCGACAACATCGTGCTCGACTGGCGTTACTGGAAGGACGATGCCTGGGGCAGCCACGACTTCGACGAGACGCGCTTCCCTGATCCGGCGGCGATGGTCGAGGACGTCCATGCGAACAACGCCGAGATCATGATCTCGGTCTGGCCCAAGTTCTATCCCACTACCGACAACTACAAGCAGCTCGATGCCGCGGGTGCGATGTACCACGGCAACATCGAGCAGGGGAACAAGGACTGGGTCGGCGTGGGCTACCTCAATTCCTTCTACGATCCCTATTCGGAAAAGGGCCGCGAGATCTTTTGGGACCAGATCGAGAAGAAGATCGCGGTCAAGGGCTTCGACGCCTGGTGGGCGGATGCGTCCGAACCTGACCTGCACTCCAACCTTTCGATCGAGAAGCGCATTGACACGATGGGGCCGACGGCAGCCGGACCTGCGGCCGAGTTCTTCAACTCGTTCCCGCTGATGAATGCCGAGGCGTTCTACGATGGCTGGTCGTCCTACAAGCCGGGCGTGCGCCCTTTCCTGCTCACGCGTTCGGGTTTCGCGGGCCTTCAGCGTTACAGCTCGGCCGTTTGGTCGGGGGACGTTGCGACGCGCTGGTATGACCTCAAGGCGCAGATCTCGGCGGGTGTGAACACTGCCATGTCGGGCTTGGCCAACTGGACGCACGACATCGGCGGCTTCTCGGTCGAGCCGCGCTGGACGGTCGAGAACCCGACGCCGGAAGACCTTGCCGAATGGCAGGAGCTGAACCTGCGCTGGTTCCAGTTCGGCGCCTTCAGCCCGATCTTCCGCAGCCACGGCGAATTCCCCTACCGCGAGATCTTCGAGATCGCGCCGGAAGGTTCGGACATGCGCGCCTCGATGGTGTGGTACGACAAGCTGCGCTACCGCCTGATGCCCTACATCTACACCCTGGGCGCGGACACCTACCTCAAGGATGGCTCGATCATGCGCGGCATGGTCATGGACTTCCCCGAGGATGAAAAGGCGCGTTCGGTCAACGACCAGTTCCTGTTCGGCAAGGCCTTCCTGGTCGCGCCGGTGGCAGATTATCAGGTGCGTGAGCGCGAGGTCTGGTTCCCGGGCAAGGGGCTGACCTGGTACGACTTCGAGACGGGCAAGGCCTATGAGGGCGGTACCTCGGCTACCGTACCCGCGCCTGCCGAGCGTATGCCGCTGTTCGTGAAGTCGGGCTCGATCGTGCCGATGGGCCCGGTGATCCAGTACGTGGATGAGCAGCCCGAGGCGCCCGTGACGCTGGTCGTCTACACCGGCGCGGACGGTTCGTTCTCGCTCTACAACGACGATGGCCGCTCGCTCGGCTACAAGAGCGGTGCGTTCGAGCGCATGCCGATCAGCTACGATGATGCCACCGGCACCGTCACGCTCGGCGCACGTGAGGGCCAGGGCTACGAGGGGATGCCCCAGAGCCGTACCGTGCGCGTGAAGTGGATCGCTCCCGGCAACAGTGTGGCCGAGGCGACGAGTTACGATGCGCAAGTGACATGGAATGGCAAGGTGGTGCGGATCGAGCGTCCGTAACTGCCTTGCGGGGGCTGGCCTGCCTCGCCTCTCCTCCTCCAAAAGTGAGGCAGGCCAGTCCTTCCCGTGCAGAAGTGTGTCCCCTCAGGCAAGTCCTTAGGGGGCACTATTGACTATAAAACATAGTTGTATCGCTGAATTGTGCCGTTTTTTCGGCCTCTTGAATTCATTTGAAACAGTCGCCGATGCGCGTGCACTCGGTGGTAGCGATACCATTTCAGGGAGAGCCATAGGCATGACCACACCGCGCCGTAACAGCAACGCCATGGAGCGCTGCGTGCCATGCTGAAGGGACTTCATCCCTCGCGCCGGGCCTTCCTCGGCACCGCCCTTGGTGCTGGCGGTCTCGCCGGACTGGCCGGCTCCGCGCAGGGGCAGGTTGCGACGAAGCCGGGGCCGGTCGAGCCGAGCTGGAACTCGCTGGTGGCAAACTACCGCTATCCCGACTGGTTTCGCGACGCTAAGTTCGGCATCTGGTCGCACTGGGGCCCGCAGTCGGTGCCCGAGCAGGGCGACTGGTACGGCCGCTTCATGTACATGCAGGGCCACCCCATGTACGAGCACCATCTGCGCACCTATGGCCATCCCGCTGATACCGGCATGATGGAGGTCCAGAAGCGCTGGACCGCGGACAAGTGGGATCCCGAAGAGCTGATGGGCCGCTTCGTGAAGGCGGGCGCGAAGTACTTTGTCAGCCTCGCTTGCCATCACGACAACCTTGATTGCTACGATTCCGCGCACCATGGCTGGAACTCGCTGCGGGTCGGGCCGGGGCGCGACGTGGTCGGGACCTGGGAAAAGGCCGCTCGCCGTGCGAACCTCAAGTTTGGTGTCTCCAACCACACCTCGCATGCCTGGCACTGGTACCAGCCTGCCTACGCCTACGATCCGGAGGGACCTCGCGCCGGGAAGCGCTACGACGCGTACCGGCTGACGAAGGAGGATGGTGCGGGCACCTGGTGGGAGGGCCTTGATCCGCAGGATCTTTATACCGGTCGCCACATGGTCGCGCCGGACGGCATCGAGACCATCGCGGCCATGAACGCCTGGCATGACGCGCACGACGGTGAGTGGATTGAGACCGTGCCGCCCGGTGACACCGCCTTCGCGCGCCAGTGGTTGCTGCGCCAGATGGACCTGGTCGCGAAGTACCGTCCCGATTTCTGTTACATGGACAATTACGAGCTGCCCTTCGGGCCCTATGGCCTTGCCGCAGCGGCGGACTACTATAACCGTTCGCTCGAATGGCACGGCAAGATCGACGTGGTGCTGACCGCCAAGCAGCTGACCCCGCGCGCGCGCTTCGGGCTTGTGCAGGATGTCGAGCGGGGCTTCACCGACCATCTCTGGGACGAGCCCTGGCAGACCGACACTTGCCTGGGGGACTGGTTCTACAACCGCGCGCGCTTTACCAACAAGAGCTATGTGCCCGCCGCCGCCGTGGTGCAGCGCCTTGCCGACGTCATTTCCAAGAATGGCAACCTGCTCTTGTCGGTGCCCCAGCGCGGCGATGGCACCATCGATGCCGAGGAAGAGAAGATCCTCGACGATCTCGCGCGATGGTTCGCGGTGAACGGTGAGGCGGTCTACGGCTCGCGCCCCTGGCACGTCTACGGCGAGGGGCCGACCCAGCTTCAGGTCGGCATGCAGAACGAGGGGGGCTTTGAAGGCTTCGTGCCGGGCGACGTGCGCTTCACGACCAAGGATGGCGTGCTCTACCTCTTCGTGCTGGCGACAGGTGATGCGCCGCTTCAGGTCCGGGCGCTCGGCCGCCGCGCGCTGGCGCAGGCAGGTAAGGGGAGGATGGCGCGGATAACGCAGGTGGGCGGTGGCCCAGTGAGCTTCCGCCAGGACGCAGACGCGCTGCACATCGACCTGGTACCGGGGGACCTTTTCGTGCCGGTGCTCAAGATCGAGGGGTCGGGGCTCGTCTGAGCGCGCCGGTAGGCACGGAATAGAAAGGCAGAAGAGAGTGATGTTTCGGCGAATGGTTCGTTGCGGCTTGGGAATGGCAAGCGTCCTGGCGCTGTCTGTCCTGCCCACCATGGCAGGCGCTGAAGAGTTGCCTCGGATCGCCACGAAGGACGGGCGCCACGCCCTGATGGTCGATGGCGCGCCGTTTCTGATGCTCGGCGCGCAGATCAACAACTCCAGTTCGTGGCCCGCCGCGATGCCCGGTGTCTGGTCCGCGATGGAGGCGATGCACGTCAATACCGTGGAGGCCCCCATCGGCTGGGAGCAGATCGAGCCCGAGGAGGGGCAGTTCGACTTCTCCGCTGTCGATACGCTGCTGGACGAAGCCCGCGCACACGATGTGCGCCTGGTCCTCCTGTGGTTTGCGACCTGGAAGAACACCAACCCGCAGTACGCGCCGGCCTGGGTGAAGCTGGATAATGACCGCTTCCCGCGCATGCGCCGGGCCGATGGTACCTTCCACTATGCCCTCTCGCCATTTGCAAAGGCGACGCTGGAGGCGGACAGCCGCGCCTTTGCCGCCCTGATGCGCCACCTCAAGGAGGCCGATCCGCAGAACACGGTCATTATGGTGCAGGTCCAGAACGAGCCAGGCACCTATGGTCTTGCCCGTGACCATTCGCCTGCGGCCGAGAAGGCTTTTGCTGCTCCCGTTCCCGAGGCCCTGCGCCACCGTACGGGCAAGCCGCAGGGGACCTGGCAGGAGCTCTATGGGCGCGACGCCGAACTCTACTTCCACTCCTGGCACGTCGCGCGCTACATTGATGCGGTCGCTGCCGCAGGCAAGGCGGTGAAGCCGTTGCCGATGTACGCGAACGCCGCGCTGACCGGCAACCCCTTCGACTGGCAAGATCCTAATACTTACGCGAGCGGCGGCCCGGCCAACACCGTGGTCGACGTCTACAAGGCGGCCGCCCCGCATCTCGACCTTGTCGGTCCCGACATCTACACCACCAAGCACAAGGATTACCTGGGCTTCCTCGACAGGTACGACCGCTCCGACAACGCGCTTTTCGTGCCCGAGACGGGGCATGCGAAGGAGTATGCGCGTTTCTTTTTCGAAGCGATGGGGCGTGGTGCGATCGGCTGGTCGCCCTTTGGGATTGACCGCCTGCGCTATTTGCCGAGCTTTCCCGTGACTTCGAAGCTGAACGACACGGCGTTGGAGCCATTCTCCGCCAACTACGCCCTGTTCGAGGGGCTTGATCGGCTCTGGGCCAAGTGGGCCTTTGCGGGCAAGACCTGGGGCGCGGCTGAGCCCGAAGACCCGGCGGGCGAACACCGCGAGGTCCTGGACCTCGGGCGCTACAAGGCCGAGGTCAGCTTCGGGCGCGGCGACTGGGGTATGGGGGACGCTAAGGGCAATGACTGGCCCAAGGGCGGTGCGGCCATCGCCGAAATCGCACCCGATGAATACCTTGTCACCGGCCGTTTTGCGCGCGTGACGTTCGAGATGGCGGACCCGGCCCGCGCGAATCTTATCCTCGGTCGCGTCGAGCAGGGCCACTACGACGCGGCGGGGAACTGGGTCTTCGAGCGGGTGTGGAACGGCGACCAGGTCGACTGGGGACTCAACTTCACGGCCGCGAACCAGATCCTGCACGTGAAGCTCGCGACCTATCCGATCCGTTAAGAAAAGGGCTTTTTCGAAGGCGATTGCCCTCGGGCTCCCCAAACTGTCTGCCTCACCTTCCGCGCGCCACGGTTGCTGGGAGAGGTGAGGTCGACATTATGGGGCCAAGGGGCGATGGCCCCTTGGATTTTATCCCTTGTGCCGCGGAAGCCGCAGTCCCCAATGGATTGCCGCGCCGCGCAGGGAGAAGCCGCATAGCGTGGCAAGGATCGTCGCGAGGCCAGAGGACAGTCCCGCCATGGTCAGGCCCAGGAACACGCCCGCCGCCAGCAATGCGGCGGTCACGTAGAGTTCGTTGCGCAGGAGGATCGAGGGGACGCCGGCGACCACGTCGCGGATGACGCCGCCCATGCACGCGCTCATCACCCCCATGGCCACCGCGGGAAGGGGGGCTGCGCCCAGGCTCAGCGCTTTGCCGGTGCCGAAAACCGCAAAAGCGGCAAGGCCGCCCGCATCGAACCATTCCAGCGCACGCTCGGGCCAGATGCGGGTGGGCAAGAGCCAGACCAGGACGCCGACCGCGATGCACAGCACCAACGGGGCCGGGGAGAGGATCCAGTTGACCTGAACGCCCGTGAAGACGTCGCGCAGCGAGCCTCCTCCGATCCCGGCGACGGTGGCGAAGAAGATCGAGGCGATGATGTCGAGGTTCTTGCGTGCCGCGACGAGCGCGCCTGAAACCGCGAACACGGCAATCCCGGTGTAGTTTACGATGTCGAGGATCGGTCCGACGAGAACGAGTTCAGCGGGGACGAGTTGGGTGGCAACAGGCATCACCTAGCCTTAAACACGCCCGGCTGCGGGGGGGAATAGGGGGCGACCCGCAGGAGGTGCGTTGTCCGAAGGAATTTTCGTAACGGAGAAACTCACCCACCCTGAAACGACAGAAGGCGCCCCTGTCGGGGCGCCTTCCGGAAGTTCGTGGCGCGAAGGCCCAAGATGCTTACTTGGGCGAGAGCACCATCAGCATCTGGCGGCCTTCCATGCGCGGATAGGCTTCGACCTTGGCGATCTCCGCGACGCCTTCCTGCACGCGACGCAGCAGGTTCATGCCCAGCTGCTGGTGCGAGAGTTCGCGGCCACGGAAGCGCAGGGTGACCTTCACCTTGTCGCCCGCCTCGATGAAGCGCTGTACGTTGCGCATCTTCACATCGTAGTCATGGTCATCGATGTTCGGACGCATCTTGACCTCTTTGATCTCCTGCGTCTTCTGGGTCTTGCGCGCTGCGTTGGCCTTCTTCTGGGCCTCGTAGCGGTACTTGCCTACATCGAGAAACTTGCACACCGGCGGATCGGCGTTGGGCGACACTTCCACGAGGTCGAGGCCGACATCGGCCGCACGCTCGATTGCGTCACGCGTCGAAAGGACGCCAACATTCTCGCCGTTCTCGTCGATCACGCGGACCTTGTCGGCTTGGATAAACTTGTTGTAGCGCGGTCCGCTCTTGACCGGTGGCGCCATCATGCGCCGGGGTGGGGGTGCTATATGCGTTCTCCTGAGTCGTTACTCTGAAATCGTGCGAATGCGGGCGTCCTTAATGCGAATCGTCGCCTCGCGCAAAGTGCGATTTTCCAAACGTTCCACAATGAATGCCCCGGCCGGAGACCCGGCCTTGTTTACCTATATAGGCAATCAGGCCGCTTTTCGCCAGAGGGGGTAGCGAACGAGCCGTTTTTGCGCCGGGATCAGGGCATCGATGGCCTGAGCGGGTTGCAGCGCGCCCAGGATCGCGGGATCGTCGGCTGGCATGCCTCCGGTGAGCGCGCCAAAGGCGGGAAGGATGAGGCGGGTTTCGCTCGCTACAGTGCAGGCGCGGCGGATGCGGCGCCCCCGCGCGGTTACTTCCAGACGGGGGTGGAAGTGGCCGGAAAGTTCGGGCTCGGTGACGTTGGCGCGCGCTTCGTGGCGCAGCGCAATGCCCGAGACGTGTATCTCTGGCACGCAGGTGCCGCCCGCCGCTGTTCCCAGCTCGGGGTCGTGGTTGCCGGTGATCCAGACCCAGTCGAGCGCGCGGGTAAGGGCATCGAGCATGCCCGCCGCGTGCGGCTCCAGCCGCTCCGGTCCCGCACTGTCGTGGAAATTGTCGCCCAGCGCGAAGACCCGGCGCGCGCCGGTCCGGCGCACCGCCTGCGCCAGACGTTCCAGCGTCTCGCGGCTGTCGTAGGGTGGCAGCATCTGTCCGCTGCGCGCATAGAAACTGGCCTTCTCCAGATGCAGGTCGGCCACAAGCAGCGCATCCTCGCGCGGCCAGTACAGCGCACCGGGGCGCGAACCGGAGCCTTCCAGCAGGACCATTTCCTGTGTGCAGAACGAAAAGGGAACCATGGCTTTCCCTTGCCGTGTCCGGTCCGATTTGGCAAGCGCGTGCCCACAACGAGAAACAGGACAGCTATGACCGATTGGGCCCCCTACACCCGCCGCGCCAGCGAATGGTTCGAAACCCTGCGCAACCAGATCTGCGCCGAGTTCGAGGCGATCGAGCGCGAAGCCGGCAGCGAGGCCTCGTTCCAGTACACGCCCTGGCTGCGCGATGCGGTCGACGATGAAAAGGGTGAGACCGGCGGCGGTACGCGCGGGTTGATGAAGGGGCAGGTGTTCGAGAAGGTGGGGGTCAACATCTCCACCGTCCACGGCGCGTTCGGCAAGGAGTTCGCAGGCTCGATCAACGGCGCCTCGGTGGAGCGCCCGGAATTTTCGGCCACAGGCATCAGCCTTGTTGCGCACATGGCGAACCCGCATGTGCCCGCGGTCCACATGAATACCCGCTTCCTCACCACGACCAAGGCCTGGTTCGGGGGCGGCGCGGACCTCAATCCGCCGCTGCCCTACGATGAGGATACACACGAATTCCACTTGGCCTTCAAGGCGGCCTGCGACGCGCATGGCGAGGACTACTACGAGCGCTTCAAGGCCTGGGCGGATGAGTACTTCTACATTCCCCATCGCAAGGTGCATCGGGGCGTGGGCGGGATTTTCTACGATCACCTGGAATGCGCCGACGAGGCGATGTGGGAATCGAATTTCGCCTTCACGAGGGCGGTGGGCGAGGCGTTCCTCGCTATCTTCCCCAAGCTGGTGCGCCGCCGCATGGGGATGGACTTCACGCCTGCCGACAAGGCGCAGCAACTGGAATGGCGCGGACGCTACGCCGAGTTCAACCTTGTCCATGACCGGGGCACGCTATTCGGCCTGAAGACCGGCGGCAACATCGATGCAATCCTGATGAGCCTGCCGCCCGAGGCGACCTGGAGTTGAGCCGCCAGGATTTTTGCAAGGCACCTTGGGAGGTCGATCTCATGGCTGAGGCCGGGCGTCTACTGGCTTCGGTTTTCGGGCTGATTGACCGTACGCCGCTGGCGGGCAAGTCCACGCTGGAAATCGACACTATGGTGGAGCGCTTCATCGTCGATGAACTGGGCGCCCGCCCGGCGAGCAAGGGGCAGTACGGCTTTCCCTATGTGCTCAATTCCTCGATCAACTCGGTCGTGTGCCACGGCATGCCCAAGGATACCGATGTCCTGAAGGATGGCGATATCGTCAACTTCGACATCACGCTGGAGAAGGGCGGGTACATCGCCGACTCCAGCAAGACCTACCTTGTCGGAGAGGTGCATCCGGCCGCGCGCAAGCTGGTCGAGATGACCTACGCCGCGCTCTGGAAGGGGATTGCGGAAGTGCGCCCCGGCGCGCGGCTGGGCGATATCGGTCACGTCATCGAACGCCACGCACACCGGGCAGGCTATTCGGTCGTGCGCGAGTTCTGCGGGCACGGCATTGGCCAGCAGATGCATGAAGAGCCCCAGGTCCTTCACTTCGGACGCCCGGGCACGGGCGTCCTGATCGAGGAGGGTATGACCTTCACCATCGAACCCATGCTCAACCAGGGCCGACGCGGCGTGCGGCAGGAGAAGGACGGCTGGACCGTGCGCACGCTCGATGGTGGCCTCTCCGCGCAGTTCGAGCACACCGTCGCGGTAACGGCGAGTGGAATGCGGGTGCTGACGTTGCGGCCTGAAGAGCGTGCGATGGCGGCGAAGCTGGAGCGGGCAGGGGCGTTCTAGGGTAAAGAAATAAAGGGAAGTTCCGAGGGTCATGGCCCTCGGAACTTCCTTTTTCTACTTTCCGATCAAGCGGCGGCGAAGGCGTGCGCCCCCCAGCTCACCACGCGCTCTTCCTGGGTCGTGCCCGAGGTCGTGCGCGCGGCGATCGTGCTCATGAAGTGCCAGGCGCCGCGCACGCTGTCTTCGCTCAGGTCGAGCGAGACGTAGCCACGGCGGCTGGCGTCACACAGCGCGAGGCCGGGGTTGGCGCCTTGCAGTGCGCGGGCCAGGTTCTGCGGGGCAACCGAGGGAAGGTAGCTCTCGAAGCCGGGCGAGGTGACCGAGTGGCCTGCATATTCGACACCGACCGGGGTGCCATCGACGCTGAGGTTCTGGCCCCAGGCATTGTGGCTGTCGCCGGAGAGGACGACGAGGTTCGCCTCGGCCTCGCGCGCGGCGCGCAGCAGGCGTTCGCGTGCGGCCGGGTAGCCGTCCCAGGAATCCATGTTGAAGGGCAGGCCGACCTTGCTGGCCGCCGCGATGCCCATGAGCGCCTGGCGCACCTTGGGATCGGCGCCGTTCGGGGCGATGTCGGCCATCTCGGAGGGCGCCTTGAGCGGCCCCATGACGATCTGTTGGGCCAGTACCTGCCAGCGCGTGCCGGATTTGACCGACTGCGCGATCTCGTGGTTGAGCCACTTCTCCTGTTGTGCGCCCATGACGGTACGGGCCGGGTCCAGCCAGGCGCCTTCGCGAAATTCGATCATGGCCCTGGCGATGTCGTCCTTGCCCGCGAGCGCCTTGGCGAAGTCGAGCTGTTCGACGCGGCCGGAGACGCGGGTTTCAGGCCGGAAGATCGTCGCGAGCGTGCCGATCTGGAAGCTGTTGTAGGGGGTGTCGGAGACCGGCATCCATTCGCGGTAGACGCGCTCGGCAATGGCGCGGCGGGCCGACCAGGGGCCTTCGGTTTCGCTCTGGTGGTTTTCCGCGCCGCCCTGCCAGGCATCGTTCGCCAGTTCGTGGTCGTCCCACTGCGCCAGCATCGGGAAGCGGCTGTGAAGGGCCTGGAGGTCGGGATCGAGGCGGTAGGAGGCATAGCGCAGGCGGTAGTCGGCGAGCGTCAGGATCTCGTGGTCGGGCTGAACCTCGCGGCCCGCCATGGCCTTGGCCGGGTAGGACCCGTTGGGCGCGTATTCGTAGAGATAGTCGCCGACGTGGATGACGAGGTCGAGGTCGTCGCGCCTGGCCGCATGGGCATAGGCGTTGAAGAAGCCGAAGGGCATGTTCGAACAGGAGAACAGTCCGATGCCGAAGCGCGCGACATTGCCGGTGGGCAGCGTGCGGGTACGGCCGACATCGCTCATCGAACCATCGGGCGCGATGAAGCGGTAGTGGTACCAGCGGTCCGGGGCGAGGCCGTTGACGACCAGCTTGGCGCAGTTGTCATGCTCGGCTGAGGCGATGACTTCACCGCCCGACACGACCTTGCTGAAGGCTTCGTCGGCGGCGACTTCGCAGCGCAGTTTGGTCTCGCCGCTGCCGACGTAGCGTGTCCACAAGAGGACCGAATTGCCCGAAGGCTCGCCGCTCGCAACGCCGTGGGTGAAGCCCTGGGCGGTCATCGCCTGGGCCAGCCCCGGCAGCGCCAGGGCGCCGAGGCCAAGGAGGCTGCCCTGGATGAGAAGGCGGCGGTCGAGAGTGAGAGGCATGGCAGGCAGTGTCCTGTGTCGCAGGCTAATGGGAAACGCGGATGGGTGGCGCGGCCGGGCGCGGGACGTGTCCTGTGCCCGGCCGCGCCGGATCGTCAGAAGCGGGCTTTCACGGTCACGCCGTAGGTGCGCGGCTCGGCCGGGATGAAGGTGGGGTGCCCGAAGGCGCCGCCGGTGTTGCCCGCATCGAGGAGGTACTTCTCGTCAAAGAGGTTGCGCGCCCAGCCTGCAATTTCGTACTGGCCATTGGCGAAAGTCACGCCGCCGCGCACATTGGCAAGCGTCACGCCCGGCTGGCTGATCGCCTCGGTGTTGGGTGTCTCGAAGTAGATCTTCGAGCGGTAGGTGACGCTGGGCGAGAGGAACAGGCCGACGGTCTCGGTCACCGGGGCATCTATGATGAGCCCGGCCGAGGCCTGCCACTCGGGCTGGAGGCGGAAGCGCGAACCGGCGAGGTTGCCGTTCTCGGGATCGTTGTCGATGCCGCCGTCGATCCAGCCACCGTTGGCGTAGGCGCGCAGCCAGGAGGTGGGGCTCACCTCGACTTCGGCTTCGACGCCCAGGTTGCTGGCCGAACCCGCGCTGATCGTGCGCGCGTTGCCGCCCGCCTCGATCACGGTGACCTGGAAGTCGGAATATTGCTGGTAGTAGACGCCGATCGAGCCGGAGAAGATGCCGCTCGCCACCTTCACGCCGCCCTCGTAGTTCCACACGGTCTCGTTGCCGACCTCGTTGGTGCCCGCATAGCGCGCGCCGGTGTCGGCATCGGTGAGCGTCGTTACCTGGACCGAGGGCGAACGGCGGCCCTTGGAGATGGTGGCGTAGAGATTTACCTCGTCGGTTACGCGCAGCAGCGCGTTGAAGCGCGGCAGGAATGCGGCGTAGCTGCGGTCGGCGTAGACCACCTCGCCATCGGTGTTGGCGTAAGGCAGCAGCGGCTGGCCGTAGATCGGGGCGACCGGCTGGTAGGTCGAATAGCCCGAGCGGCGCTTCTCGATAAGGACGCGCGCGCCCGCATTGAGTTCGAGCGTCGGGGTCGGGATCCAGGTCGCCTCGCCGAACATCGACCAGGATTGGTTGCGGCCCTCGTTCTGGAACCAGCTGGCATAGGGCGCGCTCTCGATCAGGCCGCCCGTGGCAAGGCCGGTGGCAAGCGCGGCGGGCACCGAATTGTCGGGCGCGACGCAGCCAAGGCCAGGTATGATGTTGGCGGTGCACTGCAGGTAGGTGCCGACTTCGCTGGAGAATGGCACGTACTGGCGCGTGTCCTCGATCATGTAGTTCCAGCCGAAGTGGGCGCGCCACTGGTCATCCGCATAGGCGAAGCGGCCTTCGTGGCTGAACTGCCAGCCGTCGGCCTGCTCGGCGAATTCCAGATAGGAGGCGGCCGAACCATCGGCGTCAAAGACCTCCAGCGAATCGAAGTTGCGGTAGCCGTTGACGGTAGTGAAGCTCCAGCCTTCCGCGAAGTCCCAGTTGAAGGTGAAGTTTACGTCATAGACGTCACGGTCGAGGCCCAGCTTGTCCTTGCCCAGGACCTCCTGCGAATTGGGCGAGCCGCCCAGGTACGCATCGCCGTAGACGTCGTTCACGGCCGTCGAACCTAGCGAGCGGGAAAGGAACGGCGTGCCCGAGTTGCGCTGGCGGTCGTAGGTGAAGACGAGGTCGGCGGTGATGTCCGGGGTCGGGGTGAAGCGTAGCGATCCGCGCACGCCCAGCGTGTTGATGCCGTAGAGGTCGTCCTGCTCGGGCGCGAGGTTCTTAACGTAGCCGTCGCGGTTCTTGTATTTGAACGCGACGCGGCCCGCGATCACGTCGTTGCCGGCATTCATGAAGCCGCCCGCTTCGTAATAGTTATAGTTGCCGTAGCCACCCGAAATCTCGGCGGAGAGACCGGATTTGGGCTTGGCCGAAACCATCGAGATCGCCCCCACGGTCGAGGCGGTGCCGAACAGGGTCGCCTGCGGGCCCTTGACGACCTCTATGCGCTCCATGTCGTAGATGCCTTGGTAGGCCCCGCGCGAGCGTGAGATATCAACGCCGTTGTAGTAGAGCGTGACGCGCGCGGCGGCCTGCGCCGAGCCGCTGTCCGAGGTGATGCCGCGGATCACGATGCCCGGGTTGTTGGCGCTCTGCTCCTGGATGTTCAGGCCGGGAACGTAGGCCGAAAGCTCGTCGAGTTCAGAGACGCCGATCTCCTCCATGCGCTCGCCCGAGAGCGCGCTGAGGGTCACGGGCACGTCCTGCGCGCGCTGTTCGTAGCGCTGCGTGGTGACGATGATGGCGTTCTCGCTTTCGCCAATGCCATCGGCCTCGGCGGCCTGCGCGGCAGAGGTTAGCGCGATAAGGGACGAACCGGCGACAAGTGCGGAGAAGGCAGCGGACAGTTTCACGGACAAAAGGTTCCCTCACGAATTAAGCGACACGTTGGAGTGGCCTGCGGGAAGCCCCTAGCCGGTGTTTGTGACAGCCGCGCGAACCCTGCCGCGTGAAACGGGGCAGGGTATGCGATGCCGGGCAGGCCCTTTGTCGCAAATTTACAATTGGGAACAGCGTGTTCGTGCAGGCTCCAGGATGTGCCTTCGGCAGACGCGGAGACGCAGCCGGACGCGGAGGACCGACTGCGTGGGTGTACGGGAGGTGAAGGAGGACGGCGCCGGAGTGCGGCGCCTCAGCAGGCGTAGAGAGGGGCGCTCGCTGCCTTGGGTGTGGCGCGCAAGAGGCGGGTCTCTACCTGTCCGCCCAGAGTTCCGGCCATGTTGCCATTGCGGCGCTGGTTGGCAAGGCCGATTCTGTGCAGGTCAAGCGGGGCTGAGAGTTGCACGCCGAACTCGCGGCCTTCCACCCAGCGGACCTCGCCCTTGAGGCCGAAAGTCCCGGCGAGGTCAAGCTCGATCACTTCGCCGCAGCAGGGAAGCACGTCCTTGCTGGCAAGGCATAGGCCCTGCTCCGAGACGTTGCGGATCATCACCGGGGTACCGTCCAGTCCCGGCAGCATCATCACCGCGCGCATCAAGGTGCGGTGGCGCGGCGCGCGTGTCACGCGGGCCATGCGGCCGCCCCTTGCCTGCATCGCACTCTCTTCCGGCGTCTGCTGCCTACCCGCTGTCGCGGCCTCTCTATCCAGCATTCCCATTGTGTCCGGTCTCCTCATCGGTCTGCCGCTCCGGGACAGCAAGACCCTCCTCACTCAATTTCTGGAGGATGCGCAGGGCAATGCTGGCGAAGCGTTAACCCTCGCCCCGGGGCATTTGCTATGAAATCGATTGAATTTGCGCCTTGCACGGGGGTAGTCTTTTCGGCCCGCCCAAGCCTCGCACGTATTTGGTTGCAAAGACTGCATCTGTGCATGGCAAGGCTTGCCGTGCGGAAAAAAATCTTCACATGACATGGAACGATGCTGCGCCAGTACGAACTAGTTGAACGCGTCAAGGAATACGCGCCCGAGGCCGACGAGGCCCTGCTCAACCGTGCCTATGTCTACACGGTCCAGAAGCATGGAACCCAGAAGAGGGCGAGCGGGGACCCCTATTTCTCGCACCCCGTCGAAGTTGCCGGCCTGATGACCGAGCTCAAGCTCGACCAGCAGACGATCATCACCGCGCTCCTGCACGACACGGTCGAGGACACGCTGGCGACGACGGACGAGATCGAGAAGCTCTTTGGTGCTGACGTCGCGCGGCTGGTCGATGGCGTCACCAAGCTCTCCAAGATCGAGGTGATGACCGAGAACGAGCGCGCGGCCGAGAACCTGCGCAAGTTCCTCCTCGCGATGAGCGAGGACCTGCGCGTCCTCCTCGTCAAGCTGGCCGACCGTCTGCACAACATGCGCACGCTCCACTTCATCAAGAAGCCGGAGAAGCGCCAGCGCATCGCGCGTGAGACCATGGAGATCTACGCGCCGCTGGCCGAGCGCGTGGGCATGTACGAATACATGCGCGAGATGCAGCTTCTCGCCTTCGAGCAGCTGGAGCCGGAAGGGTACGCGACGATCACCGGGCGCCTCGCCCATATCCGCAGCCAGGAAGGCGGGCAGGTCGATGCGATCGCGCTGGCGATCAAGCAGGCGCTTGCCGAAGCGGGTATCGCGGTCGAGGTGACCGGGCGCGAAAAGCATCCCTATTCGATTTGGCGCAAGATGAAGGAACGGCATGTTTTCTTCGAGCAGATCACCGACATCATGGCCTTCCGGGTCCTAACCGAGAACCCGGACGATTGCTACCGCGCGCTGGGCGTGCTGCACCAGCATTGGCAGATGATCCCGGGCCGCTTCAAGGACTACATCTCGACGCCCAAGTCGAATGGCTACCAGTCGCTGCACACCGCGCTCATCTATGAGAACTCGATGCGTATGGAAGTGCAGATCCGCACCCGCGAGATGCATCGCCTGAACGAGTTCGGCCTGGCCGCGCACTGGGCCTACAAGCAGGGCGGATCGCGCCCGGACGGACAGGTCGGCTGGCTTCGCGACCTGATCGAGATCGTCGATTCGACGCACGATGCCGAAGAACTGCTCGAGAACACCAAGCTCGCGATCTACCAGGACCGCATCTTCGCCTTCACTCCCAAGGGCGCGCTGCACCAGCTGCCCAAGGGTTCGACCGCGGTCGACTTCGCGTTCGCGGTCCACACCGACCTTGGCAGTTCGGCCGTGGGCGCCAAGATCAACAACCGCCACATGCCGCTGCGCACGCGCCTCAACAACGGCGATGTGGTGGAGATCATCAAGAGCGCGGGCTCCGAGCCGCAGCTCTCCTGGCTGGGCTTCGTCGTGACCGGCAAGGCCCGCGCCACGATCCGCCGTGCGGTCCGCGCCAAGGAACGCGCCGAGGTCGCCGAGATCGGCTCCAAGCTCTACGACGAGATCGTCACCCGCCTGCCGCAGCGCATCGGCAAGAAGGCGCTTCACGCGGCGATGGAACGCCTGGGAATGCGCGACGAGGAAGACCTCATGTTCGCGATCGGCTCGGCCCACGTGACCGACCGCGAGGTGATGGAGGCGCTGGTCCCGGGCAGCACCGAGACCATGCCCGACGATCCGGAATGGACCCGGAGCGAGAAGGCTATCTCGATCAAGGGGTTGACCGCAGGGATGGGCTTCGAGCTCGCCAAGTGCTGCCACCCGGTGCCGGGCGACCGCATTGTCGGCCTGCGCCGGCCCGATCACAAGGTCGAGGTTCATACGATCGACTGCCTGACGCTGGCGAACGGCGTCGATGCGGACTGGCTCGACCTGTCCTGGGGCTCGCGCACGACCGGCGCGACCGGACGCCTGCGCCTCGTGCTCTACAACCGGCCTGGCACGCTCGCCGAAGTCACGCAGATCTTCGCCAACGCGCACGCCAACGTCGCCAGCCTCAACATGGTCCAGCGCGACGATCCTTTCGGCACCTACGAGGCGGATCTCGAAGTTGCGGACCTCGCCCACCTCACGCGCATCATCGCGGCGCTACGGGCAAGTGCGGCGGTGACCGACGCAGAACGTATCTAGGCGCGCGCTAGAAGGTCAGCTCGACCTCGACCGGCCCATCTTCGGCAAGGTCCTCCGCCTTGCGCACGGCAGCCTTGACGGGGAGCAGCCAGGCGCCGTCGCCCTTGCTGGGAAAGGCCGAGGTTGCAAAGCGCGTCGCTCCGATGCGCGCCTGGACCTTGATGGAGCCGAAGCCGCGTCCCAGACCCTCCAACTTGCGCATCAGCGCGGTTGCGCTCAGCGTCTCGGCATTAGCGCCGGTGATGCTGAGGAAGTACCAGGTCCCCCCGTTGGCGCCGCCTGTCCAGCGCCAGAGCGGGGCGGTGTGGGTCAGGGTCTGGGTCATTTGGCGGCCTGGCGGATGGGCACGGGGATATTGCAGATATCGATGCCGGCTGCAGGCTGGACGTAGAAGGTGTCCTTGCGGTTCGCGCGCGAGGCCACGTACACCTCGAAGCTCCTGCTGTCGGTGGCAAGGTATTCAAAGCCGGGAAGGTCCGCGACCTCGTCGCCCAACCGCACCGAAATGATCGGTGTACGCTCCTGCGGCGTCTTGTAGAAGCTGAGTTCGCCCGTGCCGCGCGGCAGGGAGGAGAGGTATTCCATCCCCTCGATCACCCGGCCGACGACGGCGATGTTGCGATCAAGCTGGCGGGGGGCCTGTCCGATCACCGCATAGAGCTCCGCGCCGGTGCCGGTGTCGGGCGAATAATTGCGGCCCACGCCCACCGTGCCGTAGCAGTGGAGGGGCCAGTACTGCGGGTTGGTCTCGTCGGGATCTTCCGGCGCATCCCTGGCGACCGGCCAGCCTTGGTAGAACTCCACCCAGGGCGCGTAGCTGTCGCGCATGTGCCATCCCATGTCGGCGTGCGTGGTGGTCGTGGCGGAGATCGATGCGGAAGGTGCTTGCTCCTCGATCAACAACGATTGCGGATCGAGGTCGGCCATGTGCACCGAGCCAGGCCTTTCAGCTGCGCACTCGACGTCGGCGTCCTCGGCGAACGAGGCGGTGTAGTCCTCCTCGCCAGGTCTGCAAAGGCCGTCCGGCAGGGGCTTCGCCTGTGCCGGGTTTTCACCGTCCGGATCTCCCCATTGCACCACGTAGTTGTCCTGGACCCGGACAATGGCGATGCCGTCGTACCAGCGCGCGGCGACGAGCGCGCGCATGTTGTGCGTCCAGGGCACAGAGAAGGGTGGCGGCATGAGCTGTATCACTACCCGGCGCGGCGTGCCATCTGTGGCAGGGGCGAGGTCCATGACCATGAGGTCGGACGGCGCGATCTTGCGCCATTCCCTGGCCATGGACGCCTTGACGATGCTGTCGGGTGTGACGCCTGGCGCGGCCTCCAGCGCCGCAATGGGAGCTGCAAGAGCGGACGTGGCGGCGAGCAAGGGCAGGAGATGCCGAAGGAAAATGCGCATGAAATGACGATGCCACGCGCTCTGTACTTGCGAAAGCCAAAAAGTGGCGCTAGTGGCACGCCCTCCAGCGATGCGGAGCGGTGGCCGAGTGGTCGAAGGCGCACGCCTGGAAAGTGTGTATACGGTAACCCCGTATCGAGGGTTCGAATCCCTCCCGCTCCGCCATTTACCCTGTTTTACAGGGTTCCAATTTTCCCAAAATTTCCCCGATTTCTGCTGCTTTCGACGGATTTCGTGATGCCAGCAAGGGGCCGATGTGCTTGGACCGGCCCCTCGGGTCGCCTCAGAACCAGGCCCTGAGGCCCGCGACCGCAACCACCCGGTCGGGATCATCTCCCACAACTCGGGCATAGTCGGCGGTGGAGCCGAACTTCTTCTGCCATTCGATGCCCACGTAAGGGGCGAACTGGCGCGCGAACTCGTAGCGCAGGCGGACCCCCGCCTCGAGCGAGGTAAGCCCGCGTCCGGTGCCGCGCTCGGCGATCCGCTGGGCTGAGAACAGCGCTTCGGCGCGCGGTTGCAGGATCAGCCGCTGGGTCAGGCGCTGGTCGGTCTCGGCCTCGAGGCGCGCGGTCAGTTCCCCCTTGGTCGACAGGAAGGCCTGCGCGGAAATGTCGAACATGTATGGCGCGAGCCCCTCCACGCCCAGGCTTACCTGCGTGCGGTCAGGATCCGGGCCCAGTTCCTGTCGCACGCCGGCCTGAAGGTCGAACCAGGCGCCGATGGCGTGGCCCCACAGGACTTCGACTTCGGCGTCTTCGATGCCCTCACCAAAGGCCGCTTGGCCCTCGCTCTTGATCCAGATGCGGTCAATATCGCCGCCGGTGCGCAGGGCGCCTTCCCATGAGAGGCCGTCACTGCCCTTGCCGAGTTTCGCCTCAAGCCGGTCGAGCATGACGATGGTGGTGCCCATGCCGCCCATTTCGTGCCGCACCATGTGGCGGGCGTGAGCCATGTCCTTGTCGGGGAAGAATAGGTCGGCGGCGTGGTCCGGGCCGGAGAACGCATCGGGCGGGGGCGGCCCCTGGGGGATGTCCTGCGCCATCGACGGCGCGCCCGGGGCCATGGGCATGGCGTGCCCACCCTGGTGCGGGTCGTGCGCGTCACGCGCGTCATGCGCCTCGTGGGAAGGCATCGCCATGCCCTCGTCGTGCTGCGCATGGTTCATGGCGCGTCTTGTGTGACCGGACATGTCATGACCGGAATGGTCCTGGGCAAGCAAAGGAGCCGGGATCAGCAGAGCGCCGGTGAGGACGCCGGTCAGGAAACGGGACTTTCTCATGCCGCACCTCCTTCCAGCGGGCGCACGGTGACGACGTTGAACATGCCGGACATCATGTGCAGCAGGAGGTGACAATGAAACGCCCAGTCGCCAGGCGCATCGGCGGTCACGTCGAAGGAGACCTTGCCCGCGGGCAGTACGTTTACCGTGTGCTTGCGCGGGCGGCGCTGGCCCTTGCCGTTGACGAGGTCGAAGAAGAAACCGTGCAGGTGGATCGGGTGCGTCATCATCGTCTCGTTGACGAGGGTGAAGCGCACGCGCTCGTTGTGGGCAAGACGGATCGGCTCGACCATCTCGGAAAAACGCCGACCATCGAAGGACCACATGTACCTTTCCATGTTGCCGGTGAGGTGGACGACGATCTCGCGCGTGGGCGGGGCCAGATCGTCACGGTCCTCGGGCGTTTGCAGGTCCGTGTAAACCAGCACGCGGTGGTCCACGTCATCGAGGCCCAGGCCGCGCTCGCCGGTGCGGTCGGTAGGCATGGGGGCAAGCATGTCGACGCCGGGGGTCAACTCCACGCCGGGCGCGGTTGCGGGATCACGCATCGAATGGTTCATTTCCATGCCGCTGTCGGCGTGGTCCATGCCTTCCATGCTGCCCATGTCGTGGCCGGAATGGTCCATCGGTGCCCCGCCGCTACCCATGCTCATCCCCATGTCCTTCATGGTGAGACGTGGCGGTTTACGTAAGGGCGGGACGGGGGCGACCATTCCGGCGCGCGGCGCCAGCGTGGCGCGGGCAAAGCCCGAACGGTCGCTGGACTCCGCGATCACGGAATAGGCGCGCTCGCTCGGCGTCACGACGAGGTCGTAGGTTTCGGCCACGCCGATCTGGATCTCGTCGGTCTCGACCGGTGCGACGTCGCAGCCATCCGCCGCGATCACGGTGAAGGGGAGGCCGGGGATGCGCAGGTTGAAGATGGTCATGGCCGAGGCGTTGATGACGCGCAGGCGCACGCGTTCGCCGGGGCGGAAGAGGCCGGTCCAGTTTGCCTCGGGGCCCTGTCCGTTGATGAGGTAGGTGTAGGTCGCGCCGGTCACGTCGGCGATGTCCATGGGCGACATGCGCATGCGGCCCCAGGCCAGCTTCTGCTCCTGCGTCCATGGCTTGCCCGACGGGTTCTCGAACAGGGCTTGCTGCTGGAAGTTGTAATAATCCGGTCGGGCCTTGAGCTTGCGCCAGATCTCCATGGGGGGCGTGAAGCTCCAGTCCGAGAGCATCAGGATCATCTCGCGCTCGGTGTCCACGCGCTCGCCGTGGGCGGGATCGATCACGAGCGGGCCGAACAGGCCGGAGCCCTCCTGTCCGCTCGAATGGCTGTGGTACCAGTAGGTGCCCGCCTGGCGCACGGGAAAGCGGTAGGTGAAGGTCTCGTGCGGGGCGATGCCGGGGAAGGTGACACCGGGCACGCCGTCCATCTGGAAGGGCAGCAGGATGCCGTGCCAGTGGATCGAGCTGTCGACATCGAGGTGGTTGGTCACGGAAAGCTCCACGTCCTGCCCTTCGCGCAAACGGATGAGCGGGCCGGGCAAGGTGCCGTTGACGGTGGTCGCGCTGGCGGTGCGCCCGCCCAGCGTGAAGGATGTGCGTGCGATGTTAAGCGCGATGCGCTCGCCGCTCAGCGCGCCCTCGGTCGCGGCGCTCGTCGCGGTATGGGCGCCGTGATGATGATGCGTCTGGGCGCGCGCCCAGTGGGGGAATAGCAGCGAGGCTGCCGCGCCGCCGCCTGCGGTCAGCGCGCCAGCGAGCAGCGCCCGCCGGTCATGGGGTGTCTGGAACATGGGGTATCCTTCCGGCGGAGCCGGATCTGAAATTCAAAATACAGGCAAGGTCCGGGCGTGCAGATGCAGCCAGACTTCGAAAATCAGACAGCCCGCGGAGGCGGGGGATCGAGCGGCGATGCGTGCGATGCGAGCGCGGCCATGGCGCGCGGCTGCGGACGTTCGCGGTGGAGCGGACGCAGCGCCGGGGGCGCGGGAAGGTCGGGCAGGGCAAGCCCGGTCGCGGCCAGGCACGAGGCCATGCAGTGGAGGTTGGCGAGCGGGGCCTTTCCATGGCCGGTGCCGTGACCCGAATTCTCGCAGCCGGTATGGGCCATGCTCATCGCATGCGAAGGTGCAGGGCTGGCCTCACCCGTGCCCGCAAGTACGGGCGACAGCGCAAGCCCAAGCGCGACCAGCGCAAACACCGCGATCCGGTGCGCAGAGGCGAGGCCTCCACGGGTGCCGGACAGGAGAAGGGTGAGGGCGCGGTGCATGATCTGCCCATCATATCCGCGAACGTGCTCGCGGCGCAATGCAGAGAGGGAGAAGGAAACGAAGATTTCCCAGGGCCATCGCCCTCGGGCTCCTCATGCCGTCTACCTCACCTTCAGCGCGCTAGGTGAGGTAGACGATTTTGGGGGCAAGGGGTGATGCCCTCTTGAATCATTGGGCCCTGAATTACTTGGCCTCGCCGTTTGCCTTCACGACGTCGCCGCCCTTCATGACGAAGTCGACGTTCTCAAGCAGGGCAATGTCGGCGAAGGGATCGCCCTTCACCGCGACGAGGTCGGCGTAGTGGCCAGGGGTGACGGAGCCGACTACATCGCTTGCGCCCAGAAGATCCGCGGCGTTGACGGTAGCCGCGCGGATCGCATCGCGCGGGGTCATCCCGGCGCGCACGAGGAGAGCGAACTCCTTGGCGTTGGTGCCGTGCGGGGCGAGGCTCTGATCGGTGCCGAAGGCGATCTTGACGCCCGCCTTGTAGGCCCGGCCCAGGTTGCTCATCACGATCGGCCCGACTTCCAGTGCCTTGGCTGCGGCCGATGGATTGAGTGTCTCGGGGTGGGTCCTGGCGATCTGCACCACCGTCTCGGCGACGAGCAGTGTGGGCACGAGATAGGTGCCGTTGGCCTTCATCGCCTTGTCGGTTTCGGCATCGCCGAAGGAGCCGTGCTCGATGGAATCGACGCCCAGCTCGGATGCGTGGAGGATCGCGGTCTTGCCGTGGGCGTGCGCGGCGACCTTGATGCCGAGGCTATGGGCGGTGTCGACCACGGCCTTGATCTCGTCGTCGGTCATGGTCTGGTGGTTGGGATCATCGCCGATCGAGAGGACACCGCCGCTGGGCATGATCTTGATGAGGTTGACTCCGTCGCGGTGCATCCCGCGCACGATCTTGCGCGCCTCGATCGGCCCGTCGATGACCCGGCCCTCGGAGTGGAAGTCGAGCTCGGGGCTCATCCCGTTCTGCGGGTCGCCGTGGCCGCCGGTGGGGCCGAGTGGATAGCCCGAGACCCACATCCGCGGCCCCTTGATTTCACCGGCCGCGATAGCCTTTTTAAGGCCGACGACGATGGACGTCTCGCCGCCTACGTCGCGGATGCTGGTGAAGCCGCCAAGCAGTGTCGCGCGCGCGTAGGCAACTGATTCCAGCGCGGTGTCGATGTCGGTCTTTTGCGCGCGTTCGGCAACCGGGTTCTTGCCGCTGTAGCCCATCGTGACGTGGTCGTGGGTATCGATGAAGCCGGGCAGCACGGTCTCGCCCGAAAGGTCGATGACTTCGGCGCCCTCGCGGGTGACGAAGCCGTCCTCGACCGCGACGATGCGGTCATCGGCAATCACGATGGAGACGTTGGAGCGGGTTGCCTCGCCATCGAACAGGGTTCCGGCGTGGACAACGGCGTCGCGGGCCAGTGCGCTCTGGCCAAGCGGGGTCAGGGCCAGGGCGACGAAGGGCAGGGTGCCAAGAAGAGAGGTGCGCGTGGGTCGCATGGGGTGTGAAAACTCCGGTTGGTCGCAAGGTGACGGCGACGGGGAGAGGGGGCTCTCCCCGCCACGTCGGTCCAGAAGTCTGGGATCAGAACTTCTGGCGTACGTTGACGCCGATGGTGCGCGGGGTGGCGCTGCTCACCAGCGTGCGCCCCTGCGCGATCGCGCTTGAGCTGGCGCGGGTGATCGCGGTCGCGTCGAGCAGGTTGGTCACGTAGAGGTAGGCGCCCCAGGCCTGGCCCGGGCCTTCCACGCCCAGGCGTGCGTTGACAAGCGTATAGTCCTCGACCTCGCGCGCGAAGGTATAGTTGCGTCGGAAGTCTGACCACGAACCGCCCACGTAGTTGACATCGACGCGGGCCATGCCGCCAAGGCTATCGGTCAGTGACCAGTCGTACTGCGCCGAGGCGCCGCCCATCCATTTGGGCACGTAGGGGATGCGGTCACCCTTGAGGCCCGAGGTCGCCGTCGCGCCGGTGTTCTGGTCTTCCGAGAGCGTTGCGTCGGTGTAGGTCACGTTGCCTTGAAGCGAGAGGCCGTCGAACAGCATCGCGTTCACTTCGGCTTCCACACCCTTGACGGTCGCCTTGCCCGCGTTGCCGAGGTAGGAAAAGGCGCCGTTGGGCGTGCGCTGGGTGACTTGCATGTCGCTCCAGTCGATCCAGTAGGTATCAATGTTGAAAAGCATCGCGCGGTTGAACCAGCTGGTCTTGAGGCCGACCTCGTAGTTCCACAAGCTGTCCGAATTGTAGCCGGTGAGCGCGGCGTCAAGGCCGAGCACCTGGTTCGCGCCGCCCGGACGGTAGCCCTGCGAGGCTTCGGCGTAGAGCATCACGTCGGGCGTGAACTCGTACGAGCCGTTGAAGCGGAACACCCAGCCGTTCTCAGTCGAATTGACCTCGGTGGGCGGAGTGATGCGCGCGCCGACGAGGATCGAGGGGACGTCGGTATAGCCCACGATGTCCTTGTCGTAGTGGAAGTAGCGCGCACCGCCGGTCAGCTGCGCGCCCTCGAAGGGGTGCAGCGTGACTTCGCCGTAGCCGGCCAGCTGGGTGAGCGAATCGTCGATATGGCGCCCGGTCACCACTTGCAGCGGACGCAGGATCTCACCCGAGACAGGATCGGTGTTCACCTGAGGATTCCAGACCGCGATGTTGCGGTCCGACCAGAAACCGCCGATGGTCCAGTCGAGGAACCCGGTGGAGTTGGAGCTGAGGCGCAGCTCGCCGGTCCAGGCGTCCATCTCCTGCTGGGGGTAGAGCACCGAGTAGGACTGCCAGTCGACAAGGTCGTAGTAGTCGGTCAGCTGGCTGTCGCTGCACGGGCTGCCCCCGCCTACGAGGGCAGCGCAGCGCCCTTCGCTGCGCTGGGCCTGCATGAAGCGCGAGACGTCGCTTGCCGATGACAGTTCGCGGTGCATGTAGGAACCCGAGGCGACGAACGTCGCGAAGTCGAACTCGTAGGTCGACGCGATCGAGTAGAGCTCGGTGTCATCGACGATCGGCTGGCGGGTGTAGGCGTCGGAATTGAACTTGCCCGCTTCCTTGGTCCACAGCGGCGTGTCGGTGCGCGTGCGGTTGAGGAAGGTGGTGACATCGAACGTCCAGCGATCCGAAGGCTGCATGCGCAGCATCAGACGCCCGCCATAGCTCTTGAGGACGTTGATGTCCTCGATGCCGAGTGCGGTGTTGTCGATGTAGCCGTCCTGGCGCTTGTAGAAACCCACCATGCGCACGCCGACCTTGTCGGTGGCGAGCGGCACGTTGAGCATGGCGCTGGCATCGTAGTTCCAGCCGCCGTAGCGGGTGTTCGAAAGGCTTGCGTCGACAGCGCTGCCAAGGCCGGTAAGGTCAGGCTTGTTGTAGATGATACGCAGCGTGCCGCCCATGGAACCTGCGCCGTAGAGCGTGCCCTGGGGCCCGCGCAGAACCTCGACGCGCTCGACGTCGAAGAGCTTGAGTTCGGGGGTCGAACCGCCCGCGTCATTGCCTGCGCCGATCATGCCGGTCACCGGCGTCTCATCGTAGTAGGTGCCGATCATCGGCTCGCCCGAACCCTGGATGCCGCGAATGACGACGCGGCGCTGCGAGGGGCCGCCGTCCACGAAGCTGAGGCCCGGCGCGCTTGCGGCCAGGTCGGCGATGTCCTGCACGCCCGAGTTGGCCATGGTTTCGCCGGTGACGGCCGAGATCGAGATCGGCGTTTCCTGGATCGACGTGGAGCGCTTGAGGGCGGTCACCACGATATCGGCGCCGACGACGGTGTCCGCGTTCGTTGAGGCCTGCTGCTGGGCGCTTGCATGTGGTGCCCAGGCCAGCGCGGTCAGGCTGGCCGCGGTGAAAAGGCTTCGGCCGATGGTCCGGGCCGACAGCGTCGTCGTAGTAGTCGTGAACACAGTATTCCCCCTGAATCTTCGGCGCGTGCCCATCTTGTCGCACGCGCGAAATCTATCGACCGCACAGCGCTGTGCGATCGCCCTCATCCGGCGTTTTCGCTCTCCCTGCGTATCTCTGTTGTCCTTTGTTGTTCTTTGATGCGGTTTTGCCCCCCCCGCGATCACGATGACAGGACGTTCATCTCCCGATCCGATTGCACGGCTGACGCCGGAATGGAAGAGGGGAGGGCGCAACAAAATACGGGCGTGATCGCGTGCCGACTTGTTCAGGGGCGCTTCAATGCCAGCAGTTCGCGCAACAAACATGCAGAATGTCGCAAAATTGCTCATGCCGTGTCCACGTTAGGCGAGGACATGCGCTATTTGACGCTATCTCAGCCTCCAGAACGCGGATAAGTTTCCGTAAACGGGGTGAAAACCGGTTGCATCGAGGGCGATCCGGCTCAAGGGTGCGCGCAGGGGTTGCAGACAGATCGCAGGGCATCACTCGGCTGCTTCGCGGCAGCCTGCCCACCGTCTGCACGACAGGGACAACAGGAGGCTTCATGTTCCGCAAAAGTCACGTGGGCGCGCTCAGCGCCCTGCTGCTGTGCAGTGCAGCGCAAATTCAGGCGCAGGCGCAGAGCCCGCAGCCGGGCGTTGAGGCGCAAGGCATGGACGGGGACTATGCGGAGGCGGTGAAGTCCTGGACAACCAAGCCCGAATTCATGAGCCCGCTGGTCGATCACCTGCCTACGTCCTCGACCATTCCCTCGCCCAAGCAAGTGCTGGGCGATCACATCGGCGCACCCAACAAGCTGCACTATTACCAGCAGATCGTGGGTTATTACCGTGCGCTGGCACAGGCCGCGCCCGATCGGGTCAAGATCGTCGAGATCGGCAAGACCGAAGAGGGCCGTGAGAACATCATCGTGATGATCTCTTCGGCTGGGAACATGGCCGACATCGAGAACACGCGCCTGGGCCTTGCCAAGCTGGCCGACCCGCGCGGTGTGCCCGAGGAGGAGGCCAGGGCGGTCATCGCCGAGACACCGCCGATCTACCACATCTCCGCAGGCCTCCACAGCGCCGAGACCGGCCCGCCCGAAATGCTGATGGAGCTGGCCTATCGCCTGCTGGCCGACGACAGCGAGACGTTCCAGCGCATCCGCGACAACGTCATCGTCTCGCTCAGCCCCGTGCTGGAGGCGGATGGGCGCGACCGCTATGTCGACTGGTACTACCGCAACCTCATCGACGAGCGCGACGACCGCAACAAGCCGGGCGGCCCGCCGTACTGGGGCAAGTACATCTACCACGACAACAACCGCGACATTAACCTCTCGGACAAGAGCGCCAAGGAGCTGATGAAGTGGTACCTGGAATGGCACCCCCCGATCATGCACGAGCTGCATGAATCGGTGCCCTTCCTCTACATCTATTCCGGCATGGCGCCGCAGAACCCGGATCTTGATCCGCTGCTCTTCGCCGAGCTTCCCTGGTTTTCCAACTACGAGATGGCGCAGCTTACCAAGTACGGCATGCCGGGTGTGTGGACGCATGGCTATGTCGATGCGTGGACGCCGGGCTACCTCGCCTTCATGTCGTCCAACCATAACGGGATGCTGCGCATGTACGAGACGTTCGGGAATGGCGGGGCGACGACGATGTACCGCCACGTTGCGCCCGATCCGGCCTCGGGCCTTGGCCGCGATCAGACCACGCGCAAGTGGTACCGCCCCAATCCTCCCTACAAGGAGGTCATGTGGTCGTTGCGCAACAACACCAATTTCATGGAAACGGGCGTCCTCACCGCGCTCGATATGACCTCGCGCTTTCCCAGGGAAATCCTGGAAAACTTCTACAAGAAGAGCCGGGATGCCATCAAGGTCGGCGCCGGTGAAGCGCCCTATGGTTTCATCATTCCGGCAGGTCAGGCCGATCCCACGCGGGTCAAGTTCGTGACCGACATCCTGCAGCTTCAGGGCATCGAGATCGCCCAGGCCGAGCGCGAAGTGAAGCTGAAGGAGGGCACCTACCCGGCGGGCTCGCTGATCGTGAAGCTTGACCAGCCTTACGGCCGTCTCGCCAAGATCCTGTTGCGCGTTCAGGACAACTACCCCGACGAGAACGTGGGCACGTACGACGACGCGGCCTGGACAATGGGCCTGATGGCGCACGCCAGGATCGTGGAGAGCGCGGACGAGGACATCCTCTCGGTGCCCACGCGCTCCGTCGAAAGCTACAGCCCGCGTGGCTCGATCACCGGATCGGGCGCGAAGACCTATGCCGTGCTCGATAAAGGCGCGGTGGGCATGGCGACGCTGCGCTACAAGCTGGCGGACGTGGACGGTGTCGAGATCGTGGAGGACGCCTTCACCTCGGGCGGCACCACCATTCCGGCCGGCTCCTTCCTCGTGCCGGGCAGTGCCTATGAAACCTTGAAGCCGCTGGTCGAAACCCTTGCCCTCGACGCGGTGGGCATCGGCAGCGCGGCGGACAAGGCGCAGGCCCACGTGAGCGAACTGCCGCGTCTTGGCGTCTTCAGCACCTGGGGTTCGACGCAGGATGTAGGCTGGCTGCGCTACGGGCTGGACCAGCAGGAGGTCGATTACGACCTCTTGTTCAAGGAGCGTATACGCGAGGGCAACCTGCGGGCTGACTACGACGTCATCATCCTGCCCCAGCAGGGCCGCTCGACCAAGGATATCGTCTTCGACATCCCGATGACCGGCAAGCCGCTGCCCTACACCAAGACCGACCAGTACCGCTTCTCGGGCGATTACGGCTCTTCGCCAGATATCCGTGGCGGCATGGGGCTGGAGGGCCTCGCCGAACTCAAGAAGTTCGTGGACGCAGGCGGCACGCTCATCACCACGGGGCGCGCCAGCGAGGTGCCGATCGAGTATGGCTTTGTCAGCGAGATTGCGACCAAGGCTCCGCCAGCGAACTTCTACGCGCCCGGCCCGATTGTGAAGGGCAAGGTGGTAAAGCCGGAAAGTCCGATCTTCTACGGCTATGCCGGGGAACTGAAGGGCGGCAAGGTGCAGGGCGGGGAACTGGCCGAAGGCGAACTGCCGCTGCGCTGGGCCCAGAGCACCACCTACTATGTGCCCGAGCGTCTGAAGGGCGATGTCCTGATGACCTACCCTGGCGGCAAGGACAGCATCCTCAGCGGCTTTATCCGCGACGGGGACAAGCTCAAGGACAACGCGGCGATAATCAACGTGCCTTCGGGCGAGGGACGTATCCTGATGTTCGCGACCAACCCGGTCTGGCGCTGGCAGAACTGGGGCGAATTCCGCATGCTCTACAACGCGGTGCTCAACTGGAAGCAGCTGGGCGTGACCGACGAGATGCCGCCGCCGCCGCCCGCGGTCCCCGCCGTGCAGCAGTGAGCCTGGGGGTGATCTGATATGAAAAATACCCGCAGGAGGCGCTCTTCCTGCGGGTATTTTTATGTCGGCTCAGGCGCGCGCCAGTTCGCGCTCGGAGAGAAAGCCGCAGATATGGGCAACGGTCCGCGTGGTATCCATCGCCACGCCTTCCTCGGCCGCGAGTTCCAGGGCGGAGTGGGCGATCGCGCCCATTTCCAGTTCCGCCCCGCGCGCATAGTCCTGCGCCATCGAGGTGTGATAGCCACCCATCCGCCGCCCGATGGCGACCATCTCTTCGAGCGTCAGGCTGGGTTCAACGCCGAGCGCTCGGGCAAGCGTGATGCACTCCTTCAGCATCGGGAACGTAATGCGGGCCAGATGGGGCGAGGTGAACTGTTCGCCCACGGTTGCGTTGGCCACAACCGAAAGCGGGTTGCTGGCGAGGTTGAGCGCGACCTTGGACCAGACCTCGCGGCGGATATCGCGGGTTGGCTGGATGGCGATTGTACAGCCCTCGAACAGGGCGACCAGAAGCGCCTCGGTCTCCACGTGCGCATTCGCGATGCTGCCGAGCACCAGGCGCTCACGGCCGTTCGAGGTCAGATCGCCGCGCGCGCTGTCGAGCGCACAGCCTACGTAGACGACCGCACCGATGATGCGCGCGGGATCGAAGGCGTCCACCAGCGTGCCTGTCGGATCGACACTGCGCACGGCGCGGGCGGTCTCAGGCTGGAAGTACCACCAGGGTACACCGTTCACGAGCGGAACGATGCGCGTGGCCGGGCCGATCAGCGGGCGGATATCCTCCAGCGAGGCAGCAATGGCCTGCGCCTTGAGCGCGAGGAACACGACATCCCAGCCTCCCTCCATCGCGGCCATCTGTGCATCGAGCGCGGTTACGGGGATGGGCGGCAAGGCGGGATCGGCAAAGGTGATGCCCTGGCGTTCAAGCTGCTCAAGACGGCGCCCCCGCGCGATCACGGTCGGGGCCTTGTCCGCGCTCTGGAGACGTCCGGCAACCAGCGAGCCGACCGCGCCGCTACCGAAGATGCAGGTGCGCAGCGGGCGGCTCACTGCGCCATTTCCGGTTGTGGTGCGCGGTAGGCGGAGGAGAGCTTCGCGACGAAATCGTCAACACGTGAAAGCGGCAGTCCGGCAAGGTTCACGCGGCCATCGGGCGCAACGTAGATCGCGCTCTCGTCCTTGAGGCGTTGTACCACGCGCAGACCGGCGCCGAGCAGGCAGAACATGCCCTTCTGATCGGCAAGCTCGGAAAGGCCAAGGTCTGCGGCCAGAGGATGTGCGGCGATGGCCGCGCGTGTCTGCACGAGGCGCGCGCGCATGGCATCCAGTTCGCGCGTCCACAGGGCGGTCAGTTCCGCGCTCTCCAGAATCGTGCGCACAACGGCCGCGCCGTGGTCGGGCGGCATCGAGTATTCGCCGCGCGCCAGCCCCTTGGCGTTGGCCATCGCTTTTGCGAGCGGGGCGGCCTGCGTGCCAGTCATCAGTAGCGCGCCAACCCGGTCGCGGTAGAGTCCGAAGGTCTTGTTACACGAGACCGCGATCAGCGTCTCGGGTACGCGTTCGACAAGCGCGCGCACCCCGGTGGCGTCCTCCTCCAGACCAAGCCCAAAACCCTGATAGGCAAGGTCGACGAGGGGAAAAAGGCCCTTGTCGGCGATGCGTGTGGCGAGCGTTGCCCACTGGGCAGACGTGAAGTCGATCCCCGTGGGATTGTGGCCGCAGCCCTGGAGCAGGATGGCATCGCCCGGCTCTGCGCGTTCCACGATCTCCAGCCACGCTGAGAAGTCGAGCGCACCGCCCTTGGCGTCGGTGTGGGCGAACGTGCGGATGCGCAGGCCAGCTCCTTCGAAGACGGGTACGTGGTTGCCCCAGGTCGGCGTCGCCAGCCAGATCGTTGCCGGGCCGGCTCCGTGGGGGCGCGGATTGACCGCCAGCAGACGCGCGGCAAGGCGAAGCGCGCCGGTTCCGCCCACGCTCTGCATGCCTGCGGTGTGGCGGCTGGTGCACGCGCCCAGTACGAGATTGGCGATGCGCGCGCAGAAGTCCGCATCTCCTGCGGGGCCGAGATAGGCCTTGCTGGCGTGGCCTGCGACAAGCTGCGCTTCGGCGGCCTTCACAGCCCGCATGACGGGCGTCTGCCCCTTTTCGTCGCGGTAAACTCCGACCGAGAGGTCGAGACGGTGGCGGCGCGGGTCGGCGCGCACTTCACCGATGAGGGCGAGCAGGGGATCGTCGGGTTGCAGGTCGAAGCGGTCGAAGAGCACGTCACATTCCGGTTGTTGGTGAAGCTGGCTGGAGAACGTGCTTCTATCGGGAGGCGCGTGCGCTGGGTTTGCCTATTGCGCGCGTTTTTCTGGAAATCTGCATCAGATCGCCGCAATATTCGATCTTGATGCACGTTATACGCAATCCAAGCTTTCGTACTACACGTCTTGTGGTCCGATTGTCGTGATCTGGAAGGGAAGGTAACCATGGCCAAGGACCGGATCGATTCCTTTGATCGGCGTATCCTGGAAATCCTGCAGTTGAACGGGGAACTAGGCCCCAGCGAACTGAGTACCCGTATCCACCTCTCACCCTCGCAGTGCTCGCGCCGCCTCCAGCGCCTGCGCGAGGAAGGGTACATTCAGCGCACCGCGGCCATCCTCGATCCCGAGAAGCTGAACCTGGGTATCTCGGCCTATGTCTCGGTCCGGCTGCGTTCACAGTCGACCGAGATCGTCAGCGCCTTTCGCGAACGGGTGGAGGCGCTGCCCGAAGTGGTCTCGTGCGACTACACGACCGGCGAGATCGACTTCATGCTCAAGGTCCACACTCGCGATCTGGCGTCCTACAGCGAGTTCGTAAACGCCAAGCTCTTCGACGGCGATCTCATCGACAACATGCGCACCTTCGTCATCATGCAGCAGCTCAAGCGCACGACCAGCCTGACGCTCGACTACTGCTGAGTTGCCGAGGAAGGGCGTTCAGTTCCAGTCGGGCAAAGGCTCGTCCTGGAACAGGCGTTCGGCCACCAGCGAGATGGCGCCGAGGCCATGGGTCGAGCGATCATCCTGGCACAGGGTGGGCGCCTTGTTTTCCCAGGCGCGTGCCCGCTTGGCGATCTCGGGAAAATGAGCCGCGAGTGCATGGACCTTGTCGTGGGAGGGGGCGGCCATGGCCGCATCGCGAAGTGCGATGCCGCCAACCGAGGCTACCATACCCAGGCAGCCGCTGCCCCCGTACCAGCACGGGAGCCCTTCGGCCAGGCTGGTCTTCACGTGGCCGAATTCCGGGTTCACCCCGCGCCCGCCCATGAGCACGGCCCCGTCGCGCGTGGTCGCGAGGCTGAGGTCGAGGCCGACCTGGAGGAAGTGGCGAAGACCGATGCCCTCTTCCGGGATGCGCCAGCATTCCGCGCGGGCGATCACGTTGGCCTGATTGTCGATGAAGACGGTGATGCCGAGGCGGCGCTCCAGCATGTCCTGAATGGGCACGGCTTGTGGGATCGCAGGGAGCAGCCAGTGCTGGATACCCGCGGCAGCCTGGACTGTTCCGAAGAAGCCAACCCCGGCGGCATGAGGCAAGTCCCAGCGCAGGTTCGCCACCGTGCTGCGCAGGCACTCGGCGAGAGTGTCGGTCAGCGCGCTTCCGGCCAGCGCGGCGGGCAGGGCGTGCCAGGGCCAAGAATCGCATTGGGCAGGGCCGCATCGTCCCAGTTCACGTACATCCCGCCGGTGCGCACGATGACCGTATTCGTCTCGCGCGAAATGTAGACGCGCTGGCCACCAAATCCGTCGAGATAGATCATGTCGCTGGCGACAAAGGGCGCTGAATGGTGTGCTTGGAATGCGACATAGGGGCCATAGGAACGCCCCTCGCTGTCTGGAGAGCGAAGCCAGGTCAGCCAGCCATAGTTGGGGTTGCGTGGGCTTGCCTTGGTCATCGCGTCGATCCAGCGGGCGGGAACGAGGCGCTTGCCTTGCCATATTCCGCGCTCCTTGATGAGGAGGCCAAGGCGCATCCAGTCGCGGGCCCGGGCATAGATGGAGGGGCTCGCGTGCCCGCTGGCATCGCCCGCGATCAGCGCGTCGGCCGCGCCGAGCGGTTGCCACAGGCGGGTGGAGACGAAGCGGGCAAAGGGCTCATCACTCGCCCGGTGGATTGCCTCGATCAGCAAAGTGACGTTGACGGTATGGTAGTCGAAGGTGGAGCCCGGCGCGTTGACCACCGGCAGCGCGAGCGCAGCGCGCACCGCGTCCTCGCCGCCGAAAAGGGCGCTTGCTCCCACGCTTTCCGGCGCGGGATGTTCCAGTCCGCTCGTCATTTCGAGCAGGTGTCGATAGGTGATCGCAACGTGGGCCGCATCGTCCCACTCGGTCAGGACTTCGGATACCGGA
Organism: Novosphingobium sp. BW1; assembly: GCF_008107685.1. Taxonomy (GTDB): domain Bacteria; phylum Pseudomonadota; class Alphaproteobacteria; order Sphingomonadales; family Sphingomonadaceae; genus Novosphingobium. The sequence goes on from NZ_VIRF01000082.1 coordinate 131,057, forward strand.
GTGTCGACAGAGGCGATCGCACCTTCCTCGATGGCGATGCCAAGAGCCACGGTGGTGAGCGTCTTGGCCATCGAGGCGGACCAACTGCGCGCGTTCGCCGTGTGCGGGGCAAAATCGTGGGCGAGTTCGAGCTGCCCGTCCCGCCAGACCAGCAGGGCATCGGAATCGGTGCGCGCGGCGTAGGCGATGGCCGCGCAATAGCGCGTGGCGGCCGCGGTGCGGGTGGCGGCATCTGCCAGGGGAAGCCCTGTCCGCTCCTTGGCACCGGCAATCCCGTAGAGCGCAGGATACCCTGTGATCTGGCGCGCCGGGTTGACAGAGGCGGGCGCCTCTTCGGGCGCACTCGCGGCCGGGGTCATGGGGGCTATTGTCAGTGCCGCCGCAAGAGCGAGCGAAATGGGCCGTTGGGCGATCGGGCGCTGGGATGCGCGGCGCGCAGTTGGCATGCTGGTTCGACCCTCGCGAAATTCACCCCGCAAAAGGCACGGGGCAGGCCCAGCATAGGCGCAAACCCACCCCTAGAAAGAGCTGGCGCGGCCTGCTTTCATGCAGTGAACAGAAGGAAGGGGGCCACACCGAAGAGAAGGGGGCTGCTCGCGAACCCGGGTCAGTGATGCGTGTAGGCCGGAGGCATCGGCGTAGCCCGCCAGCTCTTGGTATCCACGCCTTCGAACCAAAGGCGCGTCACCGGGCCGGACCGCGGCCATATCTTCTGCAGGTTCGCCGTATCATAGAGGAAGCCGCCCCGCATGACCGAGGCGATGTCGCGCGCCTTGGCAATGTCCGAGCGCGGATCAGCGTCGAGCACGAGAAGATCGGCCAACTTGCCCGGCTCGATCATGCCCAGATCGGAAAGACGCCCGATGGTTTCCGCCGAACCCGCCGTCGCCGCGTGCAGCACCGCCTGCGGGCTCATCCCGCCCAGCGCATGGGCTTCCATTTTCCAGTGATAGCCGATCCCGGGCATTTCTCCGTGCGAGCCGATGCCGACCAATACGCCGGCCTTTGCGAGGCGGGCCAGGTCTTGCGCGATCACCGGGCAGCGCTCTTGTGAAAGGGGCTGGAACGTCCGGCTCAGGGTCAGCCTCTGGCGGATTGCGTTGCAGGGCCAGTGATGGCGGATCCTGGCATCGATCACCGGGTCCTCCTGGGCGACGAACCAGTCCGCCCCCGACCCGGCAGGTGCCCGGGCCGGACTGTCCTTCGCCGTGACGTCGACCTCGAAATAGTTCTGTTGGCGCTGGTCGGTCGCGGAGCGCAGGACCAGAATCCGGCTGCCATCGGGCGTGAAGAGCGGGTCCCGGTAATAGGCTGGGACCACATCGAGCTTGCGCGCGCCCGAGCCGTCGGCGAACGATCTCCAGACCGCCTCACCTTCGGCTTCGGACCAAGTCACGAAGACGAGGCGCGTGCCATCCGGGCTCCAGGCCGGCTCGCTCGGCAGGTCGAGGTCGATGGGCAGGCGCCGTGCCTTCCCGTCACCAAGTTCCTGAACCCAGAGCCCGCCCACCCGGCGCTCGTAGTAAAGCCAGCGCCGGTCCGGCGACGCGGAAGCATCGAGCATCGAGCATCGAGCATCGAGCGTCGAGTGTCAGGTGCCGCGCGGAGCGTCGGGGGAGGGCTTGATCGGCGCCAGACGTTCCGCCTTGCCGTTCAGGGCAAAGCGCCCGAGCTCGTAGTTGTTGAGATCGGGCCGGAAGCGGCTGGCGAAGACTTCGTCCCCGCTGGCGCTCCAGGTGGGGGAGACCATCACGGTCTCGTTGTCGAAATCCGAGATCACGCGGGCCTCCGAACCATCGGGATGCGCGATCCAGATGTTCTCCGAGCCGTTGCGTTCGCACGACCGTCGCTGGTGAAAGTGATCCAGTGGCCATCGGCGGAGAAGCGCGGCTGGCTGTCGAAAGCAAGCCCTTCGCTTACCTGGGTCGCCGCGCCGCCTCTCGCGGGCATGGTGTACAGATTACCCATGACATCGAAGACGAGAGCGAAGCCTGTGCGGCGTTTAGCCAGCTTCCACGAAGGCACATTCAAGCCGCACTTCGTCGAGCAGGCTTTCGATGGCGGCGCGTTGGGCATCGGTGCCTCCAGGCCTGACGTCCCAGTTGCAATGTGGGTGTGTCTTCGTGTCGCGAACGATGACCTTGCCAACGGCTCGGCGCCAGGTCTGGGTGGTGCCGCCATTTTGCCGGACGAGGCGCGTTATCAGCAGGTGTTCGAGATCGGATGCCGTCATGCCCACCGCATAGCTGTTCGTGTCGGCTATTCCAACACGGGTGCGGGTAGGCGCTCGAGCTGTCAATGGGAGGTGTGGAGGGCCAACCTTCGCGTGGCGAAGGTCGGTCCCATCGGCGCTGGCGTCAGCGCAATTGGCTGTCCTTGCTGCCGCGCCGGTTGATGTGGGAATGGGCGATCGTCTTGTCGCGTTGCCCCTGGCAGGCGACGCAGGTTCGCACGCCCGGCAGGGCTTCGCGCCGGCGAGGGGGAATAGGTTCGCCGCATTCCTCGCAATATTCGAGCCCCTCGCCAGCGGGGATCCGGGCGCGGGCGCCGCGCACCGCGTCGCTTACCGTGTCATCAATCTGATCCTGCACCGCGCCATCGCGCGACCATCCACCGGCCATATCCGTTCCCATTCGTATTGTGGGTAACGACGTGGGGACCCGAAGCGGGCGATTCAATGTTGTCTCCCCCAGACACCGCGTTCATGCGCTGGGGAGAGAGGGGCATCGTCAGAAGCGGGCGCGCAGGCCCAGGGTCCAGCGGCGGGGGGCACCCGGGCCATAGGCGCGCGGGTCGGACGCATCCGGGGCTTCGGCAAGGTCGACCTCGTCGACTTCGCTGAACGTGCCGAACGTGGCGTATTCGCGGTCAAGCAGGTTGCGCACGTTGGCAAAGAGCGAGAGGCCCGGGACCAGTTCCAGGCTGGCGCGCAGGTGGATCAGGATATAGCCGGGGACACGCGGGGTGAGGTTGGCCTCGTCGCCCACCAGTCCCTGACCCGAGCGGGCGAGGACATCGCCGCCCACGGAAAAGGTCCGGTTGCGCCATACGCCTTCGTAGTCGGTGCTGAGCGTGGCGCCGTGACGCGCGATGCCAGGCAGGCGATCTCCGGTACGGACCTGGATCTGGCCGTCCGCGTCGGCGAAGGGATGCGAGGGGCTAGATACGGTGAGCGCCTGGCGGAAGGTGGCGTCGGTAAAGGCATACCCGGCCGCGATGCGCCAACCGCCGTTTCGCGCCTTCAGGGTCAGTTCCAGGCCCTGGCGGCGGGTCGAGCCCATGTTGCGGAAGTAGGCCCGGCCTCGCACCTCGGAGGCGACGTACTGGATGTCGTCGGTGTTGGTGGTGCGCCAGCCGCTGGCCAGCCAGTCGAGGGTCCATCCGCCCTGTGCGATCTGGCCCGCCGCGCCCAGTTCGAAGGTCTTGGCGATGACCTGCTTCAAGGGCGGGTCGGCCACGAAGAAGTTGGTGAGGCTGCACGGCGCGTTCTCGTCCGCGCAGGAGAGTTCGGCCGGGGTGGGCGTGCGGTTGGTTTCGGTATAGCCGGTGCGCAGGGTGAGGGCCGGGGCCACGCGCCAGTCGAATTCGATTCCCGGATTGAGGCGCACAAAATGGTGGTTGCCGTTGAGCGCGGTGCCGATGCCGTCGATCAGTTCGATGCGCGCGCGGTTGTAGCGCAGGCCAATTTCGGTGCGCAGACTGTCGGTCAGGGGCAGGCTGTCGGCAAGGAACAGGCCCCAGTAGCGGGTGGTCGCGGTGAGGCGCACGGGCGCAATGGCGCCCTCCTCCTGCACGATCCGGAGGCCGAGTCCCTCGACGCTGCGATCCTCGGTCAGGAGACCGAGCGTGGTGTCTGCGCCAAACGTGCTGGTGCTGAGATCGTAGCTGACGCCCAGCGCGAGGTGGTTTTCTCCGGTCCACAAGGCGCGCTCGTCGATGATCTGGGCCAGCATGCCCATTGAGCGGGTATGGACATTGCCCATGTTGAGGACGCCGTAGCCATCAATGCCCGGGACGGCGGGGATCGGCTGGCCGTACGGGTCGGTCAGGACCCAGCTTTCCTCGCCATCATCATCGCCTGCCGCTTCGAGGCAGAGCAGGGCTTCATCGTCCTCGCACGGCTCGATGTCGGCGACATCGCCGTTGAGGGTCGAGACCCTGAGGCGCTGGCGGTAGGCGGTGGCCTCGATCCGGGTGTCCGAGCCAAGCGCGACCCAGGGGTGAATGCTGATCCGGCCATAGCGACTTTGCGAATTGTCCGGCCAGCTGAAGACCGAGCGGCGGCGCACGGCGAGCAGTTCGACAGGCGCTACGCCATTGCCGGTCAGGTTGGTGTCGGCCGCGATGAATTTTACATGGACCCCTGCATCCGTGCCATCAAGGCCAAGGTCCGCGTAGCCGTTGACGAGATTGGAGGGGCTGAAATCACGCCAGCCGCGCTCACGCCGGGACTGGAAGGCCCCGAAATAGCTGAAGCCCCCGGTGCTGCCCCCCGCCGAAAGGCTGATCGTCTGTTCACCATAGCGGCCGGTGGCAAGGGCGGCGTCCATGCCCGGATCGGTGCGTCCGGTTGCGGTCTGCAGCACCATTGTCCCCCCCAGCGCGTTGAGGCCAAAGGCGGGGCTGGGGTCGGCAAGTGTGACGCTGCGAATCGCGGCGTCCGGGATGAGGTCGAAGCCAACCGTATCGCCGAAGGGCTGGTTGAAGCGGGCGCCGTCGAGATAGACCGCGATGCCCTGCGCCTGGCCCTGGAGCGGGGAAGCGACGAAGCCGCGGTATACGAGATTGGGCTGCCAGGGATTGCCTTGTGCGTCCTGCAGGCTGGCGCCGGGCAGCGAGCGGGTCAGCGCGCCCAGAAGGTCCGGCGTGCCCGTGCGGGTTATGTCGGCGGCGTCGAGCTGGATGGCATCGTCGAGATCGAAGCGCCCGCCGGGCGCGGTGACGACGATGGTCGGGGCCTCGTCGCCATCCGTCCGGGGGACGGCTGTCTGGGCGGAGGCCCGGGCGGCGAGGCTCGCGCACCACAGGCCTGCCGCGATCGCGGAGCATCTGCGCATGATCCTTGATCTCTCCCTGGATCGAATTCGTCGGGAGAGCCTAGGAAGTGGGCAGCGATCCTCGCAATTGGACCTAGGACCAATCTGGAGCGACAGGTGGGGGCGGTGGTGGCCTGGCGCAGATTAGTCTCAACGTTGCAAGGACTTCAGCCCTCGATCGGGCGGATGAGACCTTCCTGCGTGGCGCTGGCGACGAGCGTGCCCTTGCGGTCGAAGAGGGCGCCGCGCGCATAGCCGCGGGCGTGCCCGGCCCAGGGGCTGTCCATGGTGTAGAGCAGCCAGTCATCGACATCGGGATCGGTGTGGAACCACATGGCGTGATCGAGGCTCGCGGCCTGGAGGCCGGGCGAGAAGAACTGCGTGGGGTGCGGCAGCGAGGTCGTGCGCAGCAGCGCGAAGTCGCTGATGTAGGCCAGCAGCACGCGCTGCAGCGCATGGTCAGCCTGCATAGGGCTGGCCATGCGCACCCAGTAGTGCTGTGCGGGAAGGGCATCGCTCTCACCAGTGCCGCTTTCCTCGGGCGCGACACGCACTTCGAAGGCGGCAAGCTTGACCAGCGAGCCGGACGAGATTGCCTGTCCGCTGGCGGCGAGGGCCGTCACCAGATCGGGGCAGTCCTCGGGCGCGGGCAGTTCAGGCATGGTCTGGGCATGCGCGAAGCCCGGCTCGGCGCGGTGGAAGGAACTGGCAAGGTTCAGGATCGGGCGCCCGTCCTGGATTGCGACAACGCGCCGGTGGGTGAAGCTGCCGCCGTCATAGTCACGCAAGGTGCGGTAGATGATGGGCTTGCGCACGTCGCCTGCGCGCAGGAAGTAGGCGTGGAGCGAATGGCACTGGCGGCCGTCTTCCACGCTGTGGGCGGCCGCGCGCAGGGCCTGGGCCACTACCTGTCCGCCGAAGACCCGGCCGGGCCCCGTGTCGCTGGCCGGGGCCCTGTAGAGATCGGTGTCGAGCCGCTCGATGGTGAGGAGTTCACGCAGGGCTGCGACGGGCGGGGCAGGCGGATTATCCAGCATCGCTGGCATCCTTATCAGGACGGGACTTGGCAATCCAGAAGTTCGCTTCGGCCTCGATCGCGACGAGTTCGTCCAAGGTCTGTTCGATCGCTTTCTTCTGCTTGCGTAGATCCTTGATGCGTTCCTGCACTTTTTGGCGCAGGTTGCGCATCTGCTCGACATGTTCGGGATCGACTTCGTAGAGGTCGAGGAAATCCTTGATCTCGCGGATGGTGAAGCCCAGCCGCTTGCCGCGCAGGATCAGTTGCATGCGGCCGATCTCGCGGCGCGAATAGATGCGCATGGTGCCCGCGCGCTGGGGCGAGATCAGGCCCTTGTCCTCGTAGAAGCGCAAGGTGCGCATGGTGACGCCCAGCTGGCTCGCCGCCTCCTGGATGCCGAGCATGTCGGGGGGCGGATCGCCGTCGGGTTCCGGCTCCAGCGCGTTCACGCCGCTTCCCCGGTTTCGCCCCGGCGCGCGTTTTCCTCGGCGACGAGTTCCTTCTTGGAAAGCTTGCCGACAAGGGTCTTGGGCAGCGAGTCTCGAAATTCGATCGCGGAGGGCATCTCGATCTTGTTAAGGCGTTCGCGCAGGAATTCCAACAGTTCCTCATCCGAAAGCGTGTCGCCTGGGTGGAGTGCGACGAAGGCCTTGGGGGCCTGCCCGCGATAGGGATGGGGAATACCGATCACTGCGGCCTCGTTCACCATCGGGTGCTCGTAGATCGCCTCCTCGATGATGCGCGGGTAGACGTTGTAGCCTCCGCACAGGATCACGTCCTTGATGCGGTCGACGAGGAAGAGATAGCCGTCTTCGTCGATGTAACCGATGTCGCCCGTGCGCAGCGCGCCGTGGGTGAAGGTCTTTTTGCTTTCCTCCGGGCGGTTCCAATAACCTGACATGACCTGGGGACCACGCGCGCAGACCTCGCCCTTCTCTCCGACCGCGCACAGGCGTTCCAGGTTGTCGGGATCGCGGATTTCGATGGTCGTGCCGGGGAAGGCGGGCCCGCACGAGTTGTCCTTCACCTCACCCTCCAGCGGGTTGCAGGTTATGATCGGGCTGGCCTCCGACAGGCCGTAGCCTTCCACCACGCGCACGCCGGTTCGCTCCTCGAAGGTGTGGCGCACTTCCAGCGGCAGCGGGGCACCGCCCGAAATGCACACCCGCACGCTGGAGAAGGCGCCGTGCGTCTCCTCGCCGTTGAGCGCGGTGTAGAGCGTGGGCACCCCGAAGAACTGGGTCGGCTTGGTGCGCAGCGCGGTCTTGAGGAAGGACTTCATCTCGAAGCGCGGCAAGAGGATCATTTCGGCCGCGGTGTCGATCGAGTAGTTGAGGACGGTCGTCAGTGCAAAGACGTGGAAAAGCGGGAGGACGCCCAGCGTGCGCTCCTGCGTCTCGGGCATATGGCCGACATGGGCGAGCATCTGCGCCGAATTGGCGGTGAGGTTTGCGTGAGTGAGCATCGCGCCCTTGGGGACGCCGGTGGTACCGCCGGTGTACTGCAGAACGGCGAGGTCATGCGGATCGCGGGCGACGGGATCGGGCGCGAAGCGGCGCGCGACAAGATCGTCGTAGGCGATGAAGCGCAGGTCATGCTCGGGGAAGGGTACGATGTCGCGGCGCTTGAAGAGCAGGAACGCGCCGCGCTTGAGTGAAGGGAGGGCGTCAGCAAAGGAGCACACGACGACGCGCTTCAACTGGTGCTTACCAAGCAGGTCCGTGACCTTGGGCATGGAGACCTGCAGGTCGGCGGTGACGAGGATTTCACAGCCGGAATCTTCCACGAGGTGGGCCATCTCGCGCTCGGTGTAGAGCGGGTTGAAGTTCACCACGACGCCGCCCACGCGTAGGATCGCGAAATAGAGGATCACGTAATAGGGTGTGTTGGGCAGGCACAGGCCGACCCGCGTGCCCTTGACCACGCCGAGGTCCTGAAACCCCCGCGCCGCGCGTTGAGCAAGCTCACCGATCTCCTGGTAGGTCCACTTGCGGCCCATGAAGTCCACGGCGTGCCAGTCCCCGTGGGCCTCGACGGCATGGTCGAGCAGGTCGGTCAGCAAGCGCGGCGCGATGGGGGGCATCTCGTCCGCCGTGGGGAGGGAGGAAGTCTGTGCCAGGCGGTCGTTGCCGCCCATCTGCGCCGCGCTCATCATCAGAAGGTCATCCTTGCGCCAAGAGAGAAGACGAGGGCGGAGGCATCAGTCAAGGTGCCGTCCACCAGGATCGGGGTCTGCACGGGTGTTCCTGCATAGGAGGCGGTGGTGCGGTCGATCGGCGCGTCCTCGAAGCTGATGTACGAGGCTGCAAAGTCCACCGTCAGGTTGCGAGTGGCCGCGTAGCTGGCACCGGCCGAGAAATTCAGGCGGTCGCTGTCGGGCACGCGCGCGTCGCGGTGACCATCGCGCGTGGGCGTCTGTCCGTATTGGATGCCGCCGCGCACGGTGAACTTGGGATCGATGGCGTAGTCAAAGCCGCCGGCCACAGTCCAGATGTCGCGGTAGCCTTCGGGGATCGAGGTGTTGATCGGGGCGCCCAGATCGATCGAATCGAATTCGCTCCAGCCCACGCGCACCGCCTGGAAGTTGAGAGTGAGCTCAGGCGTCGCGCGGTAACGGACCGAACCGATCGCCTGCCAAGGCGTGGAGAAGGTCGCGCTGGTAGCCACTTCCATGTTCTGCCCGGCCAGCGGCCCCAGCAATCCAGAATTGGTGAGCGTACCGTCGAGCTTGTGCTTGATCGCCGACTTGTAGGAGAGCCCGAGCGAGACCGGGCTGCGGTGCATCTGCGCGCCAACCGACCAGCCGGTGTTCCAGCCATCGCCCTTGAGGCGCTGGTGCCCGTCGGGAAGGGCGGCGGACAGGTTGGGCAGGTAGTTCGACAGTTCGGCCTTGGCGTGCTGGATGTTGAGGCCAGCGCCCAGATGAAGGCCCGGCGCCAGTTCGACCGCGACGGTGGGCTGGATGTCGATGGTGCGCAGCTCGGTCTTGTCGGCGGTATAGCGCGCCCAGCTGTCTTCCGAATAGTCGGTTGTGAAGTTGTAGGGGGCGCTGACCGCAAGGCCGACGGCGAGCTTGCCAAAGCCATAGGCAATTGCGCCGGATGGCAGGACGCCGGTGTTGATCGGGTCCTTGGCCACCGGATCGCCGCCAACAGGGGTCGGCGCGGTCCCGGGGCGCACGATCAGCGTGTTCTCATCGCGGACTTTGCCGCGCGGCAGGATGGCGCTTGCGTGAAGGGAGGCTTCGCCCCCTTCCATCCCGGCAATGGAGGCCGGATTCCACCAGATCGATTCCACGCCCGTGTCGGCGGCTTCGCCCGAAAACGCGCGGCCCTGTCCGCGCACCGACTGCTCCTGAAGATAGAAACCTTGCGCATGGGCCGTGCTCGCCGCGCCCAATGCGCAGAACGATACCGCCGTGCAAAGGGCGACCCGCCCTGTCATTCGTGTCATGTGTCTTCTCTCCCAAGAAGGATATTTTGTTGTCGTAAGACGTTAACGCGCGAAGGGGGCTAGTCGATCCGCGTCCAGGTCTGGGTCTTGCACAAGGGCCACACGATGCAGCCCTTCAGCTTGAGCGTGTCGGGGCCCTCAAGCGAGATCGTGGCCTTGTAGGTGCCCCCGTCTTCGGGGTTGTAGATCGAGCCTTTTTCCCACTTGTCGCCGTTTTTCTCGAAGCCGCCGATGATCTGCAGGCCCTGCAGCTTGCGGTCCCGCTTGGCTTCGTCGTTATTGTTGACGTCGCGCAGGTTCGGGTTCTTCTTCAGGTTGTCCGAGCTGACGAGGCGGCCGCAGATCGAGGCGCCGCAGCGCGAAATCTCGATGGTGCCGTTCTTCGATGGAGTGCGCCAGGTGCCGAGCGCCGAATCGGCGCTGGCCGCCTGCGCAGGTGCGGCCAGGCCAAGCCCGGCAGCAAGCGCAAGAAGCGCGGGTTTGCTGGTGTGCATGCGCAATCTTTCATCCTCTCTCTTCCCACGGTCTCGACCGTGACCCGGGTTGGGAACCGGGCCACGGCCTGCCGTGTTGAGGATTCGATAGCGCAAATTTTGCTTGACGTATAGGGAAAGAATTGCACCCTTAGGGAAGACATCGAGAAGATTCAGATCCGGACGTTGACGGAATCGCCGCCAGAGGGATTCGAACGAACCGGGTGCGCCTGTGGAGAGAATGCATGGATAGCGTCGTCATTGTGGGTTACGCCCGCTCCCCCTTTCACCTGGCCAACAAGGGCGCGCTGGCCCGCGTCCGTCCCGATGACCTGGCGGCGCAGGTCGTGCGCGGCTTGATCGCCAGGACCGGCGTGGAAGCCGCCGACATCGAGGACCTCATAGTGGGCTGCGCGTTTCCCGAGGGCGAGCAGGGCCTCAACGTGGCGCGCCTGATCGGCCTCCTTTCGGACCTGCCGCTCTCGGTGGGCGGCATGACCGTCAACCGCTTCTGCGGCTCGTCGATGAGCGCGATCCACATCGCCATGGGTCAGATCGCCGTGGGTGCGGGCGAGGCTTTCATCTGCGCGGGCATCGAATCGATGAGCCGGGTGCCGATGATGGGCTTCAATCCGATGCCCAACCGCGCGCTCGCCGAAACGTCGGCCGCCTACATGGCTATGGGCGAGACCGCCGAGAACGTCGCCACCAAGTACCAGATTTCGCGCAGCGACCAGGAAGCGCTCGCCGTAGAGAGCCAGAAGCGCGCCAGCGCCGCACGCGATGCGGGCAAGTTTGTTGATGAGATCGTGCCCATCGAGACCAAGGCTGGCCTGGTCGAACAGGACGGCACCATCCGTGGAGGGACCACGGCGGAAGACCTCGCCGGGCTAAAGCCCGCGTTCGACGCCAAGGGTTCGGTGACGGCGGGCACCTCCTCGCCGCTGACCGATGGCGCGAGCGCCGTGCTGGTCACCACGGAAAGCTACGCGAAGGCGCATGGCTTGCCGATCCTGGCCCGCATCAAGTCGGTCGCGATTTCGGGTTGCGCGCCCGAGACGATGGGCCTCGGGCCTATCCTCTCCAGCCAGAAGGCGATGGAGCGCGCCGGGATCTCGGCGGCGGACCTTGATGTCGTCGAACTGAACGAGGCTTTCGCCTCGCAGGCCATCGCCTGCATCAAGGACCTGGGTCTCGATACCGCGAAGACCAACATCGACGGGGGCGCCATTGCCATTGGTCACCCGCTCGGCGCAACCGGCGCGCGCATTGTCGGCAAGGCGGCCTCGCTCCTGAAGCGCGAGGGCGGCAAGTACGCGCTCGCCAGCCAGTGCATTGGCGGTGGGCAGGGCATCGCGACGGTTCTGGAGGCAGTGGAATGACCCAGCCCATCCAGAAAGTCTGTGTGATCGGTGCGGGCACCATGGGCGCGGGCATTGCGGCGCAGGTCGCTAACGCCGGTGTCCCCGTACTCCTGCTGGACATCGTCCCCAAGGACGGGGCCAACCGCAACGCCATCGCGCAAGGCGCGGTCGCCAAGATGCTCAAGACCGAGCCTGCGCCCTTCATGAGCAAGTCGGCGGCCAAGCTGGTCGAGACCGGCAATATCGAGGACCATCTTGAGAAGGTCGCAACGTGCGACTGGATCATCGAGGCGGTGATCGAGCGTCTCGACATCAAGCAGGGCCTCTATGAAAAGCTCGAGGCGCTCAAGAAGCCCGGCACGGCGGTCTCATCGAACACTTCGACGATCCCGCTCGCAAACCTTGTCGAAGGGCGCTCGGACGCCTTCAAGGCCGACTTCCTCATCACCCACTTCTTCAATCCGCCGCGTTACATGCGTCTGATGGAGATCGTGACCGGTCCGGCGACGGCAACGGATGTGGCGGCGAAGGTCGAGCAGTTCGCCGACGTGAAGCTGGGCAAGACGGTCGTGGCGGCCAAGGACACGCCCGGTTTCATTGCGAATCGCATCGGCACCTTGTGGATCCAACTTGGCCTCAACGCTGCGTTCGACATGGGGATTTCGGTGGAAGTGGCCGATGTTGTGGCGGGCAAGCCCATGGGCGTTCCCAAGACCGGCATCTTCGGCCTTGTCGACCTTGTCGGCATCGACCTCATGCCGCACCTTCAGGCGAGCCTCACCTCGACGCTGGCCAAGGATGACCCCTACCAGGCCATCGCGCGCGACATTCCGCTCATCCAGAGGATGATCGCGGACGGCTACACCGGTCGCAAGGGCAAAGGGGGATTCTACCGCCTCAACAAGGAGAAGGGCCGCCAGAAGGAGGTCATCGACCTTGCCACGGGCGAGTATCGCGCGGTTACCCGTCCGGCAGGCCCGCGCGGCGCTGCGGCCAAGGGCAACCTGCGCAAGCTGGTCGAGACCAAGGGCGAGATCGGCGAATACGCCTGGGCGATCCTGGGCGGCACGCTGGCCTACGCGGCGAGCCTGGTGCCCGAGGCGGCGGACGACGTGGTCGCCATCGATGATGCGATGAAGCTGGGCTACAACTGGAAGCAGGGCCCCTTCGAGATGATCGACGTTCTGGGCGCGGCCTATCTCGCCAAGCGCCTGGAGGACGAGGGCCAGCCGGTTCCCGAGATCCTCAAGGTGGCGGGTGAGCGCAGCTTCTACCGTGTCGAGAACGGCGCGCGCGAGTATCTGGGGCTTGATGGCGAATACCACGCCATCGTGCGTCCTGAAGGCGTGCTGCGTCTTGCCGATTTCAAGCTGGCCTCGCAGCCGCTTCTCAAGAACGCGTCGGCGGCACTCTGGGACATCGGCGAGGGCGTGGTCGCGCTGGAATTCACCGGCAAGATGAACGCATTGGACGGCGAGGTGATGAAGCTCATCACCAAGGCGCTGCCGCTTGTCCAGGAGAAGTACAAGGCGCTGGTGGTCTATACCGACGCCGACAATTTCTCGGCCGGGGCGAACCTGGGGCTGGCCATGTTCGCGGTCAACATCGCGGCCTATTCCGAGATCGAGAAACTCGTGGCGGGTGGACAGATGGCCTACAAGGGCCTGAAGTACGCTCCGTTCCCGGTCGTCGGCGCTCCTGCGGGCATGGCGCTGGGCGGCGGCTGCGAGATCCTGCTCCACTGCGATGCGGTGCAGGCCCACGCAGAGCTTTACACCGGCCTCGTCGAATGCGGCGTCGGGTTGGTGCCCGGCTGGGGCGGCAATGGCGAGATGCTCCTGCGCGCGCGCAACGCGGCAAAGATGCCCAAGGGCCCGATGCCGCCCGTTGCCAAGGTGTTCGAGACCGTATCGACTGCAACCGTCTCCAAGTCGGCTGCGCAGGCCAAGGAAATGCTGTTCCTGCGTCCCGATGACGGGATCACCATGAACCGCGACCGCCTGCTTTACGATGCCAAGCAGAAGGCGCTCTCGCTGGTGGAGGGGTACTCCCCGCCCGAGGTGCCCGAGTTCCGGCTCCCCGGCGACAGCGGCCGCGTCGGCCTCTCGATGGCGGCAGAAAGCTTCCGCAAGCGCGGGCTTGCGACCGAGTACGACCTCGTCGTCTCGGACGCCCTGGCCGAGGTCCTGACCGGCGGCGAGGCCGATCTGGTCGACACCGTAAGCGAGCAGGAACTGCTGAAACTGGAGCGCGACGCGTTCATGAAGCTGGTGCGCGAGCCGCGCTCGATTGCCCGCGTCGAGCATATGCTCGAGACCGGCAAGCCGCTGCGCAACTGATAGAACATAATCGGGGGACGCGCCCGGCGTATCCCCCGCGAGGAGAGTTGAGATGCAGGTATACGAGGCCCCCTTGCGCGACATGGCGTTCGTGCTGAACGAGCTTCACGCCGACGACGGGTTCGGCGATCTGGAGGCGCTGTCCGAATTCACGCCGGACCTCACCGGCGCGATCCTGGAAGAGGCGGCCAAGGTCGCGCAGGAAGTGCTCCTGCCCCTGAACCGCAGCGGCGACATCGAGGGCTGCACGCTGGAAAACGGCGTCGTGCGCACGCCCAAGGGCTTCAAGGAAGCCTACGATGTGTTCCGCGAAGGCGGCTGGTGCGCGCTGGCCTCCGACCCGGAATGGGGCGGGCAGGGCCTGCCCGAGGCCGTCAACAAGCTGACCGAGGAGATGATCTGCTCGGCCAACCTGTCCTTCAGCCTCTACCCCGGCCTGACCCACGGCGCGACCACCGCGATCGAGGGCTACGCCAGCGATGAATTGAAGCAGGCCTACCTGCCGAAGATGGTTTCCGGGGAATGGTCGGGCACCATGTGCCTGACCGAACCCCACTGCGGCACGGACCTTGGGATGTTGCGCACCAAGGCCGTGCCGCAGGATGACGGTTCCTACAAGCTGACTGGCGCCAAGATATTCATCTCGGCGGGTGAGCATGACCTGACCGAGAATATCGTGCACCTTGTCCTCGCGCGCATGCCCGATGCGCCTCCCGGCGTGAAGGGGATCAGCTTGTTCCTGGTGCCCAAGTACCTGCCCAAGGACGACGGCACGCCGGGCCCGGCAAACGGCGTTTCGGTCCAGGCGATCGAGCACAAGATGGGTCTCAAGGCGTCGGCCACCTGCCAGCTCAACTTCGAGGACAGCGTGGGCTGGCTCGTGGGCAAGCCGCACAAGGGCATGGAAGCGATGTTCACGATGATGAACACCGAGCGCGTCTCGGTCGGCATCCAGGGCCTTGGCGTGGGCGAGGCCGCCTACCAGTCGGCGGTGTGGTATGCCAAGGACCGCATCCAGGGGCGCTCACTTTCGGGCGTGAAGAACCCTGACGCTGCGGCCGATCCGATCATCGTCCACCCCGACGTGCGCCGCATGTTGATGACGATGCGCGCCTACAACGAAGGCAGCCGCGCTATCGGCGCGTGGGTCGCCCGCGCGCTCGATGCCGAGCGCTATTCGACCGATCCCGAGGTCAAGGCGCGGGCGCAGGACTTCATCGCGCTGATGACGCCGGTCGTGAAGGCGCTCTTCACCGACCTTGGCCACGAGGCCGCGCATCTCGCCGTCCAGGTCTATGGCGGCCACGGCTATATCGCGGAGAGCGGCGTTGAGCAGTTCGCCCGCGATGCGCGCATCGCGATGATCTACGAAGGCACCAACGGCATCCAGGCGCTCGACCTTGTCGGGCGCAAGATGCCCGCGCACATGGGCCGTTATCTGCGATCGTTCTTCCATCCGGTCGCCGCTTTTGTCGAGGCGAACAAGGAGGATGCGGACTTCGGAAAGATGATCGAGGGGCTGGAAAAGGCCTTCGGCGCGCTCCAGCTCTCGACCGGCACGATTGCCCAGAAGGGCATGAAGGACCCCGAGGAAGCTGCCGCCGCCGCCACCGACTACCTGCGCCTGATCGGCCTTGTCGCGATGGGCTATACCTTCGCCAAGGCCGCGCAGATCGCGCGGGCCAAGCTGGCCGAGGGCGCCGAGGATGCGGCCTTCTACAAGGCCAAGATCACGACCGCGCGGTTCTTCTTCGACCGCCTGCTGCCCCAGGCAACGGCGGCCTTTCTCGCCATCAAGTCGGGCAAGGGCTCGATGATGGAATTGGAGGCAGACGCCTTTTGACACTCCAGCCGGTTCCCGCCGCAGTCCGGCGCGGCGGGATAAGGAGGGGCCAACCGGTCGGGTCGCGCCAACCGAAAGGAGAACACCCGGGATTGCCTGCAAGGGCGGTCCCGGGTGTTCGTCATGGTGCGTGGCTGGTTTCCGGGCTGGTGTGCGCAGCGGCGGGCACGGGATGCGCGCGCTTCTCGGCCTGGTCGTCGATGGTGGGATCGGGGACCTTGAAGAGCCGGGTGGGCTTTTCCAGCGCACCTTGAGAGGAATGCGACGTCAGGCTGATGAACCAGGGCGAGGCGAGCAGGCCCAGTGTCAGCGGCGAGAGCCAAATCGCGGTGACCGGATCGAGGAAGGCTGTCGCGCCGAACAGCAGGCCAAGCGCGATGTGCTCGCGAAGATCGGGGATGATCTCGCGCACCGAGATGCGCCGCGCCTCGCGCGCCTGCGTCGACCAGCCTGCCGAGATACCGAAGAGCAGGCCCATCAGCGCTTTGGTCTGCGTGACCATGGTGATCGGCGCGAACAGGACGGCGAGCGGGACCTCGGCGGCCACCGACCGCAGGATTGTGCCGGGGCCGCCAAAGGCCGCGCGGCGCTTGGCATCCGAAAGCATCCAGACAAGACCCATCGCCTTGGGCCCGAACAGCAGCACGACCGTCAGCCACAGCACGCTGGGCGGCGCGGTGCCGACGAATCCGGCGCCCATCTGGCCTGCCGTCTGCGCGATGGTGACAATGAGCAGCAGCAGCCAGCCCGGCGAGGTCAGGTAGGCCGAAGCGCCCACCAGCAGGTGCAGGCGATGCGTCCAGGTGAGGCCCGAACTGGCGAGAAGCTGGAGGTGCTGCAGATTGCCCTGCATCCAGCGCCGATCGCGGATCGCCATGTCGACGACGGTGGGAGGGAACTCCTCGTAGGAGCCGCCGATCATGACCATGTGAACCGCCCAGCCACGGCGGCGCAGCAGCGCGGATTCCAGCATGTCGTGGCTGAGGATGTGCCCGCCGAAGGGGCCCTCGCCGGCCAGTTCAGGGAGCCCGCAGCTTTCGGCAAAGGCGCGCGTGCGCACGATGGCGTTGTGGCCCCAGAAGTTCGATTCCGAACCCGACCACCACAAGAGGCCCGCAGACGCGATGGGGCCGTAAGCCTCGCTCGCGAACTGCATCCAGCGCTGGAACAGGGTGCGCGCGTTGATGATCATGGGCACGGTCTGGAGCAGGCCGATGGAAGGGCGCTCCTCCATGATCGAGGCCATGCCCACGATCGAATCCCCGCTCATCATCGAATCCGCGTCGAGCACCAGCATGCATTCGTAGGCTCCGCCGAAGCGGCGCACCCATTCGGCGATGTTGCCGGGCTTGCGAGCGATGTTCTTCTCGCGGCGGCGGTAGTAGACGTTGATCGGCGCCTCGGCGGCGACCTCAAGCCACTCAGCGTATTCGCGCTTTCCGGACAGCTCGTTGGAATCGGAGAGCACGAAGAAATCGATCCACGGCGCGCCGCCCGCCTTATCGATGGAGCGGGCCATGGCGCGCACGCGGGCGAAGACCTCCTCCACGCTCTCGTTGTAAACTGGCATCAGCACCGCAGTGCGCTTGGAGAGCGACTGAGCGGGGCTGGGAATCGCGGTGAAGCCGGGATGCTCGCCCGAAATGAGCTTCAGGAAGCCGACCGTTGAGCTCACGAACCCGAAGGCGATCCAGGTGAAGAGCGGAATGAAGAAGACAAGGAGTGCGACCTCGAAGGCATCAAGCCCGTCGCGCGAGAATGCAAAGCGCAGTTCGCTCGACGCGGCAAGGCCGATCACGGCGGTCAGCGTGATCAGGAGGAGGCGCTTCATAGCCATGCCCGGCGGCTGCGTCTTCACCTCGATGGAGCCCGGAGGCGGGCCATCAAGGCGCTGTATCGGCATCTCCAGCGGCGCTTCGTCGGGAAGCGGACGCGGGGGCTGCGCGGGCGGCGGGGCCATGGTCATACGTTCAGGGTCTTTATCACGGTTTCGGAGAGGGCGTTGTCGCCCTGCTTCAGGAACAGGCGCAGGTCCATCGGGTTCCCCCGGCCTTGCGGGTCGCCCATGCGCACGTCGAGCTTGACGCGCCAGGTGTTCTCCTGGCCGACCACCGGGTGGACCTCGCGCGCAAGGATTGCCTCGTGCGGCGCTTCGGCGACGACTTCGACACCGCTCCCACGGTCAAGCCCGGCGAGCGCGGGCCCTGCAAAGTCGAACACGAACTTGCGCGCGCCGGGGATGGTGGGGCCATCGGCAAGCCCGGCCTTGCCCTGCCAGTCGTTGATGCACCGGGCGATGGCGCTCTGGCTCGGATCCTGGGAGGTCCAGGTGAGGCGATAGCCGAAGGCCATTTCATCGCCCGCGCGCACGGGCTCGGCCGGGGTCCAGAAGGCCGCGACGTTGTCCTGGTTCTCGTTGTCGGTCGGCATCTCGTAGAGCCGGACCGCGCCCTTGCCCCAGTCCGAAGTCGGCTCGATCCAGAGCGAGGGGCGCCGGTCGTACCAGGAGCCATCGTCCTGGTAGTGGTCGAAGGTCTGATCGCGCTGGAGCAGGCCAAAGGCGGACGGATCATCGGCGGTGAAGCTGAAGGTAATCGGGTGGAGTGCGTTTTCCAGCGGGCGCCAGACCTGCTCGCCGTTGCCCGCGCGGATCAACAGGCCGTCGCTGTCGTGGACCTCCGGGCGCCAGTCGGGCCCGCGCGGCGGGCGCGGATAGGAACGGCTGGCCTGGTCGAACCAGAACATGCTCGACATGGGCGCAATGCCCAGCTGCTGGACATCCTTGCGGAAGAACAGCTTGGCCTTCACGTCCTGGACCACGCCGGCATCGCCGCCCCCGCGCGTGTCGATGCGGTAGGCGCCTGCGACCGAGGGGCTGTCGAGAAGGGCATGGATGACGAAGTGGTCGGCGCCCGCCTGCTCGATCCAGAAGTGGGTGAAGCGGGGAAATTCCTCGCCCGAGGCCAGGCCGGTGTCGATGGCGAGGCCGCGCGCGGAGATGCCAAACTGGTCGCGCGAACCGGACGTGCGGAAATAGCTGGCGCCCATGAACGAGAGCCAGTCCGCGTGGCCATCGGCGGCCATCACCCGAAAGCCTGCGATATCCGCCTCTTCCTCGCCCACGAAGAGGCTGGAATTGTCGACCACGGGCCGGGCCATGCCCTCGCTCACGATGTCGATGCCAACCGCATAGGGGGAGACGGCGGTAGCGGTCGGGAAGAAGCGCACGACGTTGGCCACCGCATGGGCATCGCCATAGGTGAGGCGCGCCAGCGTGTCGAAATCCTGCGCCGTGCGGGGAGAGACTTCGGGCGTTTGATAGGCGGCCTTGGCAAGCGAGCGGGCACGCTTCACGAGGATATCCCACGAGAACGGCTCGGCATCGCCCAGCATGGCGGCGGGCTCGGCTGCGGCCAGCGCGGCGCGCGGAAAGGCGCCGCCGGCAAGGACCGTGGCCAGTCCCAGTAGCAGGCCGCCTGCCTCGCGGCGATTGAGCGGGAGGTGGGCAGGGGTCTTGGAAGAGGATTTGGTCAGCATAACGTCCGTGAACTCCGGTCTGATGCCCCCGGTTTCATGGCTTGCGTCAGGTCCCTGTTGTGGCGGGCGCCCGGGGCGCCTCACGCCAGCCGATGATGACATCGTCACCGGCCTGCAGTTGGGACGAGAACACCTCGGTGCGCCCGCCGTCGCTGCCCCCCGCGGTCACGAAAACGCGGCGCGGATTGCCATCCTCTCCCACGAGGTAGATCGAATCGCGACCGTCCATCGCCTCGCCCGCGGTGTCCGGGCGGAACTCCAGCGCTGCGTCGGGAACGAGCAGGACATTGCTGCGCGGCGCTAGCGCCACCTCGACGCGGGCGGCCATCCCTGGCTCGATGGCCTCGGTCGTGCCGGTAAGGCGGAAGTGGGCCACGCGCTTGCCGCTTGCTTCCTCGATCCGGTCTAGGACAGCGGTATGGGCGATGTCGGGCTGGGCTTCGAGCCGCACGCTGGCCTCGGCGCCTGGCTCCAGCGCCATCGCCGCCTTGCTGGCAAGCGGCACGCGTAAGGTCAGCCGGCTGCCGGGATGGACCAGCGTGAAGAGCAGCATGTCCTGCAACACGCCCTGGCCCTGGCTGAGATCGTGGACCACGACCACGCCGGCGAACGGCGCCCGGATCACGCGGCCGCGGGCGCGCTCTTTCTCGGCCTCGACGTCGCTTTGCGCGGCATCGCGGCGCCCTTGCGCGGCAGCCAGGCCGTCGCGGGCGCGGCGGGCATCGGCGCGGGCGCCTTCCATCTCGTTGGTGGAGGGCACGCGGTGGTTGGATTCGCGCCAGACCCTTTCGAAGCGGGCCAGGCGCGTCGATGTCTCCGAGACAGAGACCTCGGCAGCCTCGACATCGGCCTGCGCCGAGGTCAGGCGCGCCGCGTGCGCGGCCAGCGTCTCGTCGCCGCCGGGGGCCTCGATCCGCGCGATGACCTGTCCGTATTTTACTGTATCGCCTGATTTTACCGGCAGATCGGCGAGGCGTCCGTCGAGGCGTGCGCGGATCGGCAGTTCCTCGGCGCCATGGACCATGCCCGCTTGGGAGAGGCGCGGCACGAAGTCGCCGCTTGTGATGCTGGCGACGTAGTAGGGATCATCGTTGCCCGCGACGAAGCGCACGAAGAGCGTGGCAATAGCGATGATGGCAAGGACGAGGACGACAAAGCTGATGAGCTGGCGGCGGCCTCGGCGGGGCGCTGCGCCCAGGAACGTGTCGAGCGAGCTGTCCGTGGACTGTGGGGCGGGCGTTTCGGCATTACTCACAGACCAGTACCTCCGGGCCGTCGGCGGGCGGGGCCGGGGGGGCGAGGTCGGCCTCGGACCAGCCTAACCCTTGTGCATCCCAGCTGCCGATAGTTGCCTGCGCGCGGGCCGAGCGCGCGGAAATGCGCGCGTCGCCCAGCTTGCGCAGGGCGTCCTCGGCGACATAAAGCGTGGCCATCGTGCCCGTGCCGGTGCGATAGGCCAGGCGCGCGTCCTCGACTGTTTCGCGGGCCCGGGTCATGGCTGTTTCCAGCTTGGTCTGCCGCTCGGCCGAGAGAGCCATGCGGTCGCGGCTGGACGCCAGTTCGTCGAGCGCGGCGTCGCGCGCCTCGCGCCACTGGCGGACCACGGCGCGCGCAGGTGTCGCGGTGTCGGTTTGGGAGGGCGCGGCAGGGTCCTTCAGATCGGCCAGCGCGGCGGCGAGGTCCTCGTCGCCCACCTTGCTGGTTATCAGGTGCGCGATGAGGCGGCGTTCGAGCGCGAGGAGGTCAGCGCGCCGGGCAATGTCTTCAGGTGCGCTCTCTTCGGGCGGGAGCGCGCCAATGTCGGGCACCTGTCCGGTTTCGCCGAGTTTGGCTTCCAGCGCCGCGTCGCTGAGGCCGACCAGCTGCGCGAGCGCATGGCGGCTGTCCTCGTAGCGGCTCTGGAGAGTGCCGATATCATCGGTGCTCGCGGCGAGCGCGGTCCCGGCAAGACCTGTATCGACGCCCGAGACAAGGCCTGCTTCCTCGCGGAAGGCCGCGATTTCGGCGTTGTCGCGGGTGGTCGCAAGGGCGCTGCGGCGCGCTTCCAGCATCTCTTGCAGCTCGCGCGTTGCGATGTAGCGGCGTGCGATCCGAGCGGCAAGGTCGGCGCGCCTGTCGGCATAGGTGAAGGCGCGCGCGGCTTCCTCGGCGGCGTCCACATCGGTGCCGCGCGTGTCGAACAGGCGTCCGATACGCGTGTCGATGCGCCGCGCGTGTGAGCGTGCGCGTTCGTTGGCGCGGCGCAGTGCGAGCGCCTGGCAAGTTAGGTCGCGGTTTTGCGCAAGGCCCGTCTCGACCAGTTCGGCGAGCAGCGGATCGCCCGCGCTGCGCCACCAGTAGGGTTCTGCCGGTTCGCGCGCGGCGGCGGGCGCTGGGGCCAGGGTGGAGGCAGGCGTGGTGCGCGCGGTCGTTCCGGTACAGGCCGACAGGGCCATAGCGCAGGTCAGCGCAAGAGCAAAGGTAGGGCGCGGGGAGGAAGATTTGCAGGCGTAGGGCACGATGCTGCGATAGCGAAATTGCTTTCCAAGGCAATCGCCCTTGCGGAAAAACCCCGCGATGCGCGAGGTCTGTTCGACCGACCGTGTCGGGCGTGAGGCCCGATTGCCCTTCGTCACCTTGAATACCCCCCACGCTTGCGCGAAATCCTCAAGGACCAAGCGGTCCCGTCTCCTGTGACTAGACACATGGAGACTGCAAATGTTTCCGCCGACTGTACAAGAATGTACGAAGCGGGGTGCTTGCAGGCGCGCATGGGCGCAGGCACACAGGAAAGATCATGAAACAGGCAAGCGATATTCTGACTTTTGCAACCACAGGGTGCGGTCTTGTCGAGATCACCCGCGAGGTGGCGGATTGGGCGCGCGGCGCGCAGGTGGAGCAGGGCTTGCTTACTCTGCTGTGCCGCCATACCTCGGCCTCACTTCTGATCCAGGAAAACGCGGCGCCCGAAGTACGCCGGGACATTGTCGATTGGCTTGATCGCCTCGCGCCCGAAGGCCATCATTACCGTCATGACGACGAGGGGCCCGACGACATGCCCGCGCACTTGCGCGCCATTCTGACAGGCGTGAACCTGCAGATCCCGATCATCGGGGGGCGCCTTGCGCTGGGCACCTGGCAGGGCATTTATCTGGCCGAGCACCGCCTCCGCCCGCACCATCGGCAAGTCGCGGTTCATCTGATCGGGGCATAACAGGGGTACGAAGGAGCGAACGTGGCAGGCACCAAGGTACAGGAGAGCGAGCAAGGTGGTAGCAGGGTGATCCTGCGCCATCGCCTCTCGACGCGCCTGTGGCACGCGCTCAACGCGTTGACCCTGCTCGTTCTCCTGATGAGCGGCCTGATGATCTTCAACGCGCATCCGCGCCTCTACTGGGGGGAGTATGGCGCGAACTACGACGCGTCCTGGCTGAAGGTCTCCTCGGCGCGGATTGGCGCGCGTGAATTCGGGTTCGTGCAGGTCGCCAATTTTCGCGTGGAGACAACCGGGGCGCTGGGATTGTGGGAGGACCAGGACGGGCGCCTGCAGCGCCGCGCCTTTCCGTACTGGATGACGCTGCCCTCGCGTTACAGCCTGGCGCTCGCGCGGATCTGGCACCTGGCTTTCGCCTGGGGCCTGGCGCTGGGGCTGCTCGGCTATCTTCTCTGGTCGCTGTTGAACGGCCATCTGAGGCGCGATATCCATATCGCGCGCAAAGAATGGCACCCGCGCGCGATATGGCGGGACGTGACGGCCCACGCGCGGCTGCGCTTTCCCCGGGGAGAGGCCGCGCGGCATTACTCGGTTCTGCAGAAGCTCGCCTATGCCAGCGTGCTCTTCATCCTGCTGCCGGGCATGATCGCAACGGGGCTTGCCATGTCGCCGGGCACGGACGCCTGGGCGCCGCTCCTGACCCAAGCCGTAGGCGGGCGTCAGACTGCGCGGTCGCTACATTTCGTCTTCGCCTTCGGCCTTGTGCTCTTCTTTGGTGTTCACATGGCCATGGTGGTGCTGGCAGGCCCGATCAAGCATCTGCGGGCCATCGTGACCGGACGGATGCGAATTGAAAAGGAGCCATCGTGAGCCGGATCCTGCGCCCCCGTGGCGGTCTTGCCGTCTCGCGTCGGGGGCTTCTTCGTGGCGGCGCCGTGGCGGTAGGCGGCTTTGCCCTGTCCGGGTGCGACGACCTGTGGCGCGCGGATGCGGCCAAGGGTGTTCTCACCCGCGCCGAAGGCCTGCACCGCTGGAGCCAGCGCGCGCTTGGTGGCGAGGCGCTGGCGCGGGAATACACCCGGGCCGATCTTTCGCCGCGCTTTCGCGCCAACGGCAGCCGGGGCGTGGCCGATGCCGCCTACCGCCGCCAGTTGGGTGAGGGCTTCGCGGGCTGGACTTTGCGCGTCGAAGGCCTGGTGGCCCGTCCACTCGACCTCTCGCTCGCCGCGCTCAAGGACCTGCCCCAGCGCAGCCAGATCACTCGGCACGACTGTGTCGAGGGGTGGAGCGCGATTGGCCAGTGGCGGGGGCCTCAACTGAGGGGGGTGCTCAGGCTTGCCGGTCTGTCCGAGCAGGCGCGTTACATCGTCTTCCACTGCGCGGACCTATACCACGGGCGGCCCTACTACGAATCGATCGATCTGGCCGATGCCTTCCACCCCCAGACGATCCTCGCCTGGCAGATGAACGGCGCCCCGCTCGAAGAGGCGCACGGGGCGCCGTTGCGCCTGCGGGTCGAGCGCCAGCTGGGCTACAAGCACGCCAAGTTCGTGACCCGTATCGTCGCCGTGGACAGCCTCCAGGACGTCTACGGGGGCAAGGGCGGCTATTGGGAAGACGTGGGCGACTACGCCTGGTACGCGGGAATCTGAGGGAGAGGAGCGGTCCAGTCTGCTCGCCTGCGACGGAAAATTCGGTTTGCGCGCACCGGGCATGGGTAATCGTGCGCGGGTGCGTCCTCAAACCTTCATAAACTTTCGAAAGTCATGCAAATTGCCGCTTTGCGCTCCTGGGCGGTTGCGCAAGCGAGGATGTCCTTGCACATTCGGCCGGTTCTCGCTCGATATCCGGCGGGGGTGCGCAGGCGCATGGGCGCTGCGCGCAGGGGGTTGCAGACTGGAGACTAGCACGAATGGATTCGTTGACCGTTCTGGCCGCGGCAGGGCAGGCGCCCGGTGAGCCGAGCCTGATCGACCGCATCACCAACATCTCGGATTTCATCTGGGGTGGTACCTGGAACGGGGAGGAAGTGCTTCCGTTCCCGCCCATGGTGATCGTGCTCCTGGGCATTGGTCTCTACATGATGATCGGCCTGCGCTTCTATCCGCTGCGCAAGCTTGGGAGCGCCTTTGCCGGGCTCTTTGCCAAGAGCCAGAAGGGCGAAACCGGCGAGATCAGCCCGTTTGCCGCGCTGTCCACCGCGCTTTCGGGCCAGGTCGGCACGGGCAACATGGCCGGTGTCGCCACAGCGCTCGCCCTGGGTGGCCCCGGCGCAATCTTCTGGATGTGGGTGACTGCGCTCATCGGCATGGCGCTTGCTTTTGCCGAAGGCTCGCTCGCCATCCGCTACCGTGAACGTGGCCCGGATGGCAGCTGGCGCGGCGGCCCGATGACCTATATCGTGCGTGGCCTCGGGCCTGGCTGGACCTGGCTGGCGGTGATTTTCTGTATTGGCGCGCTGTGCTCCACCATCATCACCGGCAACGTCATCCAATCTAATGCACTGGCCGATTCGATGAACGAGCTGTTCGGCATCGAGGAGTGGCTGGGCGGCCTGATCGCGGCCGTGCTGGTGTTCGTGGTCATCGTCGGCGGCATCAAGTCGATCGGCGCGGTGGCCGAAAAGGTCGTGCCGTTCATGGGCCTTGCCTATTTCGTGATGGCGCTGATCGCGCTCATTCTCGATGCGCAGGACATTCCCGAATCCTTTGCCCGCATCTTCAACGGCGCCTTCTCTCCGCAGTCGGCCATGGGTGGCTTTGCCGGGGCTGGCGTCCTCATCGCGCTGCGCGCAGGTGTTGCGCGTGGCCTCTTCTCGAACGAGGCCGGGCAGGGCACCACCCCGATGGCGCATGCCGTTGCGCAGACCCGCGACCCGGAAGTCCAGGGCCGCATGGCGATGATGGGCACCTTCCTCGACACCATCGTGATCTGCACCATGACCGCCCTGGTGATCCTGACTGTGGAGGGCGACTTCACCGCTGGCGGACAGGCCGTGGCGCACGCCTGGCAGTCGGATCTTACGGGCTTTGCCATGACCTCGGGCGCCTTTGCGGCCGCGTTCCCGACCCTCATTGCCGGTGTCCCGCTGGGTTCGGTGGTCGCCTCGATCGCGCTGATCATGTTCGTGTTCTCGACCATGCTGACCTTCAGCTATTACGGCGAGCGTACGATCACGTTTCTTTACGATCTGGTTCCGGGCTCGAACGCACGCGGCGAGAAGATCCTGCACATGCTCTGGCGCGTGATCTACTGTGTGGGCGTGGTGATCGGCGCGGCGCAGCCGCTCGAACTGGTCTGGCGCATGGGCGACATCTCGAACGCCTCGATGGCGCTGCCCAACCTTCTGGCCGTGGCGCTGCTTTCAGGCACGGTGTTCCGTATCGCCAAGGGCAAGGAAAAGCCTTCCGGCATCGATCCGTCCTGATCAAAGGAGTGCGGTGTGGGCCTACCCGCGCCGCACATTTCCTTGCTTGCAAAGAAGAAGGCGCGCCGCGGACAGTTCCGGACGCGCCTTTTCTTTAAGGTCGGTGCGGCGTGTCAGCGCCCGGGCAGGCGCTCGACCGTGCCTTCGGGGGAGATGGCGAGATCGGGGTGCAGGGCGGTAATCGTCTCGCTCATGCGGTCGAGCGCGGATTGGACGAACGCGGCCTCAACGAGGAATTCCCGTTCGTCCAGCAAGACGAGAGCTTCGCGAAGCAAGCCATGTGCGCGAGCAATCTTGTCATTTGCCTGGTCCATGCAGCGCCCCGATTAAATTTATGCAAGGTTGCCAGTGACTAGGGCTTTTACCTTAGTTCTGCAAATATAAATCTAACCCATTTTGGAGAAATTTTGCAGTAACAAGTTGACGGGAGTGCGAACTGATAGAAAATTCTAAAGCGCAAGCTTGAGCCTCGCGGCGTACTCGCGGACTGCGCGGGGCTGGTCCGGCCAGATTCCACGTGTGTCGTAGACGAGCTTCTCGGCCCGTTCGGCCAAGGGAACGACCTTGAACACGTCGTGGTCGACCAGGACCACGAATATGTCGCAGGTCTCCAGGGCCTCGTCGATGTCGATCTGCGCGACGCCCGTGTCGGTGAACTCGATCGGGAGTTCCTCGGCGTAGGGCTCGACCACGTGGATGCGCGGGCCGAACTTGCGGACAAGGCGGCTGGTGATGAAGCGCGCCGGGCTCTCACGAAAATCGTCGATGTTGGCCTTGAAGGCAAGGCCCAGGCACGCGACCTTCGCGTTAGGGTGGGCCTCGATCAGCCCCTCGGCCTTGGCGATGACATGGTGCATCTTGTGGTCGTTGACCCCGCGGGCGGTGCGGATGAGAGGAGTGTCCTCGGGCGCGCCATGGACGATGAACCAGGGGTCGACCGCGATGCAGTGTCCGCCCACGCCCGGCCCCGGCGTTAGGATGTTGACGCGCGGGTGGCGGTTGGCCAGCCGGATCACTTCCCAGACATCCAGCCCCATTGCATCCGAGACGATCGAAAGCTCGTTGGCAAAGGCGATGTTGACGTCGCGGTAGGCGTTCTCGACAAGCTTGGTCATCTCGGCCGAGCGCGCGTCGGTGGTGACGCATTCGCCGCGCACGAAGCGCTTGTAGAAGGCAAGCGCCTTGCGCGCGCAGCGCGGGGTGATGCCGCCGATCGAGCGGTCGTTGTTGGTCAGTTCTTCCAGGATGCGCCCGGGCAGCACGCGCTCGGGGCAATAGGCGATGGAGATGTCGGGAGTCTCGTGCGTGAGGCCCGGGATCTTGAGATCGGGACGGGCCCTGGCAATGAGATCGCGCAGGTGCTCGGTCGTCCCCACAGGAGAGGTTGATTCCAGTATGACCGTGTCGCCGTGCTTGAGGACAGGCGCGATGGTCCGCCCCGCTTCCAGGACATAGGAGACATCGGGCGCATGCTTGCTCTTGCCTGTGCCGTCCTTGTGGAAGGGGGTGGGTACCGCGATCACGAAGACATCGGCGGGCGCAACCTGGCTCGAGGCGGACAGGAGCCCGCGCGCCACCACGCCCTGGACAAGGCCGTCGAGATCGACTTCCTCGATGTGGATTTCACCCCGGTTGATTGTGTCGACCACGTTCTGGGAGACATCGAGGCCGAGCACCTTGCAGCCCGCCCGCGCGATCACCGCAGCGGTGGGAAGGCCAATGTAGCCAAGGCCGACGACGCAGACGCTGGGCTTAGTTTCCGACTTCATGTGCAATGCGCTCCAGGATTTGGCGTGCGGCGGTCCCATCCCCGAACGGATTGTGCGCGCGTGCCATGGCCTCGTACGATTTCCTATCGTCGAGCAGAGTTGAGATTTCGGAAACGATGCGCGCGGGCGCGGTTCCCACCAGTTTGGCCGTCCCCGCCGCGACGCCCTCGGGCCGCTCGGTCGTCTCGCGCATGACGAGGACCGGTTTGCCCAGGGCGGGGGCTTCCTCCTGCACGCCTCCCGAATCCGTGAGCATGATCTCGGCCAGGCTGAGCAGGCGTGCAAAGTGCGGATAGTCGAGCGGCTCGATCAGCGCGACGTTGGCCAGGCCCGCGAGCCGGGCGTTCATCACCGCGCGCACGTTGGGGTTGAGGTGCACGGGAAAGATCACGGCAGTGTCGGGCCTTGCGGCAATCTTGCGGATGGCGGTGGCGATCCCCTCCATACCCTCGCCGAAATTCTCGCGCCGGTGGCTGGTTACGCCGATGATCCGCTTTCCGGCAAAGCGCTCTTCCAGTTGGGCGAGGCCCTGGGCCAGTTCGGGGCGCGCGGCGATCTGGCCGGTGACCCAGTGCAGCGCGTCGATCACGGTGTTGCCGGTCACGTGGACGCGCGTGGGATCGACGTTCTCTTTCACCAGCGCGCCTTGCGCTGTGCTGGTGGGTGCGAAGTGCAGGCTGGCCAGCGAACCGATGATCTTGCGGTTCACCTCTTCGGGCCAAGGGTGGTAGATGTTGTAGGAGCGCAGGCCCGCCTCGACATGGTCGACAGGGATCTGGCGGTAGTAGGCCGCAAGGCCGCCGGCCATCGCGGTCGCCGTATCGCCCTGCACGATCACCCGGGCAGGCCGTACCGTATCCATGACTGTGCCAAGCCCGATTAGGAGCCGGGCGGTCAGTGCATCGAGGCTCTGGTCGGGCTGCATCACGTCGAGATCATGGTCGGGCACGATCCCGGCGATTTCCAGGACCTGGTCGAGCATCTGGCGATGCTGGGCCGAGACACAGACGACGCATTCGAAGCGCGGGTCTGCCTTCAGCGCGTGGATGACGGGGAACAGCTTGATCGCCTCGGGGCGCGTACCGAAGACGATGAGAATGCGGGCGGGCTGCGTCATGAGACCGGCTGTATCAGCGGAGTGTTAAGCAGGGAATAAGCATTCGCCGATCGGGGCGAATGGATTGGTCAAGCCTGAAAGTCAAAAGGATGACGTCGGAAGAAAAGTGATCGAGGGACAATCGCCCCTTGACCCCGAAACAGGATACCTCGCGAGTGTCAGCCGAGGTGGCGCAAGGAAGCTGAGGTGGCAGGTTCGACGAGCCCGAGGGCGATGGCCCTCGGACTTATTTGCTGTTGCTCTGATGACTTATGCCGCAGGCTTGCGCGCGAACCACAGGGTATGAGGGTAGGACGTGCCGCTCGGGCGCGAGCCGACGGTGCGGGCGGTCACGGCAAAGCCGGCCTCCTCAAGGCGCGTGGTGAATGCGGGATCGAACCAGGCCGACCAGACAGCGAGGATGCCGCCAGGGCGCAGTGCGCGCAGGGAGCCGGCGAGGCCCTTGGGCGAATAGAGCCCGTCGTTTTGCCAGCGGGTGAGCCCCTCGGGTCCATTGTCGACGTCGAGCAGGATGGCATCGTAGCCCTCGCGCGCGGCGCCGATGAGCATGGCGACGTCATCTTCCACGATCATCACGCGCGGATCGTCGAGGCAGCCGTCGGTGAGTTTGTGCATGGGGCCACGCGCCCAGGCGAGGATCTCGGGCACGATTTCGGCCACGCATACGCCTGCATCTGCGGGAAGGGCCGACAGCGCGGCGCGCAGGGTAAAGCCCATGCCATAGCCGCCGATCAGCATCTGCACGTCCGGGCGGCCCGAGAGCATGTCGCAGGTCATGACGGCCAGCGCCTCTTCCGAAGCATTGGCCTCGGTGCTCATCAGCTCGGTATCTTCAAGCAGGATGGTGAAGGCATCGCCGTGCTGGACAAGGCGCATCTCCACGCCCTCGGGCACAAAGGCCGTGCCAAGCAGCACGTCACCGCTGGTGTCGATGGGACTGGTGTCGATCAGAGCCGCGGCGGTAGATTGGGAAAGGGCCATGCGCAATTGAGGTCCTGCCGTGTAAGCAAGAGCGCGGCGCGTCTCTCAGCCGGGACATGCCTACACGATGATGGCCCCGATCCCCCTCGGCATGGGCGAGGCGAGGGAGGATGGCAATACGTGGCCGCTCAAAGGTGAAATCGGCTGTGGATGGGGAGCTGTGCATCGGTTCTGCTTGCTCCTTGCCGCGGCCTTGGGCATGCACGCGCGCATGGCAATTCTGAGCGACAAGTGGATTCGGCAGCAGGCCCGCGAAAACGGCATGATCGAGCCGTTCGTGGAGGCCCAGCGCCGCGATGGCTGCATCTCCTACGGGCTTTCGTCCTATGGCTACGACGCGCGCGTAGCGCCCGAGTTCAAGATCTTCACCAACGTCGATTCCGCGATCGTCGACCCCAAGGATTTCGCCAGCAACTCCTTCGTCGACCGTGAGACTGATGTCTGCGTGATCCCGCCCAACTCCTTTGCGCTCGCGCGCACGGTCGAGTACTTCCGCGTGCCCAAGGACGTGCTGGTCATCTGCCTTGGCAAGAGCACCTATGCGCGCTGTGGGATCATCGTGAACGTCACCCCGCTGGAACCGGGCTGGGAAGGGCACGTCACGCTCGAATTCTCGAACACGACGCCGCTGCCCGCGCGCATCTACGCGAACGAGGGCGCCTGCCAGTTCCTGTTCCTGAAGGGCAACGAGCCGTGCGAGATTAGCTATGCGGACCGCGCGGGCAAGTACATGGGCCAGCGCGGGGTTACACTCCCGCGTCTGTGATCCGGCGCACGGCCACGCTCTGGCGAACTAGCTCGAGCTGGCCGTAACTGGTGAGAAACGAAGCATCGGCGGCATCGCGCCCGATGCCGATCTTGGCCATTTCGCTGGCCCTGGCCATCCCCGTGCAGTCGACCAGATGCCAGCACCCGTCGAGGAAGACTTCGGCAACCGCATGGAAGTCGGGCGGATCGACGTCCGGCCCGTAGACGCTGGCAAAGCGCGCGGGGATCGCGCTCGCCCGGGTGAGCGCGATCATGAGGTGCGCATAGTCGCGGCACACGCCCTTGCCTGCGTGAAAGGTGTCCGCAGCCGTCGTCTGGGCATCGCTCGCGCCCGGTTCGTAGGACAGCGTGGCGGCGATCCAGTCGCGAATGGCGGCGACCCGCGCGCCGCCTTGCGTGCCCGGAAAGGTATCTTCGACAAAATCCTGGAAGGTGTCGGCTGGACAAAAGCGCGAGGCCATGAGGTAGTCGACCGTCTCGCCCGGTAGCATATGCGGTGGCGTTGCGGGCAGGGGCTCGATCTCGGTGACAAGGCGGTGAACCTCGACCTCGGCGGTGTAGCGCACGTGGAGTGGCTGGTCGGTGCGCAGCCAGATCCGCTCGCCAATGCTGGCCTGGCCCGGCACTCGGGCGAAATGGTCGCTGGGAGGAAGCTCGATATGTGGTGCGCGCACCAGCTGCTCGGGGATCATCGCCGCCTCGATCTGGAGGAGGATGTCGGCCGTGCCGGACAGCGCGTAGTGAAGCTCGGTCTCAATCGCAATTGCCATGGGGCCCCTCGCGCCGCAGCGGATATCTTACCGCTTAATGCGCGAGGGGCGCGAAGGCTCCGCAGCCGGTCAGCTTTTCTTTGTTTTCTTCACATGGTCGCTACGTCCGAAGTCGGGGCGCGAATCGTCCTGGCCTTCCTCGATGATCGAGCGGCGGATGGCGCGGGTGCGGGTGAACTGGTCGAACAGGGCCTCGCCATCGCCCACCCGGATCGCGCGCTGGAGCGCGGTCAGGTCCTCGGTAAAGCGCTGGAGCATGGTCAGCACCGCCTCCTTGTTGGACAGGAAGACATCGCGCCACATCGTCGGGTCCGAGGCGGCAATGCGCGTGAAGTCTCGGAAGCCACCCGCCGAGTACTTGATGACTTCGCTCTGGGTCACGTCCTCCAGGTCCGAGGCCGTACCCACGATGGTGTAGGCTATGAGGTGGGGCAGGTGGCTGGTGACCGCGAGCACGAGATCGTGGTGCTCGGGCGACATCAGCTCGACGTTGGCGCCCAGCGTCTCCCAGAATTCGACCAGCGTGGTGAGCTTGAGGAGATCGGTGTGCTCGGGCGGGGTGACGATGCACCAGCGGCCCTGGAACAGCGAGGCAAAACCGGCGTCGGGACCGGAATTCTCGGTGCCTGCAACGGGGTGCGCGGGGATCACGATATGATCGGGCAGAGCCTGCGCCAAATCGGCGGCAATGCGCTTCTTGGATGAGCCCACGTCGCTGACGAGGCATTCAGGCGGGATTGCATTGCGCAAGGGCTTGGCCGCCTTGCCGATAGCGCCCGGCGGCACGCAGAAGATGACAAGTTCGGCCTCGGCCACGGCTTCCTCTGCCGTGTCGCATACCGTGTGGCACAGGCTGCGCTCGGCCGCGCGGGCGCGCGTGCCGGGATCGAGGTCGTAGCCAGTGACGCGCGCTTCGGGCAGGTATTCCTGGATGGCGAGGCCGATCGAGCCGCCCTGAAGGCCAAGCCCGATAATGGCGATCTGCGAAAAGGTCATCCGGCCGCCTCCGCCATTTCGGCCAGTGCGTCGGCCATGGCATCCATGTCCACGCGCTTGCCGATGGTGAACCGCAGCGCCTGGGGCAGGCCCTGTCCAGGCAGCCAGCGCACGATGTAGCCGCGTTCGGCAAGGCCGTTGTAGGCCGCCTCGGCGGTGAGCGCGCCTTCGAACAGGACGAGGACGAAGTTGGCCTGGCTCGGCAGCGGGCGCAGGCCGTGATTGCCCAGAGCCTCCAGCTTGTCCACGAAACGCGCGCGCTCTTCCAGGTTGTGCGTGAAGCTGCGTTCGATAAAGGCAGTGTCGCCCAAGGCGGCGAGCGCGCTCGCCTGCGCGGTGACCGAGACGTTGAAGGGCCCGCGGATGCGGTTCAGCGTGTCGATGATCGCAGGCGCCCCGGTGCCCCAGCCCACGCGCTCGCCGGCAAGGCCGAAGATCTTGGAGAAGGTGCGCGTGACAAGAACGTTCTCGTGCGTGGCGGCAAGCGTAAAAGCGCCGTCCTCGTCCTCGGCGGGCACGTATTCGCCATAGGCCTGGTCGATCACCAGCAGCACGTCGGAGGGGAGGGCGGCGTGCAGGCGCGCGATCTCGCCCTTGGGCAGGTACGAACCGGTCGGGTTGTTCGGATTGGCGAGGAAGACCACGCGGGTTTTCTCGGTGACGAGGCTGAGCAGCGCATCGACATCGGTGCCGTAATCCGCATCGGGCGCGACGACGGGCACTGCGCCGCAGCGCCTGGCCGCGATGTCGTAAACCGCAAAACCATAGCGGACGTAGATGACTTCATCGCCCGGCCCGGCATAGCCTTGCGCGGCAAGGTTCAGGATCTCGTCCGAGCCGGTGCCCATGACCACGCGCGCGGCCTCAAGGCCATGGCGCGCGGCAATAGCTTCGCGCAGCGTGCGGCTGTCGGGATCGGGATAGAGCGAGGGCGGCACCGTTTCCTGGCGAGCGGCGAGGGCGGCCTCGCTCGTGCCCAGCGGGTTCTCGTTCGCCGAGAGCTTTATCAGCGGCTTGCCATCGGCTCCGGCCGACTTGCCCGGGACATAGGCATGGATCGCCTTGATCCACGGCTTGGGGGCAGGGGCGGGCTTGGACGTCGTGGTTTCGCTCATAGTGGGCGCGCCTTTACCCCAGCCATGGCGCGATTGCACCTGTCATTTCGAGAAGCCCTGCGCTGTTCGCAGTGCAGGTGCGAAAAAGATGAGAGAAGTTTAAACTCTGTTCGCAGTCTGAACCTTGTCTCGGCTTAAAAGACCGTATGTTTTCGCAGAAAATCAACCCCTGCAAGGGCTTCGCAGATGCGGCACGCAGAGTTTGACAGCGGGTGTCTAATCCGGGAAGCTGTAGCCCTGTCAATCAAAGTTTCCATGGCTACAGCACACATCATCGATCCCACCCAGGTGCTCACACTCGATGAGCCACTCACGCTCGACAGCGGCCAGACGCTGCCCGGCGTGGAAATCGCTTACGAAACTCACGGCCGCCTCAACGCGGCCAAGGACAACGCGATCCTGATCTGCCACGCGCTGACCGGCGATCACCACGTTGTCTCGGACCACCCGCTTACCGGCAAGCCGGGCTGGTGGGTGCGCATGGTGGGTCCCGGCAAGCCGATCAACACCGACCGCTATTTTATCATCTGCGCCAACGTCATCGGCTCGTGCATGGGTTCAACCGGCCCGGCCAGCCTTGCCCCCGATGGCGAACCCTGGGCGATGCGCTTTCCGGTCATCACCATCCGCGACATGGTACGTGGGCACGTCGCGCTTCTCGATTCGCTTGAGATCGACACACTTCACGCGGTCGTCGGAGGCTCGATGGGGGGCATGCAGACGCTCTCGCTAGCCGCCAACTTTCCGGAGCGTGCCCGCGCGGTGCTCGTCCTGGCCTCGACCGCGCGCCACTCGGCCCAGAACATCGGCTTCCACGAGCTGGGGCGCCAGGCCATCATGGCCGACAATTCCTGGCGCGAGGGCGACTACTACGGCTTCGAGGACAGCCCGGAGAAAGGCCTGGCCGTCGCCCGCATGGCCGCGCACATCACCTATCTGTCCGAGGAAGGGCTGACCAAGAAGTTCGGCCGTCGCCTCCAGGATCGCTCGGAAAAAACCTTCGGCTTCGATGCGGATTTCCAAATCGAATCGTACCTGCGCTACCAGGGGATCTCGTTCTCCAACCGCTTTGATGCGAATTCCTACCTCTACATCACCCGCGCGATGGATTATTTCGATCTGGCCGAAGAACACGGCGGCCGTCTTGCCAACGCGTTCCGTCGGTCCAAGGCGCGCTTCTGCCTTGTCAGCTTCGACACCGACTGGCTCTATCCCACGTCCGCCTCGCGCACCGTGGTCCAGGCCCTGAACGCGGCGGGCAAGCCGGTTAGTTTCGTTGAACTTTCCGCGCCCTATGGGCACGATTCCTTCCTGCTCGATGTCCCCGCTCTGGACCGCGTGGTGGCCGGGTTCCTGGGATGATCGAACTGAGCGATGACCCATCGCGCCTCGACGTGGCGCGCATTCACGGCTGGCTGGCCTCCAGCTACTGGTCGGCCGGCATCGCGCGCGAAAAGGTCGAACGCCAGATCGCCGGATCGCATTGCCTCGGGGCCTATCGCGCCGAGGACGGGCAGCAGGTCGGCTTTGCCCGAGCCATCAGCGACCGTGCCAGCTTCGCCTGGCTGGCCGATGTCTGGGTGGTCGAGGAGGCGCGCGGACAAGGCCTGGGCCGTTCGCTCGTGAGCTGGTTTCTCGATCATCCCGACTACGCCGATGTGCGCCGCTTCGCGCTCGCCACCTGGGATGCGCACGATGTGTACGCCCCGCTGGGCTTCGCCGCGCCGAGCCGCCCCGATCGCCTGATGGAGCGGCTCTCACCCACCTTGAAGCAGATGCTGGAAGATACGCCATGACCGCGCTTCGTCCCGACCTTGCCGTCATCGCCGAAAACGTCGCGGCCGGATCGAGCGTGCTCGACGTGGGTTGCGGAGACGGCACGCTGCTTGCCGCGCTGCGCGATGAAAAGCACTGCGATACGCGCGGCATGGAACTCGTGCCCGCGAATGTGGGCGCCTGCGTCGCGCGGGGGCTCTCGGTGATCCAGGGCGATGCCGACCGTGATACCGTGTTCTACCCTGACAAGTCGGTCGATTATGCGATCCTCTCGCAGACCCTGCAGACGACCATGCGCCCCGACCTCGTGCTCGACGAACTGCTGCGCATTGGCGAGAAAGCCTTCGTCAGCTTTCCCAATTTCGCCTTCTGGCGCGTGCGTTTTTCGCTCCTGCTGCGTGGACGCATGCCGATTACCCGCATGCTGCCGGTCGTGTGGTACCAGACGCCCAATATCCACCACGTCACCATCCAGGATTTCCGCAGGTTGCTGAAGGACAGGGGCATCACCATCGAGGGCAACTGGTTCCTCTCGGGCGATACCTCCTGCCGGACGGCTGCGGCCAACTTCCTGGCCGAGCACGCAATCTTCCTTCTTTCGCGCGCGGCCTGAGTTATCCACTCCATTCCCGGCGCGTCGCGCCCCCTTCCGGCTGGACGCCCCGGGGTGCGACGGGCAAGGATTGCATCATCATGTGGCACATCTTCCAGTTTCCCCTCTGCCCCTTCAGCCGCAAGGTTCGCCTGCTCATGGCCGAGAAGGGCATCGCCTACGAACTCCAGACCACGCGCCCCTGGGAGGGCGAGGATCGCCTGTTCCAGATGAACCCTGCCGGGCGCACGCCGGTGGTGCAGGAGACGAGCAAGAATATTGTTCTCGCCGACAGCCGTGCGATCTGTGAATACTTCGAAGAAACGGTGGAGCGCGGCGCGCTCATCAGCGGCACCAGCCAGCAGCGCGCCGAGATCCGCCGTCTGATCGCGATGTTCGACGAAAATTTCTTCCTCGACGTGACAGCCCCCCTGCTGCACGAGAAGATGAAAAAGCGTTTGGTCCTGCGCCAGTCGCCAGATGCACGTCTGCTGCGCGATGCCATGCGTCTGGCGCACGACTATCTCGACTACATAGATTACCTGATCGACAACCGCCCCTGGCTGGCGGGCTCTACCATGACCCTGGCGGACCTTGCTGCGGCCGCGCAGATCTCGGTCGCGGATTACCTCGGCGGCCTCGACTGGTCGAGCCACGAACAGGCGCGGGGCTGGTATCTCGTAATGAAGTCGCGCCCGAGCTTCCGGCCCCTACTGAGTGAGCGCATGGAAGTGATCCAGCCGCCCAGCCATTACGGTGAAGTCGATATCTGAGACGCGGCGCGCGTTCAGAATAAAGGCCGCAGGCAAAAGTCACTTGCCAAGAGGCCATCGCACCTTGACCCCAAAGCGAACGATCTCTCCTCCCGCACCCCCACCATAGCTGAGAAACGTGAGGTCGCCCGTTTTGGGGAGCCCGAGGGCGATGGTCCTCGGAACTATTCTTTTAAATTATAGCTTTCAGGCCGCGCTGGGGTGCTTGGCACCGAAGCGACCGTGCTTGCGGAACTGGGTCACCCAGCGCTCGAGGAAGAGGCCCAACGGGCGGGGCGTGACGCCCAGGTCTTCAAGGCCCGGCGCGGCGCCGCTGGCCACGCTTCCTGCCTTGAGCAGCTTGTACTGATCGGTGCTGATCGGGGTGAAGGGCAGGGCCGCGATGAGGCCTCCAAGGCTATCGGAAAGCTCGATAAAGCCGGGCTCGCGGTTCTCGGCGCGGGCGATGCGGGCGTTAAGGCCACGCATGGTTACGACTTCGGGGCCGGCCAGCTCGAAAGTCTTGCCGCCAAACGCGAACGGGTCGCCGGCCGCATTGGCAATGGCGGCCGCGACGTCGTCGACGAAGACCGGCTGGAGCTTGGCTTCAGGGGCGAAGATCGGCAGCACCGGCAGCGCGCTCATCATGCGGCCGAACATCATCACGAACTGGTCGTCGGGGGCGAAGATCACTGCGGGGCGCACGATGGTTGCCTCGGGGAAGGCGGCGAGGGCCGCCGCTTCGCCGTCGGCCTTGGTGCGCGCATAGGCAACGTCTGAACCCGCGTCGGCGCCAATCGCCGAGACGTGGACGAAGGACGCCGCGCCCGAGGCCTTCGCGGCCGCGGCGATCGCCCCCACGCCTTCACCCTGGATGTCGTCGAGCTTGCCCTTGAAGGCGCCGACCAGGTTTACCACGGCATCCGAGCCGGTGAGTACGGCGGCAAGCGAGTCCGGCTTGGTGACGTCGCAGCGTGCGAACTGGACCGTGCCCAGATCACCCAGCGCCTTGATCGAGAAGGCCTTTTCGGGGTGCCGGCTGGCGATGCGCACGCGTGCGCCGCGCTCCAGCAGTTCCTGCGCGAGATGCTTGCCGACAAAGCCGCTGCCACCAAGGATGGTGACGATCTTGCCGTAAAGCGTATCGGTGGGGCTCATGCTCATCTGCGTTCTGTCCTCAAGGCCTTGGTGCCGGGCGGAGCGACGAGTCCCGCTTTGCAGCACATCGCCAAAGCCCCTGCCACAAGCGCGGGAACTCGGCAACCGGCCAGTTGTTTCCGTGGCTTGTAGGAAAGTGTACGTCGTAAAGGACCTGCAAAGCCGCACAAATCCGGCAGGGGCGGAGCGGGAGGATACAAAAAATGCATTTTCCTTTCAGACCCATGTTGACACGAATCGCACCACCCCTTAGAGGCGCCCTCCTACCCGGCGAGGACGGCAACTTGGTCCCCTCGCCTCCGTGCCCAGATGGCGGAATTGGTAGACGCACCGTCTTCAGGTGGCGGCGCTGGAAACGGCGTGGAGGTTCGAGTCCTCTTCTGGGCACCATTTGTTCTTCCGGCGGCGTCCGGGAGTGTCCCGAAAATGGCTGATTTCAGCCGTTTTTTGTGCTAAGACCGTCCGGTCAAATCCGGGCTGATCCGGCACCAATCGGGAACAAACATGGTATCCTGCATGGTATCGAAGGCCCCTTATGGACGGGCCGATACCATGGGAAAACTCTTCGCGACGACCGTCACGAGCGCCAAGCCGAGGGAGCGGGAATACAAGCTCACCGACGGTGCCGGGCTCTATCTCCTCGTCAAGCCGAACGGCCGGAAGCTCTGGCGGCTCAATTACGCCTATCTCGGCAAGCAGCGCACGCTCTCCTTCGGCGCTTGGCCCGACGTCGGCCTCGCCGATGCACGCGAACGGCGCGACGAAGCCCGCAAGCTGATCGCCGCCGGGCTCGATCCCTCGCACGAGGCCAAGCTCGCCGAAGCCCGCGCGATGCTGTCCGAGGAGAACAGCTTCAAGCTGGTCGCCGAGGAATGGGTCGCCAAGCAGGAACGCGAGGGCATGTCCGAGGTCACGCTCAGCAAGATTCGCTGGCTGCTCGCCAAGGCCTATCCCAGGATCGGCAGCCGTCCGGTAGCCAAGATCACCCCGCAGGAAGCGCTGGCCGTGCTCCGCTCGATCGAGGCCACCGGCCGTTACGAAAGCGCGCGCCGGATGCGCAGCGTCCTCGGTCGCGTGTTCCGCTACGCCATCGCCACCACGCGCGCCGAAATGGATCCATCCCGCGATTTGCGCGGCGCGCTGACCGTTCCCAAGGCCAAGCATCTCGCCGCCATCACCACGCCCAAGGGCGCGGGCGAACTGATGCGCGCCATCGAGGGGTACACCGGCCACGCCATCACCCTGTTCGGGCTCAGACTGTCGGCCCATCTTTTCGTCCGACCGGGCGAACTGCGCCAGGCCGAGTGGAGCGAATTCGACTTCGACCGCTCGGTCTGGAACATCCCCGAGCAGAAGATGAAGATGCGTCGGCCGCACCGCGTGCCGCTGTCCACGCAGGTCATCGCGCTCTTCGAACAGCTCTGGGAACTGACGGGCACGGGACGATACTGCTTCCCTTCCTTCCGCTCGCCGCTTCGCCCGATGTCCGAAAACACGGTCAACGCGGCCCTTCGAGCGCTCGGTTTCAGCCAGGAGGAGATGACGGCGCACGGCTTCCGGGCGATGGCGGCGACGCTGCTCAACGAAACGGGCAAGTTCAATCCCGACGCCATCGAACGCCAGCTCGCCCATATGGAGACCAACGCCATAAGGCGTGCCTACACCCGCGGCGAATATTGGGACGAGCGCGTGCGGATGATGCAGTATTGGTCCGATCAACTCGACGAGATGCGTGACGGCGCAAGGGTTCTGAAGCCCAACTTCCGACGCGCCTGAGGTTCTCGGCCTAGCGGTCACGATAAGTCCTCTCCGTCACTTCGGCGATCGACTGGAAGACAGCGGACGAACCCTGTGTGAGCGGATCATGGGCCTGCACATGCGCTTGCGCCCATTCCAGCCACTCGGCGGCAGGCCTGCCGCCAATTTCCAATGAAGAGTCCGGGATCGCGGCGCGTAGCGCCACGAGAAAATCCCGCGCCAGTCCAGCTTCGCGCCATCTACCAGCCTGTTCGAGAAAGCATCGGAAGCGGTCGCGGTCGAGCTTGAGCTCCTGCGCCAGGATCTGGCGACGCCGTTCCTCGGCCTCCCGCAGTCGCTGCCGCTCCTTGGCCTCTTCGCGCGCTGCCGCCATCATCGGGAATGCCGCAAGCAGGGTAGCGAGTATGTCGCCCACCCTGTCCTCGATCATGCCCTTGCGGCCGTCCTGCCAGGCGCGCGGCAAGTCGCCGGGCAACCAGCGCTTGATCTCGAAGACCAGCACGTCTGTCTCGACCAGTTCTCGCCGGTATTGCTTGCCGGAGCCATGCCATCGTCTCTCTTCGGCAGTGAGGAGCTGGCGCACTTCCTTGAGCCGGGGCTGAGTTGAAATGCGATCTCATCCTGTCCGCACCGCGCAACGGGACCATGCCGGTATATCTCGGCGACAACGATCTTCTCTGCTTCCAAGGCTTTGAACAGGGTGTCCAATATTCTGAGGCGACGCCGTTCGATCGGCGTGAAATGCGCGGCCCGGTCCGGCCGGTTGGGCCAGATATCATAGACGAGCCGGCCCCTGGCGATCGCCTCCCTTCGATTTGCAAGCCAGCCGACAATGACAGGGTGCGGAGCCGAAAGCCGATCGGCCACGCGCACCGCTTTGCCATTCTGGTGGGTCGCCGCGAGAGGGGCGTGCGCAGTTGACGACGCACCACCAACCGGGTGCGGGGAAATTTCTATCTTCTCGTCCATGCCGGCTCTTGCGGGCGGCAAGGCCGGCACGGCGATCTCCTTTCCGGCCGCGACCTTGTTCCAGTGCCCAGGCCGAGGACGCGGGATATCGAAACGATCGCAGAGTTTGGCGAGACTTTGATCCGAGATGCCGAAGCGTCCTGCGAGGTGGCGGAGAGGTTCGGCCCAGACCAGGGCGTGAAGTTCGGTACGGGACAGCAATGCGGGGGCCAACAGGGTGGTGGGCATATCCATCGGACAGTCTTTCACTCCAAAGCCACATGCATGAGGATACCGGAAGCTGCCGATCCGCAGCCCAAAGCCGTTTCGCCATCATTCCAAGACGCTCGGATTCAGAAATACCCGACAAGAAAAATTCATCGGCAATGACGCCGCTCGATTTGAAGGATATTATGCATGTTCAGAGCCTTAAATCGCCTTGTCGCGCAGCACCGGGCTTGCGTCTTGGAAGACCTGCGATAAGCTGAAGGCGCGCCATCGATGCATGGCGCCGAGGCGTGAGAACCTCGTGCGAGATGAAATCGATCCGCCATCGTGCGGCCGGGTGGCCGACGCGCATGTCCAAGCCGTTCGCGGCCAAAGGCGTTGGCGCATGTGCTCGTGCATGTTCTCAACACCCGGCTTTCGCCGGCATCGCCTCGCCAGACGCGAGGAGATGCGATCGATGCGATCCACAGCCGGGATCGGCGCACTGCGCCGCATGCCATGCGGCCTGCGCTAGGAGCAGCCCGCTTGTCGCTCGACGAAGGCGAGCCGCTGCCGCCGGCGCATGATCGCGTGACATCGATGGCGCCGACCATCGAGGAAATGTACCGGGCCGAAAGGCCACGGCTCCTGCGCTTCCTCGATCGCCGCGCCCCTGACGACCGCGCCGAGGAGATCGTCCAGCAGGTCTTCACTCGTCTCATCGCGCGCGCGCAGACCGATGCCGTCGCTATCCATTCGCCCGGAGCCTATCTGCGCGAGGCCGCGCACAATCTCCTGCGCGATCACGCCCGCACCGCTGCTCGCAATCACCAGTCGCAGCATGTGCCGATCGACGATGTCGAAATTGGCAGCGGGGATCCTGTAGCCGCGTTGGAGGCGCGCGACCGCCTTGCCCGTATCGAACAGGCCGTTCTGCGCCTCAAGCCACTGACCCGGCAAATATTTCTCGCTTGCCGCCTTGATGGCTATAGTTACGCCGAAATCGCGGAACAGACGGGATTGAGCGTGCGAGGCGTAGAAAAGCAGATGAGCCGGGCGATCAAGCAACTTGGGCGGCACCTGAGCGATCATGGCTGACGAAGTCCGTGCCATTCCGCGTGCTATCCAGGATGCCGCCGGGGATTGGCTGGCACGTCGGCAGGAACCTGCGAGTCCGGACGTCGAGCGAGCCTTTGCCGTCTGGCTGGATGCCGATCCGCGCCATCGGATCGCCTATGCGCAGGCGGAGCGTCACTGGCAGGATAGCTCGTTGCTGGCCGACAGAGACGTCGGGCGCACGCGAAAGCTGGTTCGTGCGCCATTCTTGATGCGGCACAGCACCCATGTTGCGGCTGCCAGTCTCGGTGTCGTCGTCCTGCTCGGGATCGGCGGTGTCGGCTTGCTGCGATATGGATCGCCTCTCGAGCTGGTTTCCCCAGCGCAGGCTGCGACCTACGAAACCGCGCTGGGCGAAATCAGGACCATATCGCTGGCCGACGGTTCGCAGCTCACGCTCGACACCGCCACGCGCGTGCGTGTCACCCTTTCCGCGAGCGAGCGGAAGGTCTCGCTGGAACGAGGCCGCGCGCGCTTTCGCGTTGCGCCAGACGGCAAGCGCCCCTTCACCGTTACGGTTTCCGGCGGCACTGTCGTTGCACGAAGCACGCTGTTCGACGTCAGCGTGGAAAGGGGAAGTCCCGTGGTGGCTGTGATCGAGGGGCGGGTCGATCTCACCACCACAAGTGACGCAGCCTCCCATCCAGCCCGAACGCTTGCCGCAGGGCAGACCGCAGACCTGGGCAATGCCGGCACGCCCCGTCCTACGCAGGCCGGCGAAACCCAATGGGTATCCGGCATGCTGGCGCTCGATGGCGGCCCGCTTGGTGAGGCCGTCGCCGCCATCAACCGCTACAACCGCATCCAGATACGCCTTGCCGATCCTGAGCTGGCCCGCCTGTCGGTTACCGGCGCCTTCCAGATGCGCAATCCGGACGCGTTCGCCCGGGCCGTGGCGGCGACATTCGGGCTCGGTATCGACCGAACCGATCCGGGCGTGATCCTTCTTCGCCGCGCTCCGTAGGACGTTTCGACCCTTCACTGAAAAATCTGTCGTGGGTTTTCAGAACCCGGCGTCTCCCCGCCAACCAGCCACGACGTGGCCAGGGGGGAGACACAGGGTAATGGTTCGATTTGACGCAAGATATCTGTTCAACAGCATCGCTGCCGTGGCGCTGGTGGCGGGCCCTTCGGTCGCGCGAAGCCAGGACGTAAAGCGCCATTCCTTTGAAGTGCCGGCGCAAGACCTGGGCGCGTCGCTCAAGGCGCTGGCACTTCAATCCGGGGTCACCGTGCTGGTCGACAGCAAGGTCGTGGCGGGCAAGCAGGCCCCGGCGCTTCACGGTTCCTACACCGTCGAGGAAGCGCTGCGCATCCTGCTCGACCAATCCGGGCTGGCATACACGCCTGTCGATGGCGGCTTTGCCGTGCGGCAGGCCCGCACAAGCCGTGACGACAGTTCGACAAATGACGGGCAGGATA
Source organism: Novosphingobium sp. BW1 (assembly GCF_008107685.1). Taxonomy (GTDB): domain Bacteria; phylum Pseudomonadota; class Alphaproteobacteria; order Sphingomonadales; family Sphingomonadaceae; genus Novosphingobium. The sequence goes on from NZ_VIRF01000082.1 coordinate 173,985, forward strand.
TCGTCGTCACGGGAAGCCGGCTGCGCGGTGCCGCGATTGCTTCGCCGGTCGTCCGGATCGGTCAGGAAGAGATCCTTGATTCCGGCCAGGCTGGGTTGGGCGACGTTGTCCGCCGTATCCCGCAAAGCTTCGGAGGAGGACAGAACCCCGGCATCGGCATGAATGTTCCCGACGCCAGCGGCGTCGACGTTGGCGGCGGATCATCTATCAATCTGCGCGGCCTTGGCAGCGATGCGACGCTCACGCTGCTCAATGGTCGCCGTCTCGCCTATACGGCAGTTCGGCAGAGCGTCGATGTATCGGGCATCCCGGTGTCGGCGGTCGACCGCATCGAGGTCGTACCGGACGGCGCATCGGCGATCTACGGCTCGGACGCGGTCGCCGGCGTCGCCAACGTCATCCTGCGCCGTGACTATGATGGCCTCGAAACCAGTGCCCGCCTAGCGGGAACGACGGATGGTGGTGACTTCCAGCAGCAATATGGCGCGCTGGCCGGGCGCACATGGGCGTCGGGCGGGTTGTTCGCTGCCTATGAATATGGCAGCAACACTGCGATCCGCGCGAGCCAGCGGTCCTATGCCGCGACCCGCTCCCCGGGGCTCGATCTTTACCCGGCGCTGCGCCATCACAGCGTCGTTGCCAGCGGACACCAGGACTTGGGCGGCGGCCTGAGCTTCTCGGTCGATGGGCTCTACAATATCCGCTGGAGCGACCTGACATTTCCGACGGTGGCAGGTGGCGATCTCGACGTAGGCAAGGCGACCTTCTCGTCGGTCGACAAGTCCTTCGGCATCGCGCCGACCCTTACGCTCGATCTGTCCGGCGGTTGGCAGATTGCGCTTGGCGGCACCTACGGCAGGGAGCGGGTCGACTATCATCAGGTCGAATGTGCTCTGACGGTGTGCAGCGATTCCGGCCCCAGTTTTTATCGCAACACGGCCAAATCGGTCGAGATCAACGCCAGTGGCGACCTCTTCCGCCTGCCCGGCGGGACCGCCAAGATCGCCATTGGCGGCGGCTATCGTGACATTGGCTTCGAGCGGTTCGTTGGGACGGGGAGCGCGGTCAATACCCTCGCGTCTCAGGACAATCTATTTGCTTTCGGGGAATTGAGCCTCCCCCTAATCGGCCCGGACCAGAATGTGCCGCTCATGACCAAGGTCGATGCCAGTGCCGCCTTGCGCTATGAGCGCTACCCCGGCATCGGCGACGTCGCCACGCCAAAGCTCGGTCTGTCATGGGCGATGACGCCTGATATCAGCATCAAGGGAAGCTGGGGAAAATCCTTCCGCGCGCCCACGCTTTATCAGCAATATCAGCCCCGCGCGGTCTACCTGTTTCCTCCCGCAGCGCTGGGTGCGACGGGGACATCCGCAAGCGCGGGGGCCATTCTCATCCTCGGTGGCAATCCTGATCTCACGCCGGAAAAGGCGACAACCTGGTCGACCACGCTTGCCCTGCATCCGCGCGCATTGCCGGGCGCGAGCCTCGAGGTCAGCTATTTCAGCGTCCGCTATCGCGACCGGATCGTATCCCCGATCACCTTGCTGGCCCAGGCCTTGAGCAATCCCATCTACCGCGACCAGATCATCTTCAACCCGAGCGCTACTCAACAGGCGGCCGCCATCGCCAGTGCTGGCACCTTCCTCAACATCACCGGCGTGCCCTATGATCCGGCGAACGTCGTCGCGATTGTCGACAATGCCAATCTCAATGCCGGCCGGCAGCGCGCGAGGGGCGTCGATGTGCTGGCGAGCTACAATGCCGCAATTGCGCCAGACCAGCGACTGCGCCTGTCGCTCGACATCGCCTATCTCGAAAGCGGCCAGCAACTCAGCGCTGGTCAGCCCACCTATGAGCTCGCCGGCACGATCTTCAATCCGCCCCATTGGCGAGGACAGGCTGCGGCCGCCTGGACTGGTGGCAACCTCACTCTGGCGGCCAACGCCAATTACACTGGAGGTGTCAGCGATACGCGATCGACGCCAGCCGTACACATCAAGGCGATGACCACGCTTGATCTCACCGCACGCTACCGGGTCGATACCGAGGCACCGCTCGGGGGTCTCGAGTTCAGCCTGTCGGTCCTGAACCTGTTCAACGACAAGCCCGACCCGATCGCGACTTCGATACCCTACGACACGCCTTACGACTCGACTAATTATTCTCCGGTCGGCCGCATGATCGCCTTCGGGATCACCCGGCAGTGGTGAGCGCCAATATCAGGGGCTGGCTCGGCCTTGCGGTCTTGTGCCTGCTGTTTCCCGCCACGGCGAGGGCGAACTGCGAAGACGTGCTGCCGGCGAATGAGCCGTCGGGTACCGTGAAACGCGACCTTACGGCAGCGGACCTCATCCAGCTGCGCGAGATCGGCGATCCCGATTCTGCGGTATTCAATGGCCCGAGCCCCTTCGCGGTCTCGCCGGACGGCAGCCGTATCGCTTATATCATCAACCGCGCGGATCTCGCGAAGAACAGCTATTGCCGCGCACTAGTCGTCGGCGGACTGACGGGTGTCGGCTCACCGGATATTGTCGATCGGGGCGGCGAACTCATCAAGATCATGGACGTGCAGCGCGGCTTTTACCTGCCGAGCGGCGCAACGCGCACCATCGTTCCGTCCTGGTCACCTGACGGGCGCACCCTAGCCTATCTGCGGCGCGACCATGGCGTGACGCAAGCATGGGTGGCGCAGGCGGACGGCGGCGGCGCGCGCGCCATCACGCGCTCGGACGTCGATGTCGAAGCCGTGGCCTGGAGCGAGGATGGGACCCGGCTGCTCTATGGCACGCGCAAGGGAGCGGCGGCCGTGCGGGAGGAGCTTGATCGCGAGGGCCAGTCAGGGTGGCTGTACGACCGCAGAGTCTCGCCCGAGATTTCCGCACGGCCGCTCACCCCGGCCACCGAAGCGCTGGACGTCAGCGCCGTCGATTTGCGTACTGGCGCGGTCATGCCTGCAGATGCCGCAGAGCAATCGGCAGTCGAACGCGCCGCTCCTGCCGACATGCCGGTGGATCCTGAAGCCATCGGTGCTGACGGCCGCAAGGCGCATCTCGAGCGTTCGAACACTTCGCCACTGACGCCCGCGAGGCTCGTTGTCACGAACGGCGACAGCAGTCGGCGCTGCGACGCCGAGGCCTGTGCGGGCGGAATCGTCTCCCTTTGGTGGCGAGGCGCATCGGTACTCATTCTGCGCCGGGAAGGTTGGGCCAAGGAAGCGATGGCGCTCTATCGCTGGCGACCCGGCGCAGCCCGTCCCACCGCCTTGTTGCGCACAACCGACGTGCTGCACGGCTGCGTAATGGCAGGTACCGAACTGGTCTGTACTCGCGAAGACAGCAGCACGCCGCGCAAGGTGGTTGCCATCGACACCGCGAACGGCCGGATGCGCACCATTTTCGATCCCAATCCTGAATTTGCCGGCATTCGCCTGGGTTCTGTCACTCGGCTCAGATGGCGCAACGATCTTGGACTGGAAGCATGGGGTGACTTGGTCCTGCCGCCAGGGCACAAGCCCGGAGAGAAACTGCCGATGGTCGTCGTGCAATATCATAGTGACGGCTTCCTGCGCGGTGGCACCGGCGACGATTATCCGATCTTCCTGCTCGCCCAGCGCGGCATCGCCGTCCTCAGTACCGAGCGGCCCAATTTCTTTGCCGCAGCCTTTCCCCAGCTCAAGACCTGGTATGAGATCAATGCCGCCAACCAGAAGGACTGGGGTGAACGCCGCAGTCTGCTGTCATCGATCCTCACCGGCGTGCGCATGGCAGTTGATCGTAGCGACATCGATCCAGCGCGCGTGGGCATCACGGGCCTGAGTGACGGCGCTTCGACCGTTGCCTTCGCCTTGATCAACTCGAAAGCCTTCGCAGCCGCAGCGCTCAGCACCTGTTGCATGGAACCCAACACTACAGCCACCTATGGCGGCATCGCCTGGGCAGAGTGGCTGCGCGGCATGGGCTATCCGCCCGCCACCCAAGACAATCCAGGCTTCTGGCGCGACATGTCGCTGGCCCGCAATGCTGCCCGGATCGATACGCCGCTTCTCATGCAACTCGCCGACAATGAGTTCCGGCTGGCGCTCGAAGCCTTCGGCGCCCTGCATGAGCAGAGCAAGCCAGTGGAGATGTATGTCTATCCCGACGAATTCCACGTGAAATGGCAGCCCATCCATCGGCGAGCCGTCTATGAGCGTAACCTGGACTGGTTCTCCTTCTGGCTGCAGGGACGGGAGGATCCGGATGCCGCAAAGATCGCGCAGTATCGCCGGTGGCGCGCAATGCGATCCGGTGAGCAGCCCTCACCTGAGCCGGTTCCAGTCCGCTAGTTTACTGATATCCGTCCGACCTAGCGAGGGCAGAAAATCGAATGGGCATCCGTGTCTGAAGGAAATCATATGACTGCGCCCGACCAGTTGGTCGTTCACCAGAAACGCCGTAAGCGTGGCCTGAGGGCCGCGGTTCAAGCGGCTTCGGCGATTATCTGATTATCTGGCTGCCAGTTCCACGGCATGAGTTCGTCCCAGCGGGCAGCAGGCCATCCGCCGGCGATCTTGGCGATGACGTCGGCGATATAGGCCTGTGGTTCGAGGCCATTGAGTTTGGCGCTCTCGATAACGGAATAGACGGCAGCGGCGCGATCGCCGCCTGCTTTTGATCCGGCAAACAGCCAGTTTTTGCGGCCCAGGGCGACACAGCGCATGGCGCGCTCTGCAATATTGTTGTCGATCTCGAGACGGCCATCTTCAAGGAAGCGCGTCAGCGCGACCCAGCGTTTGCGGCCATAGGCAATCGCCTTGGCCATCTCGGACTTGGGCGAAAGACGGCGCAGGGCATTGTCGAGCGCCTGGCGCAGATCGTCGATCAGCGGCTTGGTGCGATGCTGTCGGCTTCGTCGTCGGATATCGGGCTGATGGCCGCGAACCTCTGCCTCGATCTCATAGAGCTGACCGATACGCTCCAGCAGATCGGTGGTGAGTGGGGTCGGCTTGGTCGCATGAATGTCGAATATCTTGCGCCGGAAATGCGCCCAGCAGGCGACCTCAGTGACACGGTTCGTGTCGTAGAGCTTGTCATAGCCGGCATAGCCATCGGCCTGCAGATAGCCGTTGAAGTTGGCTAGCTGCCGCTGGGGATGCGCGCCGGTGCGATCGGTGGTGAACTCGTACCAGACCAGCGGCGGTGTGATAGCACCGGAACCGCGATCATCCACGACATAGGCCCAGAGCCTGCCGGTCGCCGTCTTGCCCCGCCCCGGATCGAGCATGGGGACCGGCGTATCGTCGGTGTGGATCTTTGAAGCGGTCAAGCCGACCTCGCGGATACGACTGATGATCGGGTCGAGCAGCACGGATGCCTGGCCGACCCATCCTGCCAGCGTCGATCGATTGATCTCGATGCCCTGCGCGGCCATAATCTCAGCCTGGCGGTACAGCGGAAGGTGATGGTCGAACTTGGAGACGACGACATGGGCCAGCGTGCCGAATGTCGCCTTGCCCCGGGCTATCGCCTTTACCGGCGCGGGCGCCTGCACGATCTTCTCGCAGGCCCGGCAGCTATACTTGGGACGGATGGTCCGAACGACGCGCCATTGCACCGGCACGGCATCGAGCATCTCGTCGCTGTCCTGCCCCAGTGGCCGCAGCGCACCGCCGCAGTCGGGACAGGTGCAGTTACCCTGCTCAGGCTCGATCCGCTGTTCCTCGCGCGGCAGATGAGCTGGCAGCGTCCGAACCGGCGATGGCCGATCGACGACTACCGGATCGCCTCGACGCACGGCGGCGACAATGGCCTCGCCTTCGAGCTCTTCAAGGGCCAGCTCAAGCTGGGCAATCTGGGTATCGAGCTTCTCGGACGACTTGCCGAACTGCATCCGCTTGAGGCGCGCAATCTGCACGCGCAGCGTATCGATCAGGATATCGCGGGCGGAAATATCGGCGTGCGCAACCGCCAATGCGGCTTCAAGCTCGGCGATCCGAGCGTCTTTATCAGGGGTGGAAAGGCCTGCGTCCGACACTGCGATTATATAGCAGATCGGTGGTCGCAATGCTAATAAAAGCGCCAGAAAATGGGCGTTTTACCCGGCCAATGAAGGGGTAAAAGTGCGTTCCGGTCGCCGCCAATCGATGCCTTCCAATAGCATTGAAAGCTGCGCCGCCGTCATCACCACCGACCCCGTCTTGGTCGACGGCCATACGAAGCGTCCCCGGTCCATCCGCTTCGAAAACAGGCACATGCCCTGGCCGTCGTACCAAAGCAGCTTCACCAGATCGCCGCGCTTGCCCCGAAAGGCGAACAGCGCACCGGAATGTGGGCTCTGCTCCAGAACCTGCTGCGTCATTACCGCCAGGCCATCGAAACCCTTACGCATGTCGGTCGCACCGCAGGCCAGGAAGATCCGCGTCGATGGCGGCAGCGGGATCATCGTGCCAGCGCGCCGATCACCCGCAACAGGGCATCGGCATCAACTGCGGCATCCACGGTCACCCTGATGCCCGAAGGCAGTTCGATCCCGATCAAGCCGGGGACGAGCGGTGCAATGGGAGCAGGCAACGCGGGCGGCTCGCCGACCTGGACCTCGGCAAAGGCTGGCTCGGCCAGCTTGCGAACCCCGGCAAGCTCACCGGACATAGCCTGGCGCCGCCAGGTGTAGATCGAGCCGCTGCCGACGTCGTGGCGCTCACAGGCCGTCCGCACGCAACCGTCGGGGCCGAATGCATCCCGCAATACGGCCAGCTTCTGTTCTACTGTCCAGCGTCGACGGCCCGACACCCTGCTAACGACCTCGATCCGACTACTCATACGATTACTCGTATGAGTAGTCGCCCGTTCGCTTGCTGAATCCTCGATCTCGTCAGACACCCGCCACCTCGCTCAAAGAGCGGCAATCATCGCGGCGAATGGGCACCGCGCAAGGCGGCCCTCAGGCCCCGCTTACGAAACGCCGAGGATGTCTGGATCTGACAGAACCGGTCATTTAAGGGATGGGCCGATCCGCGAGCATCACCGATAGCCCCCTGCGATTGGTTAAAGTCTTCTCAGAAAAGGTTGCAGCGATCGTGGCCGGCACGGAGACCGCGCCTTACTTCACCTGATCACTCAGCGCATCCGGCCCTGGGCGGCTTCGCGCGGCGTCAGTTCGAGCGTGCCTTCGCCGTCAATGTTCTGCCATGCGCGTTGCCGCGACGCACTTTTCGCGGCGCCAGGCGGAGTGACACACCAGAAATGGTGCAGGTTCGGGCTGGCGCGTTCGCCTAATGCGTCGGTGACGATGCAGATCCGATAGCTCCCCTTGAGGAACTTCCCGCGTTCCTCGAGGCGTATCTTGTCAAACTCGTTGAAGGTGAAGTCCGCTACAACCTCGCTGCCGGATCGGCCCTTCACCTCGATGCAAAGCGTCGCGTCGCCTCTTACGGCGACGAGGTCATATCCCAGCTTCGTCGCCGAGACGTCTTCAACCTTGTAGCCGAGCCCCTTGAAATGGTCGGTCACGATCCGCATCGCGGCATCTTCAATCTCCTTGCGCCGCTCCGGATCGAGTTGGAAGCGATTGCCCTTGCTTCCGGACTTCGGCGAGACCGCCTCTGCGAGCGGCAATGCTTTCCCGGTCTCGATGAAATGACGCATGCGGCGCGCGATCTCGGGCCCGACCTCCGCCTGCCGTTCGGGAAAATAGACGGGGCTCTGGCCGGGAATTCCCTTGTCGCCCTTCTTGCGCGGTGGAATCCAAAGCACGCGCTCCTCTGGCGCGAGCAGCCGGCAATCCTTCTCGTCCGCCTCGACCTGGAACGACAGCGTGTGCGGCTCGCGGGAGTACGGATCGCGGTAGGTCCTCGCCCGCTTCAGCGCGCCGTTGGGCTGCTGGCGATCACGATAGACCGTTGCGTTGTCGTACCACCCGACGACGATCCTCCCTCGACGGGGCGACGGATCCGGCGCGGTCCAGACGACCAGCACGTGGTCGATGGCGTCGCTCGTGGGGGTGGTCCCGAGTTTCTCGATGTGAATCGAGTTCTCAAGCACTTCGACATGACCATAGCAGCGACCGGAGGTCGGTTTGAAATTCAGAACCTCCCCGCCCCATCCATGCTCCGCCGCCCATTTGAAGCCGCCCGCATAGAAGCCTTCTAGGCTGCCATCATAGTCATTGAGATGGATGCCATGCAGCACGACCAACGGACGGTTCATTGGGTCACCTTCATCTTACGATTGCACAAACCGGGATCTTGGCCGAACACGCCCATCTGGACCGGACTAGGCTGCGGCGAGCAGCGCCGTCTCCTCCTTGAAGACGAAACGGCGTGGCACGCAGATGCTGTCGCGCCGCGGCCCTCGCGATAGCTCCAGCGTCAGCAGGCTGTCGTCCGGAAAGGCCGGGCTGAGCTCGAGCTTCAGATACTCGAAAAGCTGCCGATCATGGACCGCGATCATCATCTGCCGGCCGTGCTCCTTCGAAAGCGTCCTGAGGAGCGCTGCGAAATGGGCGATATGGACGTCGTCCATCGACTGCACCGGATCGTCGAGGATCAGCCATGGCAGATCCTTGGGGACAGCGAGATGGAGCGCGATGAAGAGCGTCAGCGCAGCGGTGTTGAGATTGCCTGAGCTGAGCATCGCACCAGGCGTCCCGCCCGCACTGCCACCGTCACGATGCTCGGTGATCAGCTTTGGCTGCAGCTTCTGGGTCGAGGCGTCCGGGATCCGAAATGCCGGGACGAAGGGCTCGCCAGGCGCCAACCGCACGAATAGGTCTCGCCAGACGCGGTTGAGACGGTCATTGAACTCCCGCCGGATGATCGCCGATCGAACCGTGTCGACGGCACCGCGTATCGCATTGCCTTGGTCGCGCAGCTTCTGCGCACGCTCCAGCGCTTCTTCCGCCCGCTGGAAGGATGCAAAATCTTCCGTGATCCGATCATCGCTGACCTTGCGGCGCGCCGCTGCCGACCTGATGCTCGCAATATGGTCGCCGCCCCTGCGCCGTAGCGAGAGCCGGTTCTCCAAAGCCGTCGACTGTGTCGAGAGCAGCGCCTCCAGTCGGGCCATCCCCGCCGAGAAGGTTTCGCCCTCTGCGAGTCCCTCGGCGCCGATTGAGCGCGCAAAGTCGCTGAGAGTCTCTCGTGCCGCCGAGAGCGCGACGTTGCGCGACTGTGCGGTGCTTACCGAACGTCGTGCCGCAATGTCAGCCGCCCTTAGCCGGCCACCTTCGCGGAAAATCTCGCCGAGGCCGTCGACCTCGCTGATGAGCGCCCCGAGCAGCGCGACCCTGCGATCGAGCGCAGCAAGTGCCTCCGCATCCGGCTTGCGCGCCGCGATGGCTTCGATCTCGCGATCCAGTCGCTCGATGGTGACCTGCACCTCGCCTCGCGTCCGGCCGAGCACAAGCAATCGCTCTGCCGACGCGGACAGTGTCCGAACCTTGTGATGGACGTGCTCGCTTAGCGGCAGCTTGCCGACTTCGCTGAAATCGCGATCGCAGACTGGGCAGGTCTCGTCGGTGATGAAGGACGTGAGCTCGGCGAGCACCGAACCCAAGCTTCCCGCCGTGCTGGAGAGACGCCCGACCTCTTGGTCGATCGTATCGCGCTGGCGTTGCGCAACGTCCCGCTCGCTCTGCGCCGCGACCTCGCGCTCGAAGTCGATCCGGGCCTGATCCGCGCGATCGGACGCTTGCTTCTGTTCAGTGCGAAGACGCGTCAATGCTGCATCGAGAAGCTGCTCCGGGTCGCTCGGCAGCGATAGGTCAGGAAGCAGCGCCTCGACACGGGCGCGAATGTCGCTGGCCTTTCCGCCATGCTCGGCCTCCCAGCGCGCATAAGCCTCGCTTGCCTCGTCGCCTGCGGCGTTCTCGCCGCTCCCATCGCTGGTGCTGCCGGCCGCGCTGATCTCGCGCTGGATAGCACCTAGCCGGCGCTGCTGATCCGTGAGCGTGTCGAAGCTCTTGTTATCGGACTCGTCGTTGAGCGCCGCCTCGACCGTGTCCAACGTCTCCTCGGAGACCTCGATTGTCAGCCCGAGTTCAGTGCACAGCGTACGAAGCTCATTCAAGGCGGCGGCGATCTGCTGAACAACGCCATTGCGGGTCGTGCGCTGATCCGAGAGCAGCCGGTCGAGGCGCGACTTCTCATTCTCGGCCGCCAGCCATCCATCGACCGTCTTGCGGACGTTTCGGACATCGGCGAGCGGCTTGAGCCCAGCCTCGAGTGCGTCGAGGCGATCGAGTCCAAGCAGCTTGCCCACGAATTGCGAGAGCGGGGAACTCGCGTCGCTTCCGGCATCCTGATAGATTTGCAGAAGCTGACCGAGCAGCGATTGCGGCAGGAAGGAGCGCTCCCGGAAAAACTTCGCCTGCTCGGTGCCGAGCGCCGCGACGGAGCTTGCGCCAGCGTCGGTCAGGAGCGCTTCGTAGTCGCGCTCTGTAGCGCCAAGCGCCGTCCGCAGCAGCACATTGCCCTCGACCGATGAGCGGTGCAGCAATTGCCGCGCATAGCCCTGATCCGCGCGCTCGAGAGACTGGACATGACCGGTAAGCGCAAGCTCGATCGATGAAAGCAGGCTCGTCTTTCCGGCGCCATTCTCGCCGTGGATGAGTACCACCTTAGCGTCGAGCGGCGCGTGGATGTGCCCGCGAATGCTGCGGAAGTTTGTAACGTCCAGGCTCTTGAGCAGGATATCGTTCATGGCTGCGTCTCGCCCGTATCTTGCTGCAACGTTCGCATGATGACGGACGCCACCGCATCGGTCACCGCCTGTTCGCCGTCGATCGAGGCCGACATCGCGGCCTCCAGAAGCTCCTTGTCGGTGCCGGCAGGCAGCGCCCTTATGAGCTGCTCCATTGCCGGACCGGCCCCGTCGGTTGTCCCGCCGGCGGCGGCGGGCAAGGTGAGCGGGAGAAGCACGCGGATTCGGTCGTCGAGCTGCAGTGCGGCGGCTGCATCGGCCGGAATTCCTTGATCATCGAGCGCGACGCCCTCGACCTGTAGCACACGGCATGTCTCCGACAGCGCTTCGATACCCTCAGCCAGAACGGCGCCTGCAAGGATAACCGTCACGACGAACCGCGACGCTGTGACGTCGAGCGCGCGGCTCAGCGCCTCGACACGTTGCCGGACACGCAGGCCATCACGGTCGCCAAAGTCTCCCGTCGTGGTATCGACCAGGAGAATCAGATCCAGCGCACGCCCCTCGATGCCGCGCATTGCACCGGTGAACGCAAATTCGACGCCTGCCACCCTGAACGGAGTAGACAGATCGACATACCGGGCCTTGCGAAGCCGTGCCTGAATGGCCTGAACCAGCGGCGCGCTCACAGCATCATCTCGGCGACGAACTCGCGCTGGAGGCTGACGGCGTCGCTGCAGCGATCAAGCAGCGCGCCCAAGCTTACATGGGTTTCGCCGACATGGCCGGTTCGCCCCGGAGCAGCGCGAACGCGGCGGGCGCTGCTCGCGCCCCCGGCGAGCTGCTGCCAGACATCGTCGGCATGAACTATGATGGCATTGTCATTCGCGAATGCACCGCGGCTCTTGAGTGAGATCGCCTCACTCGCGGATTTCACAAGGAACAGCGGCCGATCGACCCCATCCGGACGCGCGGCGCGCGCGGTCATTGCCCCGGCCTCGAGTTCAGCCGATACCGGCCCGCGCAGCTCCCAAAGACCCTCTGCCCGGCCACCCTGCAGCAGGCCGAGCGCCAGCCCGAGCCGCCCGAGGCCCATGCCGATCGCGTTCTGATCGGCGGCCATGAGGTTAGGGGTCGAGGCGCAAAGCGCTTCGTAGGCGTCGGCGTTCGCCGGCAGAGCGCCGGTCCGGAACATTGCCAGCAAGCGCGACCAGATAGCGATCGCCGTGTTCACGAAAGGAGTCCGACTACGGCCGCCTGGTGGTGGAACCGCCAGATCCGCGATGTCGTCTCTCAGCTCGCCTAGCAAGGGATTGAGCGCGGCGCCGATGGCACCCATGCCCAACGGGGCAAGGGTAAGATCGACCAGATGAGCGAGCTTATCGGTCAGGAGTTTAAGAACTAGTGCGATCAGGACCTTCTCCCCCCAGGCTCGAAGCAGTGTGGCATCATGCATCGCGGAGGGATTATGGTTATAAGCAGCCCCGTAGGACAGCCTAAGGACGTCACGTTGTCCCGGGCGAATGCTATCCTCGCAGAAGATGTGCGCAGGCGCCGCCGGTGCGCTAGGCCACGGCCAGGCGTGTATGGCCTCAGCGCGGGAGAATAGCGTCTGCAAGTTGTTGTCTTGGATGGAGAGGCCCAGCACCATCGTTTTGTGCGAGGTCGCGAGTCCCACCACCGCTTGGCACATCGCGCCAAAATCGTTGGACTGGGGCCACCCCATGATCTGTGTGTAGCTGCCTGTCAGGAAACGCCGGAAGACGGCAGGCTCCCGTGTCGCGTGGACGATGCATCCATGAAATTTTAGCAGCCTTGCACGGCCGGCAGGGCCTCTTAGCTGGTTCGGATCCACGACGACCTGCAGCATACCGGGGACGCCGCCGGTCAGACGCTCGACGGCCGCCTCGATGAAGCCGTCCCAGTTCGCCGAGGCGATCGCCTGGACCGCACCTTCGAGGATGAGGATGGCGATGCACAGATGCTCGGCCGCAGGAGGCGCGGGATTGGCGAACGCTTCTCGAACGTCGATCGCGTCCCACAAGATGAAATCCGGCGGCATACCCGCGATCGGAATATCCAGCACACGAGAGTATTGGTTCCAGAGCCCCTTGATGATGGCATCATGCTCCGGCCACGCCGACAGGGGCTGGTCAATCTGGGCCAGAACGGTCGCGGGATCGATATTGACCAATCCCAAGGCCTCTTCGAGCGCCGGCATATAGGCGGCAGTAGTCAAGGGATTTGCTGCACGCTCCCGCAGATAGTCGAAAGCCTTCTCGATGAGACTGCCGAGGCTGGGCGCCTGGTGCGAAATGCCAGACCCGACCCACAAGGCAAACTCCCCATTCTCGACCGCCTCCGCGACAGCCGCGAACTCGGCTTCGAACTTTGCAAGTACCTCGCGCACGGTGATTAGGTTGGCCGTCGGTGCCAGCGCCACGCAGTTCCACTCCCCCGAATGTGTTGCCCTTGCACTACAGCATTATTGTCCTTCGACACGTTGTCCAGCATGAGATTAAAATCCGATAGAATGGACCGAAATAACGCCCTGGGAGAGGTGCTGCTAAGGTCATCGAAAACTCGCAAATTCGACGACCGCTTGCGACCAGAGCACGAACCCGCTTCGCGGGAGGGTCGCTTGGGGCGAGGTAGCGTAGTATTGTTCAGGCTTTGCGAGCGGCGATGTCGCCTTGCGACCGTGGAGTTCCTTCAACGCAAAGGAACTCACCATGGATA
>NZ_VIRF01000107.1 GCF_008107685.1 Novosphingobium sp. BW1
GGCAGCCATCAACCGCTTCATCAAAGAGCACAACGAGGATCCGCGTCCCTTCGTCTGGAAAGCCGACCCCCACGACATCATCGCCGCTGTCAGGCGCGGGCACCAAACGTTGGAATCAATCCACTAGGGGAAAGCGAAGAGGACGCTTGGCGTCGCGCGTCGGACGTAATGGAGGCCTTGCGCCTCAAGGGACTGGAGCAGCGTGCCGAGATTGCCAAGGGAGATGGGGCTGCATCTACCGGAATGCGTCTCGAGCCTCGCTTGGCAACGACGAAAGGTGGCTCCGGGAAGAACGAGATGCATGCCTTAGCCGGTGGAGATGAGCCGCTTGATACCTGCCTGTGGACAGGGATCACGAAAGCGTCGATCGATTTTTCCACGCCCACCTTGCCGCCTGCGCTTGTCGGCACCGTAGAGCAGGTAGCCGACGCGATGATGGAATACTATCGCCTGGGTATCAGTGGCTATTTGCTCCGCGGGTTTGATCTGTTCGGCGACATCGCGGAACATGGCCGTGAATTGATCCCATTGCTACGCTCAAAGGCCGCACAGATCGACATGGTATCTGCAGGTGACCTTTCCGACGTTGTTTGAAAAATAAATCATGGTGCTGATTGATGAGGCGATTGAAGCTGAGGCTCGCTGCAGGTGCGCTGATCCTGCTTGGTAATGCACTGGATTCGCAGATTGCGCGTTCAAAGGAGCCGATGATTGCAAAGGAGGAATGTGTTCCACATTCGACTGAACCAGTCAGTCCGATCGATCCTGCAGCGGCGGCCTTCACGGTTGCCCACCTTTATGGAGGCGAGGATGGCGAATCCCATCTGGAGATGCTTCCACTTCCTCGAACCGGAGGCAAGGAGGGGCGTAGTGTACAGACCCGGCTCTATGCCACCGATGTCGAGATCGCCGATACGTTGCCTGGCGATTTCATTGATTTTCATGGCGTATCTACGCCGCGTTTTCTGATTGTCCTCGCAGGCAGCCTAGAAATCGGTCTGGGCGACGGCTCAAAGTACATATTGTCAAAGGGAGATATCGTCTTGGCAGACGATGTCACGGGACATGGACACACCTCCCGAACAATCGGGCCAACCCCTTTGCGGGTAATGACCGTGCGCTTGCCTCACGAAAACAGTCTTCTTCCTAAATTAAATCCTTGCCCTGAAGGAATGCCTGAGAGTGACTGTGTAAGTAGAAATTTATCTATTGAACGAACTCACTCCCAAGGAAATTAATTAAATCTCCTTTCGAGTGCATTTAGTGCCGAGGATGATTTATACCAACCTGCGCTGGGGCTGGCTCACTTGGGGATTCCCACTTGGGCGAAAGTCTGACTCAATAGCGACCTGCTTCAGGAGGACGCGATAGTGGGGCGAGCGGTCGGATTGCGGAAGGATTTTGACGGACCGGCGCTTGGGCGACTGGCACGGAGCTTCAAGAGCGCACCGCAGGCCCGGCGATTGCTGGCACTGGCCCAGATCTATGATGGTGGTCGCCGGGGCGAGGCGGTCGAGCGCGGGCCGAGCCCTGCGATCCATGGCCTCGTGCGCTGGCGGCTGATCGACCTGGCGCATGGGCTCTACGAAGAGTTCGCGGTGTCGCTCGACGAGACGAGCGTCAGCCGCGAACTGACGAAACTGGGCTATGCGAAG
>NZ_VIRF01000110.1 GCF_008107685.1 Novosphingobium sp. BW1
TTCCTCGAGCGCTTCCACGCAGAAGTCGGCGTCCAGCGTAATCGAAATCCGGTGGCTGAGGACCTTGCGGCTGAACCAGTCGACGATAGCGACAAGATAGACGAAGCCCCGGGCCATGGGAATGTAGCTGATATCTGTCGCCCAGACCTGATTGGGCCTCACCATCGGAAGCTTGCGCAGGAGATAGGGGTAGATCTTGTGCCCTGGCGCCGGCCTGGAAGTGCTGGGACGGCGATAGACGGCCTCGATCGCCATCTTCTTCATCAGGCTCGCGACATGGCAGCGGCCGATCGTGATGCCCTCCTGACGAAGAAAGTCGCGCATCATCCGGCTGCCTGCGAACGGAAACTCCAGATGCAGCGCGTCGATGCAACGCATGATCGCAAGATCTTCGGACGAAACCGGCCGCGGCAGATAATAGACACTACCCCGGCTGATCCCCAGTTCCTTCGCCTGCCGCTTCACGGGAAAGGTGTGCGTTCGATCGATCATCGCCTTGCGCTCGGCAACAGACCTGCCTTGCCGAGCGCGCCTTCCAAAAAATCATTGGCCAACGTCAGCTCGCCGATCTTGGCGTGAAGCGTCTTCACGTCGACGGCCGGTTCGTCAGATGCCTTCTCCGAGCCGAACACGCCCGCCGCCCCTTCGAGCAACTGCGTGCGCCACGTCGTGATCTGGTTGGGATGCAGATCATAGTCGTGCGCCAGCTCTGCCAGCGTCTTCTCACCCTTGATCGCGGCAAGCGCCACCTTCGCCTTGAATGCCGGGCTGTGGTTGCGCCGGGGTCGTCTGCTCATTCTCTGCTCCTGTCTCGCAGCCCATCTGGCTGCTCTCAGGCAGAAAATCCAATTATCTCAGTGTGCAGATTCTCCAGGCCACCTCTCACTTCAACCCCCGACGTAATTGCAATAACAGATCCGCTTCCGAGATCGCTTAGCATGCTAGACCGCCTCGCACTGCATTCCAAGCATACTCCATCCCTCTCGAGAAGGCATGGCAATCCGTCGCCCGTAGTGTCATTGCGCCGCGAGCGTTTATAACTCGCGTAATTGGCCTAGCCTCTCTCGTTCTGCGTCCTCCTCGAGTAAAGGTCACAGATCCTCTTTTGTAACCTATCGGCACGTATGTCTGCTTTCAGGCGATCGTCAGGCGGTCCGCTATGACTGACATTAGGGCGCATTTCTGCCCGACCGATCGGCGCTGCGCGAATGGCTGGTTTCGGCGGAAGCTGCCGCTAGAGGTCCAATTGGCGAACGACGCATTCTGGTCGCAAACGGGCACGGACGTTGCCACAGTCGAATGTCTGCTTCACTCGATCAGGTGACCAAAACCGGACTGTCTCCTCCCGGTAAAATACGACGATCAACGCAGCGATTCCGGTCGACCAGGTCTGTGAAGGGTTTCGGGCGCTTGCGTACGAAAGCCTCCAGTGCAGGAACCCGCGGGCCCCATGCGCTGGTCTATGTGTAAAGCGTCTTTGGGATGGTTCTGGAGGGCAAGCGCTGCCGATCTGGAAGT
>NZ_VIRF01000053.1 GCF_008107685.1 Novosphingobium sp. BW1
GGGGGGGGCGTGCCATGGCGCGAACGACGGAGATGAAGCTGAGGCCTGGATCGACGGAGAAATAGACAACACCGGGTTCGGCGATGCTCGGCTTGGTAATCGGCTGCGCAAACTGATGTGCAGCTTGGACAGCGCAACAGGTCAGCCGCTGCCATTGGCGTGCGAAGACTGGGAAAACACCAAAGCGGCGTACCGCTTCTTGTCGAACAGCTCGGTCACCGAAGAGCACATTCTGGCTGGCCATTTCCAAGCGACAGCGCGTCGTGCAGCCAGTTGCGATGGCACCCTGCTGGTGCTGCAGGACACCACAGAATTCATCGACCAGCGATCAGCACCAGACAGCATCGGCTACACCAAGCCTGTGAACAGCGGGCGTGACAAGGAAGGCCGCTGGCGCCAGCACAAGCTGTGCGGCGTGATGATGCATGCGAGCCTGACCATCACGTTTGAAGAGCTTCCTCGGCTTGACGGCAGCCCGCTTCTGGAGCCGTGCACAATTCAAAGGGCTGCTGGCGCTCAAACGCAAGGTCAACCAGACCCGCGTGCCGATCGAGTCAAAAGAAAGCATTTGCTGGCTCGAGAATATGCGCGGCTCGACTGCATTGCTCGGAGGGGATCCCGCCCGCATCGTGCACGTCGGTGATCGCGAGAACGACATCTATGAATTCTACTGCGCGACGCAGGAGCTCGGGACCCACTTTGTCGTCCGCACTTGCGTTGATCGTCTGGCCGGCGACGGCAAGCAGACCGTGTCGGCCGAGATGGCCGAGGTCGCTGTCGGGGGACATCACCAGTTCGAGATCGCCGAGGGTAGCCGCGTGAAACTGGCTCTGAAGTACAAGCGCACCGGCGTTCTGCCGCCCATTGGCAAAGCGCGGCGCTACCCACCACTCAGCTTGACCGTGATCCACGCCGGGGAAGTCGACCCTCCCGAAGGGCGCAAACCGATCGACTGGAAGCTGCTCACCGATCTTTCTGTAGGAACGGCCGCGGAGGCGGTCGAGAAAATGGCCTGGTACTCGATGAGATGGAAGATCGAACTGTTCTTCAAGATCCTCAAGTCAGGCTTCAACGCCGAGAAACTCAAGCTGCGCGCAGCCGAGCGACTGGTCAACCTGATAGCCATATTCTGCATTCTGGGCTGGTGAATCTTCTGGCTCACGATGCTGAACAGAGTGCGCCCCAATGAT
The DNA here is from genome assembly GCF_008107685.1 of Novosphingobium sp. BW1. GTDB lineage: Bacteria > Pseudomonadota > Alphaproteobacteria > Sphingomonadales > Sphingomonadaceae > Novosphingobium. The sequence goes on from NZ_VIRF01000053.1 coordinate 1,191, forward strand.
GATCCCGGGTCCGCACTGACAGCCAGCGAGATCGAGATCATTGACCGAATTGCCGCCCGCGCCGGGAAAATGACTGTAACCGCGCCGCCGATTTCAGCGTACCTGGCCGAGATCGCGCACTTGGGCGGCTATCTCGGTCGACGCCACGATCCGCCGCCCGGCAACACGATCATGTGGCAAGGTTGGACCCGACTCATGGACATCCAACTTGGGGGCAAGCTCGCCCCCGAACCACTTG
>NZ_VIRF01000123.1 GCF_008107685.1 Novosphingobium sp. BW1
TGAACCGCGCCGGGATTGCCGGAGGCCATTCGTCTTAAATTATGCAGCCAATGGAACGTCGTCCAGCATGGCGTAGTAGCGCTGCTCGGCTTCGACCGGAGGAATGTTTCCGATCGGCTCTAGCAGGCGCCTGTTGTTGAACCAGTCGACCCATTCCAGTGTGGCGTATTCGACGGCTTCGAACGAGCGCCAAGGTCCTCGGCGGTGGATGACCTCAGCTTTGTAAAGGCCGTTGATCGTCTCGGCCAAAGCGTTGTCGTAACTGTCGCCGACGCTACCGACGGACGGCTCGATGCCGGCTTCAGCAAGGCGCTCGGTGTACTTGATGGACACGTATTGCGAGCCACGGTCGCTGTGATGAACTAAGCCGCCCCGGTGAACGGGCCGCCGGTCGTGGATAGCCTGCTCTAACGCATCCAGCACGAAGCTGGCATGCGCCGTCTTGCTGACACGCCAACCCACAATGTAGCGGGCGTAGACGTCGATCACGAAGGCGACGTAGACAAACCCCGCCCAAGTCGCGACATACGTGAAGTCGGAAACCCAGAGCATGTTCGGCGCCGGAGCATGGAACTGGCGATTGACCTGGTCGAGCGGGCACGGAGCCGCCTTATCGGCAATCGTGGTGCGCACCGGTTTGCCCCGGATCACCCCTTGCAGGCCAAGCTCTCGCATAAGCCGCTGCACTGTGCAGCGTGCAACATCGAAGCCCTCGCGGTTCATTTGCCGCCATACCTTGCGAACGCCGTAGACGCCGAAGTTCTCGGCAAAGACCCGCAGAACTTCGGGCTTCAGCTCTTCATCCCGCCGCACGCGAGCGGATTGCAAGGCCGGATCTCGCCGCTTGGCAAGACGCTCGTAATAGGTGGATGGGGCGATCGGCAGAACCCTGCAGATCGGCTCGACCCCATGGGCATCGCGATGCTCGTCGATAAAGGCGATCATCGTTTGAACGGGCGGTCGAGCTCCGCCTGGGCAAAATATGCCGACGCCTTGCGCAAAATCTCATTGGCTTGCCGCAGTTCGCGGACTTCACGCTCCAATGCCTTGAGCTTCTCGGCGGTCTCCGTCGGCACACCACCGCGCTTGCCGCTGTCCACCTCGGACTTCTTCACCCATTCCAGCAGCGTGTGCCCGGAACATCCGATCTTCTCAGCCACCGACGTGATCGCAGCCCAGCGAGAAGGATAATCGCCTTCATGTTCCAGAACCATGCGGATCGCCCGCTGCCGAACTTCAGGTGCAAACTTGTTTGTCGTCTTGCTCATCGTAGACCCTTCCTCTCAGGAGTTAGGGCCTCCGGCAATCCCGGCGCGGTTCA
>NZ_VIRF01000112.1 GCF_008107685.1 Novosphingobium sp. BW1
GGCAGCCATCAACCGCTTCATCAAAGAGCACAACGAGGATCCGCGTCCCTTCGTCTGGAAAGCCGACCCCCACGACATCATCGCCGCTGTCAGGCGCGGGCACCAAACGTTGGAATCAATCCACTAGCATTTGCAAAAGCCACCAGGTCAACGGCAAGACTCGGTCCGACCTCAGGCATCGTAACAGATTTCGACAACAGGCAGGCCCGCCACTTCGCCGCGAAGACGCTGCCCCGAACGTATCGGACCGCGCCCGGCAGGGGTTCCGGTAAAGACAAGATCGCCCGGCGCCAGGGTCGCGTAGCATGAGAGTTGCGCAAGGATCTCCGTCACCGACCAGATCATCTGCGCGATGTGCCCTGCTGGCGCACTTCACCATCGAGCTCGTAGCGGATCGCGGCTTTGCGCGGCGGCATCTCCGGCACAATAGGCCCCAGCGGCGCCGAGGCCTCGAAGCCCTTGGCCATGTCCCAAGGACGGCCCTTCGGCTTGGCCTCGGCCTGGAGATCCCGGCGCGCCATGTCGAACCTGAGAGCCCCACCGATGACAAGCTCCACTTCGTGATGGAGTGACGTGCTCCCCTGATTGTTACCACTCATACCAACCTGCATTGATCAGAACCTACGGGCCTATTTGCGGCGTCCGATGGTCATGATGCGCCTAGGCTGATCAGAAGTGGCTCGGTTTGTCTGAACAGCCTTTGACGTTTGATAAGTGGATCGTCTGCGGTTTGGTTGTTCAAGCTGGCGCCTGCGGGGCGTCATGGAGGTCGGGCGTAGCCCGGCCGGAGTGACGCCCCGCAAGTCGCGGCCAATTCACGCTGCCACGGCCTGTGGCAGATTGTCAAAGTAGGTTTGATCGGGCGTACGTCCGCCGGGGCTCGAGTGAGGTCTCCGGGCGTTGTAGAAGCCCAGGTATCGGCCGATCGAACTGCGCGCTTCGCTGACGCATGCGTAGGCGTGCAGGTAGACTTCCTCGTACTTCACCGAGCGCCACAGCCGCTCGACCACGACATTGTCGCGCCAGGCGCCGCGGCCGTCCATGCTGATGGCGATACCCTCGCGCCGCAGCACGCCGGTGAAG
>NZ_VIRF01000113.1 GCF_008107685.1 Novosphingobium sp. BW1
GAAAAACGGCGTATTCCATTCCGTTGTAGACCTGCAGGCAGCCATCAACCGCTTCATCAAAGAGCACAACGAGGATCCGCGTCCCTTCGTCTGGAAAGCCGACCCCCACGACATCATCGCCGCTGTCCGGCGCGGGCACCAAACGTTGGAATCAATCCACTAGGAGAGATTGAGGAATGGGATGCGTGATATGGAGACTGCGTCTTTCGTAGCCTCTTTTCGGCGTGGAAATGATTTCCGGATCGGCCCACGCCTTCAGTTTGTATTTGTATGCACCTGCCTTCGTAGTCTTTTTGACGGGAACTTTCAGATCGCACATTTGAGAGAACAGGTTTGCAGACCGCCAATCAGCGATAATATCATCAACATTATTCCCGAAGCCAGCCGTTGCAAAAACGCGCGGTAATTCTTTGGGAAAGTAAGCGTGTCCCATCAAAGACTTTATTCTATGCTCGCGGTCCAAAGGCATCTCCCAGAAGTGGCTCGGTTTGTCTGAACAGCCTTTGACGTTTGATAAGTGGATCGTCTGCGGTTTGGTTGTTCAAGCTGGCGCCTGCGGGGCGTCATGGAGGTCGGGCGTAGCCCGGCCGGAGTGACGCCCCGCAAGTCGCGGCCAATTCACGCTGCCACGGCCTGTGGCAGATTGTCAAAGTAGGTTTGATCGGGCGTACGTCCGCCGAGGCTCGAGTGAGGTCTCCGGGCGTTGTAGAAGCCCAGGTATCGGCCGATCGAACTGCGCGCTTCGCTGACGCATGCGTCGGCGTGCAGGTAGACTTCCTCGTACTTCACCGAGCGCCACAGCCGCTCGACCACGACATTGTCGCGCCAGGCGCCGCGGCCGTCCATGCTGATGGCGATACCCTCGCGCCGCAGCACGCCCGCGCCG
>NZ_VIRF01000024.1 GCF_008107685.1 Novosphingobium sp. BW1
GACAGCGGCGATGATGTCGTGGGGGTCGGCTTTCCAGACGAAGGGACGCGGATCCTCGTTGTGCTCTTTGATGAAGCGGTTGATGGCTGCCTGCAGGTCTACAACGGAATGGAATACGCCGTTTTTCAGCCTCCGCCGGGTGAGCTTGGCAAAGAAACCCTCGACGGCATTGAGCCATGAGCACGACGTGGGCACGAAGTGGAAGGTCCAGCGCGGGTGCCTTGCCAACCAGGCACGGACCTTGGGTTGCTTGTGGGTCGCGTAATTGTCCAGGATCACGTGGATGGCCTTGTCTGCGGGCATCTCGGCTTCGATGGCGTTCAGGAAGCGGATGAACTCCTGATGCCGGTGGCGCTGCATGTTGCGGCCGATCACGGAGCCATCCAGGACATTGAGCGCGGCAAACAAGGTTGTGGTCCCGTTACGCTTGTAGTCGTGCGTCATGGTTGCCCCGCGACCGCGCTTGAGCGGCAAGCCCGGTTGGGTGCGGTCGAGCGCCTGGATCTGGCTCTTTTCGTCGACGGACAACACGATGGCGTGGGCAGGCGGCGAGACATAGAGCCCGACGACGTCGTGAAGCTTCTCGGCGAAAGCCTTGTCGTTCGACAGCTTGAAGCTGCGCCACCGATGAGGCGCCAGGCCGTGGTCATGCCAGATCTTCACAACCGATGATGCCGCGATACCAATGGCTTTGGCCATCGCCCGCACCGTCCAATGGGTGGCCTCATGGCTGGGTGGTTCCAGCGTCAGCGCAACGACCTTGTCGACCAAAGCCGCATCGAGAGGCGCGATCCCCGGAGGTCGGGTCTTGTCGCGCAGCAGCCCA
>NZ_VIRF01000114.1 GCF_008107685.1 Novosphingobium sp. BW1
TGCAGGCAGCCATCAACCGCTTCATCAAAGAGCACAACGAGGATCCGCGTCCCTTCGTCTGGAAAGCCGACCCCCACGACATCATCGCCGCTGTCAGGCGCGGGCACCAAACGTTGGAATCAATCCAGTAGCTGATATCTGTCGCCCAGACCTGATTGGGCCTCACCATCGGAAGCTTGCGCAGGAGATAGGGGTAGATCTTGTGCCCTGGCGCCGGCCTGGAAGTGCTGGGACGGCGATAGACGGCCTCGATCGCCATCTTCTTCATCAGGCTCGCGACATGGCAGCGGCCGATCGTGATGCCCTCCTGACGAAGAAAGTCGCGCATCATCCGGCTGCCTGCGAACGGAAACTCCAGATGCAGCGCGTCGATGCGACGCATGATCGCAAGATCTTCGGACGAAACCGGCCGCGGCAAATAATAGACACGGCTCCGGCTGATCCCCAGTTCCTTCGCCTGCCGCTTCACGGGAAAGGTGTGCGTTCGATCGATCATCGCCTTGCGCTCGGCAACAGACCTGCCTTGCCGAGCGCGCCTTCCAAAAAATCATTGGCCAACGTCAGCTCGCCGATCTTGGCGTGAAGCGTCTTCACGTCGACGGCCGGTTCGTCAGATGCCTTCTCCGAGCCGAACACGCCCGCCGCCCCTTCGAGCAACTGCGTGCGCCACGTCGTGATCTGGTTGGGATGCAGATCATAGTCGTGCGCCAGCTCTGCCAGCGTCTTCTCACCCTTGATCGCGGCAAGCGCCACCTTCGCCTTGAATGCCGGGCTGTGGTTGCGCCGGGGTCGTCTGCTCATTCTCTGCTCCTGTCTCGCAGCC
>NZ_VIRF01000117.1 GCF_008107685.1 Novosphingobium sp. BW1
CCGCCAAGCGTCGTTCCTACCAGTCCGGCGTGCTGGAGGGCAAGGACATGGCCAAGGTGTTCGCCTGGATGCGCCCCAACGACCTGATCTGGAACTACTGGGTCAACAACTACCTGCTCGGCAACCAGCCGCCGGCGTTCGACATCCTCTACTGGAACAACGACACCACGCGCCTGCCCGCCGCGCTGCACGGCGAGTTCGTCGAACTGTTCAAGAGCAACCCGCTGAACCGCCCCGGCGCCCTGGAGGTCTCCGGCACGCCCATCGACCTGAAGCAGGTGACTTGCGACTTCTACTGTGTCGCCGGTCTGAACGACCACATCACCCCCTGGGAGTCGTGCTACAAGTCGGCCAGGCTGCTGGGTGGCAAGTGCGAGTTCATCCTCTCCAACAGCGGTCACATCCAGAGCATCCTCAACCCACCGGGCAACCCCAAGGCACGCTTCATGACCAATCCGGAACTGCCCG
>NZ_VIRF01000119.1 GCF_008107685.1 Novosphingobium sp. BW1
CCGGCAGCGCGACGATGCTGATGTTGGCGGGCACCTTGAGCTTGCCGGTCATGTGCCAACCGGCCTGATCCATCAGCACGACAGCATGCGCACCGGGGGCCACCGCAAACGCGATCTCGGCCAGGTGCAGCGTCATCGTTTCAGTGTTGCAAAAGGGCAGAACCAGTCCGGCCCCCTTGCCCTCCTCGGGACCGATGGCTCTGAAGATACAGGCTGATTTGGTGCGCTGATCCCTGGGAGCAGACGGCCGCGTGCCGCGCTGTGCCCAACGGCGGGGATAGTGTTCTTCTGCCCGACGCGCGCCTCGTCCTGGAGCCAGATTTCTATGGGGGTGCCTTGCGGGAGGTTAGCTCGGATCTCTGCCACCGTCGAGGCAAAGCCCCCTTTTGGAATGCCTCCATGGCGTGTGCGTTCTGCGCATGGTGACGGTGCCGAGCGGTCAGCTTCGCATAGCCCAGTTTCGTCAGTTCGCGGCTGACGCTCGTCTCGTCGAGCGACACCGCGAACTCTTCGTAGAGCCCATGCGCCAGGTCGATCAGCCGCCAGCGCACGAGGCCATGGATCGCAGGG
>NZ_VIRF01000065.1 GCF_008107685.1 Novosphingobium sp. BW1
CGCCCGCACCGTCCAATGGGTGGCCTCATGGCTGGGTGGTTCCAGCGTCAGCGCAACGACCTTGTCGACCAAAGCCGCATCGAGAGGCGCGATCCCCGGAGGTCGGGTCTTGTCGCGCAGCAGCCCATCCACGCCTTCGGCCATGTACCGTTCCTGCCAGCGCCACACGCACGGCTTGGATTTGCCAGTCGCCTCCATGATCGCCTGCGTTCCTAGCCCTTGAGCCGTCAGCAGAATGATCCGCGCCCGCCAAACATGCTTTTGAGGAGAACTACGCGCTGCGACAATCGCTTCGAGCCGCTTGGTGTCCGGTCCTGTAACCTCAATCTGGATGCCCGTTCGCATGCGCCATCTTCGCATGTCCCCCCGTTCAAGGGAATCCCGAAAACGGAATCATCTGTTCCGATCAATCCACTAGGTGTATTTCGTATCGGGAACTGGACTTATGGCATCAATCTGCAATCGGTGCTGCCCCTTAACTGTGTGTGCACTTGAAAAGATTGCGCGGGGCGAGCGGCAAGACGGGAGGCGCAAGTTACAAGGTTGCCGCGCGCACCTTACTGGGCCATTGGCCTGTGTTGCGTGAAATCGACAGACCGTGCCGGGAACGTCGTCTCACTTGACCCGGGCAATTGACGAAAGGTGTCTTCACGCATAGCCGGGTAGGCACTTCCCCCATGTGTGCTACGCTTCTCCCTACCTGAAGCCGTAGCCTGATTATCCGGCCCATCGCTTTGCGAATGCGGGCATGTGCCGCCAGACAAGGACAATACCCATGAGCCTGACGGCCGCTGCCGCCGCGTTGATGATCGGCTCCGCCATCCCCCAGGCGGTCGCGCAGGGTCCCGAGGACACCGCTGTCCCGGCCGCGCAGGAGGCTTCGCCGCAAGCCGGCCAGACACCTCTCACCACGCCCGAGACGGTGGGAGTCGAAACTCCCGCAGATGATGTCGAAACGGCCGATCAGAGCCTGCAGGGGTCGGAAATCATCGTGACCCGCCGGCCCGGAGCGCCTCCGGGCGATCCGCTCGAGGCGATCAACGAAACCTCGTTCGAGGTCGTGCAGTCGGTCGACAAGGCGGTCGTCGAGCCGGTCGCCAAGGCCTACAACAAGGGCATCCCGCATCCGGTGCGCGAAGGCCTGCGCAATGTCTTCTCCAACCTCCAGGAGCCGGTGGTCTTCGCGGCCTACATGCTCCAGCTCAAGCCGGGCAAGGCGCTGGAGACGGCCGGGCGCTTCCTCATCAATTCGACGCTGGGCCTCGCAGGGATCATCGACGTGGCCAAGGGCAAGCCCTTCAACCTGCCTTACCGGCCCAATGGGGTTGCCAACGTGCTGGGCTACTATGGCGTGGGGCCGGGGCCCTACATGTACCTGCCGATCATCGGCCCGACGACAGTGCGCGACCTCATCGGCGATTCAATCGACCGGCTGGCCTCGCCCGCGATGCTGGGCAAGCCCTTCACCAAGCCCGAAGTGGCGATCCCGATGATCACGCTGGCGCAGCTGGGCGAACGCGCCGCCTTTGACGACGAGATCAACCGCATCCGCGACACCGACAACCCCTATGCGACCTACCGCGAGCTTTACCTGCGCCAGCGCGAGGCCGAGATCGAGGCGTTGCACGGGCGGATCACGCCCGATGTCGTGCCGGTCTACGGCCGCATGATGCCGACTGCCGGGAGCGAGCCCCAGGACACCCCCGAACTGATCCAGACCCCCGAGGTGCCCGAGCCTGCCGCGCCCGCGGCCATTGCAGCGCCCGAGGAGCCGACGATCCGCTATGTCTCGGAGCCGGTCGTGCAGCCGCTGCCTGAAGGGGCCGGTGCAAGGTAAAAGGCTATACCTAAGGGCGATGGCCCCTTGTATCCTCACTTCATCCCCTGGGCGTCCTCGGCGACGGCCCATGTCGCCCAGCTAGAGCGTGGCGCGCAAACAGGTCATTCTCTGCATTATCAACTTTTCCGCGCTATTTAAGGAGGTAGCGTCGGAGCGGTGTGGCAGGCAGGGGGGATGACCGTTTCGGGCCACTTGTGTGATCGGCGCGCGCATCGATGTCCTGAATTGGACAAAATAACGTCGTGGGTCTGTCGTGGAGTTCGCTTCGCAATTTCGGGCTTATGGGCGGCATTGGCGACACGGCCGTGCCTGAATGCGGTTCGCGGCGCCTTCTCAGGATCAGGGGCCGCGCTGGTGGCGAAAAAGTTCCCACTCGGGCCGGAGAGTAATCTGCATTTTGTGTAGCGCAAACTGCGCGCAGGAGGTGCGGAGCTTTGCCCTCTAGAAGATCTCCGGCGCCATGCGGCTGTGCGGATCGCGCGTGAAGCTGTTCTCCGGTACGGCCAGCCCCAGGTTCTCGCGCAAGCTCGATCCCTCGTAGGCCTGGCGGAAGTGTCCGCGCTCCTGGAGGATGGGCACGACCTCGTCGACGAAGTCGCTGAGCCCTGTGGGAAGGACCGGGGGGGATATGACGAAGCCGTCGGCCGCGCCCTCGCGCTCCCAGGCAATCAGGGTCTCGGCAATGTCACAGGCGGTGCCCACGACGCTGTGGCTGGTGCGTCCCCCGGCCACGCGGCGAGCCAGTTCACGCAAGGAGAGCGGCTCGCGCGCGGCGAGCTCGAGGACCCGGTCGCGGGTGGAGTTCTGCCCGGCAAGCGCGGCCTCGGGGAGTGGGGGAAGCGGGCCATCGGGATCGTGGCCGGACAGATCGATGTTGCCGAGCAGGGCCTCCAGCTTGGAGAGCGCCACCTGCGTCGGGATGAGCGTGTCGAGCTCGCGCTGGAGGTCCAGCGCTTCGGCGCGGCTGGCGCCCAGGATCGGGGTGATCGCGGGCATGACCTTGAGGCTTTCGGCGCTGCGTCCGAATTCGGCGAGCTGCGCGTGCATAGCGCAGCGGAAGGCCTTGGCAGTGGCGATGGTGGGGTGCGAGGTGAAGATCACCTCGGCATGCCCGGCGGCGAAGCGCTGTCCGGTCGCCGAGGCGCCGGCCTGGACCAGCACGGGATGGCCCTGGGGGCTGCGCGGCACGGTCAGCGGGCCAGCCACGCGGAAGTGTTCGCCTGCGTGGTTCACCGCCGAAATGCGGGCCGGGTCGGTGCAACGCCCGCTGTCCTTGTCGGCAAGGTAGGCGCCCTCCTCCCAGCTGTCCCATAACCGGCGGGCAACCGCGACGAATTCCTCGGCCCGCGCATAGCGTTCGGAATGGCCCATATGTGCTTCGCGGCCGTAGTTGTGCGCCTCGTTTTCCATGGTGGAGGTGACAATGTTCCAGCCTGCGCGCCCTTTGGACAAGTGGTCGAGCGAGGCGAAACGGCGCGCCAGGTCATAGGGCTGGCTATAGGTGGTCGAGGCCGTGCCGATGAGGCCGATCGTGTCCGTCGCCGCCGCGATGGTCGAGAGGACGGCAAGCGGATCGAGCTTGGGGCTTTCCGTGCCCGCGAAGATCTCCGCGCTCTTGACCGGGTGATAGCCCACGTAATCGGCAAGGAATACGCCATCGAACAGGCCGCGCTCGGCGGTCTGTCCCAGTTCACGGAAATAGTCGATGTCGCACAGTGCCCGCTCGGCCGCACGGGGATGGCGCCAGCCAGCGATATGTCCGCCGGTCTGCATCAGGAAGGCGAGCAGTTTCATCGTCGAGTATCCCAAAAATCGCGAAAGTGACCGAAAGTGAAAGGGCGCTGCGCGAAAGGGCCGGTCGAACCTGCGGCAGGGCCTGCGTCGGCATTCCAACAAGCACGGACACGCAAGCGATGCCAATCAGGAATCCATGGAGGCGATAAGCGTATTTGATTTCGATCAATGGCAGGGGCTTGGTACCCCTTGGCTCTCGATTTTCGTGCCTTGTGGAGCCCGACCTGCCGATGTTGATAAACCGCCCCCGCGCCGACACGCTGATGGACTCTGACGGCATCGACGTGGTTGTGGCGTCCACGCCCATCAACACCTTCTATCTTTCAAGCTGGGCGACCGATGCCAGCTGGGGCTTTGGCGATCTGGCGCTGGCGATCCTGCCGCGCGACCATGCGCGCGACGCCGCGGTACTGACGGTGGAGGTCGACATGGGGCAGCCCCAGCAGGGGCAGGGCACCTGGATGGCAGTGCGCGGCTATGCGCGCAAGCCCGGTATTGGCGCGGGCGGCGTGCAAGGGGTGCTGAGCGCCGAAGGACTGCCCCAGAACCACCAGGAGGCGGTCGCGCAGTACTTGCGCGAGATGGGTCTCGACCGGGCGCGCGTTGCCTTCGAGGACCGGGGCCTTGGCCTCGACGTCCAGGCGCTGCTGGGCGGTACGATCGAGGTTTGCCCGGCGCGCGATCTCCTGCGGGACATGCGCATGGTCAAGACCCCGGCCGAGATGGCCCGCATGCGCGCGGCGGCTCGCAAGACCGAGCTGGCGCTGGAAGTCGCCGCGGAGGCGGTGGCCGCAGGGGCCTCGTGCGCGGAAGCGGAACGCGTCTTCTGGTCGGCTGCCGCGCTGGCCGGAGGGCGCCCGGTGTTTCTTCTCATCACCCCCTACCGCCCCGCCTTCGGGCGCTTGCCCAAGAACGCGCCGCTGTTGCCGGGCGACATGGTGACCTTCGATGCCACCGCCGAGTTCGACCACTACACCAGCGACATCGGGCGCACAGCGGTGATCGGTGAACCCAATCCCGAACAGCTCAAGCGCTACAATGCGACCCGGCTGGGCTGGCGTGCGTCGCTGCCCCATTTTCGCCCCGGCGCGCTTTCGACCGACGTCGAGAAGGCGGTCGTCGAATGCATCAAGGACCATGGCAATTCCGACTTCAAGGCAGCGGGGCTCCATTCAGTGGGCCTGGAACACACCGACCACCCGCATCCGGGAGGGGGCATGCACGCCTTCGAACTGGTCGACAACATGGTGCTGAGCTGTGACCTGCCCTGGATCGGGCCGGGGATCGGCAAGTTCCATTTCGAGGACATCATCTACCTCGACGGCGAGCGGGTCGAGATCCTGAACGATGCCGACGGGCGCCTGCTGGCCTGCATCGACGGGCGGACCGTGCGTGTCGACTGAGGCCTTCCCAACGGTGCCGGAAAGCGCCTATCCGCCGCTGCGGCGCAGCCTTTTTCCGATGCTGCTCCTGTTCCTGGCTGCCAACTTCTACAGTATCGACAAGGCGATCGTCGGCGTGCTGGCCGAGCCGATCAAGGCGGACCTGGGTATCGACGATATCCAGATGGGTCTCCTCATGGGGCTGGCCTATTCGCTGCTGAGCGGGATCTGCGGCCTGTGGCTGGGCTCGCTGATCGACGCCAGGGTGCGCAAGAACGTGCTGGGCTGGGCGATAATCGTCTGGAGTGTCTCTACAGCGCTGGGCGGGCTTGCTCCCAACTTCGAGGCCTTCTTCGTCCTGCGCGCCCTCGTCGGCCTGGGCGAAGCGGCGGTCGCGCCCGCCGCGCTTTCTCTCATTGCCGATATGTTTCCCCCGGCCCGACGCGGTCGTGCGATCAGCGCCTACCTCATCGGCGCGACCATCGGCACGGCGTTGTCCTCGGTTATTCCTGGCTACATTGTCGCGGCGGATCTGCACGTGTCCGTGCCTGGGTTTGGGGAACTGGTCCCCTGGCGCACGGCTTTTCTCCTGTGCGGGTTGGTCGGCCCGGTGGTGGGCCTGCTCTTCTTCGCGGTGCATGAGCCGGCACGCCGGGGCCACGCCGTCGTTTCGGCCAAGCCTTCGCGCGCCGCTGAGAAACTGGCCTATCTGTGGCGCCAGCGCGCTGTCGTCGTACCCCTCTTTTCGGGGTTCTGCCTTTACTATGTCGCCTTCGTGGGCGTGAGCGCGTGGACCGCGCCGCTGCTCATGCGCACGTTTGCGCTCACCCTCCCTGAGATCGCGAACTTGCTGGGCCTGGGCATGCTCATCGCCGGACTGGGCGGCTATTTCCTGGGTGGGCTCATTGCGGATTCGCGTCTCGGCGCTGGCAAAGGCGGGCGCATCCTGGTCATGGCCGCGCTTCCTGTCCTTGCGCTGCCTGCGGGCGTTGCCGGACTGGCGTCGGGGCTTGTCCCGGCCATCGTGTGTCTCGCCGCCATCAGCCTTGCGACGCCCATGCTCAATGTCGCAATGAACGCCACCGTGCAGGAGATCGCGCCCAACGACATGCGCGGTTTTTCCTATGCACTGCTCAGTGTCGTTGCCGCGCTTCCGGCAGGCGCAGGCGGGCCGTTTCTGATCGCCTTCGTCTCGCAGAGCGTGCTGGGCGATGAGGCGCGCATTGCGGCCTCCTTTGCCATCGTCGTTCTGCCCGCGCTTGCGCTGGCGAGCCTGTGCTTCCTGCTTGCCTGGCGCGCCTACGCCCGGGCTGAACCCGACAGCGAACTGGCGCGCGTCATCCGCGCCAGCCACGCCTGACCGATCCGGAGAACCTGCTCATGTCCGAAACACAGCGCCAGATGATCCTGGCGACCTTCATCCACAACAGCGGCGCGCATCCAGGCGGCTGGCGCTGGCCGGGCGCGCCTGCGGTCGACCAGCACGACTTTGCACATTACGCGCACCTCGCCCAGACCGCCGAGCGCGGCAAGATGCACTGCTATTTTTCGGGCGACAGTGTCGGTTTTCCCTCGATCTCGGGTAAGGAGGCCTTTGCCGCGACGGACTATGCGGGCAAGCTGGAGCCGACCACGCTCTTGGGCGCGCTGGCGGTGGTGACGCAGAACATCGGCCTCATTGCGACGGCCTCAACCACCTACAACGAGCCCTACAACATCGCACGCCGCTACGCCTCGCTCGATCACCTGTCGAAGGGGCGCGCGGGCTGGAACGTGGTGACCTCGGCCAGCGATGGCGAGGCGCGCAATTTTGGGCGCGATGCGAACATGGATCATGCCGGGCGCTATGCGCGCGCGGAGGAATTCGTCGATGTCGTGAAGAACCTGTGGGACAGCTGGGAAGACGGCGCGCTGCTGCGCGACCGGGCAAATGCGCGCTACTTCGATCCCGACAAGGTCCACGAACTCGCGCACGAGGGCGAGTTCTTCAAGGTGGCCGGGCCTCTCAACGTCGCGCGTCCGCCGCAGGGGCACCCGATCATCGTCCAGGCAGGCGGATCGGAGGCGGGCCGTGCGCTCGCTGCGCGCACCGCCGATCTCATCTTCACCGCCGCCCGTTCGCTCGAGGTGGCGCGTGAATTCTACACCGACATGAAACGGCGGGCCGCCCTCTTCGGGCGCAACCCCGATCACGTAAAGGTGATCCCGTCTGTCCAGTTCCTCGTACGCTCCACCGAAGAAGAGGCGCGCCGCGCAGAGGCCGAGCTGCTCGACCTCGTGCCCGAGGCGCTGGCGCTGCGCACGCTCTCGCTCCAGCTGGGCGTCGACCTTTCGCATCTCTCGCCTGATGATTGCCTGCCCGAGATCCCGGAGACAAACGGGGGCAAGTGGGTGCAGGAATCGATCATGCGTATGGCTCGCGAGGAGGACCTGCCGATCGGCGTGCTGGCACGCCGCGTGGTGGTCTCGCGCGCGAGCTTCTCGTTTGCGGGCACACCGGAGCAGGTGGCGGACCTGTGCGAGGACTGGTTCCACAAGAGGGGCGCGGACGGCTTTTCGCTTTCGCCCAACTACCTGCCGGGCGGGCTGGAAGACTTCGTTGACGAGGTCATTCCGATCCTGCAGCGCCGGGGGCTGTTCCGCACCGAGTACGAAGGCGGGACCTTGCGGGAGAACCTGGGGCTGCCGGTGCCGGAAAACGCCTTCGTGGCCGATCCTGCGCTGGGCCGAGAGCCACGCATGTGGGCCTGATGGCCCTTCGAAGGATGCATTTCAAAGGGGAGTGAAGCAGCCATGATCAGCCGTCGAAACTTGGGCCGGGGCGCAGGCCTTCTGGCCGCCGTATCTGCGCTTGCCGGAACCCGCGCCGTGTCCGCCGCGACGGGCGCGGCCGCCGCGCGGGCAACACCAGACCTGCCGTTCCCGGGGGAGTGGACGCGCACGGGCACCTTGCGCCGCGCTGGCGGCGTCCTGCATTACGCGGTGTTGGGCGAGGCCGTGCCGGGTGTTCCGCCGGTGGTCCTGCTGCACAAGCTGGGCGGCTGGCTGTCGGACTGGCGCCATGTCGCCCCGCTGCTCGCCAAAGGCCGCCAGGTCATCGCCTTCGACCTTCCCGGCCATGGCGGCTCGCGCTGGGACGGCGCGCCGCCCTATATCCAGACGTTGGGTGAGACCGCCGCGCTTCTCGTGGGGGCGTTCGACGAGATGGGTTTCGACACGGTCGACCTCATCGGCACGTCGCTGGGTGGGTGCCTGGCCGTGCCGCTCGCCGCGTTCTGGCCCGAGCGGGTGCGCTCGCTCGCGCTGGTTTCCTGCGCGCTGGGCTCCAAGCGCTCGCTCGAGCAGATCCACGCCATTGTCGATGAAGGTCAGAAGGACCTCTTCGATGCCAACGGCGACCCGGTGCCCACGCCGCCCGAACTGCTGACGCAGATCTTCGGAATTGTGAACACAGGGTCGATCAACCGCGAAGGCATCCTCAGCCGCAAGGCCGCCGGGCACTGGATCCAGCCGAGCGAACGCGGCGTTGCGATCACCGACATCGAGGGCACCATACCGCGTATCCCGGTGCCCACGCTCATGGTCTACGGCGAATTCGACAAGGCCTACATCAAGTTCCGCGCCACGGCCGAGGCCGCGCTGCAGGATGGGCGGACCGAGGTGGTCGAGAAGGCCGGCGCGTTCGTCATGCAGGACAACCCGGAAGGAACCGCGCGGGTGCTGGAGGGCTTCCTGTCCACGTTCCGCTAGGAAGGATTTTTCAAGGGGCCACATCGCCCCTTGACCCCGGAATTGGCGACCTCAGGGCTCTCGCGCTACCGTGGCCGAGAATGGTGAGGTCGCCGGTTTGGGGAGCCCGAGAGCGTTAGCCCTCGGATATCTCTTTTTTCCTAACCCTCGCAGGACCGGCGGATCACGGCCTTGAGCTGGCGCACCATACGGGTTTCGTAGCGGTCCTTCAGGGTTACGAAGCCGAAGGCGGGGGCGGGAATAGCCGATCCGCCCACCCTGCGCAGCGCGCCGTCTTCCAGTTCGCTTTCCACCGCGTCGCAGCCGATCATCCCCAGCATCCCGCCATCGAGGATCAGTGAGCGGTGCAGGGCTGCGGAGGAGACGCGCACCGTGCGGCAATCCGGATGGTAGCCGAAGCGGACCATGGCGTCGGCAAATTCGCTCGTCTCGAAGGGGTCGAGCGTGTCGTATGCGCTCAGTTGCGACCACACGAAGCTGCGCGGATCGGCACCGCTTGCCTCATCGAAGACGGGATGGTCGGCGCGTGCGACGATGGCGTAGTCTCGGCGGAACAGCGGTTCGAAGTCGAAGGCCTTGTCCTCAAAATCGGGGGGGAGGCCGCAGAAGGCGAAATCCAGATCGCCTGCCGAGAGGCGTTCGAGGAGCTGCGTGGTGTAGCCATCGCGCACGCGCAGGTCGACCGGCACGCTCTGTTCGATGAAGGCGCGCAGCGTCTGGGTCAGCCATTCCGAGACGAGGATCGGATGCAGGCCCATGGCGATGCGGGGATGACGGTGGGCCTCGGTCAACTCGGCGACGATGCGGCGCTCCTCGGCCAGCATCAGGCGCGCGCGGCGCACCAGCTTCTCGCACATGTCGGTGGGGCGCACGCCCGAGGGGCCGCGCTCGAAGAGGGTGGTGTTGAATTCCTCCTCAAGCTGCTTGATCGAAAGAGTGAGGGCGGGCTGCGTGATCCCGATCTCCTTGGATGCCTTGCGCAGGCTGCCGCTTTCGTAGATCGCGATCATGCGCTTGAGCTGGATCAGGTTCACGCGTTCGGGGCCCTTTCGGTCAGGTGAGCATCAGGGATCGAGGAAGCCGGTGATCGTTTCCACAACGCGTGTCGTTTCCAGCTTGAGCACTCCATGGGCGACGCCGGGTATATCAACGCGCTGGCCGTTCGCAAAGAGAGGCGACGTGCGCCGGGTGATTTCCCACAGGTCGTCCTCGGGGTTCATCACCAAGACCGGCTGGCTGACCTTGGCCATCGCGCCCAGGAAGTCGTAGCGGTAGACCGCGATGTAGCCCCAGGGCATGCGCGATCCCAGTCGCAGGCATTCGGCCATGCTGACGTGGCGGTCCTCCCAGGTGATGCGTGGGTCCGAGAGGGTGCCGATGATGGACCAGAGCTTCTCGACATGGGCAAGGTCTGCGCCGGGCTCGGGAAAGGCCCCGCGCAGGTTCGCGAGCTTGGTCTGGCGGATATCCTCGGGGTAGGCGGCCAGGCCGAAGACGACCACCCGGCGCACGCGCTCGGGGCGGCTTTGTGCGAGTTCGGTGGCGACGAGCGATCCGGTGTGAAAGCCCATGACATCGTAGCTCTGCGTATCGGCGGGCAGCACGCCGTCCTGGGCCAGCCGGGCCATGAAGGCATCGGCGGTGGCCGCGTAGTCCTCGATCGTGGAGGGGGCATCGGGTCCGTCGCTCATGCCGTAGCCGGGCGTGTCGAGCGCGATGACGGTGCGGCCCTTTGCCAGCGGCGCCATGATCGGAAGCCAGTCGGCCGAGTGCGAGGGGGTCTGGTGCAGGCACAGGAGCGGCGGGCCGCTTTCCTCTGTGTCCGGACCGCCATAAGGGGCGATGCGGTAGTGCAGCTGGCCGAAAGGGCCAGGCGCGTAGGCACGCGTGATCGTGCTCATGCGAGGGTCTCCTGTTCGCGGGCAATGGCGGAAGCAGCCGTGAAGGCAAGGAGTGCCGAGAGGCCGAGAGCCACGGTACCTACGATGGCCATTGACCAGCCCACCTGGGAAGGGTCGGCAAAGACATTCTCGGTCAGTCCGGCCACGGCAATGGGGCCGAGTGAGGCGCCGATCAGCGTCATCACGAAGGCATAGAGCGCGACCGCGAAGCCGCGCAGCGAGGGTGGGGCGATTTCGGAGAGGATGGCGAGCATGGCCGTGCCGTAGATCGCCATGACGCCCATGATCGCGCCCAGCAGCAGCGTCGCCAGCGTGACGTTTCCGGCAAGAACGGGAAGCGCGGAAGGGATGGCGAGCAGGGTCAGCGTTGCAGCGAGGCGCATACGCAGCGCGGCCCCGCCACGCGCGCCTACCTTGTCGACTACGATGCCCGCAAGCGCAGCGCCACAGACCGCCCAGACGATCTGCCCGGTGCCAAGGCTTTGCCCGGCCGTGGCGATGTCTAGGCCGTACTGGCGTGTGAGGAACACCGCGCCCCACATCGTCGACACCGATCCGCCGACCGCGAAGAGGGCGACAGCACCATAGTAGCACACGAAGATACGCGCGCGGCCCGCCATCGCGCGAAGCCCCTCGGCAAAGGAAAGCGTGCCCACTTTTCCCTGGCCCACAGGTGTGTCGGAGCGCCGGGGCGGCTCGCGCAACGCGAGCAGAAGCAGCAGGATGACCGCGCCGCTCGCCCCGACCAGTATGAAGGTGAGGCGCCAGGGGGCAAGCTCTCCGATGAGGGGCAGGCCCGCAAAGGCCCCGCGCGGCGCAGCCTCGAGGATGAGCCCGCTGATCAGCGAGCCCAGGCCATAGGCGATCATGCTGCCAAAGACGTAGAGCGCCATGGGGCGTCCGCGCCGCTCAGGGGGGAAGATATCGCCGATCATGGTGACCGCACAAGGGCCGAGGACCGCTTCGCCCACGCCGATGAACAGGCGCGAGGCGAACATCGCGCCGAAGCCTTCGGCAAGGCCGCCCGCGATGGTGGCCAGGCTCCATACGACGATGCCGGCGATAAGCAGCTTGCGGCGGTTGACCCTGTCGGCGACGGCGCCGAGCGGCAGGCCCACGGTCACGTAGAAGATCGAGAAGGCAAAGCCCTGGAGAAGCGCGATCTGCATCTCGGAAATGCCGAGATCGGCGCGGACGGGGTCGACGACGAGCGCGAGCATGCCGCGGTCGATGGTCGAAATGACCTGGGCCAGGAACAGCGTGGCAACGGTGATCCAGGCCAGAAGCGGGCCGGTGGGCGCAGTTCCCTCCCGGTCGGGCATGTGCATGGCGATTTCCCCTTGGGGCGCGAGTATAGGCGGGCGGGTCGCGGGGCCTTCGGGCGCGGGCCGGTTATCCGGGGAACGGTCACGCGGCCGGGGGCAAACCGCTTGAAAATGGCAAAAAAGCCGTGGCGGGCGGCCCATTGGAGACGCCCGCCACGTGAGGGGTCAGAAGTTGACCGTGCTGCGCAGGCCGAAGGTGCGCAGTTCGCGAAGGGCCACCGCGACACCGGCGTTGGTCGACAGGTACTGGAACGTGCTGTCCAGCAGCGCGAAGTCGATCGCGTTGGGATAGGCCTTGTTGTTGAACAGGTTGGTCACGAAGCCTTCGAGACGGAAGCTGTCGTTGCCAAAGCCCAGACGCACGTTGACCTGGGTCATGTCGGGCGTCTTGGTCAGGTTCGAGGCGTTGGTGTAGATGCCCGACTTGTAGGTGAAGTCGGCGCGCGCGAAGGCTTCCACGTCCTCGCCCACGGGGCGGCGGTAATCGACCGAGGCCGAGGCCGAGTAGCGTGAGGCGAGCGGGTTGTGCTTGCCGCTGAAGTCGGTGATGCCGGTGAGGCCGGTTACCGTCGGCGCGGTCAGCTCCTGGATGTCGCTGTCGTTGTACGAGCCGTTCGCGCCCAGCGTCAGGTGCTCATCAAGGGCGAACGAGAGTTCGGCCTCAAGCCCGTACATCTTGACCTTGCCGGTGTTGAGCTGGGCCTGCAGGTTGTAGACCTGATTGTTGGCCGGGTCGATCAGATTGATGACGTTGGCGTTGAGCTGATTGTCCCAGATACCGTACCACGCCGCGAGCGAATAGCGCAGGCGGTTGCCGAAAAGGCGGCCCTTTGCACCGATCTCGAAGTTGTCGAGGGTCTCGGGCTCGACCGCCACGCGCAGGCCCGCATCGGCGGCAAGCTGCTGCGCCTGCGCGCTGAGGTTGGACAGGAAGACGGTGTTGAAGGCCGCCGGGTTCACGCCGCGCGAGTAGGAGGCATAGACCATCATCTCGGGCGTGACGTCGTAGTTGACGATCACGCGCGGCGTGAAGTTGCGGTAGGTCTCCTTGGCGAGCAGCGAACCGCCCTCGTAGAAGCCTTCGGGGGCAAAGGCGTCGGACGCGATAGTGATGCCGGTCGGCTGGGCGTAGGCGTACATCGTGTCGATCTGGTAGCGCCCGTCGAAGTTGATCGAAAGCTCGGGCGTGATCTCGTAGCCCAAGCCGAAGAAGGCGCCGAAGGTGCGGTTGCGGGTCTTGCCGCTCACGATCGAGAAGCGCGTGGTGCCAAGCCCGCCTGGGCTGCCGCCGCCCGCGCCGTGGTAGGTCGCGTTGAGGTAGCTGCCGCCGACAGTCGCGGTGAACGGGCCACCGTCATCGTAGCTGGCGCGCAGTTCCTGCGAGAAGTCCTTCAGCACGGCTTCAACGAGGTAGGGGTAGTCGTAGAAATCACGCGCGCCCGGATCGTTCGACGAATTGGGGATCGTGGTGTTGTAGTAAAGGTCGAGGTCGGAAAGCTGGCTGCGGCGCTCGTTGTTGTAGCCCGTCAGCGAGGAGAGCGTGATGCCGCTGCCCACGTCCCAGTCGAGCGCCATATGCAGGTGGTAGAAGCGCGCCAGGAGGCCGTAGCCGTCCGGGCCGTTCTTGGGATCGATCACGCGCCCTTGCGGATTGGCAAGGAAGTCCTGAATGTAGGGCGTGTCGACGGTGTTGGTCGAGGGCGTACCTGCCGGAAGGCCGGGCAGGGTGCCGCAGAAGTAGCGGTTCGTGCCAATGGCGCAGTTCGAGCTGTCGGGCACGATCACCGCGCCGCTGGGATCGCGCAGTTCGTAGGCCGAGAGGAAGCCGGTCGCGTTGGGGCCATCGTCGTTCTCGGAGATGAGGCCGAAGACCTTGGCGGTGAAGTTGGGGGCGGGCGTGAATTCAACGGCGAGCGTGCCTGCACGGGTGCGCTGGTCGCCCAGCATCTGGCCCGGAACGCCCTGGTTCTCCCACGAGCCGCCGCGCGCGGTTTCCTGGACGCTTGCGCGGAAGCCGACGAGGCCCTCGATCAGCGGACCGCCGATGGAGGCCTTGAGCTCGTGGTTGTCGCGTGTGCCGATCATGCCGGTGACGCTGGCTTCGAGGTAATCGGGCGCGGTCTTGGTGACGACGTTGACGGCGCCGGCAAAGGTCTGGCGGCCGAAGTAGGCGCTCTGCGGACCCTTAAGGACTTCGATGCGCTCGGGGCTGGCGATGGTCTGCAGGCCCGTGGAGCTGGAGATCGGCACGCCGTCGATGAACATCGAGGTGGTCTGGATGAGCGAACTGGACGGCGTGAAGCCGCGCACGATGATCTGCTGGAACGAGCGGTCGTTACGGCCCGACGAGCTGGTCACGATCTTGAGGCTGGGGGTGTAGTCGGAGAGGTCGTTGATTGACTGAATGCCGCGCGCTTCGATCGCTTCAGAGGTGAGCGCGGTGACCGAGATCGGGGTCTTGAGGATGTCTTCGCCGCGCTTGCGGGCGGTCACCAGGATCTCATCGCTTGGAGCGCTGGCTGCGCTCTGGGCCTGGGCTGTGCCCGAGGCGAGCGCGAGATAGACGAAAGGCACAGAAGACAGAAGGAGTGCCCGGCGGGCCCCCAGAATGCTGGTCATGCTTGATTCCCCATTTTCGCCGTGTCGGTACGTGTACGCCTGCCCCTCGGGCGGGCGGCCGCTCCGGCACGATCCCTGTTATTCGGCGATGACGGCCCGTTTCTGTGTTTTTGTTGTCTTCCCTCGTGGCGGGTTGCCGTCACCTGGTGTCCACCCGTTGCGGCGACTGGTATCACCGCGCCGGGAAGGGCAGAAATCAGAACCCCTTATCGCCATCAAGGATTCCTGATTGGCGCGATTGGCCTGTGGCATGCTCCTGTGCTTGCTGAACGTCAGATACAGACATCTGAACGTCAGAACAGACATTTCGGGAAAAGCAGGCCGCCATGACATTACAGCCCCTCCTCAACCGCGACGTCGCGCAAGGCTGCCTGGAGGCCGCCGATGTCGCCGCGCTGGTGCTGAGCGATCCGACCAACATCTACCAGGCCACGGGCTTCTGGCCGCAGACCGTGGCGATGGGACAGGCGGGCGCTGCCTTTGCCATCGTGCCGGCCGACACGCACGCCTGCGTCACCCTCATCACCAGCCAGTTCATCCACTATCTGCACGATGTGGAGGCGCCGGTGGACGGGGGCGCGCTCGACATCCGCCTGTTCACGGCGCCCGATGGGCTGGAGGGCGATGCCGCGCCGCCGATCTTTCTCTCCGCGCCTCCGGGTGGCAGTCCCGACACGCTCGATGCACTGAGCCAGGAGACGACGCGCGCGACCTTGCAGCGCCACCGGCCCTATCCCGACGCGGCGAGCGCGCTGCGCGACGTACTGGCCGGAACGCACGGAACCATCGCCACCGATTCCCCGATGATCGATGCGATCCTGGGCGAGCGCCTGTCGTATCGTTCGGCGGCACCGTTCCTGCGCCGCATCCGCATGATCAAATCCCCGCGCGAGATCGAGCTCATGCGTCATGCCGCGCAGAATAACGCCGATGCGGCACGCGCGGCGATCCAGCAGATGGGGGCGGGCAGCACGTATGAAGACATGCGCCTCGCCTTCTTCGCCGAGACCGGAAAGCGTGGCGGGATCCCGCTGTTCATCTCGACTGACAGCATGACCATGCGCAAGCGCGACGGGGTGCTGCGCGAGGGGCGCAGTTTCCAGATCGATGCGGTCAGCCATTATGCGGGCTATCATGGCGACTATGGCCGCACCGTCTTCGTGGGTGAGCCTGATCCTGTGGTGATGCACATGGTCGAGGCCGCGCAGTGCGCCAACGAGGCCATCGCCGACGCCCTGAAGCCGGGCCTTCGCTATTCCGATATACGCCGGATTGGCCAGGAAGCGGTCGCGCGCGCGGGCTACGAGATCGCGATTCCCTGCGCCGCGCACAGTGTGGGCCTGTTCCACACGGACGAGGCCTATGCCGACGACAGCCTGCACTTTCGCAAGGACGACCACCTGATCGAGGCGAACATGGTGCTCAGCGTCGATTGCCCGGTGCTACACCTCGATGCGACCGGCAATGTCCACCTCGAGGACCTCTGGCTGGTCACGCAGAATGGCTGCGAGCCGCTCAACCGCCGCGACGAGCCTTTTATCCGAATCTAGAGCTCGACGAAGACCGTGCCGCCCTCAACCTCCACCGGGTAGGTGGCAAGCGGGACACTGGCCGGAGGATTGAGCGGTTCGCCGCTGGCAAGGTCAAACCGCGCGCCGTGCGCGGGGCAGGCGATCCAGCCCTCGCGCACGAGGCCGCAGGCAAGCTCCTGTTCGGCGTGGCTGCACCAAGGCGAGATCGCGTGGATCTGTCCGCCCGAACGGCACAGCAGGACGGGGCGCGCCGGTTCGCCGATCCGCACCAGCCGCGTGCCGCCTTCGGGGACATCCCCGACCTTTCCGGCGGGCCAGAAGCGCTTGGACGAGGTCATTTGAGCGCAGTTCCCCGGCGCCACGCCCCGACCGGCGCGGTCACGAGGCCCACGTCCTCGAGTCCGAGGATACCCGGGCGCGCGGCGACGAGATGGGGCAGCGCATTGACGGCGGGCAGCGCGGTCAGGAAGCTCCAGTCGCTCCCCTGCCAGTCCGGGGCCACGAAGCGCACGCGCATCTCGAGATCGGGCTCACCGCGCACCGCGACGTGGTAGTGGTCGGCATCGAAAGTCCACCCTTCCTCCAGCGCCTGCGTCAGATACCAGGCAATTTCGATGCGCACCGTCTCCGCGCCGCCGATCCGCCCGCTCCAGGCGGAACGTAGCGCGCCGAAGGTGCCCTTGGGGATCTGCATGAAGCCCAGGTCCACGTTCCTTGCGGCGCGGGCGTGCGCGATCTCGAACTCCAGCGCATGGAGCGCGAGGCCGAGTGCGCCTGCCAACCGCGTGGCCGCATCGCGAAAGGACACCATGGCCCCCTGCGCGGCTTGCAGAACCGAGGCATCGGCCTCGGCGCGGCCGATGCCCAGCGCATTCCAGGTCTCCTTCGAGGCGTAGTTCGAGACATCGCTCGATTCCGAGATGGTGACGCTGTCGACGCGGCGGCACACGGCGGTGAGCCCGGCGGCGACCTGATTGATCCAGCCCGGGTTGACCCCGCTGATGAGCAGAGAGCTTCCCCCTTCGCGGCAGGCGGCCTCCAGTCGCTCCTCCACCGCGCCGGCCAGCCCGCCGCAGTTGAGGAGCAGGTTGGTGCTCACGACATTGATCCCGGCGCGCAACAGGCGCTCCAGGTGATCGAGATCGGCGAGGAAGGGCGTGTAGACGACCGCATCGGGCGCACGCGCGATGAGCGCGGCGACATCGTCTGTCGCGGCGATCCCGCAAGGCGGGAGCTGGCACAGCGCGCCCGCATCCTCGCCGACCTTGCCGGGCGAATGGGCGTAGAGCCCGACGAGTTCGAGGCGTGGATCGTCGAAAACCGCGCGCAGGGCGCAGGTGCCGACCTTGCCCGTGGTCCATTGCACCACCTTGAGGGGGGCCATCGTGATCGTCTCCCGGTTCGCCGCGGGTGCTGTGGGCTTCCGCGTGTCGTGTGGGCGCGATCCTGACGGCGGCGCGGCGGGAGACGAAACGCCGTGGCGATGCTTGGGCCAGGGAGGAGCGGACGCCTTTTCAAGAGCGGCGTGCCAGGCCCATCCTTGTGGCATGACCATGGCCCGCACCGCTACGTACACCGAAGACCTCGCCGCGCTGTGCCGCCATACGCTTGCACAGGACGGCCCGGCCGTGCGCTTCGAAGGGCAGTGGACTAGCAAGGCGCAGATACGTGCCGTCGCCTCGGGGGTGGAGGCCGCGCTGGATGCGGCTGGTGTGCCACCCGGGGCTCCGGTCGCCTTCGCGCCGCGCAATTCGCCCGCATCGCTGGCCGCGTTCCTGCCACTTCTGGCGCAGCAACGGCGCGTCCGCATGCTCTATCCTTTCCAGTCGCCCGAGGCATTGGCGGCGCGGATGGCCGAGTGCGATGTGGCTGCGCTGGTGATGGAGCGGCATGACTTTGCACCTGCCGTACTGCGCGCGCTCAGCACGGCGGGGATCGCGGGCATTGCGCTCGATCCCGGCGGGGCGGCGATGGTGGGGACAAGGGGCCAGGCGCGGTCCGCTTTGTCGTGCGTGGCGAGCGCGCCCGCACTCGAGATTCTGACCAGCGGCACGACCGGCCCGCCCAAGCCCTTCGCCATCGGCTACGATGTCGTGCTAGGCTATGTCCGCCAGGCCGAGGCGCTGGCCGGCACACGAACCGGACCGACTGCGCCCCCGCTCCTGTGCTTTCCGCTCAGCAACATTTCGGGGCTCTACTCGCTCGCCATGTCGTTCCTGTGCGGCGAGCGTGTGATCTTGCTCGAACGCTTTTCGGTCGCTGCCTGGCGCGACTACGTGGCCGAGTTCCGGCCCCCGGCAGGTGGTGGTCCCCCGGCGGCGCTGGCGATGATCCTGGAGGCGCAGATCCCGCGCGAGGACCTCGCCTCGCTACGCAGCTTCTCGACCGGCGCCGCGCCAGTCGATCCCGCCGTGCGCGCACGCTTCGAGTCGACCTACGGCATCCCGGTGCTGCAGACTTATGGCGCGACCGAGTTCGGCGGCCCGGTGACGGCGCTCTCGCTCGACCTCCTGCGCACTTACGGCGCGGACAAGGCGGCAAGCGTCGGGCGCCCTTTCGGTCGGGCCGAAATCCGCATCCGGCGCGAGGAGGATGGCGCTCTCGCCGCCGCGGGCGAAGTGGGCCGGGTCGAGGTGATTTCGCCGCGGATGGGACCGGAGTGGATCGTGACTTCGGATCTGGGTTCGCTTGACGCGGACGGCTTTCTCACCCTTTTCGGGCGGGCCGACGGGGCGATCCAGCGTGGCGGCTTCAAGATCGTGCCCGAGCGGGTCGAGCAGGTGCTTCTTGCCCATCCCGAGGTTGCCGAGGTCGCCGTGGTCGGCGTGCCCGAGCCGCGCCTCCACGAAGTCCCAGGTGCCCTTGTCGTACCACGCGATCCAGATCGTCCTCCCGAGGCGCGGGTGCTGAATGCTCATGTGCGTGCGCATCTTCCGGCAACGCACGTGCCCGTGCACTGGCGTTTCGCAGGAGCACTTCCGCGTACGGTCTCGTTCAAGACCGACCGGGGCGCGGTGCGCGCGCTGCTGGCCGGGGCTGCGGTATCGCCGGACCGATAAGGGAGAAGGCGCACTTGCCCTTGCGCGCCCGATCGCGACCATCCCAGCCAAAGAGATGGGAGCAGGCGCTTGGCTACGCAGACGTTCGACACCAGCGATATCGACCAGTACCTCGGGCAACCGATCGAGAGTTCGCAGCTGCGCGAACCGATCGCGGCAAACGACATCCGCCGCTGGGTACATGCGATGCACTACCCCAACCGCCTGCACTACGATCCCGACTTTGCGGGTGAGGGGCGCTGGGGTGGGCTGATCGCGCCGCAGAGCTTTGCCATCGCCTGCGACGATGGTCACGGTGCAGCGCCCGCCTGTGTTGGACGTATCCCGGAATCGCACCTCCTGTTCGGGGGCGATGAATGGTTCTTCAATGACGTGCAGATCCGCCCGGGAGATCGCATCTCGGTGCTACGCGTGCCTTATGACTATACCGTCAAGGACACCGGCTTTGCCGGGCCGACCTGCTTCCAGCGCGGGGACAACATCTACACCAACCAGCACGGCGAGGAGATCGCCAAGCAGCGCTCGACCGCGATCCGCTACAGCGCGGCGGCGGGCGGGGCGAGCACGGATACGGGCAATGCGCAGGATCCGCAATGGACCCCGGCCGAGCTGGAGGCACTGGAAGATCGCAAGTTCAGCTGGATCCAGGGCCTCCACGATCTGGGTCACAAACCGAGGTACTGGGACGAGGTGAAAGTGGGCGATGTGCTGCCCGAGCGCGTCTTCGGCCCGCATTCGCTGGCGAGCTTCGCCACCGAATGGCGTGCCTTCTACATGTCGATATGGGGCGCCTTCAAGTTTCGCAAGCAGGACCTCGAAGCGATGGGCTTCACCCGCGAGATGGCGGGCTACGAGAACGATCCCGACATGGTCCTCGTCAATCCCGAGCTGACCGATGGTGCCTATATCGGTCCCTCGCGCGGGCACCTCAATCCCGAGTGGGCGCGCCGCATCGGCATGCCGCGCGGCTATGGGTACGGCGCCTCGATGGGCTCGTGGATCACCGACTACCTTGCGGGCTGGACGGGCGAGCATGGTCGCGTCGTCCACTCCATCGCCAACTACCGCGGCCCGGCGCTGACCGGCGATATCACGATCCAGACCGCCGAAGTGACCGAGAAGTCGGTCACGGAGGACGGCACGCACCTTGTCCATGTGAAGCACCGCATGGAAAACCAGCTCGGCACGGTCATGGCGACCGGCACCGCCGAGATCGCGCTGCCGGCAAGGCCGGACGGCCCTGCGCAATGAGCGCGCCCGATTTCGACGAGACCTACGACTGGGTCGTCGTGGGCAGTGGGGCGGGGGCTTTCGTTTCGGGTCTGGTGATGCGCGCCGCAGGGCACTCGGCACTGGTCCTGGAAAAGACCGCTTATGCCGGGGGCACCACTGCCAAGTCGGGCGGGGTCATGTGGATCCCGGCCAACCCCTTCATGCTGGCCGACGGCGAGACGGACACGATCGAGCAGGCCGAAACCTATCTTGATGCGCTGCAGAACCTCGATGGCGGGGTGGCACCCGGAACCTCGCGGGGGAAGCGCCGGGCTTATCTGGAAAATGGCCCCAGGGCCATCGACTTCCTGCTGAGCGAGGGCGTGCGCCTGCGGCGCGGGGCGCAGTTCTGGCCCGACTACTACGACGAGCTTCCCGGGGGTTGCAAGACGAGCCGGACCGTGGTTGCCGAACCTTTCGATACCAAGCAGCTGGGGCCGATGCGCAGGCGTCTGCGCAAGGGCTTTGCCGAGTTCAACGTACTCCTGGCCGATGCGGCCAAGGTCGGCCACGCGCGCACCAACCCCGATGCCAAGAAGATGCTGGCGCGCATTGCGCTGCGCACCGTGCGGGACAAGCTGCTCGGGCGCGCCTACACCACTGCGGGCGCCGCTTTGCAGGGGCGTCTGTTCAAGGCCGGGGTGGAAGCCGGGGTGGAGATCCGTTTCGACAGCGCGGTGACGGCGCTGATCTGCGACGAAGGACGCGTGTCAGGTGTCGAGATCGCCGGTGCCCCCTCACCGCGCCGCATCGGCGCGCGCCTGGGGGTGCTGGTGAACGCAGGGGGCTTCGGCAAGAACCAGGAGATGCGCGAGCGCTACATGCCCGGAACGCGCGCGGAATGGAGCCTCGTGCCCGAGGGCGATACAGGGGACCTGCACCGCGCGATGGAGGACATCGGCGCCCAGCTGGCGCAGATGGACCAGATGGTCGGCTTCCAGGCGACGATCCCGCCAGGCACCGAGAACGCCTATGTCCTGCCCGGTGCGCAGAGCCTGACCGGCAAGCCCCACGCCATCCTTGTCGACCAGACCGGCCAGCGTTACATGAACGAGGGGGGCTCCTACGAGCTCTACTGCGAGACCATGCTGCGCCGGAACCGCGAAGTCCCTGCGGTGCCCAGCTGGGCCATCTTCGATGCGCAGTTCACCGCCAAGTACAAGGTCGCCGACACCTTCATCGACCGCAAGATCCCGCCCGGCTGGCTGGAGACGGGCTACCTCCACAAGGCCGACACCATTGCCGAACTCGCCACCAGCATCGGCGTCTATGCCGGGGCGCTTTCGGCCACGGTCGACCGCTGGAACGGCTTTGTACGGCAGGGCCGGGACGAGGACTTTGCGCGCGGCGAGCGCGCCTACGATGGCTGCCACTTCGTGGGCGATCCCTATTCCGAGGAACCCTCGCGCGGGACGATCGCCCAGGCGCCGTTCTACGCGGTGCCGGTCGTGCCGGGCGATGTCAGCACCTACGGGGGGGCGGTCACCGACGAATACGCACGCGTGCTGCGGGCCGATGGTTCGGTGATCGAGGGGCTCTATGCGACGGGGACCTCCACGGCGTCCGTCATGGGCAACGTCTATGCAGGGGCGGGCGCGAGCATCGGGCCCTCGCTCACCTTCGGCTTCATCGCCGCGCGCCATGCCGCGAGGCTGAACACCACGACCGCCGCTCCCCCGCCGCAGGGCGCCGTGGTCGAATCTGCGGCCTGAGTGGGAAGGAAGAACACCATGGCTCTCGACATGATCGCCGCCGATTTCGGCATTCGCCAGCTGCACGCCCGCTTTGCCGATGCGGTCTGGCGCCAGGATGCAGAGAGCTTTGCGGCCTGCTGGAGCAGCGCGGGTACCTGGAAGATCGCAGGGCTCGACATGCAGGGGCGTGAGGCTATCCAGACCGGCTGTGGGCAGCTGCTGGGGCGCTGCACGCGCATCCACCTCGTGATCGGACAGCCGATTCTGATCGAGGAGGGCGCGTGTGTACGCGGGCGTCTGGGGGTGACGGAATTCGCCTGGATGCCCGACGGCACGCAGTTCATCACCTTCGGGCAATATCACGATCGCTACGTCGAGGAAGCGGGCGCCTGGCGCTTTGCCGAGCGGTTCTGGAGCTTCAAGTACCGCGGTCCCATCGATCTGTCCGCCCCGCTTGTTCCCACGCCCGACTACGGTGCCTTTCCAGGTGCGCCGGGACCGGATGAGGAAACCTATGTGCGCAAGGCCTGAGCGGTCAGGCCGCCTATCGCCCATGCGATAAAGCCCTTCGTGGGCAAGGCATCGCGCACTTGGGCCTGGAGGAGCGGTAGAAGGCAACAGGAGGCGAAGCACTCACGGCATGCTGCCGGGGGGGCGCCAAGGGAAATCCGTATGGCACTGACCAAGAGCAACGTACCGCCGATTGCGGACATCGATGTCGCCGCGATGAACGCGCGCTACGCGAAAGAGCGCGAGAGGCGGCTGCGCAAGGGTGGGCAGAAAGATTATGTACCGCCCAAAGGTGCGCTTCCCGACGTGGCGAAGGATCCCGACGTCGAGATCGTCCCGCGCCCGCCGATCACGGGGCGCACCGATGTCGTCGTACTGGGCTGCGGTTTTGGAGGTACATTGGCTGGCGTGCAGTTGGCCCGGCAGGGCGTGTCCGACTTTCTGATGCTCGACACTGCCGGAGACTTCGGCGGCGTCTGGTACTGGAACCGCTACCCCGGCATCCAGTGCGACAACGATGCCTATTGCTACCTTCCTCTGCTGGAGGAAACCGGCTTCGTTCCATCCAAGAAATTCGCCGACGGCTGGGAGATCCAGGGCTATATCCGCCAGATCGCCGAGCAATTCGGCTTTGCCGACAAGGCCGTGTTCCAGACCCAGGTGACCTCGCTGATCTGGGACGAGGGTGCTGCGCGCTGGCAGGTGGGCACCAACCGGGGCGATCAGATCGAGGCGCGCTTCGTGATCATGGCGAACGGCGTTCTCAACATGCCAAAACTTCCCGCACTCGAGGGGATCGACGCCTTCAAGGGCAAGCTCTTCCACACCGCGCGCTGGGACTATCGCTATACCGGAGGCGAGCCCGGCCGGCCCGAACTGGACCGCCTGGCCGACAAGACCGTCGCCATTGTCGGCACCGGGGCCACCGCGATCCAGGCGGTGCCGATCCTCGCACAGTACGCAAAGAAGCTCTACGTTATCCAGCGCACACCTGCGACGGTGGATGCGCGTCCCAATCCCCCCACAGATCGCACCTGGTTCGAGAACCAGCCTCCGGGCTGGCAGGCGGCGCGCCAGGCCAATTTCCAGCGCGGCGCGATGGAAAGCTTCGGCCCCGGCGACGAGGACCTTGTCAGCGACTTCTGGACCGAGATCAGCCGCAATATCGCCGCTGAACTCGCCGAGGAGGGCTGGCCCGAGATCGGCAGCGAGGAGTACTTGGCCCGCCGCGCCGAAATGGATCACCGCGTCATGGAACGCTTCCGCCGCCGTGTCGATGCCCTGGTCGAGGACGGCACCATCGGCGAGGCGCTCAAGCCCTACTACTACTTCATGTGCAAGCGGCCACTGTCGAGCGACACCTACTACCCGGCCTTCAACCGTTCCAACGTGGAGCTGGTCGATGTCTCGGAAACACGCGGCATCCAAAAGCTGACCGAGAACGGCTTCGTCGCCAACGGAACCGAATACCCGTGCGACTGCGTCATCTTTGCCAGCGGCTTCGAGGTGACCAGCGACCTGGAGCGGCGTTGGGGCATCGCGAAGATCGAGGGCACCGAAGGGCGCTCGCTTTACGATCATTGGCGCGAGGGCCCGCTAACCCTCCACGGCACGATGACCCACGGCTTCCCCAACCAGTTCTACATCGGTTACATCCAGGGCGGGCTCAATGCGTCCGTTACTGAGCAGTTCGGTCGCCAGGGCGAACACATCGCCTGGATCATCGGCAAGGCCCTGCGGCGCGGCGCCGAACGGGTCGAGCCCACGAAGCAGGCCATGGAGGACTACGTCGCGCACTTCGAAGCGACGACCATCGACCAGTCCGACTTCCTCAATTCCTGCCCGCCCAGTTACTTCAACAACGAAGGCGCCAAGGAGCACAAGTGGGGCCTGTTCCGCCCATGGGGCGCGGGCTGGGACGATTTCCTGCGCTTCCTTGGCGATTGGCGCGAGGCGGGCGACATGGAGGGGCTGGACCTGCGCATTTCGCACGAGGCGCAATTGGAAGGCGGAAGGGAAGAGGCATGAGTCAGGACAGCGCAGCCGAGCGGTTTGCGACCGGCAACATCACGCCCGAGGACATGGACGCGGAGCGCCGGGTGACCTACCCGACCGAGGCGTTTTTCTCGCGCAGCTATCTTGAGGACGAGAAGAAGCACCTCTGGCCAAAAGTCTGGCAGATGGTCGAGTGCGAGAGCGATCTGCCCAATCCCGGTGACTGGCTCACCTATAACGTTGCCGACGAATCCGTGATCGTCCTGCGCAAGGGCGACGGGTCGCTCAAAGCCTTCCACAACGTCTGCCCCCACCGGGGGCGCCAGCTCGTCTCGGTGCCCGACATGCTGCCGGACCGAGTCCACGACGTGCGCGGATCGGACCGGCGCAGCTTCACCTGCGGCTTCCACGGCTGGAGCTTCGATACCGATGGCGCGAACACTTTCATCCTCGATCCCCAGGACTGGCATCACGAACTGACGCCCGAGATGACCTGTCTCTCCGAGGTCCGCGTCGACACCTGGGGCGGCTACATCTACATCAACATGGACCCGGACTGCGTCCCCCTGAAGGAGTGGATGGGCCGCGCGGGCGAGATCCTTGACCACTTCGAACTTGCGAAGATGCGCTACAAGTGGCGGCAGTGGGCGATCTACGACTGCAACTGGAAGGTCGCGATCGAGGCCTTCCTCGAACCCTACCACGTGGCCGGGACGCATACCCAGCTGCTGCGCTATGGCGATTATTACGCCTACTCAAAGCAGTTCGGGCTGCACTCGGTCTCGGGCTACGACACGCGCGAGGCCGATTACCGGATGAGCGAAAGCTCAGGGACGACGCGTTCGGGCAAGGCGGGGATGGACCCGCGTGTCTCGACATACGAACTCATCCGCGAGAACTACGAAACGGTGAACTACTCGGCCTCCACCGAGACGCTGGTCAAGGCGGCAAGCCGTTTGAAGGACGAACTGCCTGAGACCGCGACGCCTCAGGAGGTGATTGCGCACTGGATGAAATCGGCCAGGGCCGACGATGCCGCGCGCGGTGTCACCTGGCCCCAGATTCCGAGCGAAATCATGGCCGAGGCCGGACTCGCCTGGGGGCTCTTTCCCAATCAGAACATCCTTCACGGGGTGACCTTCGCGCTGTGCTACCGGGTTCGCCCCTACGGTGATGATCCCGACAAGTGCATCTTCGAGAGCTATGCGCTCGAACGCTTCCCCGAGGGCGAGGAGCCCGAAACGGAGTGGGTCTATGCCGAGCCCACCGGGGAGAACTGGGGCGCGGTTCTGGCGCAGGATTTCGCTAACATGGAGTTCGTCCACAAGGGCATGAAGTCCAGCGGCTTTCGAGGGCCTCTGCCCAACCCGCACCAGGAGCAGAAGGTCATCAACCTGCACCGTAATCTTGCCCGCTTCATCGGGCGCGGGGCGCCGCGACTCCTCGAGGACTAAGACACGGGTAATCGCCATGGCGGGACGCAATTCGCCCGCGCGGAAGGCTTCATCGTCGCTGCGGTTTTGCCCCGCCGCTGCTTGTCGAGGCAAGGGCTCTCGCCCACTCGGGCAGGGGTAAAGACATTCGGGAAAGAGGGAAACGACAATGGGAACGCCGGTCTACAAGCGCATTCTGGACCTGTTCGAGGCCGAGGGCGTCAACACGCTCTTTGGCATCCCCGACCCCAATTTCGTGCATCTCTTCCTCGAAGCGGAAAAGCGCGGCTGGACGGTCGTGGCCCCGCATCATGAGGCCGCCGCCGGGTTCATGGCCGAGGCCGCGAGCCGAATGACAGGCAAGCCAGGGCTGTGCATCGGCACGCTGGGGCCGGGCATGGCGAACATGATGCCCGCGGTCCAGTGCGCACGGGTGGAGAACTCGCCTGTCATCTTCCTGGGAGGTCAGCGTGCCCGCGTGACCGAGCGGCGGGTGCGGCGCGGGCGTATCCAGTTCGTCCGGCAGGAGCCGATGATCGAAGATTCGGTGAAGTATTCGGGCTCGATCGAATACGCCGACCAGACCGACGAAATCGTGCGCGAAGCGATCCGCCAGGCGCTTTCGGGCCGTCCGGGCCCTTCCTACATCGAGTACCCGGCCCACGTTATCCTGGAAGAGCTCGACCTGCCCGAGGTCGCTCCGCCTGCCAGCTACCGTCTCGTCAATCAGGGCGCGGACATCGACAGGGTGCGCGAGGCCGCGCGCCTTATCGGCGAGGCGAAGAACCCGATCCTGCTGCTGGGGCACGCCGTCCACACCACCCGCATGGGCGCGGCGGTGAAGGACCTTGCTCTGCTGATGAACTGCCCGGTCGTCCAGACCTCGGGTGGTACGTCCTACATTGAGGGGCTGGAGGACCGCACTTTCCAGTACGTTTTCTCCGATGCCTCGCTCGAAGCGGTCGAGGAATCGGATCTCGTCGTGGCGCTGGGCACCGAGATCGGTGAACCGCTGCACTATGGCACCACGCGCTGGTGGGCGAAAAACAACGCCACGCGTAAGTGGATCTACGTCGAGCAGGACCCGACGGCGATCGGCGTCAATCGCCCGATCGACGTGCCGCTTGTGGGCGACCTGCGCGGTGTCGTGCCCCAGCTCGTGCGCGAACTTCAGGCCGCTCCGCGTGATCCGGCACCGGGGCTTGCGGCGTTCATGAAGGACGGCAAGGCCGAACTCGACGCGCTGGCCAAGGAAACCGAGAGCAAGTCGGGCGGCGGCGAGGTCGGTATTCACACCTCGCGGATGGTGGTCGAAGCCACGAAGGCCTTCCCCAAGGACGGCATCCTCATCCGCGATGGCGGGGCCACGGTGGTCTATCAATGGACCTATTCGCAGTGCAAACCGCACGACGTGATCTGGAACCAGAACTACGGCCACATCGGCACCGGGCTTCCCTACGCGACCGGCGCGATGCTGGCCGACCGCGCGGCGACCGGCGAAAGCCGGCCGGGCATGCTGCTTACTTCGGACAGCTCGTTCCTGTTCCACGTCGCCGAACTGGAAACCGCGGTGCGCTGCAAGCTTCCGCTGGTCTGCGTGGTCGGGGTCGATTTCCAGTGGGGTCTCGAGGTCGGCGTCTACAAGCGCACCTTCGGACAGGGCACGAGCGAGATCGGCACGCACTGGAGCAACGAGGTCCGGCTCGACAAGATGGCGCAAGGGTTCGGCTGCCATGGCGAATTCGTGGAGGACATCGCTGACCTTCAGCCTGCCATTGAGCGGGCCTATGCCAGCGGCAAGTGCGCGGTGATCCACGTCCGCATCGATCCCAAGGCGAACTCCGAGGAGATGCCCAAGTACGAGAAGTTCCGGACCTGGTACGCCGAAGGGTCGCAGTAAGGATCGCGAAACGCGAAGCCGGGGAGAGGCAGATGCGCGACTACCGCATGTTCTATATCGATGGTGCCTGGGTCGAACCCGAAGGCACCGAGACGCAGGATCTCGTCAATCCGGCGAGTGAAGAGATCTCGGGCCGGATTGCGTTGGGCCGCGCGGGCGATGTCGACAAGGCCGTCGCGGCCGCACGGCGCGCCTTTCTCGCCTGGTCGCATTCGACGCGCGCGGAGCGCCTCGCACTGCTGCGCCGGATCAAGGCCGAGTTCGAGGCGCGGCAGGGCGATCTTGCTGCCGCGATTACTGAGGAGATGGGCGCGCCGGCAAGCCTGGCGGGCGGCTTCCATACGTTCCTGGGCCTTGGCCATCTCGACGCTGCGATCGCTGCGCTGGAATCCTACGAATTCGAGGAGAAGCTGGGCGATACGCTGGTGGTGAAGGAGCCCATCGGTGTGTGCGGCCTTATCACGCCGTGGAACTGGCCGATCAACCAGGTCACGGTGAAGGTGTTTCCTGCCCTTGCCACGGGCTGCACCGTGGTTCTGAAACCGCCGCAGCTCGCCGCTTATTCCGCGCAGATTCTGGCCGAGATCCTCGATGCAGCGGGCGTTCCGGCAGGTGTCTTCAACATGGTGCAGGGAAAGGGCTCGGTTATCGGCACCGCGCTTTCGACCCATCCCGACGTCGACATGATCAGCTTTACAGGGTCCGAGAGCGTGGGCGTCCAGATTCAGAAGGACGCGGCCGATACGGTGAAGCGCGTGTGCCTCGAACTGGGCGGCAAGAGCCCGTACATCGTGCTTGACGATGCCTCGACGATGGAGCGCGTGGCGAGCGCGGTTGCCTCGATGATGATGAACTCCGGGCAGACCTGCAGCGCGGGCTCGCGTCTCCTTGTTCCCGCCGCTCGGTTCGAGGAGGCGAAAGCGCTTGCCGCCAGGACCGCCGGGTCCCTCGCAGTGGGTGATCCTGTGGGCAATGTCGCGATGGGGCCGGTCGTCTCGAAGGAGCAGTTTGACACCGTTCAGAACTACATCGCGCAAGGCATCGCGGAAGGTGCCGAGCTGATCGCCGGAGGGCCGGGCCGCCCTGAGGGGTTGGAGGTGGGCTTCTACGTAAAGCCGACCGTGTTCGTCAGCGACAATTCCACGCTAGTTGCGCGTGAGGAGATTTTCGGGCCGGTCCTAGTGATGATCCCCTATGAGGGGATCGAGGACGCCATCGCCATCGCCAATGACACGGACTTCGGCTTGGCCGCCTATGTCGATGGCGAAGACATCGCGGCCTGCCGGGGCATTGCGCGGCGCATCCGGGCCGGAGCGATCTATCTCAACGGCGGGTTCGACTTCGCCGCACCCTTCGGAGGCTACAAGCGCAGCGGAAATGGCCGCGAATGGGGCGCGCACGGCTTTGCCGAGTACCTGGAGACCAAGTCGATCATGGGGCACGGCTGATGGCCCCGGGCAGTCGCTACTCTGGGCCGGACGGTGCACGCTCTGCGCAGGACTGGACGCTGGAGCGGATCACGCGGTCCAGCCGCCTGTTCGGTGCCAATGGTCTGCGCACCGGGGCGGACGGGCGTATCTACGTCGCTCAGGTTGCAGGCAGCGCGGTGACCGCGCTCGATCCCGATACCGGAGAGGCCAGCCCCGTGAGCGCCATTGACGGGCCGATTACCGCGCCCGACGACATTGCCTTTGACAGCGCAGGCAATCTTTATGCCACCGAGATCACGCTGGGGCGCGTCTCGATGCTGGCGCCGGACGGGAGCTACCGCGTGATCCATGGCGATATGCCGGTGGCGAACCCGATCACGGTTCATCACGACCGCCTCTTCGCAGGTGAATGCCGCATGGGCGGGCGTGTATTCGAGCTCGATGCGGTGGGCGGATCACATCGCCAGATCCTGGCCGATGTGCCCATGCCCAATGCCTTCTCCATCGGGCCCGATGGCCTTCTTTACATGCCGATCATGGCGACCAACGAGATCTGGCGGGTCGATCCGGCCGGCGGCGCACCCGAAGTCGTCGTGGGGGACCTTGGCGTGCCGGACTCGGTCAAGTTCGATGCCAAGGGCCGGATCATCTCGACCCAGGTGGCGAGCGGGCAGGTGCTTCGAATCGACCCGCAAACGGGCGCGCGCGAGGTGCTGGCCCAGCTTGCGCCGGGCCTCGACAACTGTACGTTCGTGGGCGAGCGGCTGTTCGTCTCCTCGATCCCCGGCGAGGTGACCGAAATCCGCGCCGATGGCTCTGTCCGCCCGTTGGTGGAGCGCGGTCTGCAATGGCCGATGGGCCTGGCCCTTGCCGAGGATGGCAGCCTGTTTGTCGCCGACGGCGGGTTTACCTACACCCTTGCACCGGGCGGAGAGCCGCAACTTGCCGGCTGCCTGTTTTCGCCTGGCTTTCCCGGCTTCGTGCGCGGCGTGGTCGCGGCCGGAGAGGGTGTCTGGGTGACGACCAACTCGATGGGCGCGGTCATGCGCTGGAACACGGGCGAAGGCACGAGTACCCCGCTCAGCACGGGGCATGAGATCCTTTACGGCCTTGCCATGCGCGATACCGAAACAGTCGTGTTCGCCGATGGCGGGGCGGGGCGCGTGCTGCTTGCGGGGCCGGGAGGCCTCGAGGAACTGGCGCGCGACCTGGCGCGGCCCATGGGCGTTGCCCTGACCGCAGGGGGAGATGTTTTGGTCAGCGAAAGTGCCGGTGGCCGGGTGGTGCGCTGTGTGGGCGGCCGTCAGAAAACCGTACTCGATGGACTGGGCGAGCCGCAAGGCATTGCGGTCGTTGATGAGACGCTGTTCGTGGTCGATGTGGAACGCCAGGAAGTGATCGCGTGCGATCTTGCCACGGGCCGGCGCGAAACGCTTGCAACCGGTCTGCCGGTCAAGGCGCCTCCCGGCGTGGTCCCCAAGCTCCTGGGCGGAGTGGGCGACATGTCCGGCCCGATGGTACCCTTCTGCGGACTGGCCGCGCGCGATGCGAACACGGTTTACGTATCAGGCGACGCGGAGGGCAGCGTGCTGCGCCTGACTTTTGAAGGAAGAAGGTGATTCAAGGGGCCATCGTCCCTTGATCCCATACTGGACGACCTCACCTTTCTTAGCCAGCGTGGCGGGCGGGACCTGAGGTCGCCAGTTTGGGGAGCCAGAGGGCAATGGCCCTCGGGTATTTTCTTCACATGTCCCCCAACTGCCTTGTCACTGTCTGTGCGCCCCCGACAAGAGCCTTGCCGAGCCGAAGCCGAGCTTTCTCGTCGAGCGTGCGCGACAGCGCCAGTGCGACAAGAGCGTGCGAGGGAGTTTCGGAGGTACGGTAGACGGGCGCGGCCATTACCGTGACCCCGGCGATGTAGTGTCCCACATCGGCTGCGTAGCCTTGCGCGCGAGTCTCGAGGACCTGCTCGCTCCACAGTGCGAAGTCGGGCGGGTTGTCCCAGCGCAGCTTCTCGAAGCGGGGGCGCAGGCGTTCCATATCGTGTCCACCGAAGGCCGCGATGCAGCGGCCCGTGGCGCTCAGCAGTGCGGGAAAGCGGCTGCCGACTTCGGTCGAGAGGCGGAAATTGCCGGCGCCCTCGGCCACGGCCACGGCGGTGATCCGATCCAGCCCGGAAATTTCGACGCCGATACAGGTCACCGCGAAGCGTGTGGCAAGGTCGTTGAGGACCGGCTGGGCGAGGCTGGCGAAGGGATCGCGGTGCAACCAGTGGCGCGCGAGCGAAAGGACGCCGGGCCCCAGCGAATAGCGCTTCGTTGCCGTATCGAGGCTGACGAGTTCCTCCTCCAGCAGGGCGCGCAGGACGTAAAGGCAGGTGCTGGGGACGAGGCCGAGTTCGCGCGCGATCGGTTGCAGGCCCTTCGGCACTTCGCTGCGTCCGAGCAGGCGCAGAATGGCGGCCGCCCTGGCGATGGCGGGTGCCTTGCTGTCCTTCACGGCGGTATCGAGAGAGCGATCTTTCATTCGATATAGTGAATACTATTCAGTATTTGAAACAGCAAGCATATTTCTGTGTACAAGGGGGCAGACCACAGGGCGAGACTCGCCCGGAAGAGGAATGGCCATGGCCTTGTTGAGCGACTTCACCAGCTTTGCCGATGCGCAGCAGCACGCCACATCTGCGCGGCTGTGGGACCTGTTTGAGGGAACGCGCGAACATTTCAATATCGCGAACGAGGCGATCTTGCGCCATGCCGACGGCTCAGGCCGGGCGGCGGTGCGCGTCGCCCACGCCGATGGCACGAACGAGATCCTGAGCTTCGATGTGGTGGCTAGCGGTGCGGCGCGCTTTGCGCATTGGCTTGATGCCAACGGGGTGACGAAGGGGGACCGGATCGCCTTCATGCTCGAACCTTCGCTGCCCTTCTACGTCTGCCTGTTCGGCGCGATGCTGCATGGCGCGATCTCGGTGCCGCTGTTCACGCTGTTCGGGCCCGACGCGCTGCGCCTGCGGGTGGAAGACTGTACTCCGGCGATTCTTCTCACCAACGCCGAGAAGGCGCCGATGGCCCGCACCATCGCGGGGCCACGCGTGGTCGTGGCGGACGAGGCGCTGCTGGAAACACTTGCGGGGTATCCCGATGTCTACACGCCACAGACGTCGGGCGAGGACCTCGCCTGCTTCCAGTACACCAGCGGGACCACACGCGAGCTGCCCGAGGCGGTTCGCCATACGCATCGCTCGCTTGTCACGCTGATGTTCGCGGCGCTCTATGGCACCGGCATCCGCCCCGGCGATGAGTTCTTCTGCCCCTCCTCGCCCGCTTGGGGGCACGGCTTGTGGCACGGTACGCTGGCCCCGCTGGGCCTGGGCATCACCACGGGGACGATGGGGCGCGGCAAGTTCGATGCAGTGCGCCTTATGGAGGCGCTGCAGGAGTTCGGGATCACCAACATGTCGGCCGCCGCGACCCACTACCGCATGATGAAGAATACCGGCCGGTCAGGCGATTTCGCGTTCGTGATCCGCAAATTGTCCTATACCGGCGAGCCGATCGATCCGGCGACGCTTGCCTGGATCGACGCGACGTTCGGCGTCGATGCCTGCTCGATGTACGGCACGACCGAGATCGGGGTGGTCCTGGTGAACTATCCGGGGGCCAAGGACTTCACGGTCAAGCCGGGTTCGCTGGGCAAACCCGTGCCGGGTCTTGAACTGCAGGTGCAGCGTCCCGATGGAACCCCCGTGGAGCCGGGCGAGGTGGGGGAACTCATGCTGAGCCGCAAGTCGGGCTGGCTCTCGACCAAGGACCGGGCGAAGATCGATGCGGACGGGTATTTCTACCACTGCGGCCGCGCCGACG
Organism: Novosphingobium sp. BW1; assembly: GCF_008107685.1. GTDB lineage: Bacteria > Pseudomonadota > Alphaproteobacteria > Sphingomonadales > Sphingomonadaceae > Novosphingobium. The sequence goes on from NZ_VIRF01000065.1 coordinate 33,303, forward strand.
ACGTCATCATCTCGGCGGGCTGGACGATGAGCGCGGTGGAGATCGAGAACACCCTGCTCAAGCACGAGGATGTGCGCGAATGCGCGGTTATCGGCGCGCCCGACGAGAAGCGCGGCCAGGTAGTGAAAGCCTTCGTGATCTCGCCCCGCACACCGGGCGAGAGCTTCGTGAAGGAACTTCAGGATTTCACCCGTACGCGGCTCGCCCAGCATGAATTCCCGCGCATCGTCGAGTTCGTCGACGAACTGCCCAAGACCCCGGCGGGCAAGGTCAACCGCAAGATCCTGCGCGACCGCGAAGCGGCGGCGATTACCCCCGCCTGACACAAGACAACAGCTATTCGAAGGAGAGGACCCATGGCAACCCAAGCTCAGGAAAAGAAGTTTCCCAAGATCACCGAGGAAGGGCTCGAGGATCTGCGCGCGCGCATCGGCGTACCCATCGAGAACACGGTTGAGCCGTGGAATTATGAGGCGACGCGCGACGCCATTCGTCACTACGCCCACGGCATCGGCGATGATAACCCGCTGTGGTGCGATCCGGCCTACGCGGAGACGACCAGCTACGGCAGCATTGTTGCGCTGCCGAGCTTCCTCTTCACCACCAGCCGCATAGTCTCGGGCTATTGCGGTGGCCTGCCCGGTGTCCACGCGATGTGGGCGGGGGCGGACTGGACCTGGCACAAGCCGGTCCTGCGCGGTGACACGATCCGCACCGAGGCGCAGCTCAAGGACTTGATCGAGCACCAGACCCGCTTTGCCGGGCGCGCCTATCAGCAGATCTACCACGTCGATTTCTACAACCAGCACGGCGACCACGTGGCCGAGTGCGATAGTTATGTATTCCGCACCGACCGCGACGAAGCGCGCGAGCGGGGCAGTAAGTACGACAGCGTGAAGGGCAAGGTGGAGACCATTGATCCGGCCCAGCTGGAGGAATGGTTCGACCTCTATCGTAACGAGGAAGTGCGCGGTTCGGCACCGCGCTATTGGGAAGACGTGTCCGTGGGCGACAAGCTGCCCAAGATGATGAAGGGCCCGATGACGGTGACCGGATTCATCGGCTATGCGCAAGGCTGGGGCGGGCTCTATATCCGCACCAACAAGCTGCACTTCCAGCTCATCGACGCGCATCCAGGGCTGGGCATTCCCAACAAGTTCGGGATCAAGGACGTGCCCGAGCGTGTTCACTGGGATGATGACTTCGCACGCGAAGTCGGAACGCCCGGTGCCTATGACTACGGGCCGGAGCGCTGCAGCTGGTTGACCCACCACATGACCAACTGGGTCGGCGACGACGGCTTCCTGACGCGGCACACCTGCCAGATCCGGCGTCACAATCCCGACGGCGACGTGATCTTCATCACCGGCGAAGTGGTCCGCAAGTTCGAGGAGGGCGGCAAGAAGTTCGTCGAGGTGCAGCAGCGTGCCGAAACCCACCGCGGCGAGATGAGCGCGATCGGAACCGCCATCGCGCAGCTGCCGAGCAAGGGCTGAGGGCACTGTTCAGAGGCCTTCGCGATGCCAAGGGGATCGCGGGGCCCTTTGTGTTTGGGGTGCTGAAAAGTACAAATAAAAACAGTTTGATAGATATATATCCGAGGGCAGCTGCCCTCGGGATCCCCATACCGTCGAGCTTGCTTGGCGCGCGCCATGGCAGGTGAGATTTCACACATACCTGATGACCTCGCGTTACTCGGCCAGCAAGGCGGGATAACCCCAAGGTAGACAACTTTGGGAGCCCGAAGGCGGGGGCCCCGCGCAAATCATTCTTGTTCTGCTATTTTCCGGCCAGCTTTTCCTCGCATGCGGCCATTTCCGACTTCAACCACATCGTTTCGGACAGGTTAGAGCCACTGGATGCGGAGAGCAGAAGGTGCAGCGCTTCGCGCTTGGCACCCAGCGCTTCGGTATTATCCGGGTGAACGTGCAGGACGATGTCGCACAGGTGGATCGCCTCGAGCGGTTCGCTCTTTGCAGCATGGTCCCGGGCGCGCGAAGCGAGGGCATTGGCCCCGGCCAGTTCGACGAGGTCGGCATGGACGGTGTCTTGGGGCACGCCGTAAAGCTCGGTCGTGCTCTCATAGCGGAACCACCCGGTGTACTCGTGCCAAATGGCTTTGACTGTCCAGCTGGTCTTGCCGTGCATCTGCGCGATGGCGATGTATTCCGGTATCTCGACGGTGCGCATCAGTTCGGGCAGCGATTTTCCCGCATTCATGCCCTCCAGCGTGGCGTGGAGGACATGCGAGACAGCGGCCTTGACGCGGTCGAGGTCGGCGCGGATGCACTGGGCACCGACAATGGGATCGCCGTGCCCGGTCACGAGGATTTCTGCAGCCAGTGCCCGCACACGTTCCAGCAAGGCCAGGAAGGTGCGCACCGAGCGCGGCCGGTCGCCGCGCAGGGTGTTGAAGTTGGGCATCGAAAGCCAGACCGGCCCGAACAGGTTGCCGGTGAAGGTGATGCGCTCTTCGGGCAGCCAGACACTCAGCGCATCGGTAGTCTCGCCCTCGGGCGTGTGGAGCAGTTCGAAGCGGCGGTGGCCACGCGTGAAGGCATGTCCGTCCACGCTCTCCCTCGTGTTGCCGCCGTGGTCCGGCGCGTTGGGCGCAGATCATGACGCGGCGAGGGGGCGTTCCAGCGCCGCATGGTGACAATCGTGCAAGCGATATGGCCCCTGCCGCGATTGTCCACGCCCTGCCTGCAGGGTCAATCCTGCGGCAAACAGGAGGGAGAGGGATTCCATGTCGGGGTTCAACGTCGACCAGCTGATCGAGACGGCCTGCTTTCGCACCGGGCGCGAGGATTTCGGCCGCGACAGCTTTCGCGAAGGACTGGAGATCCTGGTCGCGGACATCAACGCAGAAGACCGGCCTGCGCCCTTGGTCGAGCGTTTCCGGGGCGATCTTGTCCAGAATCTGGCGCTGCGCCTCAAGACGATCGACTACCACAAGGCGCATCCCGAGATCCGCGAGCGGGCTATCGCAAAGCCGGTCTTCGTCTTCGGCATCCCGCGCACGGGCACCACGCTCCTCTCCAATCTCCTCAATGCCGATCCGGCGCGTCGCTCGGCGCTGACATGGGAGATCGAGGACCCGTTTCCGCCGGTGGCCGAAGGGGCTCTCACCAGCGACATGCGCGCGGTGAAGAAGCTGGAGGAGGAGACGATGCGGCTCGAAGCGATGCCCGAGATGGGCAAGTACTACCGCAACTCGGCGACCTATCCCAACGAGTGCATCTTCTTCATGGCGCACGATTTCAAGGCTTTGAGCCTAGAATCGCGCGGCAAGCTGCCCAACTACCGCGACTGGTACTTCCAGTGCGACATGACCAGTGCCTATACCTACCACAAGCAGTTCCTGCAGGTGCTTCAGCACCACCAGGGCGGGATCTGGAACCTCAAGATGCCCAGCCACGCGCTCTGGCTCGACACGTTGAAGACGGTCTATCCCGATGCACGGCTGGTCTGGACGCACCGCGATCCGCTGACCGCGATGGGCAGTTTCTGCTCGATCATCAGTCTGGCGCACAAGGGCTATGCCGGGCGGGTCGACAGCGAATGGGTCGCGCAGAATTGCACCTTCCAGGCGTTGGAACATGCCAACCGGATCATGGACTATCGCGAAGCCTGCGGTGAGGAGAGTATCGTCGATGTCCACTACGCTGTGCTCAGGGATGATCCGCTGGGGCAGATGAAGGCGCTCTATGCCGCGCTCGGCGATGAATGGACCCCCGAGGCGGAAGAAGGCATGACCCGCTGGCTGGCCGCAAACCCGCAGGACAAGTTCGGCCAGCACGAATACAAGCTGGCGCAGTTTGGCCTCGACGAGGCGCAGTTGCGGCCAGAATTTGATCGCTATCTGGCGCGCTATGACGTAGCGCGTGAGGGATGAGCGAGCCCGTCCCCCCGCTGGCCCCTGCGCGTACCAAGCGCGTGCGCAACCCTGCCGAGACCCGACGCACGATCCTCGAGGCCGCGACCCGGCTGATCGCCCAGCAGGGCAGCGATGCGGTCAGCGTCTCGGCTGTGGCGCATCTTGCCAAGGTCAACCGCGGGACGGCCTACCAGCACTTCCAGTCGCGCGACGAACTGGTGGCGGCGGCCATGGAATGGGTGTCGGACCGTCTGATGCGCGCGGTATTCGGGGCGCCCGAGGAGGTGGTCGAGCGGCAGGTCGAAGATGTCGACATTCCCGAGACGATGTACCGCCTTGTGCGCTTTGCGACCGAGAACGCGGATGTCTGCCGCAGCTGGCTCTTGCAGATCCTGGCTTCGCCCAACCCGACCGCTGACCCCTTCTGGCGCGAATTTCAGGGCTCGCTCGAACGTTTCACGCAGACCGAACTGGCGCAAGAGCATGTCGATGCCGAGGCGATGTCTGTGCTGGTCCTTTCGGGCATTTTCCTGTGGCCGGTCTGGGTGCGCGCGCACGCCGCTGACGAGGGCGACCGGGCCAAGCTTGCCTTGCGCATGAGCCGGGAAATCCTGCGCCTTTCGATGTTCGGCTCGATGAAACCCGAGATGTTTCCCGAGGTGGTCGCGCGCCTGCGGACCCCGATCAGCCCCGACGACGAGGTCGATATAGCGGGCGGGCGATGAATCGCCTGCGCGCCGGTTTCGCTGCTGAAATTGCCGCGCGCCTTTGCAAGAGTGCTTCTCACACATAGCGGCCCGGGCGGGCCGGTTCACGCACAGCGGATTGAGGAAGAGCGTCCATGTTCAAGGCCATCCAGATCGAGAAGACCGACGAGGGACAGCAAGTCTCGCTGACCCAGTTGGAGGAAAGCGCGCTGCCCGAAGGCGATGTCACGATCGACGTCGCCTATTCGACTCTCAACTTCAAGGACGGCCTTGCGATCACCGGCTCGAGTCCCGTGGTGCGCATCTGGCCGATCGTGCCGGGCATCGACCTTGCAGGAACCGTGCGCGAAAGTTCGCACCCCGACTATGCAGCAGGCGACAAGGTCGTCCTTAACGGCTGGGGCGTGGGGGAAACGCATTGGGGGGGGCTTTCACAGGTCGCCCGCCTCAAGGGCGACTGGCTGGTGCCGCTGCCCCAGGCCTTCAGCGAGAAGCAGGCCATGGCCATAGGCACGGCGGGCTACACCTCGGCGTTGTGCGTTGAAGCGCTGGTCGAGGCGGGCGTCACCCCTGAACAGGGCCCGGTGCTGGTCACCGGCGCGACCGGCGGGGTGGGTTCGGTGGCGATCGCGCTGCTCAAGGCCGCGGGCTTCACCGTCCACGCGCTGACCGGCAAGATGGCCGAGGCCGACTATCTCAAGGGCCTGGGCGCCGACGAGGTCGTTGATCGCGCAACGATGAGCGAGAAGGGCAAGCCGCTCCAGAAGGAACTGTGGGCGGGCGTCGTTGATACGGCAGGCAGCTTCACGCTTGCCAACGCCTGTGCGCAGACCAAGTACGGCGGCGCGGTCGCGGCCTGCGGCTTGGCGCAAGGCTTCGATCTGCCCGCAACCGTCATGCCCTTCATCCTGCGCGGTGTGCGCTTGCTGGGCGTGGACAGCGTGATGGCGCCAAAGGCCAATCGCCTTAAAGCCTGGGAGCGCCTCGCGCGGGATCTCGATCCGGCCAAACTTGAGGCCATCGGCCAGGAGATCGGTCTTGGCGAGGCCATCGATGCGGCGGCGCGGTTCATGTCGGGCGAGGTGAAGGGCCGCTACATCGTCGACGTCAACGCCTGAGCGGGGGCAGGCCATGGCAACGCCGCTCTCTGTCATCCAAGGTCCCCCTCTGGCCGATGAGGAGGGACTGGGCGCCCTGACCCTGCCGGGCTGGCTTCACGAGGTCTGCGAAGCGGGCGGGACGAACGAGGCGCTGGTCTTTCATGAAGGCGGCGTGCGCGTCGCCTGGACCTACGCCGACCTTTTGGAACAGGCACACAAGGTGGCGCGCGCTCTGCTCGCCTGTGGGACGGGCAAGGGCACGCGGGTGGGCGTCCTGATGACCAACCGGCCCGAGTTCCTGGCGGCCGTCTGGGGCACCGCGCTGGCCGGCGGTGTGGCGACTACGCTCAACACCTTCTCGACGCAGGCCGAACTGGCGCATCTTCTCAAGGTTTCGGGTGTTTCGGTGCTGCTGATGGAACGGCAGGTCCTGAAGAAGGACTTTGCCGCGATGCTGGCGGGAATCGAACCGGCCGTGGCCGGCGCGCGCGGCGGGGCGATCCATGCCCCGGGCCTACCCTTCCTGCGCCATGTAGCAGCCGTGGGAGCCGCGCCCGACGGAATCGAGGACTGGGATATGTTTCTCGCGCGTGGAGAGGCCATCGCTCCCGCGCTGGTCGAGGCGAGCGCGGCCACGGTCACACCGGCCGATCCGGGCGTCCTCTTCTTTTCCTCGGGCTCGACCGCGATGCCCAAGGGTATCCTATCCTCGCACCGCGCGGTCACTCTGCAGCTGTGGCGCTGGCGACGCTTCTACCAGACGAAGGCCGACGCGCGCACCTGGTCGGCTAACGGCTTCTTCTTCTCGGGCAATTTCGGGATGGCTATAGGCGGGACGTTGTCGGCGGGTGGCGCGCTGGTCCTGCAAGCGACCTTCCAGGCCGAAGAGGCGCTCGATCTGATGGCGCGCGAAGGCGCGAGCATGGCGATTGCATGGCCTCACCAGTGGGCGCAGCTTGCAGCCGCGCCCAATTTCGCCGACGTCGACCTGTCCGCGATGAAATACGTTTCGGCTCGCCACGCCTTTGGCCAGCATCCCACGATCACGACCAACTGGGACGAGCCGATGGCGGCCTATGGAAATACCGAGACTTTCACGATCAGCGCGATCTATCCGTCCGGTACGCCCGAGGCCGAAAAAGCGGGTTCAAGCGGGGTGCCGCAGCCAGGCATGACTTTCAAGATCGTCGACCCGCTGAGCGGAGAGACAGTGCCTGTGGGCGAACGCGGCGAGATCGCGGTCAAGGGCCCGACGCTGATGATGGGATACCTGGGTATCCCGCTCGACGAGACGCTCGATGCTGAGGGCTTCTTCTGTACTGGCGATGGCGGGCGCGTCGATGCGGCCGGGCGCCTGTTCTGGGAGGGGCGGCTCAACGACATCATCAAGACCGGCGGGGCCAATGTCTCGCCTCTGGAGATCGATGCGGTGATCCGCCAGTGTCCGGGCGTCCGGCTCAACCAGACAGTGGGGGTACCGCATGATCTCCTGGGCGAGATCGTTGTCACCGCCGTCGTCCTGCAGGACGGCGCGGCACTGGACGAGGAACACGTGCGCGCCTTCGCTAAGCGCACGCTTGCCAGCTACAAGGTGCCGCGCCGCGTGCTGTTCTTTGCCGAAGAGGATCTCAAGACCACCGGATCGGCCAAGATCAAGACGGCGGACCTGCGCGAAATGGCCGCGCGGCGGCTGGAGGGAGAGCTGGCATGACCGACTTCGGGGAGATCCAGAAACTCAAGGACCGCTATTGCCAGGCCGCCGATTCCTTCACGCAGGACCGTGAGGCCGCCATTGTGCGGCTGATGACGCTGTTCACCCCGGATGTTACCGCCGACTACGGTTTTGGCGAAATGGACGAGGCGCTCGCTATCTGCACGCTGCTCACCGACAGGATCGGTGGGGGCAGCGAATGGATGGTCCACAATCTGCATTTGCCGTGCATCACGGTAGAGGGTAACACGGCCAGCGCGGATTGCACGGTGAACGTGCGCATGAAACGGCGAGGCAGCGGCCAGGTCGACTTCGTCTTTGGCCGTTACCGCGGTGAATTCCGGCACGCCGAAGGCGTCTGAAGAAGACGCTGGGTGGCGTTCGACCGCTGCAAATAAGAGGCGAACGAAGCGAAGAGGGATCGATGTACGGGAAGAGGATCGCGCTTGTTGGCGCCGCGGCGCTGGCGTTGTGCGCGCATGCCCACGCGCAGACGGGTGGCGGACCATCGCGCGGCGTGCTGCCGATCGCAGCGTCTGCCTTTAATGGGGCCATTGCGTCGGCGGTGGGAGAATCGCAGCCGGCAACGCCCTTCCGTGTGACGGCCCCTGCAAACGCGCTCAATGTTTTCCTGTTCATGAGCGACGATGTCGGGCTTGCGATGGCAAGCACCTTGGGCGGGCCGGTCCCCACGCCCAACCTTGATCGCATCGCGCAGGCCGGTGTGCGCTTCAATCCGTTCCACACCACGGGCATCTGCCCGCCCAGCCGCGCGGCCCTCCCGACCGGACGTGCCCACCACAACGTGGGGTTTGGCCATCTTGCGGACCTTCCTGCAGGCTATCCCGGCTATACTGCGCAGATCCCGCCCGAAACCGCGCCGCTCACCAAGATTCTGAAGCTGAACGGCTACAACACCGCGATGTTCGGCAAGTCCCACAATGTGCGCCACGCCGATGCAAGCGTAGCCGGGCCTTTCGACCAGTGGCCAACCAGGCAGGGCTTCGAATATTTCTGGGGCATCATCGGGGGCGACAGCAACCAGTACGAGCCCGCGAACCGGGGCGCCACGCGCCTGCCGGACGTGGCCGAAGACGCGCCGATGATGGAAGAACGACTGGGGAGCGAGGCCATCGACTGGGTTCACAACCAGCAGGCGGTGGCGCCCGATAAACCCTTCTTCCTCTATTATGCGCCAGGCTCGACCCATGTCCCGCACCAGGCCCCGGCGGATTGGATCGCGCGCTTTGCGGGCATGAAGGCGCAAGGGATCATTCCCGCGAATACGCAGCTGACCGCGCGTCCGGCGGAGGTCGTGGCGTGGGACGGCCTGTCGCGGGCGCGCCAGCGCTTCGCCGCGCGCAGCATGGAAGTGGCCGCCGCGATGCTGGCCTATCAGGATGCGCAGCTGGGCAGTGTGCTTGGCGAACTGGAGCGCACCGGCGAAAAGCGCAATTTGCTTACCATTTTCGTTATTGGCGACAATGGCGCCAGCGCGGAAAGCGGCAACGGGGGCACGCTCAACGAATTGGGCAAGATCGACGGGCTGACCGAGGACGAAGCCTGGCTGACGGCGAACCTGAATCGCATGGGTGGGCCGATGACCTGCCAGGCCTGCCCCGCAGGCTGGGCCTGGGCGATGAACACGCCGCTGCGCTGGACCAAGCAGTACGCCTCGATGCTGGGAGGCATTTGCAACGGCATCATCCTGCGCTGGAACGAGCGCGCTGCAGCGCCCGGTTCGGTCTGCGCGCGCTTCGGGCATCTTATTGATATCGCGCCCACGATCATCGAGGCCGCACAGCTGCCCGTGCCCGTGCCCGTGCCCGTGCCCGTGCCCCTGAGTGTGAACGGTGTGGCGCAGCGCCCAATGGACGGGAAAAGCCTGTTCTCCACGCTCGATGCCTGCACGCCGGACCATACCAGCACCCAGTATTTCGAGATGGGGGGCAAGACCGGGCTGTGGCACGACAGCTGGTTCCTTGCCCAGGACGACGGCCGCACGCCATGGATGCTGGCGCCGCCCGCCGATGCCCCGCGCGACTGGCAGCTTTACAACTTGCGCAAGGACTATTCGCAGAGCTGCGATGTCGCCGCCGCGAGCCCGGCGAAAGTGGCTGAGATGGTCACCATGTGGGAGCGCGAGGCCGAGGCGAACCATGTCTATCCACTCGACCGCTGCTTCGGCTCCCTGCGCGTGGCGGATCATCGTCCGCAGGGGCGCAGCCAGTTCGATTACTGGGCCATGGGCGTCAGTGTTCCGGCTCTGAGCGGGCCGGTGTGCGCTCGCCGCTCGTTCAACCTGAGCGCCGAAATCGCCCCGGCATCGGCCAATGCCTCTGGCGTCGTCGTGGCCTATGGCAGTCGCTTTGCAGGATGGAGCCTCTATCGCGACAAGGACCGCCCGGTCATCACCTTTGCCGCTTCGAGCCACCCGGTCGATCCAGTGATGATCTGCGCCAAGGGACGCGGGGATCCGGGCAAGCCACTGGTCCTGCGCTTCAAGACGCCAGGCCCGCGTCAGGGTGCGACGCCGTCCTTGCGGTCGGGCGCGGACACGCTGGCCAGCGGTTCGGTGCGTTCGACCTTCCTGATGCCCGCCGGACTGGGTGAGACGTTGGATCTGGGCCGTGACATCGGCGTCGATGTCACCGCCTGTTTGGGCTGCGAGGGCACGTTCGCGGGCGAGATCCCCCACGTGGTGATTACGCTCGATCCTCCGGCCGCGAGAGGGGAACACTGATGGCCCGGATGGAGGGAAAGACCGTCCTCGTGACAGGCGCTGCAGGCGGCCTGGGCCTTGCCATTGCGCGTGCGTTTGCAGGCGAGGGCGCCCATGCCGTACTGGTTGATCGCGACGCGCAGCGCCTGGCCCAAAGCGTCGAGGAACTGCGCGGGACAGGAGCATCCTGCTCCGCGCAGGTTGCCGATCTGTCCGATGAAGACTCGATTCTGGCCCTGGCCGGTGAGGTCTGCGCGGCGCACGCCAGCCTCGATGTCCTCGTCAACAACGCCGGGCTTGCCTATGGCGAGATTGCCAGTGGCTTCTTCGGGCTGGGGCTTGCCAAATGGCAGCACTATCTGGCCGTGAACACGCTGGCGCCGCTGCTTCTGGCCGAACACTTGCGCGTCCCGCTGGCGCGCGCGGGCGGGCTTGTTATCAACCAGTCCTCGATGGCGAGCAACGTGCCGGGAACCGCTTACGGGGTGACCAAGGCGGCGCTCAACGCGGTGACGTTCGGACTGGCGAGTCAGCTTGCGGGCGAGGGGGTGCGCTGCGTGGCGATTGCGCCGGGCATGATGGAGACCGAGGCCAGCAGCGGCGCGCTTGGCGAAGAGACTATGGCGCGTCTGACCGGGATGCAGCTTGCCCCGGCCCGGCCCGGCAGCCCTTCCGATATCGCCAACGCCTGCCTCTATCTCGCCTCGTGCGAGGGCAGCTTCCTCAACAACCTCGTGCTCCCGATCGACGCGGGAAATCGCCTGCGCGGTTATCGCGGCTGAGCGGAGCCGCCGGAGCTTTGCGCAAGCCCTTGATTTGCGAAATTGATTCTACGCTACGGATCATTTGACTGAGGCGGAAATCGGCGGTTTTCCCAGGCATAACGCCCCTGCGATAAAGCCCGCCTCGCCATTCCAACGATACAGAGCCTCTCGTACCAGTACGGGCGGCGACGATACTCCGATACTTCTGACCAGATGCGCGGGGAGCACCTGCCGACGGAGGAAGATCGGCCCGAGATAGAACGATAACAGGAACAGATGCGGCGCGAAGTGTCCGGTCTGACGAAAACGGGAGATGGTGATGGGTAATCTGGCGAAGTTTCTTGCCGCTTCTGCGATCTGCGCCCTGGCGCAGCCATCTGTGGTGCAGGCGCAGGAAACGGGATCCGGGGACGCGCAGGACAGCGATGCGCGCATGCGCGCCGAGCCCGTCCTCGATGCCATCGTCGTAACCGCGCGCCGCCGCTCCGAGGATGTTCAGGACGTGCCTCTGGTGGTGAACACCGTGACCGCCGAGGAATTCGCCGAACTCAACATACGCGACTTCACGGATGTGCAGCAACTTGTGCCGGGCCTGCAACTGGGCACCAGCTCCAACTCCTTCGGCGCCAATGCGCAAATCCGCGGTGTCAACATGGAGGTCGCCGCCAGCGGCTTCAACAACACCATTGAGTTCTATCAGAACGACGCGCCGATCCTGCCGCAGGTTGTGCTGCAGCAAACCTTCGATATTGCGCAGGTCGAAGTGCTGCGTGGCCCCCAGGGCGCACTGCGAGGCCGCGCTTCGCCGTCGGGCTCGATGATCGTGACGACCCACAAGCCCGACCTCTACGAGATCGGCGGTTACGTCGCGAGCACGGCCAACGACATCGGCACCATCAACGTGAACGGCGCGCTCGGCATCCCGGTCATCGAGGGCGTTGCTGCCGTTCGAGTCGCCGGGATTTTCGCCGAGGACGAGATCGACCGGGTTACCACCATCTACCCGACTTTTGAGGGCCGTGATCCCTTCGCGCGGAGCAAGGGCGGACGCATCACAGCGGTTGTCCAGCCCACTGACTGGCTGCGCCTGGAAGGTGGCTACCAACGATTGGACCGCAAGCGCCGCAACTACGATCAGGCCGAATCCTTCAGCCAGGTGAGCGACCTGCTGGGCGACAGCCCGGTTCTGGTCACAGCCGGAGATCGCAACGCAATTGCCGAGGACGCGCGTAGCAGCACAGAGACGTATGAGATCTTCAACTGGCAAGGCCAGGCCAGCTTTGCCGGGCAGAGCCTGATCTACGTCGGCTCGCGTCTGGATCAGGACATCGCCAGCACCGAATCGCTCGACCACGGCGGTTTCTTCCGGGGCTTTGAGTATTACCAGAATACGGCCGGCGGGGCGGTTGCCACCAGCCATGAAATCCGCCTCCAGAACGAGGAAATGGTCGCGGGCATGTTCGACTACGTGGTCGGCGCTTTCTTCCGCACCACCGATTCGAACAACAGGGTCTTTCGCGACGGCCCGATCACGTTGCCCGCAGCGTTTGGTGGCGGGATCGCGGCTCTGACGCAGCAGGACATTTTTTCGGCGTCGAAGACCGACGAAAAATCGTTCTTCGGCAACGTGACCGTGCATATCGGGGATGCAACCCAGATCTCGGGCGGCGCGCGCTACATCAAGTTCAAGTCCACCAACGAAATTACGCTGAACGCGGTGAACCAGCTCGATCCTGCTGACCGCAGCCTGCTGGCCTCAACGCCTCTGGGCATCGGTCTCAACGAGTCCGATATCGACACCGACAAGCTGATCTATCAGGTCAGTGCCCAGCACAACTTTACGCCTGATGTCATGCTCTACGCCAGCGTAGGCAGTTCGTTCCGGCCGGGCCTGTTCGCGGTGGGCGATTTCAGCGTCAACCAGTCGCCGCTCGAACGCTCGTTCCAGCAGACCGACGATGAGACTTCCACTTCTTACGAGCTGGGCCTCAAGACCACGCTGATGGGCGGTCGCATGCGCCTTAACGTCGCGGGTTATTTCCAGGAATTCAATAATTACCCCTACCGCGTACCTGGCGCCAGCGGGATCGGCGGCGTCTACTTTGTCGATTATTCGTTCGACCAGCAGAGCCAGACAATCAATCCGCGCGTCAACCGCTTCAACTTTGTTTCGGGCGTTCCGGTCGAAGTCTGGGGCATGGAAGGCGAACTGAGCCTGGAGGCCACGCCCGATCTCAACATCAGCCTGGTGGCCTCCTACGCGGACGGCAAGATCAAGGACGGGGTCATTCCCTGCAACGACTTCCTGAACCCGGATGGGGTGCCGGATTCGCCCGCGAGCGCGCCGAGCCTTGGCGAGCTGATGGGCGTGGTCGGCGCCGACAACGTTTCCGCCTGCACGGTCAACCAGGCGGCCTCGAACCAGCCCCGGTTCTCGGCCACGGCTATGGCGGAATACTCGCGCCCGATCTCGAACCGGGTCGATGCCTTCGTGCGCGGGCTCTACAGCTTCTACGGCAAGAGTGGGGGCGATCCCACCAACGCCTGGGACAGCGTCAAGCAGTATGGCCTGTTCAATGTATTCACCGGCATCCGCGATCCGCAAGGGGCCTGGGAAGTCACGCTGTTCGCCAAGAACCTGTTTGAGATGGAACGCGTGACCGAGCGCTCGCTGCCGCTCAGCAGCCAGTATCAGACCTTGCCGCTGCAGGGCTTCGGGCCGACCGGACCGATCTTCGGATCGCCGCAGAACGCCTCGTTCACCAGCACCTACACCAACATCCGGATGACCCCGCCGCGTGAGTTCGGGATCAACATCCGCTTTACCTTCGGCGCGCGCTGACAGGCGGGGGTGGGCCATGCCGGGATCCGGCGTGGCCCAGCGTGGCAGCGATGGTTGGGCGTGCCCGTTGCTCGAGCTGGCCCGGCCGCTAGATTAGAGCACGGAAGAGGAGGCTTCATGGCCCGTTACGTGACCTTGCACCTGCACAACATCGCGGCGGGGCGCGAGGCGGACTACGCCGCGTGGTTCGACGAGGAGCACCGCTCCCGACTTGCCGGGTTGGAAGGCTTCCTTTCGGCCGATCGCTTCGAGATCGCCGACGTTCAGATCATGCCCGACATCGACCAGCCCTGGCGGTTCCTCAGCTTCTACGAGTTCGATTATCAGGTGCCCGACCGGGACATTCCCAAGCTCGGTCGCCTGCTTGAAGGGCCGCGCTGCGCCGGGCTCATTGACGATGGGAACGAGAGCGAGCGGCTCTACACCTACAATATGTATTCCGACTGGCACGTCGGCCCCAACTGGCAGCAGGGCAAACCGCTCTCGGGGTTGTTCATCATCCCGGCCAACCTCGTGCAGGGGCGCGAGGAGGACTACCATCGCTGGTACGACGAGGTGCACATCCCCGAAGTCAGCCGCGTGCCCGGCTTTGTGGGCATGAAGCGCGGGCGGCTCGCGGGCACCCAGTGCAACCCACGACGCTACTGCCCGGGAGGAGAGCTGGTGGTCTGCGCGCACCAGACCGACAACCTGCTTTTCAGCGTCAAGGATTTCTCGGCGCGCGCGCGCGGCATCTCGCCCAGCGGTGTGGCGATGGAGCCGCGCTCTACGGCAGGCTCGTTCGCGCGCACGGTCCACTTCTTCACGAAGATCAGCGGTGAGATCTGGGACGGGGGCATCGCCTACGCAGGCGATTTTTCGGCCTATCCGGAAAACTGGGAACGCCAGCCAAGACAGGAGGCCTGAGTGGCAAAGACGATCGTGATCACGGGCGCGGGCGAGGGGCTGGGCAAGGCGCTCTCGCGCCGCTTCTGCGAAGACGGCGACAAGGTGGTGATGCTAGGCCGCACGCTGGCCAAGCTGGAGACCGCTGCCGCCGAATTCGGCCCCAACTGCATGGCGGCGCACTGCGATATTGGCGATCCGGATTCGGTGCGCGAAGCCTTTGCCACAATCGCCAAGGTGCATGCGGGCATCGATGTTCTCATCAACAACGCGGCCGTCTATGTGCCTTTCACGCTGGAGGACGCCGAGGACGCCGATATCCTCGCGCAGATCACCACCAATGTCGCAGGCCCCGTCTTTACCGCGCGCGAGGCGGTCAAGTCGATGCCTTCGGGCGGGCACATCATCAACGTCACCAGCGAGAGCGTCGACCTCGCGATCCCGATGCTGTGGTTCTACGCGGCGACCAAGGGTGCGGTCGAGCGCTTCGGCAAAGGCTGGCGCGAGGAGCTGGCGGGCAAGGGCATCCGCGTGACGACGGTGCGCGCGGGCAAGATGTTCGGTGAGGGCAAGACCGGCAGCGGGTGGTCGATGGAGACCACGATGCGGTTTGCCAAAGCCTGTGCCGACGCGGGCATGCCCATGCAGGAGCAGCCGATCACCGACTTCGCTTCGCTTCTGCCGACATTCCGCACGATCGTGGATTCGCCCGAGGACCTCAATCTCGATCTCGTGACCCTGGGCGCGCGCCGCCCGGTCTGACCTTGCTGAAGACAGGACACCCTATGACGCTTCTTCCCCCGGCCCGCCTCTATATCGACGGCGAACTGCGCGATGCGCAAGGCGGCGAGACTTTCGAGGTCATCAACCCCTGGACGAGCGAGGTGGCTGGCGTGGCCGCCGATGCCACCTGTGCGGACGTCGACGCCGCGATCGCCGCGGCCCGCCGCGCCTTCGACGAGACCGACTGGGGGGATCCTACCAACCGGGGCAATCGTGTCGCGCTGCTAAAGAAGCTGCGCGTGCTGTTCGAGGAGAACAGGGACCGGCTTGCCGCGCTGGCCCGGTTCGAGGCGGGTGCGGCTCTTGGTGCGGTGGGCATGGCACATGTCGATACCGCCAATCAGGGTTGGGACGATTACCTAGCTGTCTTCGACCAGGTGACCTGGGAAGAGGACCTGGGCAATCGTGATTTCCGCGGCTTCCCCTCGCACCGCAAGGTTGTGTACGAGCCGGTTGGCGTGGTGGCGGCTATCACGCCCTGGAACGTGCCGCACTACGTCAACGTGGGCAAGGTCGTCGCCGCGCTGCTGGCGGGCTGCACCGTCATCCTGAAGCCAGCCCCCGATACGCCGGGCATGGGCGCGATCTGGGGCGAGCTCGCCGCAAAAGCGGGCTTTCCTGCCGGCGTCCTCAACGTCGTCTTCGGCAAGGACCCGGCCGCGGCGGGCGAGCAACTCGTCCAGGACCCGCGCGTCGACCTTGTGAGCTTCACGGGTTCCACCGGAGTGGGCAAGCGAATCATGGCGGCGGGCGCGGCGACCTTGAAGCGCGTCTTCCTCGAACTGGGCGGCAAGAGCGCCAAGATCGTGCTTGACGATGCGCCCGACTTCGCGCGCGAATGCGCGCAGTCGATGCTGGTCTTCCACGCCGGGCAGGGCTGCGCGGTCCAGTCGCGCCTGCTCGTTCCGCGCAGTCGCTACGAAGAAGCCAAGGCGGGCCTTGCGATGGCCTATCAGGGCTTCGGCGACAACTGGGGCGGCATGGACGAGCCAACCCACATCATGGGCCCCGTCGTCAGCGCCCGGCAGATGGAACGGGTGCTGGGCTACATCGAACTGGGCCAGCAGGAAGGTGCGACGTTGCTGGCTGGAGGCAAGGCCCGTCCGGACAAGGGTGGGGGCTATTTCATTGAACCTACGTGCTTTGTCGATGTGGACAATTCCATGCGCATCGCGCAGGAGGAAATCTTCGGCCCGGTCCTGGTGGTGATCCCCTACGAGGATGACGAAGACGCCATCCGCATTGCGAACGAAAGCCAGTACGGTCTTTCGGGCGGGGTGGTTTCCGCAGATCAACTCCGGGCCGAACGCGTGGCCCGCCGGATACGGACGGGATCGATCAGCGTTAACGGTGGGATGTGCATTGCCGGGGACCTGCCTTTCGGCGGGTTCAAGGGTAGCGGAATGGGGCGTGAGTGGGGCCTTGCGGGCATCGAGGAGTTCCTCGACAGCAAGGTCATCGCGACGCGCCTGGCGTCCTGAAGTAGGCGCCTTGTGGTATGGGGCCTTCTGACACAGGTCAGGACGCAGTGATGGATTGAAGGTAACGTGAGCGAAGGCCTGAAAGATACCAACCAGCAGGGGCAGAAGCTGGGCAAGAAGGGCAAAATCACCCGCGAGCGCATCCTGGCGGCCTCGCGGGAGCTGATCGACGATCCGGCCTGTGAGTTTTCCCTGAGCGCGGTGGCTCGGCACACCGGCCTGCGCATGTCCTCGATCTACACTTACTTCGCCGATCTGCCCGACCTGTTCCTGGCCGTGCTCGATCCCGTCGCGCGCGAGGCCGAGGAGGCTTACCTTACCTTTCTGCGCACGCGCTGGGCGGACGGGGAGATCGATGCCCGCGCAGCCGAACTGGTCCAGGCTTTCTACGCTTACTGGGAGCGGCACAGTCGGCTCCTGCACCTGCGCAACCGGCTGGCTGACCAGCACGAGCGCTCCGTTCTGCTCCAGCGCATTGCCATGGCGCGCACGGTCGTTCGCCTGCTCGGCTGGCAGATGGGCGGCGATCCGGACGAGGTAACCGGGGATCCCTATGACCTTGCCAGCGTGCTCTACACCGGGCTCGAGCGTGTGGTGACTATTGCCACCGATACTGAGCTGAAAGCCTGCTATCCGGCCGATATCAAGCCTCGCTTTGAAGGCGCCACGCTGCGCCAGCAGTCGCGCCTTCTGGCGCTGGCCATCAAGGATCAGCGCGCGGCTGCGTGAGGTGGCGAGATATTAGGAAGACGATTCCGAGGGCGATGGCCCGTGGATCTGGCCTTCTTCTTCAGTCCGCCTTCTTGCCACCCAGCTTGGCGAGATAGGCCTCGATCCGGGCGAGGTAGTCCGGGTTCAGCATGAGCGCGCTGTTGGTCAAGCGCTCCACTTGGCGGGCGGTGTCGCGTCCCACTTCGGCAGCCATCTCGATCGCGATCTTGGCGGCACCCATCTGCTCGGCGCTGTTCTTGGTCAGGTGACGGCAGAAGTCGAGGGCCGCGTCCTCGAACCCCTCGTCGGGCAGCACGTCGTGGACGAGACCCATGACGTGGGCCTTGTCGGCATCGGCCTTGCGATTGGCCATGACCAGCCAGCGCGCCCAGTGGGGGCCGCAGATCCGGGTCAGGCGGCTGACCCCGTTGGAGGCAGGCAGGACGCCGAAGATGCCTTCGGGGAAGGCGAACTCGGCGCTCTGGGCGGCCAGCCGAAAGTCACAGGAAAGCGCCATCTCCAGGCCACCACCGACGCAAGGTGCGTGGATGGCGCAGACGATCGGCTTCTCGATGTGCTCCATCTCGTCGTAGATGCGCTGCATGCCGAACAGGCCGGTGCGGTGGTTTTCACGAATGGCGCCGGCACTACGGGGCTGGGCCGAGGGTGCCCCACTGCGCAGGTCCGCGCCCGAGCAGAAATAGCGCCCGCGCGCGCGGATTAGCAGGACCCGCAGGTTCGGATCGTCGCGCAGGCGGGCCACGGCCTCGTCGAACAGCGCCAAGGTCTGGGCCGACAGGGCGTTGAGCTTTTCGGGCCGGTTCAGGGTCACGACGAGAACGCCGTCGATGACCTCGCTCAGGAGGTGGGGGGCATCCTCGCTCATGGGGCGCTCTTTCGTTTCGGGCCGGGCATCACGCGCGGGTCCGGGGCATGCCCAGTGCACGCTCGGCGATCATCGAGCGGTGGACCTGGCTGGTGCCGCCGTAGATGCGCGTGCCGTGGGCATGGCGGTAGCTTTGGTTGATGAGCTGCGCGGCACCCTCGCGCTTGGTGAGCGAGAGCGGGGCGGTCAGGTCAAGGAGGTCGCGCGCATCATCCATGAAGCGCTCGGAGGAGAACATCTTCGCCATCGGGCCATAGGCAAGGTTCGGCTTCTTCTCGACCGATGCCCAGCCTGCGCGGTGCTCGAACAGTTCCGAGACGAGCACGGCGGCCAGCGCGCGGGCGAGGCGGGCGCGGACCTGCGGTTTCTCGATCAAGCGCCCGTTGCCGTTGGGAATGGCACGGCACAGCTCCTCGGCGGCTTCAAGGTTGGCGTACATCGCGTTGGCAAAGCCGCCGCCGTGCTCCAGCTCGAGGGCCAGGCTCATCGTGCGCACGCCCCCGTCGACTTCGCCTAGGCGCCAGCTGTCGGGGACGTAGACGTTGTCATAGAAGGTGATGTTGGTGCGCTCGTCCTGAAAGGTGTGCACGGGCTGGATCGTGATGCCCGGCGCCTTCAGGGGCACGATGAACATCGTCAGGCCCTTGTGCTTGGCGACTTCGGTGTTGGTGCGCGTGAGCATGAGCACGTAGTCGGCGAGGTTGGCGCCACTGGTGAACATCTTGGTGCCCTCGATCCGCCAGCCCTCGCCATCGCGCGTGGCGCGGGTCTGGGCGGCGAAGACGTCCGAGCCGGAACCGGGTTCGGAGTAGCCCAGGCTGGCGATGGCCTCGCCCGCGACGATGCGGGTGAGCACTTCGTCCTTCAGCTCTTTCGAACCAGCGCGGGAAATCATCAGGCCGACCATTTCGGCGACGCCCGCTGCCGGGTTGGAATAGCCGTGCTTTTCCAGTGCTCGGCGCGAGGCTGCGCGCGCATAGGGCCCAACACCGCGCCCGCCCAGCTCCGGGCTGGAGAGGAAGAGCAGGCCGGCCTCGGCCATCTTCTTGTGGAGTTCGGGGACCCAGCCTTCCCAGCTGTAGTGGAACTTGGCTCGCATCTCGGGCGTGACGCTGGCGTCCATAAAGGCATCGATCTCGGCGATCATGGCGCGTGCCTCCTCGCCGATGTCGAACTCGATGGGCAGGTCGCCGACGTCAGGTAGCGGCGGGGGCACCTCGCCATAGAGACGTTCGCCCGCCTCGATCAGAAGCTGCGCGGGATCGCCCAGCACCAGCGGCCAGGACTTGGCGCGCAGGGCGTAGAGGTAAATGTCGTATTCGGTGGTCAGGCCGTATCCACCGAAGGTCTGGATTGCCTGGCTGACCGCGCTGGCGGCTGCATCCGCGCCCCACCACAGCGCCAGCGAGACCAGCGCGGCCGCGTTTGGTGCGCCATCGGCCAGCGCGCGGATCGCGCGCCAGGTGAGCAGGCGTGTGCCATCGACCTCACACAGGTTGTCGGCAAGCGGGTGGCTGATGGCCTGGAACTGGCCGATGGGTTGGCCGAACTGCTTGCGCTCGCAGGCGTAGTCGGCCGCCATCTGCACCGCCTTGCGGCCGAGCCCGGCGAGCGTGGCGGCGGTGAGCAGCTTCCACTCCTCAAGCGTTGCCGCAAAGAGGGCAAGAGCCTCCTCACCTTCGCCAAGAACGCGTGGACTGGCTTGCGCGAAATCGACCTCGCACAGGCCATCGCTGGCAAGGTTCGCCTCGCCCTTGCGGGCCGTCGCGGGGACCTCGTATAGCACGATGGTATCGTTGCTGCGGGCGATCACCATTTCGGCGTGCTCACCGCAAGGGATGAACTGCCGCGGCGCCGTGCTCACATCGCGTAATGCGAGCGAGGCGACACGTTCGCCTGCCACCACGGCGGCAAGAGTGTCATCGAAGGCGCTATCTCCCAGCATTGCGATGAGGCGTGCGGCGAGCAGGGTCTCGGCGATGGGGCCGGAGGGAAGAGTACGGCCCACTTCCTCCATCAGCACTGCGGCATCGAACGTGCCCAGGCCCAGCCCGTCGCGCGCTTCGGGAACGCGTAGCAGGAAGGCGCCAAGCTGGGCCATTTCGGCCCACAGCGTGGCATCGAAACCGACCTGTTCGCTGGCGCGTAGACGTTCGGGTGTCAGGTGGTCATCGAACAGGCGCGCGAAACTCTCGCGCATCATCTCCTGTTCGGCGGTGATCTCGAAGTTCATGGCCTATCCCTGCCGCTTGCCCATGAGCTTGGACATGTCGATCTGGCCGGTGGCGAGCGCCCCCATGAATCCGCCGTCGACGGGAAGCACCACGCCGTTGACGATCGAGGCCAGTGCGGAGTTCAGGAGGACCAGCCCGCCCGCCTGCTCCTCGGGGGTGGAATAGCGCCCCATCGGTTCGGCGGCGGCATCCACCACGTCCTTGCCCGAGGCTTCGTGAAAGGTTTTCATCATCGGGGTCTGCGTCGGACTGGGCAGGGTGCAGTTGATACGGATGCCCTGCTTGATGAGTTGGGCGCCCATGAACTGTGTCCACACGATGACGTTCTCCTTGGAAAAGGCATAGCCTTCCGCAACCGTTGCGGCGTTGGCCTCGCACCATGTGAGCGCGTCGTCCCAGCCCTTTGTCGTCACGAAGCCCATGTTCTCGGGAATGCGCCGGCTCCAGCCCAGGCCCCCGGTCGAGGCAATGTTGGCAATGGCGCTGCCCGCCTGCATTTTGGACAGGAGCTGTTCGGTGAGGTAGCGAAGGCCGATGAAGTTCACCTTCATGATGTCCATCGGCGGGAACGAGGTGGGGAGGCCTGCGCAGTTGAACAGCGCGTTGATCGGCCCCTCTATGCTGCTGGCGGCGGCCTCGATCGAGGCGGGATCGCGCAGGTCCACGGTGTGGAAGCTCGCGAGTGGCAGGTCGCAGGCCTTGAAGTCCAGCCCGTGAACCTCGGCGCCGAGTTCGAGCAGCAGCTTGGCCGTCGCATGCCCCATGCCGGAGAAGCAGCCCGAGACCACCACGCGCTTGCCCGCATAGCCCAGGAAATCGCTCATTTTCTCTTTATCCTCTTTTGCGCTGGGGAATCAGGATTTGACCGGGGGCCAGACCTGGCGCTCGGTGCCGTCGTCGCCCTCGAGAACGAAGATGATGCGTTCAGGGCAGGCCCGTGCACCGTTGAGCGCGGCCTTTTCGTCTTCTGCAGAGACGGCAAAGCCCTTGGTGTCGATGTAGCCTTCCTCATCGAGCGGGTAGAGCGCCGGAGCGACCGCCTGACAGCGGGCATTCCCGACACATTCGCCCTTCCTGATCCGCACTTTCATGGCAGCCATGGTCTCCTCTTCCAGCCTTCAGCTTGACCCTAAGACCCTTGGGCGATCAACGGTACCAGGCGCCTCATCGCTCGCACGATAGGCGCGGGGCTAGGCGGGCAAGTGGCGATTCCCGCAAGGGCAATCGCGCGGGCGGTATCGAGCTGGCGCGTGCTGAAATTCGCCACAGGCCATGCAACATAACGGGCAAACAAGTTCACACTGCACTTTGCGGAGAGTTTCGATGGCATCGCATCCGGTCAGCCCAGCTGTCGCCAAACCCGACCATGTCCCCGACGCACTGGTCTACGATTTCGACTTCCACTACGACCCGGGTCTCCTCAGCGAAGGTCATGCGCGCATTGCCGAAATCGCGCGTGAGGCACCGCCGGTCTTCTGGACCCCGCGGCAGGGCGGGCACTGGATCGTGGCCAGCCATGCGGCGGTCTACAGCGCGCAGCGCAGCCCCGAGATCTTCAGCAACGGGCCTGTTCCCTACGAGATGATCGCGGCCCACAACGCGACGCTTCCCGACGAGAAGAAGTCGTTGATCCCGCTGCCGATCACGGTCGATCCTCCCGTCCATGAGACGTACCGCAAGCCGCTCAACAAGACCTTCAGTCCCAAGAACATGCTGGCCCTGAAGGACCGCATCCGTGCGCTGGCCGCACAGCTGGTCGCAAAGATCAGGGACAAGGGCCACTGCGAGTTCATGGCCGAGGTCGGGGAGCCGCTGCCGACCACGATCTTCCTCGATATTTTCGGCCTGCCCCAGGACAAGCAGCGCGAATACCGCGACTTGGTCTCGCAGCACCTGCACGCCACCGACATGAACCCGGCTGCGGTGCAGCAGCGCCTGCGCGAAGTGGCCGATGTCATGCGCGAGACGATTCTGGCGCGCCGCGATGCGCCGCAGGGCGACGTGCTCTCAATGCTCTGGCAGTCCGAGTTCGACGGGCGTCCGGCCACGCTCCACGACATCGAGAACTACGCCGTCATGCTCTTCGTCGCCGGGCTCGATACGGTGATGAACGGGATGGGGCTGGGCGTGCGCCACCTCGCCATGAACCCTGATCTCCAGGCCCGTCTGCGCGCCGACGTGGCGCTGGTGCCCGAGGCCGCCGACGAGATTCTGCGGCGCTACACCTTCACGGTGCCCCCGCGCTTCGTCCACCAGGACGCTGAGTTCGAGGGTATCGCGATGAAGAAGGGGGAGATGGTGCTGATGTTCCTGCCCTCGGCCGATCTCGATCCCAAGGAGTTCCCCTCGCCCGAGGCGTACGATCTGGCGCGCGAGAACAAGGCGCACATCGCCTTTGGCACCGGGCCGCACCGGTGCCTGGGCTCGCACCTCGCGCGCATCGAACTTCAGGTCCTCTACGAGGAAATGCTGAAGGCGCTGCCCGAATTCCGGATCGATCCGGCAAAGCCCGTGACCTTCCACGGCGGCAACGTAATCGGCCCCGACCAGCTCCACCTCGTCTGGGACGCATGAGCCTGGGCGTTCCCCGGCCCCGCCCGCGTCTTGACCGCGACAATCGCGCGTTCTGGACCGGCGGGGGCGAAGGCAAGTTGATGATCTGCCGCTGCGGCGATTGCGGTCAGTGGCTCCATCCCCCGCAGCCGGTGTGCCGGGCCTGCTGGAGTGAAAACGTGGCACCGCAACCCGTCTCGGGGCGCGGCACTATCGACAGCTTCACGGTCAACCACCAGCCCTGGATGCCGGGCTTGGCAGTGCCCTTCGTGATTGCCCGTGTGGCGCTGGAAGAGGCGCCCGCGATCTATCTCACCACCAATATCGTGGGCTGCCCAGTCGAGGACGTCGCCGTGGGCGATGCGGTACATGTCGCGTTCGAGGAAGAGGACGGCATCTTCTTCCCGCTGTTCGAGAAGGACACCTGATGGCGCGCGGCGAAGCCTATATTACCGGGATCGGCATGTCCGAGGTCGGCGTCCGGCTCGATCGCCACCCGCTGCTGCTGACGCTCGATGCGGTGCGCGAGGCGCTGGCGGATGCCGGTCTGAAGCCGGAACAGATCGACGGGGTCGCTACATATCCGGGCAAGATGCCAAGCTTCCTCGGTTTCTCACCGGTCTCCTCGGACGACGTGATCGAGGCGCTGGGCCTTTCCACCCGCTGGCACCTGGGCGGGGCCGAGATGACCGCGCAACTGGGCGCGATCTCGGCGGCCGCCATGGCGGTCAAGGCGGGACGCGCACGGCATGTGCTGTGCTTCCGCACCGTCTACGAGGCCGCCGCAATGGCCAATCCGACAGACTATCCCCCGCCGCGCCGGACCGAGCTGACCGGCGCTTCGCAGTGGACGGCTCCGTTCTTTGCGATCTCGGCGGCGACCTGGGTGGCGCAGTACGCGACGCGCCACATGGCCCGCTATGGCATGACGCGCGAGCAGCTGAGTGAGATCGCTCTCAACGCCCACCGCAACGCCGCGCGCAACCCGCGTGCGCTGGTCAAGGAGCCGCTGAGCGCGGAGAAGTATTTCTTCGCACGCATGATCTCCTCGCCGTTCTGCCTCTATGACTGCGACCGTTTCACCGACGCCTCGACGGTGGTCATCGTCTCGGCGGGCGAAGCGCTGGACGAAGTCACGGCCCCTCCGATCCGGATTGCGGCGACGGCCGGTTCGGTCGAGCGCTACAGCTGGGACCAGGCCGAGTGGCCGGGTTCCTATCCCACGGGCAAGGCCCTGTGGGAGCGCTGCGACTATGGCCCCGACGATATCGACGTCGCGCAGTTCTACGATGGTTTCGCGTTCCATCCGATCACCTGGCTCGAAGGTCTGGGCGTGTGCGGGATCGGGGAGGGACACCGCTTCATCGAAGGCGGCACGCGCATTGCGCTTGATGGCGAACTGCCGCTCAACACGGGCGGCGGCCAGCTGGGGGCGGGGCGCCTCCACGGCTTCGGGTTCGCGCATGAGAGCGTGGTACAGCTGCGCGGTGAAGGCGGCGCGCGCCAGGTACCGGGCAGCCCACGCGTGGCCGTGGCGACGAGCGGGGGCGGGCCGATGGCCGCTGCTCTCCTCCTGACGCGCGAGAGTTGAAGGTGCGTCCGGCCTTCCACCGCGCCATCGTGATCCGGCCCGAGCGGGGGCAGGTCACTGCGCTGGTCGAGGACGACCTGCACCATATGAAGGTTACTCTCGACCACGATGGGGATGTCATCACCTGCGTCGAGGGCGAGATGATCCGTGCGCCCTGGTCGACCTGTCCGGGAGCGACCCTAGCGCTGGCCGAAACCTTCACCGGCGCCGCGCTTGACGCTGCGGCGGGTGTCGGCGCGAAGAAGCAGAACTGCACCCACCTTTTCGATATCGCTGTGTTGGCGGCGGCCCATGCCCGCGACGGGCCGCCCACCCGATATGACCTGCGCGTCGAGGACCCGGTTGAGGGCATGCGTTCTATGAACATTGCCCGAAACGGCGAAAAGCGGATGACCTGGACCGAAAAGGACAAGCGCTTCCTGGCACCTGCCGCCATAGCCGGGCTGGGCTACAAGGAGATGGGCCCTTGGATCGCTTCACTTTCTCCTGCGGACGCGGAAATGGCACGGCTCCTGCGCGGCGTCGCGGTGATCTCGCATGGACGGCAGATCCCGATGGAAAAGCAGTCGGATGCCACGCGCATCCCGCCCAATTGCCACACCTTTCAACCCGGACAGCGCGAACAGGCGGTGCGCGTCAGCGGGATCCACGATTTCACCACCGCGATCCATGGGCCGCTCGATGGGCTTCCCTGAGAGCGCGCGCTAGACTGCGACGAAACCATAAATACGTGCTGGAGAGATGGTCATGGAAATGAACGACATGGTGCTGATCAGCGTCGACGATCACATCAGCGAACCACCCGACATGTTCAAGAATCACCTGTCGGCAAAGGATTTGGAGGACGCGCCGCGCTTCGTGACCGATGTGAACGGCAAGGCGGCGTGGGAGTACCAGGGGATGTACCTTCCCTCGGTAGGGCTCAACGCCGTGGTCGGGCGTCCGATGAACGAATACGGGATGGAGCCGACCGCGCTGGAGCAGCTGCGCGAAGGGGTCTACGATGTGCACGCGCGCGTTGGTGACATGGACGTCAACGGCATCGCGGCCTCGGTCAATTTCGGCAGCGTGTTCGACTTTGCGGGCGGGCGCCTCCACCGCGCCAAGGACAAGGACCGCGCGCTGGTGCATCTGCGCGCCTACAATGACTGGCACAAGGACGAGTGGTGCGACGCCTACCCGGCCCGCTTCATTCCCTGCGGCATCCTGCCTACCTGGAACATGGACGCCTGCGTCGAGGAGATCCATCGCCTCGCGAAAAAGGGCTTCAAGGCGGTTTCGGTCAGCGATGCGCCCACCGTCCAGGGCTTGCCCAGCATCCACAATGAATACTGGGAGCCGTTCTGGAAGGCGATCGTCGACACCGACCTCACCATCTGCTGCCATATCGGTGCGGGCAACCCGGCGCCCCACGCTTCGGAGGAAACCCCGATCGAGGCTTGGATCACGACCATGCCCATGTCGATTGCCTATGGCGCGGCGGACTGGCTCCAGCTCGAGGCTCTCCACAAGTACCCGAGCCTGCGCATCGCGCTGTCCGAGGGAGGCATCGGCTGGGTGCCCTACTTCCTGGAGCGGTCCGACTTCTCCAACTGGCGGCACAAGGCCTGGACCAATTCGGTGTTCCAGGACCTGAAGCCCAGCGAGATGTTCAAGCGCCATTTCCTCAACTGCTTCATCGACGACCAGTTTGGCCTGCAGAACATCGAATACATTGGCGAGGACAACATCGCCTACGAGACCGATTACCCACATTCCGACACGCTCTGGCCCGAGGTGCCAGAGCATCTCTACAAGTCATTGCGTCACCTGACCGATGCGCAGATCAACAAGATCACGCACCAGAACGCGATGCGCTGGTTCAACTTCCCGCTCTTCGACCTGGGCCGCAAGGAGGACCTCACCGTAGGTGCGCTGCGCCAGCGGGCCGAGGACGCTGGCGTCGATACCGCGCCCAAGAGCTCGGGCGGCGATCGTCCGGTGGAAGAGGGCACCACCCGTCCGATTACCTCGGGCGATCTCATGCGCATGTTCTCGCAGCATGACCGCCGCAAGAAGGAGAGCGTCTAAGGGCGCCTCCTCTCTCTCCGGCTGCACAGGCCATGAAGAAGGGGCCGGGTCTTGCGACCCGGCCCCTTCTCGTTGGGACTGTTGAAATGGAGGGATCAGGCCGCCGCGACCAGCGGAGTGACCGAATGGTTGTCCTCGCGCTCCACCGCCTGGTTGATCGCGTCCTTGAGCATGCCGCCCAGCGCATCCACGTCGATATTGGCCGAGGGGCGGTAGACGAAACCGATGGCCATCGGCTGGTCCACCGCGTAGGCTGGAAGCAGAGCGGCGCAGATCTCGGCCTCGATGCCAAAGCCCGCTTCGCCAACGACCATACCCTTGCGCTCGTACTGGTCGAGCAGGGTGAGCATCTCGGCATAGGGGATATGCTGACCTTGCGCTTCGGCGTTGAGGCGGCGCACGATGCCCTCGCGGCGCGGACGCGACAGGGTAGAGAGAAGCAGGCGGCCCACGGCGCTGTCGGTCAGGCGCTCGGTCTGGCCGCCGTTGAAGCTTTCGCAGAACATGCCGACGCGGCGGTTGCCGGCCGAGCGGCAGTTGAAAACCTGTGCCTCCACACCGACGAGGCCGAACAGCGCTACGGTCAGGCCCGACTGCGCCTGCAGGCGGTCGAGCAGCAAGGTGAGACGGCCATCGCGGATGATCGGGGCCTGCGTCGAACCGCCCAGCATCGCGGCGCGCGGCGTCGGGCGGTACGAGCGGTTCTGCCCGTCCTTGTAGAGAATGCCCAGTTCGACGAGGCTCGAAAGCAGTTCCGAGGTACTCGACTGCGGCCGGTCATAGCGCCGCACGATATCCATCACGGTCGCGTGCGGATGGGCCTCGTCGAAGAACTGCAGGACCTCGACAACACGACGCGCGATTTTCGCCTTATTCGATGATTGTGCCAGCATATCTCTCTCCTCAAGTCTCTTATTGAACAGCAGTGTTGACTTGCTGGCAGGGGAAGTCAACAAAAATGACACCATATCGTTTTTCTGGCAGGGCGTGATTGTGAGAGTGGATTGAAAATGGCGGAAGAGCTAGGGTTCAGCGTGGCTCACAGGGACTGCAATTTTGACGTCGCCGTGCTTGGCGAAGAGGCTGGGGAGGTTCAACGTCCCCTCGTTGTGCTCGATCTTGATCGGATCGACCCTCTCGATCCGGCGTGTAAACGACTGTCATTGCCGCCGTGTCCGGTGATTGGGCTGGGTGATTCGCGCCATCCACTCGCCGCGCAGCTCGATTGCCTCGTTGAACCGCCGATACGCCTGGAGGGGCTCATGGCCGCGATTTGTGCGCGGCCGCTGGCGGCGAGTGTCCTTGTCCAGCTTCTGCGCCTGATCGAGGGCATGGACCCGGCTCGTGCGCTGGTCGCGGAATCTTTGGCCTACGCGACCTTGCAGGGCGGCGATGAGCATGCCCAGTGGTTGGCCGCACGACGCGCCGCGCCAAGAGATCTTCCGGCAGGACGGCTCCACGTAACGCGCGTGCAAGATGTGTTGCACCTGGAAATGGACCGGCCCGGCACGCACAACGCCATCGATGCCCCGCTGCGCGATGCCCTTCGCGAGGCGCTGGACCTGGCGGTTTTCGATCCCACCATTGGCCGCGTGGAACTGCGCGGCGCGGGACGCACATTCGGGGTAGGGGCGGAGCTGGCCGAGTTCGGGACCACGCGCGATCCGGCCCGGGCTCACGCCATCCGGATGCAGACATTGCCCGCCCTTGCGGCGGTACGCTGCGGCGAGCGGCTGGTCAGCACGGTGCAGGGGCTGTGCGTTGGCGCTTCGCTGGAACTTGCTGCCTTCGGGCGCATCGAGGCGCGCAGGGACGCGATCTTTCACTTGCCGGAACTGGCGATGGGGCTGGTGCCGGGCGCGGGCGGGTGCGTGTCGCTGTCGCGCCGCATTGGCCGTCAGCGCACCGCGCTCATGGTCCTATCCGGCCGCCGCATCAGCGTGGAGACAGCGCTGGCCTGGGGCCTTGCCGACTCGTGTGTCGACGCGCTCGTGGACTAGCCGACCTCCGATCAGGGTGGCCCGCACCATGGCGGCATCCAGAACCTTGCGGGCTGCTGGCCAGGGGCGATCAAGCAGGCACAGGTCGGCCGGCGCGCCTACGGTGATGCGACGCCTGCGCGCAAGATTGGCGGAATCGGCCAGGAACAGGTCAAGCGCCTCTTCGGGAGAGAGGCATTCGTCCGGGCCGAGGATCTTGCCGGCCCGGGTTTGCCGGGTGCAGGCCGCGCGCATGGCGGCCCAGGGATCGAGCGTGCCGTAGGGGGCATCGCTTCCCGTCGCCAGCGTGACGCCTGCCTCGCGGAAGGCGCGCAATCGGTAGAGATGTGACCAGTCGGACGCGGGAACGTCGGCGCGGTAGCGGTCACCCCGCTCGGCAATGAAAGCGGGCTGACTCACCACCTGCAGGCCCAGCTCGGCCATCTGCGCGATGAGCGGATCGGGCGCGATCCCGGCGTGCTCAATGCGGTCACCGGGGCGCGGGCCGGCGCTGCGCAGGAGGGCGAGTGCGAAAACCAGTTCGACTTCGGTGGTGCAGTGGATCGCGACCGCCCGGCCGCGCGCGTGGGCGGCCCTTGCCGTATCCGTCACCGCATCCAGATCGGGCAGGGCGCTTTCGTGGAGGTGGAGCTTGACCGGGCCCAGGGTCAGTCCGGGAAGGAGGGGGACATCGCTCAGTTCCGGCGTTCCCGCGACCATGATCGCAGGGCTGAACCCGGCCGTGCGTGCGGCGTGCAGCCAGGCCACGGTGTCGCGCGCGTTGGCGGGCGACATGTCGGTTACGCCGGTGATGCCCCCCGCCGTCAGACGCGCGCCCAGCGCGGTTAGGTCGGGAGGGCTGGCGGCAAGGGTGGAGCGAAGCCAGGAGTCTTCGTCGAAGAGGCGCCCCGTCCAGTCGCCTTCGATGCGCTCCAGACCCGGGGGCGGGTCGGCGCGCTCCAGGAGTTGGGCAAGGGCGGCGCTGTTGAGGAACCACATGCGCCCCGTCCGGTGCTGGATACGTACCGGACGGGTTGGTAGCCATGCGTCCAGCTGGCGGCGCGAGAGCATTCCCGCAATCGCCTCGTGGTATCCGGTGCCGCGTAGCCAGTCGGAGCCCGGCGCGGCGCAAAGGGCGTGTCGCAGGGTTGTGGTGTCATCCACTTCGGGAGGGCCGCAAGCGACCGAGTGAACGGCGGCGGCACTTGCGGCAAGATGGATGTGATGGTCATGCAGGCCGGGCAGGAGCGCGCCGCCCTTCGCCTCGAGGATGGTCTCGCCCGTCCGGGGAGAAAGGGCGCCGATGGCCGTGATCCGGCCTTTCGCGATACGTACATCGGCGCGCGGGCCATCGATCGGGCCCGAGGCGATTCGCGCATCCCGGATCAGCATGGGATGGCCTCCGGCGCAAGAATCGGTTGGCCGCGCCGCGCATTCCAAACCGTAAGATCTTGAGAAAGGTGCGGGTCGCGGGCCACGGCCTCGCCGACAAGGCCACTCATGGCAACGATCAAGCGGGCGCCGTGTCCGGTGCGATAGTGTTCGAGCGCCGCGCGGGCGGCGAAGATGCCGGTGAGCGGATCGGCAATGGCATCGCCGACGAAGCCGATCTGGCCGGTTTGCGCATGCAGCCGGGCCGAGAGGCCCCCGGCGACGCTGGTGTCGTCACCAAAGCCTACCCAATTGGCCGCCTCGCCCGCAACGCCGTGCCCGGTAATGGTCAGCCAGACGAGCCCGGGCTGCGCACGCACGCACGCGTCGGCGTCGACGCCGAGCTGGCGCAGTGCGCGCGGGCGAGCGGCCTCAATCACGATGTCGGCCTGTGCGATCAGCTGGGTGAGCCGCTCGCGGCCCGCAGCGGTGCGCAGGTCGAGCGCGACGGTGCGCTTGCCCTCGGCGAGGCGGTTGAAGTGGCGGGGATCGGATTCGCGCAGGCGGTCCTCGCGGCCCCGGCTCTCGACGCGCGTGACCTCGCCGCCGCACAGGTGCAGGAGACGCGAGGCAAGGGGGCCGGCCCAGAGGGCAGAGAGGTCGAGCACGCGGAGCAGGCGATGAGGTGCGGGCCGGGCCGGGCCTTGCGCGCTGGTCGCAAGCGCAGGGGAGGCGGGGCGCTCGGACAGGCCCGCGATAGCCATGCCCAGGAGGCGTCCGCGTGCGACCGCCTCGGCCTCGTCCAGTTTGGCGAAGCTGGTGGCAAGGTCGAGGGGGCTGTCCGTCTGGAAAAGCGCAGGCAGCAACTCGCGGTCGCCGGGCCGCGCAAGATTGAGTGCGATCCAACCATCGCGAGTGCGATGAAAACGGCAGCCCCCCCGGCAGGAGACATCTCCCGGCACCGTGAGGCCATGGAGCATGGCGCGTTCGGTAAGCAGTGCGCTAGCTTCTGGAAGTGCCGCGCCTGGGGTGAGCGCGGCGAGGGCATCGAGTTGGCCCTGCGCCCAGCGCGTCAGCGGGATGGCGTGTGCGATCACGGATTCACGCGCCAAACCAGCCCTTCACCTCGCGGCGCAGGAGCTTGCCCATCTCGTTGTAGGGGAGGGCATCGACCACCAGCGTGCGTTCCGGCACGCGGCTGGAGCGCAATCGAGCGCGTACCAGCTGGCACAGCTCGTCGTGGGGCGGGCAGTCGCAATCGGGCGCGGTGACGATGGCGATCCCGACCGCTTCGCCCCATTCCAGGCTGGGGACGCCGGTTGCGCAGGCATCGGCAATCGCGGGGTGAGTGAGCAGTACATCCTCGATCTCGCCGGGAGAGATGTTCTCGCCTCCGCGCACGATCACATCGTCCGCACGGCCTGAGAGGAAGAGATAGCCGTCCTCGTCGAGGTAGCCCGCATCGCGTGTCGGGAACCAGCCATCGGCGGTGAGCGCGGAGCGCTCCTTGTACTCGCCCGAAACCTGTTCACCGCGCACGAAGATCTCGCCCGCCTGATTAGGGCCCAGAACCGTACCGTCCTCGTCGCGAATCTCCAGTTCGAGAGTGGGAAGCGGGCGACCGACCGAGGCGAGCCGGGCGCGCACCCTGGGATCTTCGGAGGCTTTCGCCGCGCGGTGGTCTTCCGGTCCGAGCAGCGCTACCGTGGAACTGGTCTCGGTGAGGCCGTAGGCGTTGGTGAAGGCGGTTTCGGGAAAGAGATCGAGAGCGTCCTCGATGAGTTCGCGCGGCATCTTGCCCCCGCCATAGGAAAGGGCGCGCAGCGAGGACACATCGCCCGGCGTGCCCGCGCGGATCGTTTCGACGACGCGGGCCAGCATGGTCGGCACGACGAAGGCGTGGGTAACCTTCTCCCTCGCGACGAGCTTGAGCCAGCCCTCGGGGGTGAAGGCCGGCAGGAGCACGATCCGGCACTGCGCGTAGATCGAGGTCAGCAGGGCGGCAATCCCGGCGATGTGGTAGGGCGGGACGGTGACGAGGCGGGCCATGTCCTCCTCGGCGGAGCCGAATTCGACGGTGCCGATCACGTAGCTCGACAGGTTGGTGTGCCGCAGGATCGCAGCCTTGGGCGCTCCGGTCGTGCCGCTGGTGAAAAGCTGGACGGCAACGCCGAGCCCGGGATCAGCCTCTTCCAATGGCGCCGCCGCGCGCGCCTCGGTCACGAAATCCCCGCGTTCCAGCAGGGTATTGGCAGCGTCTTCGCAAAGCGTCCCGGCCCGCGCGGCATCGCCCACCAGCAGACAGGGCGTGATCCGGGTGAGCAATGCGGCAAGGTCGGGATCGGCGAGGCGGTAGTTGAGCGGCACGTAGGGCACTCCCGCCAGGGCCGCACCGAACAGCGCGAGTACGGCGGCCTCGCTCGATTCGTCGAGCAGGGCGACATATTCCGCGCCTGACTGGCGGATCGTGCTCGCCGCGCCTTGCGCCGCAGCGAAGAGCTCGGCGTAGGTGAAGCGTGCGCCATCGCACACCAGCGCGGTGCGCTCGGGGGCGGCCTGCGCGGCCATCTCAAGGAAGAGGGCGATGTTCATCGCGCGGGGGCCTTTCGTTCAGTCGGAGGCCGGAAGGGGCTTCGCATCCTTGGTGACGAGCGGGGTGCCGTCGACTGCGAGCGAACCCTTGCCGGGTTTCACGCAAAGCAGTTCGAAGGTGGCCTCGGCATCGACGTAGCGCTTGCCGATGAGCGTGCCATTGGCGTGATCGGTCGCAGGCTCGCTCGTGCTTTGTTTGTCCTCGGTCATGGGGGCGCCGCCGCACTCGATGGTGCCTTGTCCGGCACGGATGACCATCACTTCGGTGTCGCAGGTTGCGCTCTTGAGGCGGGTTCCGGGTTTCATGGCTCATTCCTGTCGTGCTTGCTGCGCGCAAGGCCGCTGGCGGCCCGGCGTCGGGGGGGGCGGGGATCAGGCGATGGCGCCTGTCGCCTTCAACTGTTCGATGCGGTCCCATTCCAGGCCCAGCTCCATCAGCACCAGTTCGGTGTGCTCGCTGGGTTGAGGGGAGCGCGTGGTGGTGATCGCCTCGTGGTCCCATTCGACCGGGCTGCGCGAAAGCTTGAGTGGCTTGTCGCTGCCGTCGGCGGCCTCGACTTCGAGGATGTGGTCGTTGGCCTGGACCTGTTCTTCCTCGGCGAGTTCGAGGAGGTCGAGGATCGGTGCCCACTGACCCTTCATCGTGCGCAGGTGTTCGCGCCAGTAGGCGAAGGGCTGCGTGGCGAAAGCTTCGACGAGGATTGCGCTCGCTGCCGCGGCGTTCGTAATGAGGCTCAGGGGATCGGCAAAACGCGGGTCCTGTGCGGCCTCGGGGCGGCCGACGTGGGCGAAGGTGTCCTCGATCAACCCGGTCGGGCTCACCATGCACAAGTTGATCGTGCGCCCGTCGCTCGTGCGGAAATTCCCCATGAAGGGATTGCGCGCGTTGCCACCCGAGCTGGGCATCGGGTTGCGGGTGATGATCCCGGTCTCGAGAGCCTGGGCCATGTTGGCACCTGCCGCCCAGGTTGCGGTTGAAAGCAGCGAGACGTCGAGCTCCTTGGCTTCGCCCGTGCGTTCGCGGTGGAACAGCGCGGCCGAGATTCCGCCGGCGATGAACATGCCCCCGATCGAATCGCCGAATGCCTGGATGCCCTGGCTGAGCGGCCCCTCCATCTCGGTGGGGGTCATGCAGTCGGCAATGCCGCTGCGGCTCCAGAAGGCGGTGCCATCAAAGCCACCCAGTTCGCGTTCGGGCCCCTTGTCACCCCAGGCGCTGCCGCGCGCGTAGATGATGTTGGGGTTGGCCCGGCGGATGTGCTCGACATCGAAATTGTACTTGCGGCGGTGCTTGGGAAGGTAGTTTGTCAGGAAAACATCGCAGTGCTTCGCCAGCTCGTAGAGCACTTCCTGGCCCTCGGGTGTGGTGAAGTCGAGGCCGACCGAGCGTTTGCCGCGGTTGGGATGCTCGAACAGGGTGTGGCGCTGCGGATCGAGAGTCACGCCGCCCATGTTGAGGAAGCCGCGCTGCGTATCGCCGCGCACGGGATGCTCGATCTTGATGACGTCGGCCCCCCAGTCGGCAAGGACCGCGCCGGCCGCAGGAACAAACGTGAACTGTGCCACCTCGAGCACTCTCACACCTTCCATGACCCTTGCCATCTGCACGTCTCCCCGTTCTGTCTTGACCTCAGGGATAAGGCCAGGGCGCCGCAGCGTCACCCTTCCGGGGCGTGCCGGGCGCGATCATCGCTCCAACGATAGCGCCGTGCGGTGCATGCGCCGTGGCGATATCCCGCCGCCCCGGTGGATTTCGCGAGGGCGGCCCCGCAAGCAGGAGGGCAAAGGCAACATCCGGACGTGGGAGAGCAGCACATGGAACTGGGCAGCGCGACGAGTGCGATCGTGACAGGCGGCGCTTCGGGGCTTGGCCGGGCTAGCGCGGAGGCGCTCGCGGCCAAGGGCGTGAAGGTGGCGATTTTCGACCTCAATGAAGAGGCCGGCGCCGAAGTGGCTGAGTCCATCGGCGGGACTTTCCACAAGGTCGACATTCTCGACGAGGACAGCGTGGAGGCGGGCTTTGCCGCCGCGCGCGCCGCGCACGGGCAGGAGCGCGTGCTGGTTCACTGCGCGATGGTTGCCAAGGGCGGCAAGACCGTGAGCCGGGACAAGGAAACCGGCGCGTGGAAGCGCCTTAGCACCGAGGATTATGCCTTTTCGGCCGAGGGTATCCTGGTTGCGAGCTACCGCGTCGCCTCGATTGCGGCGCTTGGCATGGCGGCAATCGACCCGCTCGGGGAGGACGGCGAGCGCGGCGCAATCATCCTGACCTCCAGCGCGGCTGCGCAGGACGGGCAGGTTGGCCAGGTTGCCTATGGCTCTCTAAAGGCGGGGGTGAACGGGCTTGTCCTGCCCATGGCGCGCGATCTCATGGACCTGGGTATCCGGGTCAATTCGATCATGCCCGGTATTTTCGCGACGCCTCCGATGCTGCGCTTCAAGGACTTCAACGCCAAGATGTGGGACGCGCTCAACGCGTCTGTTCCCTTCCCCAAGCGGCTGGGCCGCCCCGAGGAATTTGCAAGTCTCGTCGTTGAAATTGCCGGCAACAGCTACCTCAATGCGCAAGGATTTCGCATCGACGGTGCGATCCGGATGCCGCCGCGCTGACCTTTTTGGCAAAGCTTGGATGCTCGATTTTTGATTTGATTTCAGGAGACTACGTCCGTTTTGCTCGGCATCGACTCTGAGGTTGCAAACCGTGTTTGCGAAAATTGCATTCGCAGTTGCACAAAGAAATACTAAGCTAGGTTGACATTTCGCCTCACTTAATACTAACCTTGCTTAGCTTTTCGGGGTCAGGTCCCAGACAGATCCCAAAATCAGAACCCAACGCGGACCAGCAGGTCCAAACCAAAGTGAGGCCCATGATGAACACCAAGATGCTCGCATCGCTCTGCGCCGCCGCTGCGTTCCTGCCGCTCAGCGCGCAGGCCACCACGTCTCAGGAAGAGGCCACGACCAGCGCTGCCGCGATCGTGCAGGTCGCCCAGGGCACGCAGGCCCAGGCTCCGGCGGTCGAGGCGCGCAAGGGCTCGATGATTTACAGCAACGGCAAGCGTATCGGCCAGGTCTTCCGCGTGCGCGACAACGGCGATGCGCAGGTCGTCATCAATGGTCAGAGCCACATCGTTCCTGCCGAGACGCTGATCGAAAAGGACGGCAAGCTCGCCACCACGCTCAGCCGCTCGCAGGTCGTGTCCAGCCGTTAAGCGTCTTCTCCCGTGGGGCCTTGCTGACGCCCCGGAGGATCCGCACAGGCGGATATGGGCTGCCGATCCTTCGGCAGCCCCTTTTTCGTGTCGAGCCCAGGACCGGCGATCGCGCAAGGCCAGGCTGAGGCAGAGTGTGAAGACTGTTCGGTGAGCCCGAGGGCGATGGCCACCGGAACAGCTCTTCTTTCTGATTCCAGAAAAGATTCCCTACTGGACGTTCCCGAGGTTCGCCGAGATCGCCTCGAGCGTGGCATTGATCTGCAGCAGTTGCTCATCGGAAAGGCCAGCGAAGGTTGCCTCTTCGCTGAGAGTTGCGACATCGCTCAGCGTGCCGGTCAGTTCCTGGCCCTTGGGCGTCAGGTAGATGGCATGGGCGCGGCGGTCGTCGTGCTTGCGTTTGCGTTCGACCATCCCCTCGGCGATCAGCCGGTCGACCAGGCGCCCGGCGGAGACTTCCGAGATTTCCAGTGTCTCGGCGATGACCCTTTGCGTGGCGCCGGGGCGCGAGGAAACGACGGCAATGACCGTCCATTGCGAGCGGGTGACGCCCAGTTCGGCAATCGCCTCGTCGAAGTGCTTGCGCATGAGCCGCGAGACGATCGCCATCTTGAGTGCCACGTCGCGCTTGAGCGTGTCGGGCGCAGCCTTGCGGCCGTTCGTCCCGGACGTATCGGGGAGGCTCGGGCAGGTGGCCGAGGCCGCGTGGGGCAGCGGGCCGCTCACACCCTTTCGATGATGATCGCAGGGGCCATGCCGCCTGCCGCGCACATCGTGACGAGGGCATAGCGCCCGCCGGTGCGTTCCAGTTCGTCGAGTGCGGTGCCGATAAGGACCGCGCCCGTCGCCCCGATGGGGTGGCCCAGCGCGATGGCGCCGCCATTGGGGTTCACCTTCTTGCGGTCAAGGCCAAGATCGCGGATGAACTTCTCGACGACGACCGCGAAGGCCTCGTTCACTTCCCAGACGTCGATGTCGTCCGGGGTGAGCCCGACGCGGGCGAGAGCCTTGCGCGCGGCGGGCACTGGCCCGTTCAGCATCAAGGTGGGATCATCGCCGATGTTGATGGCCGTGACTACGCGTGCCCGGGGAGTGAGGCTGTGGGCCCTGGCGTATCCGGGCGAGGCGAGGAGCAAGGCGGCGGCCCCGTCGACCACGCCCGAGGACGTGCCGACATGGTGGACGGGCGAGAATTCGAGATCGGGATAACGCCTGCGGATCTGGCCGGCAAAACTTGTCCCCTCGCGCGTGGCGGGCAGATCGTAGAACATGGCAAAGGCGGGTTTCAGTTCGGCGAGGCCTTCGGCGGTGGTCTGGGGACGGGGATATTCCTCATGGTCGAGCAGGACGTGTCCGTCCGCGTCGGTCACGAAGGCGAGCGAGCCCTCGAAGCGCCCTTCGGCGATGGCCCGTGCCGCGCGGCGCTGGCTTTCAGCGCCGAAGGCGTCGAGCTCTGCTCGCGAGATCCCTTCCATCGCGGCAATGGCGTCGGCCGCGAGGCCCTGGTTGGTCTGGGGGTGGCGCGCGTCGAGCGAGGGGTTGTTGGTGCCAAGTCCCCCGGCAATGTGCACCTTCTTCTCGCGCAGCATCGTGCCGTGGTCGACGACATGGCTCATCATCTCGCTGCCCCCGGCAACGACGCAGTCTTCCAGGCCCGCCATGATTTGGCCGGCCGCCATGCTGGCCGCAGTCAGGCCCGAGGCGCAGAAGCGGTCGAGCGTGACGCCGCTGACCGTTACGTCGTAGCCCGCATCGAGTGCGGCCATGCGGCCAAGGTCGCCACCCTGCAGGCCCATCTGCGCGCTGGTGCCCCAGATCACGTCGTCGATGGTGGCGGTGTCAAGGCCGTTGCGATCACGGATCGCGGCGAGAACCGTGCGGGCGATGTGCTGGGGATGCAGGCCCGAATAGGCGCCTTTGCCGGTCTTTCCGATGGCGCGGGGCGTGCGCACCGCGTCGATGATGTAGGCCTCGGCCATGCAAGCTCTCCCCTGGCAACTGGCGGTCCCTGTCGTGCGCTGTTCCGCTGGACGGACTGGGTGCGCGTGTATCTTGGTCTGGCACCGCAGGCGGGATAGGCCAAGGCTTGGGCGCGTGGGCGGGGTACATCTCCGCCCGGGCGATGGCGCGTCGAATATGGCTGGACCTGTAAGGCACAGCGCCGGATCATCGTGGGACGAAACGAAAATGCGCACCAGGGATGGGCGAGCTAGGAACGGGGCAGGGGTGATGGCTGAGGACGCGAAGGACGTGCAGGGGACAGCGCCCGGGACCGTGTCAGGTACCGTGAGCGCATCCCAAGCGCCGCCCGGGACATTCGCGCCGCTGGCCGTGGCACCCTTCCGGCGCATCTGGTCGAGCAGTGTGTGCTCCAATCTCGGGCACCAGATCCTGGGCGTGGCGGCGGCCTGGGAAATGACCCGGCTCACCGATTCGCCCGCCATGGTGGCCGGGGTGCAAACCGCGCTCATGCTGCCGCTCATGCTGGTGGCGCTGCCCGCAGGCGCGCTCGCGGACATGTTCGACCGGCGCATCGTTGCCATGTGCGGCCTTGCCTTTGCGTGCCTTGGCGGCAGCGTCATGGCGCTGTGCGGGCTCCTGGGACTGGTCACGCCTTGGCTCATGTTGGGCCTGATCTTCGCAATCGGCTCGGGCGTTGCGCTGTTCGGTCCGGCCTGGCAGGCCTCGATCAGCGAGCTGGTCCCGCCCCGCCTGCTCCCTCCTGCGGTCGCGCTGGGTTCGGTCAGCTTCAACCTGGCACGCTCGGTTGGCCCCGCCATCGGGGGTTTTCTGGTGCTGGCTGCGGGCGCTCACGTGGCCTTCGGGGCCAATGCGTTGGGGTACATCCCCTTTCTCCTCGCCTTCTATTTCTGGAAGCGCGAGCAGCCGGCCTCGCGGCTGCCGCCCGAAAGCCTAGGCCGGGCGCTTGTTTCGGGCATGCGGTTCGCATTGCACGCGGGCGGGGTGCGCAACGCCATCGTGCGCGTCTTCCTTTTCGGCTTCTGCGTGGCGACAGCCTCTGCGCTCGCGCCGCTGATCGCGCGCGACCAGCTCGCGGGCGACGCGGCGTCCTATGGCGTCCTCCTGGGCGCAGGCGGTGTCGGTGCGATCCTGGGCTCGCTCTCGACCTCGACCCTGCGCGCGCGGCTGGGGCCCGAGCTGGCCATCCGAATCGGAACGCTGGTGACTGCGGCCGCGCTCGTCGGCATTGCCTATAGCCGCTCGATCTGGGTCGCGGCACCGTGCTTCCTGCTCCAGGGCATGGGGACGATGATGGTGCTTGCGATGCTCAACGTGGCTGTCCAGCTTTCGGCCCCGCGCTGGGTGACCGCGCGTGCGCTGTCGCTTTATTCCTCGGCGGTGACAGGGGGGATCGCGCTGGGCTCGATCGGGTGGGGCGCGATCAGCAACGGGCTGGGCCTGCAGACGACCGTGCTGGTTTCGGGCCTGGTGCTTGCGGCTACGGTGGGGTTGGGTTTCCTCCTGCCCATGGCGCGCGAAGGCGAGGATCGCCGCGCGCCGGTGTCGCTGGGCCAGGGCCCTGAAGTGGCGCTGGATCTGTCCGCGCGTTCCGGGCCGATCGAGATCGAGCTCGACTACCGTGTGGAGCCTGGCAACGCGCGCGAATTCTTCCGGCTGATGCAGGACGTGGGCAAGGCGCGGCGGCGCAATGGCGGGTTCGCCTGGTCGCTGGCGCGCGATATCGCGGACACGCAGCTGTGGATCGAGCGCTACGAATGCCCGACCTGGGGCGACTACCTGCACATGCGCAACCGCTTCACCCAGGCCGACCTCGATCTCCAGGAAAAGGTGGAAACTTTCAATACGCTGCGCGATGGGTCGCGGCTGCGTCGGCGGTTGATGCGGCCCTTCGGATCGGTGCGTTGGCGCGCCGAGGTCCCCGATCCCGGCCCCGATCAGCCCCGCCCCTTCAGTTACTGAGGCGCGCCTCGTAGCTTCCCCGATCTTGACGGGCCTTTGTCTGGATATGATGCTTTGTGTACCATAATAGAGGATAATAGAGGATAATAGAGGATAATAGAGGATAATAGAGGGCGAGGAGAGGGGACGATGGAGGCACAGGCTCTTGCGGACCATCGCAAGTCGGCCGCTGCGGCGCAGGAGGGGTTTCGTCTCGACGCCAAGGCGCGACGGCTGGCGAGCTTGCGCGAATCGCGCGCGGCGCTGCGCAGCGCCAGCCTGCTTCAGGACGGTCCGGGATCGGAGGATGTGGCCGGGGGCAATCCCGAACACGTCCCTGTCTTCTATCTCGACGGGCCCGCGCACGCGCAGCGCCGTGCGGCTATTTCCCGCTTCTTTACGCCCAAGGCGATCCAGACCCGCTACCGCACAATCATGGAAAATACGACCGCGCACGTCCTCGATGATCTGCGCGCGACAGGTACGGCCCGGCTCGACCGCATCGCCTTTGAACTGACGGTGGCGGTGGCCGCCAACATCGTCGGCCTGACCGAGACCTCGCCCGGTCAGATGGCGCCGCGCCTCCAGCGCCTGCTGCGCACCGCGTTCACTCCGGCGACGGGGTTGGGCAAGCTGCGCGACCGGATCATCCGCAGCGTCTATGGCGTTTGGTTCTACCACGCCGATGTGCGCCCGGCCGTGGCGCGGCGGCGCGCCGAGCCAGGCGACGACATCATCTCGGAGTGTCTCGCCAAGGGTTATTCCGACAAGGCGATCCTGATCGAGTGCATGACTTATGCGACCGCGGGCATGGTCACCACGCGCGAGTTCATCGTGATGGTGGCCTGGCACCTGTTCGAAAATCCCGAACTGCGCGCGCAGTTTCTGGAAGGCGACGAGGACGCGCAGATGGCGATCCTCTTGGAAATCCTGCGGCTCGAACCGATTGCCTCGGTGCTCTACCGCCGCGCGGGCGAAGGCGTGTGCGACCAGGTGCTGGGCGAGGTTCGGGGCGGCGAGCGGCTGGCGATCGACCTTCGCGCGGTCCATGGCGATGCGCAGTCGGTGGGTGCCTGCCCCCATGCGATCGATGCCGGGCGCGCCCGGCGCGAAGGCCAGAAGGCCGAATTCCTGAGCTTCGGCGATGGGCCGCACCACTGTCCCGGCTGGCAGGTGGCGCTCCACGAAACCCGGACTTTCATCGATCAGCTGCTGCGAGTGCCGGGCATTGCGCTGGCCCGCGCGCCCGACATCATCTGGAATTCGCAGCTGATGAGTTACGAACTGCGCGACGCCCAGTTGACCTGCGCCGTGACTTGACAGGGCGGCGGGATCGCCGGAGCGAACTTTGCCCTTTCCTTGTGACAGGCCACGGAAGCCGATTTAACCTCGCGGCCTGAGAGAGTGCATGGACGTGAAGGCGCCTGCAGCGCGCCGGTTACGAGCCGTGCCCGAAAGGGGAGAAGGGTGTGAGGACCCGAAGGGCTTTTCTTGTAACGGCGTCATGTCTGCCGCTTGTGCTGGCCGCCGCGCCCGCCGCGGCGCAGGACAGGGCGTCCGGGACCACCATTCCTCAGGACGAGAGCATTGCGGTCGAGCGGGTCATCGTCGTGACCGCGCAGCGCCGCGCCGAGGCGCAGGTTGACGTGCCGATCTCGATCACCGCGCTCGATGCCGGGATGCTGGAAACCGCCAACGTGCGCGAACTCTCGGGCATCCAG
The DNA here is from genome assembly GCF_008107685.1 of Novosphingobium sp. BW1. Classification (GTDB taxonomy): domain Bacteria; phylum Pseudomonadota; class Alphaproteobacteria; order Sphingomonadales; family Sphingomonadaceae; genus Novosphingobium. Next base: position 75,016 of record NZ_VIRF01000065.1, read on the forward strand.
AGCATGGTCCCTGCGCTGCGCTTTGATCGCCAGAGCCAGTTCGTCCAGCCTACCATCCGCGGTGTCGGGACCAGCATCACCACATCGGGCGGCGGCTCGAATGTCGGGATCTACGTCGACGGCTTCTATTCGCCCAATCCGGCCGAGGCCGATTTCGACCTTCTCAAGGTGCGCAGCGTGCAGGTGCTGAAAGGCCCGCAGGGGACACTCTTCGGGCGCAACACCACGGGCGGGGCGATTCTGGTCGAGACCGCCGATCCCAGTGTCGATCGGGCGATGGAGTTCCGCGCCTCGCTCGCCAGCTTCGAGGCGATCCGCGCGCAAGGCTATGTCACTACAGGGCTTACCGACAGCCTCGCGCTCGACCTCGAAGTCAACTACGCCACCGGCAAGGCTTTCCAGCGTAACATCGCAAGCGGCGCACGTGACCGGCGCTACCGCAACTGGCAGGTGCGCACCGGACTGAAGCTGGATCTGGGCGATGTCACCGCCAAGCTGCGCTACCAGCATGTCGAGACCGACGACCCGCGCCCGCTGCTCTACAACATCTTTGTCGACGACGTGCTGGGTGTCGGTGCGCCCAGCTTCGCGCCGCCCTCCACGTACACCGCCGATCCTGACTACTATGCGCCTGGGTCGGATCGCAGTTTCATCAGGACCAACAATGACATCGTGCAGCTGACGCTCGAGGCGGACCTGGGCTTTGCCGAGCTTGCGTCCTTCACCCAGTACCGCGACCAGGACGTCGATGCTTCGCTCGATCTCGACAAGACCGCGTTGACAATCTTCCAGTACGGCCTGCCGGTCTACAACCGTACCTTCACGCAGGAATTCCTGCTGACCTCCAAGCCTGGCCCGGCGCTGCAATATACCGCGGGGCTGTTCTACCTGTTCAATTCGGATCGCTACAAGACCTACGCGGACAACGCCGTGCCGCTGGGCTTTGGTCGGGTGCGTCTGGGTGGCTCGGATGCGCCCACGCGCAGCTATGCCGCCTTCGTCGACCTCACATACGAAGTCACGCCCAGCCTCTTCGTGACAGGCGGCCTGCGCTATGCCCACGACACCATCACAAACGCGTTCTACAACGTCGGGGAGGAGGCCTTTGACGTTACGGACGTGAAAAGCGACCGTTTCACCCCGCGCCTCGTCGTGCGCTACAAGCCGAACGATACGACCAGCATCTATGCCTCGTACGCGCGCGGCTACAAGGCGGCGATCCTCGATGTTGGCGGCTCTTGCCAGAATCCGCCGGACTTCGTGTGCAACGATGTCTCGCCCGAGAACATCGATGCCTTCGAGATCGGCTTCAAGACCGAGAGCGAACTGCTCAGCTTCGAGGCCGCGGCTTTCTACTACGACTACCGCAACCTGCAGGTTTCGCTCTTCACCGATGGCCGGGCCGAGATCATCAACGCCGCCAAGGCCGAGGTCTACGGCGCGGAGGCCTCGCTTGCCTTGCGGCTGGGCGCGGGGTTCTCGATCACCGCGGGCGGCGCCTATGTCCATGGTCGCTACACCGACTTTCCGGGCGCCCCGGTCTACATGCCCTGCGCCGATTTCGGGCCGGATGTAGCCGCTTCGTGCGCGGCCGGCGGTGTTTCCTATCTCAACGTGCCGGTCGATCTGAAGAACGTCGACATGCAGCGTACGCCCGAGTTCACCGGCAATTTCGGCGCGCGCTGGGAAGTGGGGCTGGCCGGCGGCGAACTCGCGCTGTCGGGCAATTTCTACTACACGTCCTCGTTCTTCTTCGGCCCGTCCGGCACCCAGTTCCAGGGCGGTGACTACGAGACGCTCGCGCTGCGCGCGCAATGGGACGATTCCGAGAGCCGCTTCTTCCTTGCCGTCTTCGGCGACAATGTGACCGACAGCCGCTACGTCAATCAGGTCCAGTACAACAACTTCGGTTTTGGTGCGACCTGGAGTCAGCCTCGCACCTGGGGCGTCGAGATCGGCTACAGGTACTGAGGCGCGTGCTGACCGACACCTCCATTGCCGAGGGTGAGGGTGCGACCGGAGAGGGGGCCGCTCCAACTGCTGCGCCGCCCGAACTTCCGGGCATGGCCTACCGCGCTTATGTCCTCGCTCTCCTGACGCTGATCTCGGCGCTGAGCGCGGTGGACCGGCAGATCCTCGACATCCTGGTCGAGCCGATCCGCGCCGACTTCGGCCTTTCCGATGGTCAGCTTGGAGCGCTTAACGGCATCGCCTATGCCGGGGTCTATGCGCTCGCGGTGATTCCGCTCGCGCGGCTGGCGGATCGCTATCCCCGCAAGATCGTGATTGCCGCCGGCATCGTCATCTGGAGCCTGGCCACGACCGCCTCCAGCCTTGCCCGCAATTTCACCCATCTGTTCGTCGCGCGCATGGGCGTGGGTTTGGGCGAGGGAGGCCTTAGTTCACCTGGCCCTGCGCTCCTGTCCGATCTCTTCCCGCGTCACCAGCGCGGTACGGTGACCTCGATCTACATGACAGGTCCTGCGATCGGGATGGGCCTCGCCTATGCTGTGGGCGGCTACGTTGTGGCCGCCTATGGCTGGCGTGCGGCGTTTCTGGTTGCCGGGCTTCCCGGTCTGGTGCTGGCCGCGCTGTTCTACCTTACCGTGCGCAACGTGCCTAAGGGCCTGGCCGACGGACTGCGCGCGGATCCCCCTCAGCCTGGTCTGGGACGGACGTTCAAGGCTATCGCGGCCTTGCGCACGATCCTCTGGATGATCGTGGCGCTGGCCTGCCTCGCGCTCATGGTCAACGGGCTGCTGCGTTGGATTCCGGCCTATCTTACGCGTACGCAGGGTCTCGCGCCGGTCGAGTTCGGCGGCTGGCTCGGTGCTGCGGTGGGGACGGGCAGTTTCGTCGGCCACCTTGTCGGCGGGCCACTCGCCGATTGGGTGGGGCGCCGCGATCCGCGCCGCCAGATGGGGATCGGTATCGCCGCCAGTCTGGGGGCCGCGCTCACCATCGTCGTGCTTTTCAACGCGCCTTCGATGGCGGTTTTCTATGGCCTTGCGGGCTTCCTGTCCTTTACCGGCGGGATCTTCGCTGCCCCGCTCATCATGGTCTGCACCACGCTGCCGCCCGTCTGGGCCCGCGCGACGACGGCGGCGATGACGCTGATGGCGGTCTACCTCGTGGGCTATGGCTTCGGACCGGCGCTGCTGGGCGTCCTCAGCGATGCACTTGCGCCGACCTTTGGTGAGGATGCGCTGCGCATCGCGCTCCTTTCCAGCACGGTCCTGGCGCTTCCCGCCACTTTCAGCTTCGCCATGGCCGCACGCCATTACCGCGCGGACCTTGCCGAGAGCGAACGTCAGCTTGCCCGGGATGCCGGGCGGCCCGAAAGGGAGATCCCGTGATGACGACACCGCCCCGCCGCCTGCCCAATCTCCCGCGTGAGGAGTGGACCGACCCTGCGCGGGAGGTCTTCGCCTTCTGGGGCGAGCCTAACGCGCGCGAGGAAGGATCGCGCACCAACATCATGATGGTGCTTGCCAACCACCCGGACATGGCCATGCCCTACAACCATTGGGCCAGGCACCTCTTGATGACCAACACGCTACCTACCCGCGCGCTCGAACTTCTGATCCTGCGCGTCGCCTGGCGGGTGAAGAGCGCCTATGAATGGCACAATCATGTCGGCTACGGCCTCAATGCCGGACTGACCCTTGAGGACATCGCCGCGATCCGCGACTATCCCGAAGGCGCGGGGGGCTGGGGTGAGGCGGATCGGCTCGTACTGGATGCGGTCGATGACCTGATGGACCGGCATAGCGTTTCGGACGCGACCTGGGAGGGTCTGGCGCGGCATTACGACCGGCGCCAGGTGATGGATCTGGTCATGTCCATTGGCCACTACGTGATGACGAGCTGGGCGCTGTCTTCTTTCGGCGTGCCGATAGAGGGAGATGTCGACCCCATCGGCTTTGATCTCAAGACCGCTTCGGGCGAAGGGCCGACCCGTACCTTCAAACCAGGTGAAGTTGACGATTGGACAACGCGCAACCAGGCCTGAGCCTTTACTCCTGGCCCGCGCGCCATCGCCGGGCCGATAGAATGGCGCGGGCCTCATCGCGCAATTGCAGCGGGCCGGACGCGAGGTCAGAACAGATCCCGACATCAGTTCACGAACATGAGGGTGGAGGCATAGCAGCATGGCGACCGAGATCATCTTTCCCAAGATCGGCTTCTCGATGACCGAGGGGCAGATCGCGGAATGGACCTTTGGCGAGGGCGAGGAAGTCACCGAGGGCGAGTGCCTGTTCCTGCTCGAAGCCGACAAGTCCACCAACGAAGTGGAGGCCCCGGCGTCCGGTATCCTGCGCATCACCGTGCCCGAGGGCGAGACGGTGCAGGTCGGCACCATCGTCGGCACCATCGAGTAAGGCGCAGGCGATGACGCTCAAGGTCGGTATTGTCGGCGCCGCCTGGGGCGGCATGGCCCATCTTCCCGCCTGGCGCGCGGTGCCCGGCGTCGAGGTAACCGCGATCTGCACCTCGCGCGAGGAGACGGCACGCGCTGCTGCGCAGAAGCTGGGGGTGGAGCGCGCCTTCTGGGACGCCCACGAAATGTGCCGCGATCCCGATATCGACATCGTGGACCTGGGCACCCGGCCCAATTTCCGTCAACCCTGGCTTGAGACCGCGCTTGCCCATGGCAAGCACGTCTACAACGCCTCGCCCCATGCGCCGGGATGGGAGGGGGCCAAGGCCATCGACGCGGCTTGGCAGGCCTCGGGCGTGCTCGGCGTCGTCGATGCCTTCATCGAATACGTGCCGGCCGTGCGACGCCAGATCGAACTGGTGCACGAAGGCTATATCGGTACGCCCATAGGCGGGACCTGCCATCTTAACATTTCGCTGTTCAACCGTGCCTCGAAGCAGTTCCCCTATAACTGGTTCGCGCGAAGCGACGCGGGCGTTTCGGGCCTGCGCAACAATGGCAGCCACGCGCTCTATCCGCTTCTTGCCATGCTGGGGCCGGTCGAGGAGGTCGTGGCCGATGATCGCCAGGTCCTCTCCGAATGGGTTTACGAGGATGGCGAGCGGGTCACGCCCGAGACGACGGACACCGGCAACGCGCTGCTGCGCTTTGCAAAAGGGCCGATCGTGCAACTCCAGGCGGGCTGGGCGATGACGATGCATGATGGCTGGCTGCTCGACATCTACGGAACACATGGGAGGCTGGTCACCCGCGCGCCCACCTTTCCGAGCGCGCAGGACTGCACGCTATGGGGCCTCCGGGCCCACGACAAGCCCGACCCGCACGCGCCGAGTGACCTGCAGGCGCTCGACATCCCCGAGGCGTACCGGGTGGACCCTGCCGTCACCATCGACGCGAGCTTCCCGATCCCCCCCTGCTTCCCGATGGCACTGGCCATGCAGCGTATGGTCGCGGCAATTGGAGGCGAGGGTACTGCCACGCCTGACTTCGCCCGTGCGCTGGAGGTCGAGAGCTGCCAGGAAGCGATGTCCCGCGCTCAGGTGGAAAGGCGCTGGGTCGCGCTGTCTGAGGTTGCCTGAATACGACTGTTTTGCAGGTGCTTGGAGGAGGTGTTCCCGAGATATCGCCGTGGCGCAGCGGCTCTCGTTGACCTTGCTGGCGCGGCCCCTGACAGTTCCCCTCGACGCCTGAAGCGAGCGAGGTTTTCTCATGACCCAACCCAGTAACGCCCCCCAGCCGGATTCCGCCGCGCTGACCGACATCTTCCGCCGGATGCTGCGGATCGAGCGCAACGACGACGCGATCCTATCCACCATCCGCAAGGGGCGCCTGCAGATGCCCTACTACTCTGCGCGCGGGCAGGAGGTGATTCCGGCGACGATCTCCCACTTCCTCACCGACGAGGACCAGATCTGCACAATCTACCGCGGCATCCAAGACATGGTCGCCAAGGACATGCCGCTCAAACCCCTCTGGGCCGAGATCGCGGGCCGCGTCGACGGCACCTGCAAGGGCAAGGGTGGCCCGATGCATCTCACGCATCCGCCTACGGGGGTGATGGTGACGACGGGAGTCGTGGGCTCCTCGATGCCGATAGCCAATGGCCTTGCATGGGCGGCGAAGCTCGACGGTTCGCGGCGCGTAGTCATTGCCTATTTCGGCGATGGCGCTTCCAATATCGGCGCCTTCCACGAGTCGCTCAACCTGGCTTCCTTGTGGAAGCTTCCGGTCATTTTTGTGTGTCCCAACAATGGCTTTGCCGAACACACTCGTTTTGAGAATGGCACTTCGGTCGACCGGATATCCAAGCGTGCGATCGGCTACGGCATGCCGGGCTTCACCGTTGACGGCAACGATCCCTGGGAGATGTACGCGCAGGTCTCGACCGCAATTGCGCGCGCGCGCGACGGGGAGGGGCCAACCCTGCTCGAATGCACGACCTTCCGCTTCCTTGGCCACGTGCTCGGCGATGACAACAAGTACATGGCCGAGGGCGAACTGGCCGCCGCGAGGGAGAGGGACCCGTTGCCCCTGTTCCGTCAGCGCCTGCTCGACGAAGGGCACGTGGACGAGCCGACACTTGCCGCGATGCAGGAGAAGATCGAGGCCGAGGTGGCCGAGGCCCGCGACTTCGGCCTCGCCAGCGAACTGCCCCCGGTGGACGAGATTCGCCGCGATGTCTTTGCCCAGGAGATGATGGCATGAGCACGACGACAACCAGCGCGGCCAAGCCCGCCGGGACGAGCAAGATGAACAGCCTCCAGGCCGTTAACGCGGCGCTGCACCAGGCCATGGCCGCCGACGACAAGGTCCTTGTACTTGGCGAGGACATCGCCGACCCCGAAGGCGGCGGCGTGACCGGCGCGACGGCAGGCCTTTCAACGAAATTCGGGGGCGAGCGCGTGCGCTCCACCCCGATCTCGGAGCAGGCCATCATCGGGGCGGCCATTGGCGCTGCGCTTGCCGGGTACAAGCCGGTGGCCGAGATCATGCTGATGAACTTCACCACGGTCGCGATGGACATGATTTTCAACCACGCGGCCAAGCTGCGCTTCATGTCGGGCGGACAGACCTCGGTGCCGATCACCATTCGCACCCTGACAGGCGCCGGTTGGCAGACCGCGGGCCAGCACGCCGATCACCTCGAAGGCTGGTACGCGCACGCGGCCGGGATCAAGGTCGTCGCGCCGTCCAACCCGGTCGACTACAAGGGCCTGCTGCTCTCGTGCATTGACGACCCGGACCCGTGCATCTTCATCGAGAGCGCGGGCTCGCTGTTCGTGCCCGCCGAAGTTCCCGATGACCAGGGGCCGATTCCACTTGGCAAGGCGCGCATCGTTCAGGAAGGTTCGGACCTTACCATCGTCACTTGGTCAAGCCAGACCGTGCGCGCACAGATGGCGCTCCCCGCACTGGCCGAGGCGGGCCTGTCGGTCGAACTCATCGACTTGCGCACCATCTCGCCCTGGGACCGCGAAACCGTGCTCGCCTCAGTGCGCAAGACCGGGCGGCTCCTCGTCGCGCACGAAGCGGTTCGCGATTTCGGCCCCGGTGCGGAGATCGCCGCGACTGTCTCGGAAGAGCTGTTCGGCGTTCTCAAGGCCCCGGTTCGCCGCCTTGGTGCGCCCAAGTGCCCGGTGCCCTTCGCGAAGGTCCTGGAAGATGCCTACATCGTCCAGCCCGACCAGATGGTGGCCGTCGCGCAGGCGCTGATGGGGTGAGAAAGTATTATGTGAACCAAGGGGCCATCGCCCCTTGAAACCGAAATGGGCGATCTCACCTGTCTCGGCCAAGGCAGCGCGGGTAAGGTGAGGTTGCCGGTTTTGGGAGTCCGAGGACGATGGCCCTCGGAAATCTCTTTCTGACTATCCGGCAGACGCCAGTTCCAGGACCGCATCACCTGCGCTCTCGTTCCAGAACGCCGCACTGCCACCCAGCGCGCGGTTCAGGAACGCGCGTTTCAGGAACAGGTGAACCGGGTATTCGACAGTGAGCCCGATCCCGCCGTGGAACTGCACCGCCTCTTCGGCAACCTGCTTGTAGACCTCGCAGCAGTGGGCCTTCATTGCGCCGAGCGCGAGGGGGGCGGCCTCGCTACTGGCCTCGTAGAGTGCGGTTGCGGTCTCGAGCGCGACCTTGAGGTCGGCGGCGCGATGCTTGAGAGCCTGGAACATCGCAAGAGGCCGGTCGAACTGGCGGCGGGTGCCCAGGTACTCGATCGCCATGGCCAGGACAGTTTCGGCTCCGCCCAGCCCATCGCCCGCAAGGCCAAGGCACAGAAGTCCGTCGAGCCGTTCGGTCAGGGCCGCGGCTTCGATACCCGCTGCCAGCGGGATGCGCGGGGAATTGGGTGCCGGTTCGACGGTGAACAGTCGGCGCGAGCCATCCCAGGTGGGAAAGAGCGTAATCTTTGCGCCTGCAAGGTCGACCAGGGCCACCTCGTCGGCGCTGCGCACGAGGATCCGACTGGCCGTATCGGCATCGGGAACAGCGGCAAGACCATTTCCGGCGACGGTGAGCGCCGTTGTGATAGCCTTGCCGGCCATGGCATTTTCCAGGAGCTCTTCGCGTTCGGGGAAATCCGGGGCCTGGACCAGGGCCTCAAGCGCGAGGAACTGGGCCAGAGCCGGACCGGGCATGCGCGCGCGGCCCATTTCGGTGAAGATCACGGCCAGGTCGCGGCGTTCGAGGCCAAGGCCGCCCAGCGCTTCGGGCACGCCCGCCATGAACCAGCCGAGCTCAGCCATTTGCGTCCAGCAGACTTCGGCGTTCTGCGCGGCCTGCCAGTCGGGAAAGACCTTGCGGGCGCTGTCCTCGAGTTCGCGGCGCATCTCGTTCATTGTCCCGGCTCCGTGATCCAGTTCTTTGGCTCGCGAGGCATGCCCAGCATGCGTTCGGCAATGATGTTGCGTTGCACTTCGTCGCTTCCTCCCGCGATGGTCCAGGCATAGCTGTTCATGAAATCGGCCATCCAGTTGCCGCTGTTGAGATCGCCAAAGGTGATCGGCCCGTGCATCTGTCCGGAAAGGTCCGCCAGTTCCACCCCAAGGTCGCTCCAGGCGCGCAGGCAGCGCGAATAGGCGAGCTTGACGATCGAGGCGTCGCCCGCGCGTTCGTCCTCGTCCATGCGCTTTTGCAGGAAGCGGTCGGCGAGCGCGCAGACCGCATCAACCCGTGTCGCGAGCGCGCCAAGCTTGCGCAATATACCGGCATCGCAGGTGCGCCCGGCGGCGTGGACCGCCTCGGTCAGCCGCACCATCGCGCCGCGCATGCGGTAGGAAAGTTCCATCAGCGTCAGCCCGCGTTCGGAAGCGAGCGTGGCTTGGGCGACGGCCCAGCCTGCACCTTCCTCGCCTACGCGCTGGGAGACCGGGATCTCGACCTCGTCGAGGAATATCTCGGCGAATTCCTCGTCGCCCTGGATCTGGTGGATCGGGCGCACGCTGACGCCCGGCAGGCGCATGTCCATCAAGAGGTAGGTGAGCCCTGCCTGCTTGGGTCCATCGCCCGAGGTGCGCACCAGGAGCAGGCACATGTCGGCGTACTGCGCCATGGTCGACCAGACCTTCTGGCCCGAGACGACATAGACATCGCCACGCCGTTCGGCCCGGCTGCGGATCGCGGCCAGATCGGAGCCCGCACCTGGCTCGGAAAAGCCCTGGCACCATGTCTCGCCCTCAAGAATGCGCGGGAGGTAGTGGCTGCGCTGTTGTGCGCTCGCGCATTCGGCCAGCGTTGCAAAGGCGTGATAAGTCGACACGAACGAGAGGAGGAGGCGCGGCGTGTCGGCGCGCGCAAGCTCTTCGTAGATGATCTTCTGTTCGGCCAGCGACCGCCCTCCACCGGGCCATTCCCTCGGCCAGTGCGGCACGGCGTAACCTGCGCCCACCAGCTTGGCGAACCAGGAGCGCTGCGAAGCGACGAAGGCTTCGTGCGTGGAGGCCGTGCGCCAGTCCAGGGGCGCTTCGCGCGCGATCCAGTCGCGGATTTCGCGTCTCAAGGCGTCGTCTTGTTGCGTCATGGAGCAAGCTAGGCCCCATTGTGCGCGCGACCTTCAAGCTCGCCGCCGCGATATCGAGCGCACGATGCTATCGCGCGGGAAAGGGGCGGGTTAGTCCCCTGCGCATGGACTTTGACTGGACGCCCGACGAGCAGGCCTTCCGCGAGCGCCTGCGCCATTTTCTCGACACGACCCTGCCGGGCGACTGGGAGCGCTTCTCGCAGCATGGCCCGGCCTCCCCGGACCTGACGCGCTTTGCGCAGACCTTCTGCGGCACGCTTGCCAAGGAAGACCTGCTCATCCCGCACTGGCCGGTCGAGATTGGTGGGCAGGGGCAGGACCCCTGGCACCAGACGATCCTGGCCGAGGAAATGTGGATCGCGGGCGAGCCGCGCGGCGGGCAGTACATGAACGTCAACTGGATTGGCCCCACGCTGATCCGCTATGGGACGCCCGAGCAGCAGGCGCGCTATCTTCCGCCGATTGCGGCAGGAAAGGCGCTGTGGTGCCAGGGTTTTTCCGAACCCGGTTCGGGCTCGGACCTCGCCTCGCTGCGCACCCGAGCGGAGGCCGATGGCGGCGACTACGTGGTCAACGGGCAAAAGATCTGGACCAGCTACGCCGGGCTAGCCGACACCTGCTTCCTGCTGTGCCGGACGAGCGAGGACCGAAAGCGGGGGATCACCATCCTGCTCGTGCCGATGGATACGCCGGGCATTACCGTGCGCCAAATCCCTTCGATCATCGGTGAGGGGGACATCCACGAGGTCTTCTTCGACGATATGCGCGTGCCTGCCAGCGCGCGGTTGGGCGAGGAAGGGCAGGCCTGGGAGATCATCGCCTATTCGCTGCGCAACGAGCGGCTGGGCATTCCACGCTATGCCCTCGCGCGCAGTGCGCTCGACCGTGCCGTGTCGATCCTGCAGGAGCGGGGCGATTTCGTGCGCGAGGCGGTGCGTATCGAGGCGGCTGGCGCGGCTGCGCTGTGCGAGGCGGCCCGGCTGGCCAGCTACGCCATCGTCACCCGTCGCGCCGAAGGTGAGACGATCGGCCAGGAAAGTTCCTCGGCGCGTTACGCCACGGTGATGTGCGAGCGGCGCGTGTGCGAATTCATCGTGGAGCATCTGCCCGAGGCGCTGGCCGACGCGCACCCTTATCTCAAGATGCACCACCAGCGCGGCATCGTCGCGGGGATCGCGGCGGGCGCCGCCGAGATCCAGCTGAACATCATCGCCAGCGATGTGCTGGGCCTGCCACGGGAGGCGCGCTAATGCAGGTTGCTCTCAACGAGGACCAGCGCGCCATTCGCGACGCACTCGATGCTCTGGCCCGTCCATTCGAGGAGGCCCCGGTGCATGAGGCGCCCCTGGTGGCGGCCAGCCCGGACTTTGCGCGGGCGCTGGCCGAAAGCGGCTTTCTGGATGTGGCCTGCGACCCGGACCTTGGCACGGCGACGGCGGGTGTTGTTGTCGAGCGTCTCGCCCGCCTGCCTTTCGCGGTGGAAGCGGCGACGCGCGCTTTCTTCGCCCCGCTGCTGGGAGACGTGTCCGGGCCGGTCTGCCTTGTCGAAGGCACACGCACGCCCCGGCTCGTCCGTTTTCTGGAACCGGGGGCCTGCGTGATCGTGGTGGAGGCGCAGGGTGTCTCGTACTTTACCGCAGGCGAACACCAGCTTCGTCGTGAGAGCGAAAGCCTGTTCGCTTACCCCATGGCGAGCCTGCTGGACGTTTCCGAAGGGCGCGCGGTACTTGCGATCACGCCCGGCGAGGCGCGGACGCGGGCGCGCGCGGCGCTGGCGGCCGAGGTAGCTGGACTGATGGCCGCTGCGCTTGCCAGCGTATGCGCGCATCTGTCCGAGCGCACGCAGTTCGGGCGCAAGCTGGCAACCTTCCAGGCCTTGCGCCATCGCCTCGCCGAAGCGCAGGTGCGCACCAATGGCGTCTATTGGATGGCAATGAAGGCAGCGGCGACGCTCGATCCCGCCGACGCCGCGCTTGCGGCCTGGCACGCGCAGGAATCGGCGACCGCGACGGTGTACGACTTCCACCAGTTCCTTGGTGCCATGGGCATGACGCTCGAGCATCCGCTGCACTTCTGGACCTACCGTCTGAAGGCCCTGATAGGCGAATTGGGCGGGCGCGGAGCGAGCGCGGCAGCGGCTGCGGATGCGATGTGGGGGTGAGGGAGAAGGAAAGGATTTTCCGAGGGCCGTCGCCCTCGGGCTCCCCAAACCCGTCTACCTCAGCTTGCGCAGGCTGCCCTAGCCGAGAGAGACGAGGTCGCCCATTCTGGGGTCAAGGGGCGATGGCCCCTTGCAAATGGACTTCTTACTCATGCCCGAACGCGGGCCGGGGCAGGCTGAATAGCGCGAGGCTGGCTGCGACCATGAGGGCGAGGGTCGTGAGCAGGAACATGTCATATCCCCCGGTCCGGTCGTAGACCGCCGAGGCCGCGAGCGGACCCAGCGCGGTGCCGACCGAGAGAGCGACGAGCAGACCTCCATAGAGCGCGCCGAAGGCCTTGAGACCGAAGTGGCGCGTGGCGAGGTAGACGATCACGTCGACTTCCGCGCCCAGCGTCAGCCCGATCAGCACGGCGACGGGGATCGCGCCTTGCGCGCCTGCACCTAGCAGGATGAGCCCGCTTGCCACGGGCAGGAGGAAGATTGCCGCGCCTACGTGAGCCGCGGGGAAGCGGTCGAGGAGGAGGCCGGTGCCGAGCCGTCCGGCGATGGAAAAGAGGCCGATCAGCGAGGCCAGCGCGGCGGCTCGGGCGGGGGCAAGCCCGGCGTCGGTGAGGATGGGGACGAAATGGACGACCAGCGCCAGCACGGTGAAGGTGAACAGCAGGCTCGCCACGAGAAGGCGCAGGTAGACAGGTGAGCGCAGGCCTTCAAGGAAGCTCACGCCTTCAGGGACGGGCGTAGGGGGGGCGGGCGCATCGTCCTTGGCACGGGGCGGCGTGCGTCCTGTGCGGAACAGGACGAGGATCACCGGCCAGGCGAGCGCCATCCAGGCGAGGCCCTGCCAGGCCATCGCGCTCTGCCAGCCATACGCGGCGATGAGGCGTGCGCCGAGCCAAGGGAACAGCGCGGCCGCAACCGAGGCGCCGCACAAGGTGATCGCGAAGGCGAGGCCGCGCGAGCGAGCAAAGCGGCTGGCTACCGCGGCCGTCCAGACGGTTGCCTGCACCGGCAGCGTGGCCAGCGCCATGAGGGTCCACAGCGCGTACCATTGCCATGCACTGCCGCTTGCGGTCCCAAGCAGGGCAAAGGCCGCGCACGTGAGCGGAATGCCGATGACGCTTAGTATGCGCGGGCCGACCTTGTCGACGAGCATCCCGATGGGGACTCCGAACACGGCCTGGATCAGCGTGGCGATGGTCATGCCGAAGGTGGTGGTTGCTCGCGACCAGCCAAAGCTCTCGCTGATCGGCTCGATATAGACGCCAAGGCCATAGATATGGATGACGCTGGTCGCATAGCCAAGGGCGCCTGCCAGCGGCACGCCCCAGTGTGCCTTCCATTCCGCGCGGGCGCTGTCAGGTGCCATGCTCGATCCCTATTCGGCGGGAAGGCGGCCGATTTTGGCCATTTCGAAACTCTTGCCCAGGTGCGCGAGGTAGCCATGGAGGCCAAGATCTGCATGCGTGGCCGGATCGGCGATCTCGCCCATGCGCGCTGCGACTTGCTCGATGGTCCAATGGGGCTGGAAGACGCCGTGGGTCTCGAGCATGTCGATCTTGGCCATGCGCCCTCCGATCGCCACCAGCGCTTCACCCGACAGCGCGCAGTCCTCGTGTGTGAGCCAGCCCACCATGGGGGCGACCAGTTCGGGGCCAAGCGGGGGATACTGCGAGGTGTCGAGCCCGTCGGCCATGCGCGTCATGGCGCCGGGCAGGATGAGATTGCTGCGGATGCCGTGCTCCTCGCCCTCGAGCGCGATCACGTTGGAAAGGCCGATCATGCCCGACTTGGAGACGGCATAATTCACGCAGCGCTGGTTGCCGTAGAACCCACCAATCGAGGAGGTGAGGACCACGCGGCCGTAGTTCTGCGCCTTCATCTGCGGGAAGGCCGCGCGCACAAGATAGAACGCACCCATCAGGTGCACGTCAAGCACCGAATGGAAGTCCTCCACCGCGATCTCGTCGAGCGCGCCGTAGCGCACGTTGCCGGCGTTGTGGATGAGGATATCGACGCGTCCAAAGACATCGAGCGCGCTCTGGACGATGGCCCGCGCGCCGTCGTAGGTGGCGACGCTGTGGGTTGAGGCGAGCGCTTCGCCGCCCGCCGCTTTGATCTCGCGCACGACCTGCTGGGCCGGACCTTCGTCCGCTCCTTCGCCCAGGATCGCGCTGCCGTTGTCGTTGACGACCACTTTCGCGCCCCGGCTGGCGAGCAGGAGCGCGTAGGCCCGTCCCAGACCCCGCCCGGCGCCGCTGATCACGGCCACGCGGCCATCGAAGCGCAATTTGTCCATTGTTCTCTCCTTCTGACCCGCCTTGGCTAGGCTCTGGCCGCGGTGGGGCGCAACGCGGCTTCCGAGCTTTCGCCGGGGCGATGAAAGGGAGGCATCCTTGTCCGGCGGGAGGGCAGGAGCGCACGAATTCGGCCTCGGCACACGAACCCCAGATTGCGCCCGCAGCCGACCTTGCAAAGTCGGTCCTTGTCCCTGCCGAGGCCTATGTGTCGTCCGAGTATGCCCGCGCCGAGCAGGATCGCTTGTGGCGCAAGGTCTGGCTCTAGGCGGGACGCGTTGAGGACCTGGCTGGGACCGGCGACTTCATTACCTATGACATGGGCCCGGATTCGGTGTTCATCGTGCGGACCGGGCCTGACAAAGCTGAAAGCGCGCCATCCCCCCCGAACCGGGCGGCCTCCCCTCTCTCGGCCAAGGCGGCGCGCGCAACGTAAGCCAGACATTATGGGCAGCCCGAGGGCGATGGCCCTCGGAACTGTCTTCCTGTTTATCGCGCTTCAGGCGAAGGGTTCCTCGCCCTCCAGCTTGGTGCGCACCATCAGGCGGCCGCTGGTCACATCGTACCACTCGGCGCGGTGCATGGTACCGGTGTTGTCCCAGATGACGAGGTCGCCCTCGGACCATTCGTGGCTGTAGGTGAATTCCTCGCGAGTAGCCCATTCGCGCATTTCGTTAAGGAGCAGGCGGCCCTCCATCACGTCCATGTCGACCACGGTGTGCGCGGTGTTGCCGATCACCAGCGACTTGCGGCCCGACTTGTGCGTCCAGACCAGTGGCAAGGTGTTGTCGCCGATCGCCTGCATGCCCTTGAGCATCGCGACGGGGGGTTCGGGGTCGTAGAAGAACAGCGTCGCCCAGGCGCCGTGGCGCACCTTGAGATCTTCGATGCGGTCCTTCTCCTCCTGGGGCAGCGCGTCGTAGGCCGCGTAGGTGTTGGAAAAGCCGGTGTTGCCCGTGCCCTTGGGCGAGGGCTTCTTGCACGCGAGGATCGAGGCGAGAATCGGCACTTCCTGCATGGTTCCGTCGATGTGCCAGTAGAGCGAGCCCTTGAGGTATTCCGCGGTCGGCCCAGCGATGGCGGGGTCGATGCTGATTTTGGTGACCTCTTCCTCATCGCCCTTGCGTTCGGGCGCGTAAGTGCCCAGCGTCTTGGTGAAGGCGATCTGCTCCTCGTTGGTGAAACCGATCTTCGGGAAGACGAGTACGCCGCGCTCTTCGAGCAGGTCGCGCAGCGGATCGCCAAGGGTCCCGGAAAGCAGTTCCTCCTTGGAATTCAAGACGCGGCTGCCGATCTTGTCCTTGATGGTCTCGTGCGTGAGCGTCGTCTGGGTCTCGACGGCCATGGCAAATCCTCCCTTGTTCTGGGGCTGAATATAGTTTGCCCGGGCGCGTGATTGAAGCACGCCCCGGCGATATCGGGTGGCGGGCCTGGGATGCGTGTCAGGCCGATCCCATGTAGCGCCCTCCGTTCACGCTGATCGTCTGGCCGGTCACGTAGCTGGCCCCCTCGCTGGCAAGAAACACGCAGGCCGACGCGATTTCATCGGGTTGGCCCACGCGCTTCATTGGCAGGGTCTTCGAGAAAGTGTCGATGTCGACCGGGGCCGCGCGCAGGGCTGGCGTATCGACAAAGCCGGGGGGCACCATGTTGAAGGTTACTCCACTGGCCGCGAATTCCAGCGCAAGGGCTTTGGTCATGCCCAGCACGCCGCCCTTGGAGGTGACGTAGTGGACCTGCGCGAAGGAGCCGCTCTGTACCGAGGAGGAGGTGATGTTGACCACGCGTCCCCAGCCAGCTTCCAGCATCGCGGGCAGCATCTCGCGGATGCACAGGTGCGGGCCCTTGAGGTTGATGTCCATGATCTGGTCCCACTGCGCGTCGGTGATCTCGGCGTAGGGCACAAAGGGGGCGATCCCGGCGTTGTTCACCAGGATCTGGATCTCTCCGAAGGCCTCGCGCGTGGCCTTGGCGGCGGCTGCGATTTCGGCGGCATCGGCGCAGTTGGCGGTGTAGGCGATGGCGGTGCCGCCAGCCTGCGTAATTGCCTTAACCGTCTGGGCCACGCCCTCGCCGTTGAGGTCCCAGGCGCCGACCCGCGCGCCCTCGCGGGCAAAGCGCTGGGCGATCGCGCGGCCAATTCCCGAGCCCGCGCCGGTGACGACGGCGACCTTGCCTTCAAGCTGCATTCTCTTCCTCCAAATCTGCTTTTGGCCGGGACATAGCGCGAAGCGCGCGCGAGGCCTGCGCACCAGCTTGCGGTATCACCCGCGCGATGAGTGGAGGTGGAGTGGGCCTTGCCGGTTGCCTTCGCGCCCGCGCCTGCCTTGACTGCGCGCAACAAGGAGGTTGGGTGAGATGACGCGCCGCGAGATCGAAGGCTGGAGCCTGCGCTGGGACGAGGAGCGCGCCCGCGCTGCGCGCGGCGAGGGATGGTGGCGAGACGAGACGCTCGCCGATCTGGTGCCGCGCCTCGCCGCCGCCGAGCCTGTCCGGCTGATGCTGGTGGAGGGCGAGGTGCGGCTGAGTGCTGGCGAACTGCACGAACGCGCGCTGCGTCTGGGCACCTGGCTGGGCGAGCGTGTCGCGCCGGGCGGTGTCGTCTCCTTCATGCTGCCCAACTGGCACGAGGCCGCGACGATCTACCTCGCCGCGACCTACGCCGGGCTTGTCGCGAACCCGATCCTGCCCTCACTGCGCACGCGCGACACCGCCTTTATCCTGCGCGACTGCAACAGCCAGGTGGTCTTCGTGCCCGAGACCTTCCGCCGTTTCGAGTACGCCGCAATGCTGAGCGATATTGCGGAAGAGATGGAGCACGGCCCCGAGATCGTCGTCGTGCGCGGCGCGGGGGCGGTCATGGGCACGCAGGACTACGCGCAGATCCTAGAGGCGAGCGCGCCCCTTACCATCCGTCATTCCGATCCTGACGCGGTGCGCATGGTGATGTACACCTCGGGCACGACCGGGCGGCCCAAGGGCGTACTCCACACCCACAATTCGCTCGGCGCACTGCTGCATCAGATCGGCACGTACTGGCACGTTGCACCGGGCGATCGTTTTCTTGTTGCCTCACCGATCAGCCATATCGGTGGCTCTATCTACGCCTTCGAGGGGCCGGTGCTGCTGGGCAGCGTCGCTGTGCTGCTCGACCAGTGGAACCCCGAGGAGGCGCTGCGCCTGATGCAGGAGGAAAGGATCACCCACATGGCGGGCGCGACCCCGTTCCTGGAACAAATCCTGCGCGCGGCGAAGGCGGCCGATGACCACCTCGACGCGCTCAAGGTCTTCATCTGCGGAGGAGCCTCGGTGCCGCCCGCGCTGATCGCGGAGGCAAATGCGTGGTTCGCCAAAGCCCGCGTCAGCCGGGTCTATGGGAGTACCGAAGTGCCGGTCACGACGGTCGGAGCCCTGGATGAAAAGGGCATGCCCGAGGCTGCGCAGACTGACGGCAAGGCGGGAATAGCGCAGGTCATCCTAGCTCCCGACGGCGAGATCCGCGCGCGTGGGCCCCAGATGCTGGCGGGCTACATTCGCCAGGATGACGAGGAGGACGCGTTTGATGCTGCAGGTTTCTACCGCAGCGGCGATCAGGGCGCGCTCGATGCGCACGGCTTCCTTACTGTCACGGGCCGGATCAAGGACCTCATTATCCGCAACGGGGAAAATATCGCGCCCAAGGAGATCGAGGACCTCCTGTCCGGCCACCCGGCGATTGCCGACATCGCCATCGTCGGTCTGCCTGACCCACGCACCGGCGAGCGCGCCTGCGCGGTCATCGTGCCCAGCGACGGCGCCATTCCCGACGTGCCGATGCTGGCTGATTACCTGTCGGCCGCCGGCGTCACCCGCTTCAAGTATCCCGAGCAGGTGGTGCTGCGCGAGGCCCTGCCACGCAACGAGGCGGGCAAGGTCCTGAAGCACGTCCTGCGCGCCGAACTGGCCGTGTGACATCGCCCGAGCGGTGGCTGGGCCGGCGCCTTCGTGATCGGAGGGGCGGGCGTTAAGCATTGCTGCAAACATGTTCGAGAGAGGATCCTTCGCCATGGCCGAGGCCGACCCCGCCGCCCGTTTCGATGTGCCGCATCTCGTCACGAATCCGGAACGCATCCCGGCGGCGCGCTACTTTGACGAGACCTTCTACCGCGCGGAAACCGAGCGGCTCTGGCCGCATGTCTGGCAGATGGCGACGCGCCTCGAACTGATCCCGAACGTGGGGGACTGGATCGAGTACAGCAATCTTGGCAAATCGGTGATCGTCGTTCGCACCGGGGAGGGGGGCGAGGGCGTCAAGGCCTACCACAACGCCTGCCGCCACCGCGGCGTTCCCATCGCTGAGCCGGGCGGGCAGGGCAACTGCAAGAGCGCGGGCTTCATCTGCCCCTTCCACGGCTGGCGCTGGAACATGGAGGGCGACAACACCTTCGTCTATGGCAAGCACTTCTTTTCCGACGAGCAGCTTGACGCCGCTGAATTGGCGCTGCGTCCCTGCCGCGTGGAAACCGCAATCGGCTGTGCGTTTGTCAACTTCGACGAGGCGGCCCCGTCGCTGCGCGAGAGTCTGGGCCCCGTGCTCGAAGCGCTGGAAATGCGCGGGTTCGACGACCTCAAGGCCGAGTGGTGGTATGCAACCAGGCTGCCGGCGAACTGGAAAATCGCGATGGAGGCCTTCATGGAAGGCTACCATGTGATGAAAACGCACCCGCAGCTCCAGCACAAGCTGCCCCAGCTCTACAACACGATGTACGGCATGGACACAGGGGGCATCGGCCTGCCGATCAACCCCGGCCTGACTGTGCGCGAGAACGTGCAAGCTCAGTTCGAGCACATGAAGCTCCTGAACGAGGGCATGGCGGGCATGGTCCACGCCAAGGAAGTGGAGATTGCCAGCCACCTCCTTGATGTCGAACTGCCCGAGGATCCGGCCGAGGCGATCCCGATGTGGTACGGCATCGTCCAGCACCAGGTGGTCGAGCAGTTGCGCGCGCGCGGCGAGTCCATTCCCGACCTCAACACGTTGGCCCAGACCCACCCGGTGCAGGCGGTGGAGTTCCTCTTTCCGCACTATTTTCTGCTGCCCACGATGAGCAGCGCGTCGGCTTACCGCATCCGTCCGCTAGGCCCCGAAGAGTGCCTGTTCGAGCTGTGGTCGCTTACCCATTTTGCACCGGATGATAACCACCAGAGCGTGAGCGAGCCGACCATGCTGCCCTACGACAGCGAGGAGTTCCCGCCGATCCCGCGGCAGGACTATGGCAATATCCCGATCCAGCAGCAGGGTCTGCACGCGCAAGGCTTTGAATACATGCGGCTGGGGCGCGGTGTGGAGGGCCTCATCAGCAACTACAATCGCGTGATCGACGGGCACTTGAAGGGCATCGGTGGCGAGAGGCTGAGCGCAGCGACGCGCAAATTGCAGCACAATTTTGACGGCCAGATCGAAGACCTGGGTTTCTGAGATGGCGCGTACCAGCATCATCACGGGCGCGGGCAGCGGGATCGGTCTCGCCACGGCAAAAGCCCTTCACGCGGCGGGAGATGCCATCGTCGGCGTGGGACGCAGCGCGGACAAGCTGGCCGGTCTGGCGGAAGCCCTGGGCACCGAGGAGCGCCTGGTCACACTGGCGCTCGACATCACCGACAGCGCTGCGCCGCGCGCCATCGTCGACTTCGCGCTCGAACGGTTCGGGCGCATCGACACGCTGGTCAACAACGCGGGGCTCGGCAGTCCGACCCCGCTGCACGAGACGGATGACGCAACGCTGGACCTGTTCCTCGACGTCATGCTGCGCGCGCCCTTTCGCCTTTGCCGTGAGGCCATCTGTCACATGGGCGAGGGCGGCTGCGTGGTGAATGTCACCAGTACCTTCGCGATGATTGGGGGGAAGCGCGGCGGACCCTATTCGGCGGCCAAGGGCGGGCTTCGCTCGCTGACCGAACATATGGCGGTCGAATACGGGCCGCGCGGCATTCGCAGCAATTGCGTCGCGCCCGGAGTTACCATGACCGACATGGTCCGGCACCGTTTCGAGGATGAGACGTTCAAGCGGGTGAACGTGGAGACCACGCCCTATCCCCGCCTTGCTGAAGCCGAGGACCTGGCGAACGTCATCGCGTTCCTGTGTTCGCCGGGGGGGGAGATGATCAACGGCCAGTCGATCGTGGTCGATGGCGGGTGGACGCGGACCAAGTACCTCTCGCCCCGCGCGCTGACCAGCGACTGGGTCGAGAGCTAGAGCACAAATAACCAGACACCAAAGACAGGCGGGAACGGATATGCGCACCATCGATCACTTCATTTGCGGCGAAAGTTCGGGCGCGGGCTCCGGGAGTGCCCGTGTCCACCAGGTCTGGAATCCTTCGACCGGAGAAGTGCAGGCGGAAGTGCCGCTGGGCGATGCGGCCCTGCTCGACCGGGCGGTGGAAACCGCAAGCCGGGTTCAGGTCGAATGGGCGGCCACCAACCCGCAGCGCCGTGCCCGTGTCATGTTCCGCTTCAAGCAGCTTCTGGAAGAGAACATGCAGTCGCTCGCCGAACTCCTGGCAAGCGAGCATGGCAAGGTCGTCGACGATGCCAAGGGCGACATCCAGCGCGGGCTCGAGGTGATCGAGTTCGCTTGCGGCATTCCCCACGCCCAGAAGGGCGAATATACCGTGGGCGCGGGCAGCGGGATCGATGTCTACTCGATGCGCCAACCGCTTGGCGTGGGCGCAGGCATCACCCCGTTCAACTTTCCCGCGATGATTCCGATGTGGATGTTCGGCATGGCGATTGCCTGCGGCAACGCCTTCATCCTTAAGCCCAGCGAGCGTGATCCCAGCGTGCCGGTGCGCCTTGCCGAACTCTTCGTGGAGGCTGGCGCGCCCGAGGGTCTGCTCCAGGTCGTCCACGGCGACAAGGAGATGGTCGATGCTATTCTCGACCACCCCGGCATCGCGGCGGTCAGCTTCGTGGGCTCGTCCGACATTGCCCAGTACGTCTATTCGCGCGGTGTCGCGGCGGGCAAGCGCGTTCAGGCGATGGGCGGGGCCAAGAACCATGGCATTGTCATGCCCGACGCCGATCTCGACCAGGTGGTAAACGACTTGTGCGGTGCGGCCTTCGGCTCCGCAGGTGAGCGTTGTATGGCGCTTCCCGTGGTGGTGCCGGTGGGCGAGGATACGGCCGAGCGCCTGCGCGAAAAGCTGATCCCCGCGATCAACGCGCTGCGGGTGGGCGTCTCGCACGATCCCGATGCGCACTACGGCCCGGTCGTCACGCCCGAGCACAAGGCGCGCATCGTCCAGTGGATCGGGACGGCCGTGGACGAAGGCTCCGAACTGGTCATCGACGGGCGCGACTTTACCCTCCAAGGGCACGAAAAGGGTTTCTTTCTGGGGCCGACGCTGCTCGACCGGGTGACGACCGGCATGAAAAGCTACCACGAGGAAATCTTCGGCCCGGTCCTCCAGATCGTGCGCGCGGCCGATTTCGAGGAAGCCGTCGCCCTGCCCAGCAAGCACCAGTACGGCAACGGCGTTGCCATCTTCACGCGCAATGGCCACGCCGCGCGCGAGTTCGCTGCCCGCGTCAACGTGGGCATGGTCGGCGTGAACGTGCCGATCCCGGTGCCGGTCAGCTACCACAGCTTCGGCGGCTGGAAACGCAGCGCCTTTGGCGACACCAACCAGTACGGCATGGAAGGCATGCGCTTCTGGACCAAGGTGAAGACCGTCACCCAACGCTGGCCCGACGGGGGAGGCGATGGCTCCAACGCCTTCCTGATCCCGACGCTGTGATTGGACGAAGCTAAAGAGGCCCGAGGGCCATCGCCCTCGGGCTCCCCAAGTAGGTTACCTCAAGATGCTCACGCACCCGTAGTCAAGAGCGGCAAGCAAGAACGCTATGGGTTCAATGGGTAATAAATATTTGAGAATATTATTACTTTTCGTCTCGTCTCTTTACAATTCCCGCCAGCGTGCGAGCATCGCCGCGCCATCTTCACTGGCCTTGCTCCGCGCAGCGCCGGGCGTACGCGAGAAGCGCGGTGAGGGAGCGGCCTGCATGAGGCTGTCGCCTTCGACATAGGTTTCCCGGGCGCAAAGGTGTGGGTGGACTTTCGCTTCCGCTAGGGTCAGGACCGGGGTCACGCAGGCGTCGCTCCCCTCGAAGACATGTATCCAGTGGGCTTGGCCGTGCTCGGCAAAGCGCGCGGTGAGGGCGGCTTCGAGCGCGGCCCAGCGTTGCGGCGCCTGTCCGTCGGCGAACTCAGGCAAGTCGAGCCGGGAAATCAGTTCGGCGAAGAAGGGCGGCTCCAGCGCGCCCACGCTCATCTCGCGCCCGTCGCGGCACAGGTAGGTGCGGTAGTAGGGGGCGGCGCCGCCCAGGAGGTTGTCCGCGCGGTCGAGCGAGAGCTGGCCTGTCGCGGTCAACCCGTCGAAGAAAGACATCATCGTCGTCACCCCGTCGAGGATCGCGGCATCGACGACCTGGCCCCTCCCGGACGTCGTGCGTTCGAAGAGTGCGGCCAGGATCCCTGTGAGCAGCAGCATCGAACCGCCTCCGAAATCGCCGACGAGATTGAGCGGAATCGCGGCGGGCTCTCCGGGGCGCCCCATGGCCGCAAGGGCGCCCGAGAGCGCGATGTAGTTGATGTCGTGCCCGGCGGTGCGGGCGAGCGGACCGTCCTGGCCCCAGCCCGTCATCCGTGCGTAGACGAGGCCGGGATTGCGCGGCGCGATGTCTTCGGGCCCAAGGCCCAGGCGTTCCATGACGCCGGGGCGGAAGCCTTCGATGAGGACATCGGCGCTATCGAGCGCCTCGAGGCACTGCAGGCGACCGGGCTTGCTGCGAATGTCGATCTGGATCTCGGCGCGGCCCCGGTCATTGACCGGGTTGGGCCAGCCGTTGCCCCCTTTGCGGGTGATTCGGAGGACCTCGGCCCCCAGATCGGCGAGCATCATCGCCGCCTGCGGCCCGGGCCCGATGCCCAGGAACTCGACGACGCGCAGGCCCTGGAGCGGGCCTTGCGCCCCCCGCGTCGGAGACGCGTTCACGCCACCGGCTCGGCCAGCATCGCCCCTAGGCGCGTGGCGATGATGCTTTCGGCATCGGACACCATCCGCGCCAGAAGCTCCGCGCAGCTGGGAACGTCGCGGATCAGGCCCTGCACCTGTCCGGCCCAGACCAGTCCGGCCTCGGTATCGCCGGTTTCGAGTGCGGTGCGCCCCCGCGCGCCCGAGACGAGCGGCTGGACGTCCTGAAATTGCGCTCCCGGGGCCTGCGCGATTGTCACCACCTCGTCAGAGATGCTGTTCTTCGCGACGCGTCCGGTGTTGCGGAACTGGCGGAAGATGAGGTTGGTCGCACGCTCGTCGTTCGCAACAAGGAAGCGCTTGATGTTGTCATGGATCGGCGCTTCCTTGGTGGCGCAAAAGCGCGTGCCCATGTTGACGCCCTCGGCGCCAAGCGCGAGGGCGGCGGCAAGCCCGCGTCCATCGCCGATGCCGCCGCTAGCCAACATCGGGATCTTCACCTGGTCGGCCGCGGCCGGGATAAGGACAAGGCCGGGAATATCGTCTTCGCCAGGGTGGCCGGCGCATTCGAAGCCGTCGATGGAGATGACGTCGACGCCCATACGTTCGGCCGAGAGCGCGTGGCGCACTGCGGTACATTTGTGCAGCACGGTAATGCCGTGGCTCTTGAAATCTTCCACATGCTCGCGCGGGCCGCTGCCCGCCGTCTCGACGATGCGCACTCCGCTCTCGATGATCGCTTTCCTGTATTCGGCGTAAGGGGGCGGGTTGACCGAGGGCAGGATGGTGAGGTTCACGCCGAAGGGCTTGTCGGTCATCGACCGGCAACGGTCGATCTCGCGCCGCAGGTCATCGGGCGTTGGCTGGGTGAGTGCGGTCAGGATACCAAGGCCGCCCGCGTTCGAGACCGCGCTCGCCAGTTCGGCACGGCCCACCCACATCATGCCGCCCTGGACGATGGGGTGTTCAATCTCCAGAAGCTGCGTAATCCGTGTCTTGAGAGCCATTACATCGCCTCCACGATCATCACGTTGGCCATGCCGCCGCCCTCGCACATGGTCTGCAGGCCATAGCGGCCGCCGCGTGCCTTCAAAGCGTGTATGAGGGTTGTCATCAGCTTGGTGCCGCTCGCGCCCAGCGGATGGCCGAGAGCGATGGCGCCGCCGTTGACGTTGAGTTTGGCCGGGTCCGCCTCCAGCGCCTTTGCCCAGGCCATCGGGATCGAGGCGAAGGCCTCGTTGACTTCGTAAAGGTCCATATCCGCGAGCGAGAGACCGCTCTTGGCCAAGAGCTTGCGCGTGCCCGGCAGCGGTTCCTCGAGCATGACCACGGGATCACCCGCGCTGACGCCAAAGGCGTGAATGCGCGCGAGCGGGGTCAGGCCATGGGTCTTGAGCGCGGCCTCGCTGGCGACCAGCACGCCCGAGGCGCCGTCGGTCATCTGGCTGGCATTGCCCGCGGTGATCGTGCCCCCTTCGGCAAGCGGATCGAGCGCGCCGATGCCTTCCAGCGTGGCGCCGAAGCGCACACCTTCGTCCCGGGCGAAGGCGCCGCTGGCGGTCGCGACAGGGACGACTTCGGCATCGAACGCGCCGCTTTCGATGGCGGCGGCGGCCTTGCGATGGCTGTCGAGCGCGAAGCGGTCCATGGCCTCGCGGGTGAGTTCGTGGCGGTTGGCGACCATCTGCGCGCCGGTGAACTGGCTGAAGGCGGCAACGCCGTAGCGCTCCTGAATCGAGGGCGCAAAGGGGCCTGTGCCGATGCCCACCTTCTCGTAGACCGACATGTTCGAGAACATGGGCACGCGCGTCATGCTCTCGGTCCCGGCGGCGATGACGAGATTCTGCGTGCCCGACATGATGGCCTGCGCGGCGAATTGGAGCGCCTGCTGCGAGGAGCCGCACTGCCGGTCGATGGTGACCGCAGGCACGCTGTCGGGAAGACCCGAGGCCAGCACGCAGTTGCGGCCGAAGGCAAAGGCCTGTTCGCCCCCTTGCGTGACGCAGCCCATCAGGACGTCCTCGATTGTCGCGGGATCGATCCCTGCGCGCGCGACGAGCGCGTCGAGCACGGTCGCACCAAGATCGGCGGGGTGGACGTCGGCGAGTGCGCCCTTGCGGCGGCCTCCGGCGGTGCGCACCGCCTCGACGATGTAGGCCGCGCTCACTTGGGCGACATCCGAATTGCGCCGTCGAGGCGGATCGTCTCGCCGTTCAGCATTGGGTTGGTGACGATGGATTCGACGAGCTGGGCGTATTCGTCGGGATAGCCCAGGCGACTGGGGAAGGGCACCTGCGCGCCCAGCGAATCCTGCACTTCCTTGGGAAAGCTCTCCATCAGCGGGGTGAGGAAGAGACCCGGTGCGATGGTCATGACGCGAATGCCGTAGCGCGCCAGTTCGCGCGCGATGGGCAACGTCATGCCCACGACCCCGCCCTTCGAGGCGGAGTAGGCCGCCTGCCCGATCTGTCCCTCGAAGGCGGCGACGCTTGCCGTACTGATGGCAACGCCGCGCTCGCCCTCGATCTCTTCGGCATCGTGCAGGCGGCTGGCGAACTTCGACAGCACGTTGAAGCTGCCGATCAGATTGATGTTCACGATCTTTGCGAAATCGCCGAGCGGGATGGGGCTCCCATCGCGGTCGAGCACCTTGCGGGGCGGGCCTATCCCGGCGCAATTGACGAGGATGCGGGCTTTGCCGTTGACGGCTTCAGCCTCTTCGAGGGCCTGTGCGACGCCGGTCTCGTGGGTCACGTCAACCTTGGCAAAGCGCGCGCCGATCCGTTCGGCATGGGCCGTGCCCATCTCCTCGTTGAGATCGAACAGGGTCACTTTCGCGCCCAACCCGGCAAGGCGTGCCGCCGTGGCACCGCCCAGACCCGATGCGCCGCCTGTCACGACGGCCGCCAGCCCTTCTACCTTCATTCCTTGTATCCTTCCCTGATTCTGCGTGCGTTACGCGGCCTGAAGCGCGCGCGCGATGACCATGCGCTGGATGTCGGACGTGCCTTCGTAGATCTGGCAGACCCGCACATCGCGGTAGATCTTGGCGACACCGAATTCCTCCAGGTAGCCGTAGCCGCCCAGCGTCTGGATCGCGCCCGAGACCACCTGTTCGGCGGTTTCGGAGGCGACGAGCTTGGCCATCGAGGCCTCCTTGAGACAGGGGCGCCCTGCGTCCTTGAGGCTGGCCGCGTGGAGCACCAAGTGACGCGCGGCCTCCAGTTTTGCGGCGAGATCGGCAAGACGGAAGCCTACGGCCTGGTGCTCGAGGATGGGCTTGCCAAAACTGGTGCGTTCGCGCGCGTAATCGACCGCGATCTCGAGCGCGGTCTGCGCCATGCCGATGCACTGCGCGGCGATGCCGATGCGCCCGACTTCCAGGTTCGAGAGGGCCAGGCCATAGCCCGCACCCTCCGCGCCAAGGCGCAGGTCCTCGGGCACGAAAAGGTTGTCGAAGCGGATCGCGCAGGTGTCCGACGCGCCCTGGCCCAGCTTGTGCTCGACCTTGTCGACGCTGTAGCCTACGCTGTCGGTGGGCACGAGGAAGCCCGTGATGCCGCGTTTTCCGGCATCGGGATCGGTGACCGCGTAGACGATTGTCAGACCGGCGATCTTCCCTGAGGTGATGAACTGCTTGGCGCCATCGAGAACGTACCCGCCCTCAACTTGGCGGGCGCGGGTGCGGATCGCCGAGGCGTCCGAGCCCGCGTCGGTTTCAGTCAGGGCAAAGGCGCCGATCATGCGGCCGGCGATAAGATCGGGCAGGAAGCGCGCCTGCTGCGCGGGGCTTCCGTCCTTGATGAGGCTGGAGACGATGAGGCTGTTCTGGATCGAGACGATGGTCGAGAGCGCCCCGTCGGCCGCAGCGATCTCGATCAGGGCCAGCGCGTAGGAGACGAAATCGGCCTCTGCGCCGCCGAAGTTTTCGGGTGCTGTCATGCCCATCAGGCCAAGGCCTGCCAGCTCCTCGAACAGCGCGGGCGGATAGCCGCTCTCGGCCTCGAACGCGGCGCTGCGATGCCGAATCTGTTCCTGCGCGAAGGCACGCACGGCCTCGCGGATGGCCTCTTGGGTTTCGGTGAAGATCATGCCCCATCCCGATTGTGATCTGTGGTTTTCGGCTCGGAGCGTATCAGCGCGAAAGCGCGCGGCAAGGAAGCCGGGAGCCGGGGGAAGCGATATCGCGGTGGCGGGGCTTTGCGGGAGTGGCAAACACGAAGAAGGAGATATGGATTCAAGGGGTTATTACCCATTGACCCCAATACGGTCGACCTCGCGTATCGCGCGCAAGAGCGCTTGTTGATCTTGAACTAGACGGTTCCGGGAGCCCGAGGGCAATGGCCCTCGGAATCATCTCTTTTCCTACGTGCCCTTCATACTCCTTTGAAGCGGGGCGAGCGACGTTCCTTCAGCGCGGCGAGCCCCTCGCGGTGGTCGGCGGTGCGCACGCTGAGCGCTTCGTAGGCGATACCGGCATCGAGCAGGGCGGTGCCTGCGCGGCGCAGTTCTAGGTTGGTCAGCACCTTGGTCCAACGCAGCGCCTGTGGGGCGCCGCCGCTGAGCTTGCGGCAGTAGTCTTCGACCACGGCATCGAGTTCGCCTGCGGGCACGCACCGATTGATGAGGCCGATGCGCTGCGCTTCGGCTGCGGGGACCAGTTCGCCTGTCAGCAGAAATTCCTTGGCGCGGGTGAGGCCGATGCGGGCGGCCCAGATCAGCGCGCCGCCATCGCCCGCGACAAGGCCTATGCCGACGTGGGGGTCGCCGATCTTCGCGCCCTCGGCCGCGACGATGATGTCGCCCATGAGCGCAATCGTCGCGCCAAGGCCCACCGCGTGGCCGTTCATGCGCACCACCAGCGGCTTTTCGAGGGTGAGCAGGGCCTCGACGATACGTTTAGCCTGCCGGGCTTCATGGTCGAAAAGGTGGGGTTCGCGCGCGTTGCGCTCCATGTGGTCGATGTCGCCGCCCGCCGAAAAGGCGCGGCCAGCCCCTGTCAGAAGCACGACGTCGCTGCCCGGATCGGACGCGATGAAGGCAAGGGCCTCGGGCAGCTCATCGTGGAGCGCCAGGTTCACTGCATTGAGCGCCTCGGGTCGATTGAGTGTGAGCACGAGCA
This sequence comes from Novosphingobium sp. BW1, assembly GCF_008107685.1. Classification (GTDB taxonomy): domain Bacteria; phylum Pseudomonadota; class Alphaproteobacteria; order Sphingomonadales; family Sphingomonadaceae; genus Novosphingobium. The sequence continues at coordinate 103,573 of NZ_VIRF01000065.1, forward strand.
GGCGGTCGCGCCGCTCCAGGATCAGCGTTTCGAAGTTGGGAAGCAGGGTCATGACCGGACTTGCGCCTCGCTGGTCATCTCGTTGCCTGGCTCCTCGTCCGCTTCGCCCAGCGCCGGAGGCGGCCCGGTAATGCGTCCCGGGGTACGTGAGAAATCGACCGGTATCCCCGGAAAGCGAATGTCGCCCCAGCGCGAGGGCACAGTCTGGAAGAAGCCGCTCTCGACAAGGTGGGGGTCGTGGAGGAGGTCATCGGTCGTGCGCAGCGGCGCGGCGGGAATGCCCAGCTCCAGCAGCAGGTCGAGCCACTCCTGCGTGGTGCGGGTGAGGAAGGTCCTGGCCAGCAGTCCGTAGATCTTGTCGATCTGGGACGCGCGCTGGGCCAGCGTCGCCATGTCCCCGGTCACCCAGTCGGGCTGCACGGCCTGCGTGAACAAACGCCAGTGCTTGTCGTTGTAGATGAGCGCGGCGACATGGCCGTCGCGCGTGCGGTATGGGCGGCGGTTGCGCGAGACGGCGCGCGGGTAGTGCGCGGGGCCGAGCGGCGGATCGAACAGTGCGCCGTTGGCGTGTTCGACCAGCATGAAGGCGCTCATCGTCTCGAACATGGGGACCTCGACCTCCTGGCCCTCGCCAGTGCGTTCGCGATGGAAAAGCGCCATGACGGTAGCGTAGAGCGCGGTCATCCCGGCGATCTTGTCAGCCATGATCGAGCCGACGAAGCCCGGTTCGCCGTTCAGCAGTTCCTGTACCGAGGTGAGACCGCACTCGGCCTGGATGGTGTCGTCGTAAGCGGCCTGGTCGCGGTAGCGGCCCTTGCGTCCGTAGCCGTAGCAGTTCGTATAGACGATGCCCGGATTGACCTTGGAAACCGCCGCGTAGTCGAGCCCGAGGCGGGCAATGGCCCGCCCCCGCATCGAGTGGATGAAGACGTCGGCCCCGGCGATCATTTCGAGCAGCTGGGCGCGGGCAGCTTCTTGGGTAAGGTCCATCACGCGCCCAATCTTGCCCCGGTTCACGTGGGCGAAGACGCCGCCCATGCCCGGTTCCGGGCCGACCGAGATGAAGCGCGTGCCATCGCCCGCAGGCGGCTCGATCTTGATCACCTCGGCGCCCATGTCGGCCATGATCTGCGTCGCGTAGGGGCCCATGACCATGGCGGTTAGGTCGATGACCTTGATGCCGGCCAGGGGGCCTTGCCTGCCGTGTTCGGACACGTGTGCTTCCTCCCGTTCTGCAGGGGAAGCTAACCGCCTCGCGGGGCGCTGTCCTCTCGCACCGATTTGGATCGCCCGAGCGAATATGCGTGGGCCTCGATTTGCGACTTTCGGCTTGTTTGCTAGCCCCATTGTGCATTTCGGGGCGAAGGCGCGCGATGGAACGGGGCAAGGCACGGGCAATGGATTTCACGTTCTCGGCGGACCAACAGGAAATCCGGGACACGATCCTGAAAGGCTGCGCCGCCTATGATGACGACTACTGGCTGGAGCGCGACCGCGAGAGCACCTTCCCCGAGCACTTCTACCGCACCATGGCGGACGAGGGATGGCTGGGTATCGCCATGCCCGTGGAGTACGGCGGGGCAGGCCTTGGCATCACCGAGGCCTCAATCATGATGCAGGCCATCGCGGAATCAGGGGCTGGCATGACTGCGCCTCCTCGATCCACATCAACATCTTTGGGCTTCAGCCGATGATCCTGTTTGGCACGAAGGAGCAGTGCGCGCGCCATATCCCGCGCATCATCTCGGGCGAGGACAAGGCCTGCTTCGGTGTGACCGAGCCCAACGCCGGGCTCAATCCTGAACGCGCGCTGCTCGCGGCCGAGACCGTCGGGCTGGGCCGCGCCGCGATCCGCCGCGCCAGCGACTATGCGCGCGAGCGCGTCGTATTCGACCGTCCGATTGGCCAGAACCAGGCGATCCAGCATCCGCTGGCCAAGTGCTGGGCCCAGCTCGAGGCGGCGAACCTGATGACGATGAAGGCGGCGAGCCTGTTCGATGCCGGCGCGGAGTGCGGGGTAGAGGCCAACACGGCCAAGTATCTTGCCGGGGAATTCGCCTTCGAGGCTTGCCACACCGCTATGCTGACGATGGGCGGCATGGGGCACGCGCAGGAATACCATGTCGAGCGTTACCTGCGCGAAGTGCTGATCCCGCGCACCGCGCCGGTCAGCCCGCACATGATCCTCAGCTTTCTCGCCGAAAAGGTTCTGGAACAACCGTGTTCCTATTAAGCTGTATCGAAAAAGAGGCGGAGAGAGACCATGCCTAAGACCATGCCCATGCGTTCCTGGCTGTTCGCGCCGGGCGATGCGGCGCGCAAGATGGAGAAGTGTGCGGACAGCGCAGCCGACATCGCGCTGCTCGATCTGGAAGATGCCGTGACGGTGGAGCAGAAGCCCGCGGCCCGCACTCTGGTGCGCGAGTTCCTGCAAGGCCGCGGGGATGACCACGCACGCCTCTGGGTGCGCATCAACCCGGTTGACGGACCCTTCGCGGTCGAGGATCTGGCCGCCGTCATGCCGGGGCGCCCCGGCGGGATCATGCTGCCCAAGGCGCGCGGGCGCGGCGATGTCGAACAGCTCGACCATTACCTGACCGCGCTCGAGGCCGCGAACGGGATCGAACAGGGCACCACGAAGGTCATTGCGCTCGTCACCGAGGCCGCCGAGGCGATGTTCACGACCGGCGACTATGCCGGCGCGCCGCGCCTTGTCGGCATGACTTGGGGTGCCGAAGATCTCGCCGATGCGCTCGGCGCCAGCACCAACCGCGACGCGGATGGTGATTATGCTTTCACGTACAAGCTCGCGCGCAGCCTGTGCCTGATCGGGGCAGCCAGCGCGGGAGTCCTCCCCATCGAGACCATCCACGGCGATTTCCGCGACCTCGACGGCCTGCGCGCGCGCGCCGAAAAGGTCCGTGCCGAGGGCTATCGCGGGATGCTCGCCATCCACCCGGCGCAGGTCGATATCATCAACGCGGCCTTCACACCGAGCGAGCAGGAGATTGCCGAGGCGCAGGAAATCGTGGCGATCTTTGCAGCGAACCCGGGGGTTGGGGCCATCGGCTATAAGGGCGGCATGCTCGACCGGCCCTACCTGGCCCGCGCGGAAACCGTGCTGCGCCTGGCAGGCCGCGCATGAGCGTCACCGTTTCGCCCGACGACCTTGACCTCGCGCGCTACCTGCGGCGCGGCGACAGCATCGTTATCGGCCAGGCCTGCGGCGAGCCGACCACGCTGGTCGAGGCGCTGCTGGAGCAGGCCAGCGCCATAGGCGATCTGAAGGTCTTTATCGCGACCAGCTTTTCCGGTCTGTTCCGGCCTGAACGCAGCCAGGGCATCGCGCTTTCCAGCATGGGCGCCATCGGGGCTCTTCGTGCGATGAGCAAGGCTAACCGCCTCTCGGTCATCCCGGTCCATGTCGGTCAGGTCGGCGCGCTGATTGCCTCGGGCGTGATCGGCTGCGACGTGGCCATGCTGCAACTGAGCACGCCGGACGAACATGGCCTTCACAGCTGCGGGCTCATTGCCGACCATGTGCGCGCGGCGGCTGACAGGGCGCGGGTGGTCCTTGCCGAAGTCAACGCGCAGGTTCCCTTCACGGCGGGCGAGGCGATCCCTGCGGCCGAGATTGACGTTGCTGTGCCAGTTGCGCGCACGCCGGTTGAGGTCGCGCCTGCCGCGATCACCGAGACCGACCGCGCCATCGCGGGGCATGCCGCGAAGTACATCCGCGACGGCGCGGTTATCCAGACCGGCGTGGGCGCGATCCCTGATGCGATCCTGCGCCAGCTGACCGACCGGCGAGATCTGGGCGTCCATTCGGGCATGCTGGGTGATGGTCTCGTCGACCTGATCGAAGCGGGGGTTGTCACCAACGCGCGCAAGGCGATCGACCGGGGCATCTCGGTCAACGGCGCGCTGATCGGGACCGAGCGGCTCTACCGCTGGGCGCATCGTAACCCGGCCCTGCGCATGTGCGCGGGCACCTATACCCACGCCGATGCCGTGCTCGCGCAGATCGAGGGGCTGGTCTCGATCAATTCTGCCCTGGAAGTGGACCTGACCGGACAGGTCAACGCCGAGCAGAGCGGGCCGAGCTATCTCGGCGGAACCGGGGGGCAGGTCGATTTCGTGCGCGCGGGCGCGCGTTCGCCGAGGGGCCATTCGCTGATGGTCTTGCCGGCCACCGCGCGGGGCGGCACGATCAGCCGGATTACGGCGAACCTCTCGGGCCCGGTGACCACCGCGCGCAGTGAAGTCGACGTGATCGTAACCGAGTTCGGTGCCGCAGAGCTGAAAGGCCAGCCGCTTGCCGAACGGGCACGGCGGCTCTGCGCCATTGCCCACCCCGATTTTCGCGAGGACCTCGAACGTGAGGCCTACGCCACGTGCCAGAGAGGTTTCTGACGATGTCCGATGCGGTCACCCTGACCAGCCCCGAGCCGGGGATTGCCCTCATCACGATCAATCGCCCCGAGCAGCGCAACGCGCTTTCGGCCGAGGTGCGGGCCGGGCTCTACGCGGCCTGGGATGCCTTCGAAGCGACCCCGGACTACCGCATCGCGATCCTCACCGGCGCGGGCGAAAAGGCTTTTTGCGCCGGCGGAGATCTCAAGGAAATGGTCGAGACCGGGCTCCAGGTGCCTCCGCGCGACATGTTCCCGGTGCCCTACGATACGGTGCAGCTGAGCAAGCCGACCATCGCGGCGGTCAACGGCGTGGCCTTCGCGGGCGGCTGGATGATTGCGCAGGGCTGCGATCTGTGCGTGGCGAGCCGGGCCGCGCGATTTGCGATCACCGAGGTCAAGGTCGGGCGCAGTTCGCCCTGGGCCGCGCCTCTTATTCACATGATCCCCCAGCGCATCATGATGGAGATCATCCTGACCGGAAAGCCGATCGACGCGCAGCGGGCCTACGAGATCGGCCTCGTCAACCGCCTCGCCGAGCCCGGGGAAACGCTGGATGTCGCGCTCGAACTCGCGCGCGAGGTGCTGCAGGGCGCGCCGCAATCGGTCCGCGCGGGACGCGAAACGGTGATGCTGGCCACGCAGATGGGCCGCAGCGCCGCGCTGGAAGCCGCGCGCCACGCCTCAGAATGGACCTACCGCTGCGAGGATGCGCAGGAGGGCCCACGTGCTTTTGCCGAGAAGCGCGCGCCCGTCTGGACGTCCTTCGACTGAAAGTAGGAGGGCGTCAGCCCTTCGTTTCTCCCTCCACAGGTGGCGCGAGATTGGCATGGAGGCGGTCGAGCAATGCGATCATCGTGGTCATTTCGTCCAGGTCGAAGTCGCGCCAGGCGGCCTCCTCGGCGCGCGCGGCGATCCGGTCCAGCTCACGGGTGATGTCGTGACCCGCCTTGGTCATGTGGATCGCCTGGACCCGGCGGTCCTGCTCTTGGCGGCGGCGTTCGACCAGATTTTCGGCCACCAGCCGGTCGACGATCCGCCCTGCCGAGGCATCGGAAATCTCCAGTTTCTGCGCAATCCCCCTTTGGGCAATGCCCTCGTCCTGCGCGACCGCGACGAGCGCACCCCATTGCGAACGGGTGACGCCCAGGTCAGCAACCATCTCGTCGAAGCGGGCGCGCAGCAGGCGGGCAAGCACGGTGATCCGCACCGATGCCGTGCGGCGCGGGTCCTCGAAATCCTTGAGCGGTGTACCGTCCAATTCCCTCTCCTTGCGCATCGATGCTTGCGCTTGTCCCGCAAACGCGCGCAATCCGCAATGTCGAGCCTGTGGGAAGGACGATTTCCTAGGGCCATTGCCCTCGGGGGCACCGATTCCGGGGGCCAAGGGGCGATGGCCCCTTGAAGCTGTTTTTACCTGTTTACATGATCTCTTCAGGCCCGATTTCACCGCGAAGGCGATGCCCGGGACCTGCGCTTGACCCGGGCTAGGGGCAGGCAGAGGGATGGGCCGTTGCCGCAAGCAAGGGAGGGCTTCGTGAACACCATGCGCTGCTGTTGGGAGGTGCCCGGAGCTCATCTTCAGGCGCCGGTCTGGCTGGATGGGGCGAACATGCTCGTGCTGGTCGACCGGGCGCAAGGGACATTACGCTACTTCGCGCCGGAGAGCGGTGAGAGCGGCGAGATTGCAGTGCCAGGGCAGCCTGGCTTTGCAGTGCCAACGCAGGAGGGAAGCCTCCTTGTCGGGACCGCGCGGGAACTGCTGGTTCTGGACCGTGAGGGAAGCGCCGCACGAGAGTTCCTTCTCGAACCCGGCGCGCAGCAGACAGGCCTTGTCCATGTCGATGCGCGCGGGCGCGTATGGTTCACTATGGAGGCTGCGGGGGAGGCGGCAGGGCATGGGCAGGGCAAGGGCGTGGCCGGACAGGCCGGGCTGGTGCGTTACCATGACGAACGGCTGGTGCGCATGGTCTTCGACATGCCGCAGGCAGGGGGAATGGTGCTCGATCCCGAGGCGCGCGAGCTGCTGCTGGCCGATGGCGGGGCCTACCGCGTGCGTCGTTACCGCGTCAGTCGGGCCGGGAGCCTCTGGGAGGAGGCGACATTCCTCGATCTGGCGGGGGATGCCCTACGTCCCGCAGCGCTTGCGCGCGACAGCGAAGGCGGCGTGTGGGTGAGCTTTGCAGACTGCGGGCTCCTGCATCGTTACGCCGCGGATGGAACGCTGAGCGCGCAGGTGGACGTGCCCGGAGAGGAGATCACGGGGCTCGGGTTTGGAGGAGGCGGGGCGGAGATCCTCTACATCTGTGCCCGCACCGCACAGGGTGCCGCGCTCTACGCGCAAGATCTTGCCATACCGGGGCCGGCTTCCTGCGCGGTGCGTACCGGCCATGCGGATATCGGCCTGATTACTGACGACGACCACCACTGATCCTGGGCGCCTCTGCGCTATCGGCACAGTACCTTGCGTATCCTGTCGAGAAGCCCAGCGCCTGTGCACCCTAGCCTGCGAACGAACGTCAGGGCGCGAACCCGAGCCGGAGAGGAGCCCTTGGCCAGTTCGCGCGGCTAGGTGATGGTCCAGCTTGCTTTCGAAATCGCCGAGGTGGTCTGCGTGGCGCTCTCGGGGATCGTGTCCGCCTGCGCGCAGTGCAGGTCTACAAGATCGGCATGCCCAATGCCGTGATCGGATGTGATGCGGCGGGGCAGATGTACATGGACCAGGGTGCCGATTGCCGTTCGATGGATGTCTCAGCGGTCGCTGGGCTCGGCAGCTGGAGGCTGCCCTTCCAGCCTGGGCAACCTCTTGCTAGGCCAGGCCGAGGATGCGGAAAGCCCTTCCCCCGTGCTCAACATCGCGCGTGAGCTGACCACCGACACGGGCGGGGCATTTCAGTGGCGGGGGATGCCAGGCAGCTGCAACGTCAAGCAGGTCCTGCAACCGATGATGGCGGCGGCCTGCATGCAGAGCCACGACCATCCGGTCAGCGGCATGGGCGGCGGCGATCCGCGATCGCCCTATGTCAATCGCTTCGAGGTCGGTTCGCCCAACGAACCATGCACCTTGCTGGCCGATGCTCCCGGCGGGCGCGGTCATGGCCTACCAGCACGGCGGCGAGCAAGGGCGTCAATCCGGCCGGGCTCACCATGCTGGCCTATGGTGGCAACGGTCCGGCCTTCGCTGCAATCCAGGCAGCGGAACTGGGCCTTGCGCGGGTGCTGATCCCACTGTCAACGAGGAGCGTTCGCTCATCGCGCCGGTCGAGGATCTTGCGATGGAACGGCTGCGCGCGCTTTGCGAGGTCTTGGCGGCATGTGCGCGGAAAAGCCTTCAGGCCGCCGGTTTCGCGGAGGACGAGAGCACCGCCTCCTGGCAGCTCAACATGCGTTATCCGGGCCAGAACTTCGCGCTCACTTTCGATGTCGCACATGGCGCGCTCAGCGGTCTTGTGTGGCTGGACCGGGACCTTGGGCAGAAGGCGCTGGCGCTGTTCAACGCCCGTCACACCCAGGAATACGGCCATATCCGCGAGCATGAACTGCCCGAGGTGGCCGGCGCACGCCCGTGCAGGCGGCAGCCGGCCACGCGCTTGATCCCGACTGCGCGCAGGGGCAGCAGGGCACTTTCATGAGCTTTGGCGATGGCGCCCACCACTGTCCCAGCTGGCTGGTGGCGCATCATGAGACGCGCATCTTCATCGATCGCCTGCTGCGCGTACCCGGTGCCGCGATGGTGGAGCCGCCCGAGATGCTCTGGAACGCCCTCCCAGGAGCTACGAACTGCGCAATACACAGGTGCGTTGCACGCCCCGATCCAAGGGCGATATCGGCGCTGCGATACGCCTGACGCTTGTGTCCGGTCCTCCGCCATGGCTACCACGAGGGCAGACGTGGAGCGCCATTCGGCGCCAGGCAGACTGGGAGAAAAGCAGATGGTAGGCAGATATATCGTCACCGGCGGCTTCGGCGTGCTGGGCCGCGCCGTATGTGCCCAGCTTCGCAGTGAAGGCCACCGTGTCGGCGTGATCGACATGGCGCCTTGCCCTGACGGCTACGAAGGTCCCGCCGAGGGCGGTATCGATCTTGCCGAGGCAGCAGTGGTCGGGCCAGCCGTGGCGCGAATGGTCACGCAACTGGGCGGGCTCGATGGTCTTGTCAATGTCGCAGGGGGCTTCGTGTGGGAGCCGTTGGGGCCGGGCTCTCCGGCGACGTTCGAGCGGATGTACCGGACCAACCTGCACACCGCCACGACGACCAGCGAGGCGGTACTGGAGATGCTCGCGCCGGGCGGGGCCATCGTCAACATTGGCGCGGCGGCGGCCCGCGATGCGGGCGAGGGCATGGGCGCCTATGCGGCATCGAAGGCCGGGGTCATGGCGCTGACGCAGGCGCTCGCCGCGCAGCTGCGGCCCCGGGGCATCCGTGTGAACGCGGTCCTTCCCACGGTCCTCGATACCCCCACCAACCGCGCGGACATGCCCGGTGCCGATCCCGGGGACTGGATTGCTCCTGCCGCCGCGGCGCAGGTCATTGCCTGGCTGCTTTCGCCTGCGGCATCTTGCGTTACCGGAGAGGGAATCGCGCTCTCGATGGGGCAGGGCAAAGGCGAGTGAAGAAGGTAAGCAGGACCGATATTCAAGGGGCCATCGCCTCTTGACCCCAAGACGGGCAACCTCACCATTTCAAGCCCAGCTGGCGCGCGAAAGGTGAGGCGTCCAGTTTGGGGAGCCCGAGGGCGATGGCCCTCGGATATATCTTACTGAAATCCTTTAGTCCTCTTCAGGAAAGATGAGGGTGACGCACAAGCCGGGTGGAGAGAAAACAGGAGCAGCTTGCCATGTTCGACCTGTACGCTTTCGGCAGTCGTGGCCAGCGCGCCGCCAAGGACGCGGTCGTTGCCGGTGCGCACCACGCGCGTGACGATGACCGCGCCGATCAGGGCGAGGGCGATGGCGACGCCCGCCATCGTGGCGTTCAGCGCCAGCAGCAGGCGGCTGCGCAGGGCAGGCGTGCGCGGCTCGGCGGCGGCGCCGGTTTTGCTCAGCGGCTCAGCGGGCATCGAGCATTTAGCCGATCCCGCGCTTTCAATTCCTCGGGCGCGAAGGGTTTGCGCAGGTAGTCGTCGGCGGCCAGGTCCAGTCCGCGCACCCTGTCGTCCAGCCCATCGCGCGCAGTCAGCATCGGCACGGGTACGCGCGCGCCGCGGTAGCGCCCCGTTTCAAGGAAATCTTCTCCTATGCGAATGCTGAAATGCGGTTGTGCGCTCGTTGCGATTGTGGCGGCGCGCCCGGCTCTCGCCCAGACCGTCACCCTGGCTGCACCCAGGAGACGCTCGCCGACCTGGTGCGCCGTCAGGCCGGCGAGATTGCCGATCTGCGTGCACGGGTCGAACAGCTGGAAGGTCGTCGGGCTGCCAGTACCTCCGACGAGGCCCCGGATTCGGTCATTGTCGTGTCGGCGCAGGAGAAGGACAGTGGCCTGGGCGCGAACGCGCGCGTCGTTACGCTTCCCTTTGCACCACAGCTTATCACGCCGACCATGGTCGAGCGGGACATCGTGCGGGCGCAGGCGGCAAAGGACGCCGGTGTCACCACCGAATGGGGGCGGGCGTCATCGAGCTCACCACCCGCTACGAGCAGGTCTCGTTCTGTAATCTCCCCGCCCCGGCCGACGGCTGGTCCGAGACGCTGGACGCCAACCGGTATCTCAACAGCTTCACGCGCATTCAGCTCAACGCCATCTACTGGGCCGTGACCGACGCGCTGCCCGGCTATGCCGGCACCGACACGGGTGAGGCGCTAGCCGCGCGCTTTGGCGTTACATTCTGAAACACGGCTATCGCCTGTTGAACACGGGTCTTTCAGAACATTGACAGGCGAGGGGCCCTCTTGACCTAATCGCGTTCAGGTCAGGGAGCCCCACCCGTGTTTCGACGCCCACCTGCTCATGTCCGACTTTCCGCTTCAACCGGCTGCCGCGGCGGCCGTCCCCTCACTGTCGAGGCCGACGTCCTGCGCGGCAAGCGGCGTTTCGGCCACGGTTTCGACAAGGTCGGGCTCGGTCAGATTGTAGCCGCGCAGCAGAAATATGCTGAGCAGCGGCGCCAGGGCGGGAATAATCGCAAAGCAGATGCGGATCGCAAAGACCGCGCTCGTGCTCTGGGCCTGCGCGGCACCCGTGCTCGAGGCGGCGTAGCCCATGGCCGTGAGGGTTGCGCCCATGATCATCAGGCCGCCCGCGTTCGAGATCTTGTCGACGAAGCTCATGAAGCCCGAGAAGGCGCCCTCGCGCCGCTGGCCCGAACAGATGAAGTCGTAGCGCACGGCGTCGGTCAGCATCGAGGCGGCCAGAAGCACAACCCCGCTCATCGCTGCGCCGATCACGGTGGTACGAATGCCCAGTACGATAATGGTTTCCTGCGGGCCGGCCAGAGCCCAGCTCAGCACCGCCAAGCCGTAGATGGCGAGCGCGGCGATATAGGCGTTCTTCTTGTCGAAACGGCGCGAAATGCGCAGCCAGGCGGGCAGGGCAAGGATGTTGCCCGCAGTCAGAAAGACATAGAACAGCCCCAGCCAGGCGTCGCTCCGCGCGAGGACGTAGCGGGTGAAGTAGGCGTTGGATACGCTCGCCGTCGCCACGCCCACCATGAATACGATGTGCACAAAGACCATGATGCGAAAGGGCTGGTTGCCCCAGGCAATGCGCAGCTGGTCTGTGAAGCGGCCCGGATGGTTGGCCTCGGCGTTGGTGGCCCGTGCGCGCAGCAGCAAGGGAATCGAGCCGAGCGCGAGTGCGCCGATGAGGCCGGCCAGAACCCAGCCCATGGCGGCGTGCCCCGCCCGGTCCGCACCCCAGCTCTCAAGCAGCCAGGAGGGCACAGAGGAGCCCAGGATCTGGCCGACGAAGCTGCCGTAGGTCTTCCAGGCAAGGATGCTGGAGCGGGCGTGGTAGTCATCGCTCACCTCCACGATCATCGCCGTGCTGGGCACAGTGTAGAGCGAGAAGGCTGTGCCGTGGAGCGCCAGCATGACGCCGATCCAGACCAGCAGCAGCGGCTGGCTCTCCCAGGAGGGGGCGGCGAAGATGCCGACAATGGAAAGCGGCATCAGAAGCCCTGCGGCCAACAGGAAGGGCACGCGCCGTCCCCAGCGGGTGCGCGCGCGGTCGCTGGCGTAACCGGCAAGAGGATCGACGAAGCCATCGTAGATCTTCACCAGCGCGAAGAGCGTGGCCGCGATCCCCGCCGAAATCGCGAGGTTGTCGGTCAGGAAGCGCAGCACCAGCACTGCGATGACCTGGTTGGCCGCCATCATTGCCGCCCCGCCGATGGCAAAGCCCAAAACGACCGAGCGCTGCGTTCCGGCCAGCTGGCCTCCTGCCTGTTTCATCGCGTTCCCCCTCGATGTGTGGGCGCGCGCATAAGGCCCTTGCAGGGGCACTGCCGCCGTGCGCGCTCTGGGGGAAAAGGAAGACACAGGAGGCCGGGGAATGCCACTGGGCCTAGTTTCGCTGCAGGCTCTTCCAGGTGCGCTGCAATTCCGCAAATTAACTATTAAAAACAATAAAATGATTGGGAATTTTAACTTCGCAAGGCACGAGATCGACGACAGTTACTAGCAGATATGCCGGCAAGGCATAAAGGGGGAAGCATGGACACGCGCAAGTTCGATTACTTCATTTCCGTCGCGGAAACGGGCAGCTTTTCGCAAGCCGCCGTCAGCCTGCGCCTGTCACAGCCTCTGCTCAGCCGGCAGGTGCGCAACCTCGAAGAGGAGCTGGGCCTGCCGCTGTTCTACCGCAACGGGCGCGGCGCCACCCTGACCGAGGCGGGGCGCTGCCTGCTCAAGAATGCGCGCAACGTGCGCGAGGCGATCGATGCAACGTACAGCGAGCTTAGCCAGCTGCGCAACCTCCTGGCCGGGACGGCCGCGATCGGCATGCCCACTAGCGTGGGGCGGGCACTCAGCGTCCCTCTTGCCCAGCACTTCAGTTCCGAACTGCCCAACGTGAAGCTGCACCTGGTCGAGGGATTGTCCAGCGACATTGCCGAGCGGGTCCAGCAGGGAAGGCTGGATGTTGCGATCCTCTATTCGCCGATCCGCAGCCAGAACATGCTGTGCGATCCGGTGGTGGAAGAGCAGCTGGTGCTGGTCAGCAAGCGGGGCCGCGGGCCGGCGGGTCCTGTCTCCTTCGAGGATGTGACCCAGCTTCCTCTCATCATGACCGGCCCGCACCAGCAGTTGCGCCGCGATCTGGAGAAGGCCGCTCGGGCGCGCGAAGCCGAACTCCAGATCGCGGTCGAGATCGACGCGCTGGGATCGATCCTTGAACTGGTCGAGGAGGGGCTGGGCCATGCCATCCTGCCGCCTGCGGCGCTTTTGCGCGACGAGGGAATGGAGCGCTTCGATGTCGTCCGCATCGACAGCGGTCTTGTGCGCCGCACGCTTTACGTGGCGACCGGCCCGCAGCGTTCCGACGCGGTGCCCAGCCACAAGTTGGCGAGCCTGGTGAAGGAGAAGCTGCTGGGCCTCACCGGCCGCAACACCTGGCAGATCGTGGAGAGCCGCAGCGTCTGACGCGGCGTGCGGTCAGGTGGAGGCAAAGACCGGAAGGCGTGAGACCGGCGCCATGCCCATCCGCTCCAGAGCATTGATGACGGCAGGCGCTCCGGGAACCGAGCCGGGCTCGCCGATGCCGGAAGGTCGTGTTCCGCTCTCGACCATGTGGACCTCGATGCGGCGGGGCATCTCGTTCATGCGCAGGAGGCGGTAGCCGTCAAAATTGCTTTGCCGCGCCGCGCCGTTATCAAGGTTGATCTCGCCGTAGAGCGCGCTCGAAAGGCCAAAGCCGGTGCCACCTTCGACTTGCGCGCGCACGGTGTCAGGATTGACGGCAAGACCGCAGTCCACCGCGCTGACGATGCGCTCGATGCGAAAATCCTCCGGGCTGCCGCTGAGCTCCGCGACCTGCGCAACGCAGCTGCCTTCCGAGCGGTGGACGGCCACGCCGCGGGTGATGCCACGCGGCGGCGGGGTGTCCCAATTCGCGGCCTTGGCGGCCACGCGCAGCACCTGTGCCTGGCGCGGCTCGGCGCCCAGCAGGGCCAGGCGGAATGCCACGGGGTCGGCCCCGGCGGCGCGCGCCAGCCGGTCAACGAAGATCTCCTTGGCAACGCCCGTATGATTGTTCGAAATCGAGCGATAGGTGACGACAGGAACCTTCGCGTCTGCATGGAAGAAGCGCAGGCGCGAGTGGGGGTGGTCGTAGAGGTCGTGAAAATTGCCTTCCAGTGCGGTGATGTCGCGGTAGGGCGCCTTGGGATATGGGCTGTTGCCGGTGACCGATTGGCCCGCCAGACGCATGTCGAGCGCGAGCAGGCGTCCTTGTGCATCAAGTCCTCCTTGCATCGCGTAGACCATCAGCGGGCGGTAATGCCCGCCGCGCATGTCGTCCTCGCGCGTCCAGGTGAGCTTGATCGGGTAGGGTGCGCGCGCGGCCTTCAGGAGCTGCGCGAACTCGACCACCCAGTCGCCCGTGAACCCGGCGCGGCGCCCGAAGCTCCCGCCGGCGGGAACGGTTTCCAATTCGACGGCTTCGGCTTCGAGACCCAGGATCGCGGCGACCTGCGCGCGGTTGTCGGCCTGGGTCTGGAAGCCGCCGCGCAGTTTGCAGCGTGTTCCGTCAAACTGGCCGAGCAGCGCAAGCGGTTCCATCGCGGCGTGGGCGAGGTAGGGGAAGGTGAACTCGGCCTCCACGCGCGTGGCCGCGCGCGCCAGCATCGTCGCGGGATCGCCGCGCATGTCGTCCCAGCTGGGCGGCTGCTGGTCCATGGCGGCGCGGTGGTCGCGCGCGATCTGGGCGTCGCTGCGCGTCTCGCCCTCCCCGTCGGACCAGGTGAGGGTGAGCGCGTCGCGCGCGCGCAGGGCATGCCAAGTCGTGCGCGCGATGACCGCGATGCCGGAGGGGATCTCTACCACGGCCTCGACTCCGGGCATGGCGCCCGCGGCAGCGGTATCAGCGTGCAGCAGGCGCGCTCCGAAGCGGGAGCTACGCGCGATGACCGCGTGGCGCATGTCCTGCCAGGCCCCGTCGATGCCGTACTTCGTGGCGCCTGTTACCTTGCCGGGCATATCGGTGCGCGGGGTGTCGCGCCCCAGCAGGCGCCAGGCTGCGCGAGGTTTCAGGGCAACTTCATGGGGCACCTCCTCGTGTGCGGCGGCCTGCGCGAAATCACCCAGCGTGGCGGTGCGCGCGCCGTGGCTCAGCACGCCGTCTTTCAGGGTTATGGCATTTGCGTGCACGCCCCAGCTGCGCGCCGCAGCGGCGAGCACCATGGCGCGGGCGACCGCACCTGCGCGCCGCAATTCGTCCCAGCTGTTGGCAAGCGAGGTCGAGCCGCCGGTCGCCTGGCGCTGGAACATGTGGTTGGCGTAGGCCGTGTTGCTGACCGGTGCGCCTGTAACGCGGACCTTCGTCCAGTTGGCGTCGAGCTCTTCGGCCACCAGCGAGGCAAGCCCGCTCCAGGTGCCCTGGCCCATGTCGAGATGTTTGGAGAAGACCGTGACCGTTCCATCGGGCGCGATTTCGAGGAAACGGCGGACCAGCTCGTCGCCCGGCACCTGGTCGGCACGGAACAGGCTGTCGCCGAAGGGATGATCCTGGCGGTGGATCTCGCGCGTTCGCGCGGCTTTCGGGATAAGCCCCAGAAGCAGGCCGCTGCTCGCCATAACCACGAAGGTGCGCCGGGAAGTGGTGAGGGACGTCATGTCGCTGCGTCCAGCACGGCGGCGCGGATGCGCAAATATGTAGCGCAGCGGCACAGGTTGCCGCTCATCACCGCCTCGACGGTCTCGGCATCGCCATAGCCTGCCTCCAGCAGCGCGATGGCGGTCATGATCTGGCCGGGTTGGCAGTACCCGCACTGGGCAACCTGGTGGCGCAGCCAGGCGTCCTGTACCTTTTGCGCGGTGGCGCCGGTGACGCCCTCGATTGTGACGATGGAGCGGCCCGCGGCTTCTTCCAGCGACACTCTGCACGCGCGCGCGGCCTCGCCGTCCATATGGACCGTGCAGGCACCGCAGTGGCCCGCGCCGCAGCCGAACTTGGTGCCGGTAAGCCCGGCCAGATCGCGCATCGCCCAGAGCAGAGGCATGTCGCCTTCGGCCTCGAGCCTTGTGAGAGTTCCGTTGATGGTAAGTGTGATGGCCATGCTGAGAGCAGCATGCGTGGGGGAGGGCTGGCCGGTCAAATCGGGAATGGCGCCAGGAAAAGCATAACTGGAATGATTTGCCTTGCCTGGGGCAGGCTTACACCTTGGCGGTGTAGCGAGGTCTTTCAGGGGGACAAGATGGCAGCGAACGGGGCCGGAAGAGCGGGCGCGCAGGATGCCGACATCCTTATCATCGGGGGCGGCATTGCGGGGCTGACGGCGGCGCTGGGCCTGATCCGGCAAGGCCGCAAGGTGCGCCTTTTCGAGCAGGCCGACGCGTTTGGCGATGTCGGGGCGGGGATCACGCTCAGCCAGCCCGCCAGCCGGGGCCTGTTCTCGCTGGGCCTGCGCGAGGCCATTGAGGCTGCGGCCGACATTCCGGTGCGCGCAGGCGGAGCAGACTGGCGCACTGGCGAGCGGCTGGGCGGTCCTGACCAGATGGCGATTGCGCGCGAGCGCGGCGACATTCCCTATTTCTACCAGCTCCACCGCGCGGACATGCACGCGATCCTGGCCGATGCGGTGGCCGTCGCCGATCCCGAGGCGATCACGCTTGGCGCGCAGATGACCCGACTGGAGCAGGACCAGGTCGGAGTTACCGCCCACTTTGCCGACGGTTCGTGTGCGCGCGCCCCGATCCTGGCGGGCGCGGACGGCATCAATTCGCGCGTGCGCGCCGAGCTTTTCGGCGAGGAGAACCCGCGCTTCACCGGGCAGGTGGCCTACCGCTTCCTGATCCCGTTCGAGGACGTCAGCCACCACATGCATCTGGGCCCTTCCGTCAATTACCTCGGGCCCAACCGGCAGGTGCTGGTCTACCGCATCCGCCATGGAGCGGTGGTCAACGGCGTGGCCTTCGTGAAGACCGACAGCTGGACCGGCGAGGGCTGGTCGACCCCGGCTGATGTCGAGGAACTGCTGGAAAAGTTCGAGGGCTGGAATGCGGACGTGCGCGGCCTCATCGCCAGCGCCCCGCGCGAGGGCACGCGCAAGTGGGCGCTGTTCGACCGTGATCCGCTGCCGCAATGGACGGTGGGCCGGGTAACGCTGATGGGCGATGCCGCGCATCCGATGCTGCCCTTCCTGGGGTTGGGCGCGGCGATGGGGATCGAGGATGCGGTGGTCTTCGCGCGCAGCCTGAGCGAAACGGCGGACCCGGTCGCTGCGCTCCAGCGCTATGAGGCGACGCGGCGTGAACGTGCGAACTGGGTGCTCCTGGCCTCGCGCAAGCAGGGCGAGATCAACCAGTCGGGCGATACCTCGCGGCGTGGAAAGCCCGATCCCCGGCACGAAACGCTGATGACCTACGATCCGGCCACGACCGAGATCGCGACCTTTGCTTGAGGCTCGCGCCGCTGGAGGCGCAACCTAGAGACTCTGCATGAAGTCGGCGACGGCCTGCGCCCAGGCTTCGGGCTGCTGGTCAACGATGTCGACACCGCCGCCGTCGAGCGCCACCCAGGCGAAATCGGGACGCAGCTTATGGGCCTTCAGGGCATGGTCGTGGATGATGTCGCCGGTGTTGGTGAGGATCAGCGCAGGGCAGGCGATGGACGCCAGCGTTTCTTCCTGGCGGTACTGGAAGGCGGCGTGGTGTCCATGCCAGTAAGCGCCCTGTCCTTCAAAGGCCATGACCACGTATTCGCTCACCCGCTCGGGTTCCATCGTGCCTGCAGCCAGACGCGTACGCGCGGCGTGCACGGCGGCGAACTGGCCGCCGTCGACCTGGGCGGTGATCGTGCGCTCGCGCGGATAGCCGTTGGCGAGGAACTCGGCGCGCTCCTCTTCGGTGAGCGGCATCGGGCCGTTGAGGACAAGCGCACGCACTCGGTCCGGGAACTGGAGCGCGACCTCGGTAGCGACAAGCGCGCCGGTGTGATGTCCCAGGATCGTCGCGGCCCCGTGATCCAGTGCATCGAGGACAGGGAGCACGCAGGCCGCCCAGTCTTCCACACGCGGGGTGCCTGCGACCGGATCGGACATGCCAAAGCCTGGCATGTCGATGGCGATCGCATGGAAGCCGCGGCGCGCCAGTGGCTCCAGCACCCTATCGTACTGCGCCGAGGTCATCGGCGCCTGGTGGAGGAGCACGATGGGCATGCCCTGACCTGCGTGGCGGTAGTGTATCTGGCCGTAGGGCCCGGCTGCATAGCCGCGCGGCGCCCAGCGTTTCAAGCCAGGACCTCACGACCGAGCTTGCGCCCGAAGGTGATCGCGGAGGAGACGATCGAGCCGCTGAGAAAACCATGGCCCAGGAACCCGATGCCGATCACCTCGCCCGCAGCGTAGAGCCCCTCGATGGGATCGCCGCTGGTCGTGACGACCTGCAGGTCCCTATTCACCTGAATGCCGGGATAGCAGCTGATCGAACAGCCGTAGTGGCGCACCGCGTAGAAGGGGCCGCGCGCGATGGGGGCGGGCAGGTGCTGGCGGCGCCACATGTCGCTGCCGACGGCCTGGCCTGCATTGTAGAGCGTGACGGTTTGCGTCAGCGCCTTTTCCGGGAGGCCGCAGAGCCGTGCGAGCTCGCCGATGGTCTCGGCCACGACGAAGTCCTCGTTGTCGCCGCGCAGGAGTTCGTCGAGCTGTTCATCGCTCCAACGGAAGACGGGCGGGGCGTCCTCGCGGATGCGCTCGTCCCAGATCATCCAGAAAGCCCAGCCCGGCTGGGCCATGACCGCGCGTTCGCGCGCATCGATGCTGGGCTCGTCCTCGGCCATGAAGCGCTGCCCATGCGCGTTCACGTAGATTTCCCAGGGGGGGCGGCGCGAGGGCAGGATGTCGCTATGGATCCAGGCCGAGGCCGGGCTGTCGAGGCGCCGCGTGCCGCCGAAGGCGGGCAGGCAGTAGTCGGTGAACCACAGCCTCCCCCCGGCCGTGCGCACCGGGTCGATGGCATCGCCGCGTACGGTTTCGACGTGGTAGCGCAAGGGCACGAGCCCGTGGAGTTCCTGCCAGTGCCGCGCGCTGCCGCTGAAGCCGCCGGTGGTGAGGATAACGGCCTTTGCGGCGATCTTGCGCACGTCCTCGCCGGTCTTGGCCACGATACCGCAGACCTGCCCGTGGTCGAGCAGAAGCTCGCAAAAGCGCGTGCCGGTCAGAAGAGTGAGGTTGCCGTCCGCCACGGCCTTGTCGATCTGCGTCTGGTAGGCCTCGATCAGCGAGAAACCCTGCTTGGTGCTGCGATAGGTGCGCGGGCGGTCGTAGAGGTCGTGTTCGGGGGCGAGCACGGCTTCTCCCGGATCGCAGGTCCAGCCGATCGAGAGCAGCCACTCGAGCATGTCGCCCGCTTCGTCGACCCACAGGCGCAGAAGTTCGGGGTCGCCGGTGCCGTGGTTGATGCGCAGGCAATCGGCGAAGTGGGCCTCGGGGCTGTCCTCCACCCCGGCGGCGTTCTGGAGCGAGGTGCCCGCCGCGCTGATCGAGGCGCTGGAGAGGTGGAGCGTGCCGCCGATTTCCTCGGCCGCTTCGATGAGGACGACGCGCAGGCCCCGTGCGGCCGCGCCAAGGGCGGCCGGCACACCGGCGGTTCCGGCTCCCACCACAAGGACGTCGAATTCGCTGTGCATCTTGGGGGCTCTCCCGGGTATTCGCCGTGCGGACTGTTGCTGAGCGAATGAGGGACAGGCCCGGCGGTCCCCGTCGGGAGGACCGGGCCCGTGCGCTCACATGTTTCTGGAGAAGTCCATCTGCTTCACGTTGGCGCCGCCGCGCCGTTCCAGCGCGCCGAAGGTGCGCTTGATGAAGATGTCACGCTCCTCGGCCCAGGCGGCAAGGTCTTCTTCGCTCGGTTGGTACTGCTCGATGTCGGCGCTTGAGACGCCGACCTTCTCAAGCACCTTCTCGGTCACCATCAGGCGACGGCGCATCGTCCACATCTCCGCGCCCAGCGCGACGACGACGTGCATCAGGTTGTCCACGACCTGCTCGGGGAACAGCGAAATGTTGTCCGAATCCGCGAAGATGAAGTCGTCCTCGGCGGAAACGAAGCCGGTCTCGGCGTCGGTGTCGCGGGATGCCTCGGTTACACTCATGGCAGTTCTCTCTTTTGGAAGGGGATCAGAATTCGTAGCTGAAGCGGATGCCCAGCCGGCGCTTTTCGGGAAGCGCGATGCGGATGTCGTTGGTGGCCAGCGTGACAAGGTCGGTGCCGCGAAAGCCGGTGAGGGTCTGTTCGTTGAAAAGATTGGTGGCGAAGGCCTCGAAGGAGAGGCCGTTGTCCTGGCGCGCGCCGATGCGCAGGTCGACCTTGTCGTCGTTGCGGCTCCAGGCCGCGTTGTAATAGTCGACGTACTGGCGGCCGCGGTGGCGGTAGTCGAGCCGGGCATAGCCCCACCAGTCCTGCGCGACCGGATGCTCATAGCTGGCCGAGGCGGTCCAGGTCAGGCGCGGCACGCCTGAGAGGCGGTTGCCGGTGGCATTGTCGGTCCCGGCGATGTTGAGGCATTCGGCGCACACGAAGCTCTTGATCTCGGAATCGGCAAGGCCGAACGAACCCGACAGGCTGAGGCCTTCCATCGGCGAGACATCGCCTTCCAGTTCGATGCCCCACAGGTCCACAGCGCCAATATTCTCGGTCACGTTGAGAAGATTGATGGTGGGCGAGCCGTCGGGATAATAGGTGTAGCTGTTCGCCACCTGGCCGCCGCGGTACTTGTCGATATAGACCGCCGCGCGCAGCGAGGCGCGTCCGTCCCAGAACGCGGTCTTGATGCCCGCCTCGTAGTTGTCGAGCCGCTCTTCATCGTAGGTCGCGCCCGCCGAGGTTTCGATCTGGGCCTGCTCGGTGGGCGTAAGCGCGCTGTAGCCGTCGTTGAAACCGCCGGGGCGGTACCCGCGCGAGAACAGGATGTAGGCGGTGCTGTCGGGCGCAAAGGCGTAATCCAGCGTCACGCGCGGCGAGAAGCTCTTGAAGGTGGCCTTGGAGACCAGCGGTTCGGGGTAGTAGACGCCCGTGCTGCTGGCGAGGATCGAGCTTTCGATCTTGTCCCACTGATAGCGCCCTTCCGCGCCGATGGTGAGGTCTTGCGTGATGTCGAAGTAGAGCGCGCCGAAGATTGCGGGGGTCTTGGGCTTCTGGTTGCGCAATGTGCTCGAATTGCCGCTGCCAAAGACGTTGAGGCCGTAGATCGCGCCGTTGTCATAGTCAGCGGTGAAGTAGCTCGCCCCGACCGTCCAGCGCAGTGGGCTCGTCTGCGCCGAGGTTAGGCGGATTTCCTGGCTGAAGTCGCTGATGTCGGTCTGGTAGTTGAGCAGCCAGTGGTTGAACGAGGGCGCGCCCGGGATGATGCCGAAATTGGGGTTGGGATAGGCACTGGTGTCACGGAAGGTGAGGTCGAGCGCGGTCTGGGTGCGGTCGGTGTGGTAGGCCGTGATCGAGCTCAGCAGCATGCCGTTGCCCATTTCCCAGTCCATGCGCAGGTCCGCCTGCACGGTCTGGCGCTTGAGCCCGGAGCGTGGGTTGAACGAGGGATCGAAGATCGTGGGGTAGCCATCGACGTTGTCGATGAGGATGCCATAAGCGGTCTCGTCGAGGTCGTAATTGCCCCCGATCAGCTCCTCGGGCATGCGGTTGGGCAGGGCGCCGCACCAATAGCTGCCCGAAGTCCCCCCGAGGTCGCAGTTGAATTCGGTGTTCTTGAGTGCGGCCTGCGCGGGCGAGCCGTCGTGCATCTCGCCATAGGAGAAGAAGCCGGTGATCTTGAGGTTCGAGGCCGGCTCGAACAGCATCTGGGCGCTGACCACATCGTTTTTGCGGTCGCCGAAGGTCTCGTTGGGATCGCCCGAGTTTTTATACTGACCGCCCTCGAAGACGTGGCTGCCGCCCACGCGCAGGGCCAGGACCTGGTCAATGAGCGGGAACTCCACGCTGCCCGAAACCTGGTTCGAGCCGTAGTTGCCGTACATCGCCTTGATCCGGCCGCCAAATTCATAGGAGGGGGCCTTGGTCACGAAGTTGACCGCGCCCGAAAAGGTCGAGCGGCCGAAGTAGGCCGCCTGCGGGCCCTTTAGAACCTCGACCCGGGCAACGTCGTCGATCGCCGGAACGGAGGAGTTGATGACTGGCGCGCCGTCGATGAAGACAAGACCACCCTGCGAGATCGGCGTGACGTTGGCGAGGAACAGGCCGCGGAAGGTCAGGTTGTTGATCGAGCGGTCGTTACGCCCCGAGCCGCCGCCCGCCTGGTTCTGGAACTGGAAGCCGGGCGAATTGTCGGAGATGTCGTTGAGCGACTGGATGTCCTGCGCTTCCAGCGATTCCGAGGAGAAGGCCGTGATCGCGAGGGGGACCGATTCAAGGCGCTCCTCGGTGCGGCGCGCGGTGACCAGGATGGCCTCGCCGTGCGGGGGTTGGGCGGGTTCGGCACTGGGGCCCGACTGCGCGAGCGCTGCGCCGGGCAGCAGCGCGGCGCCTGCAGCCAACGCGGTGGCGAGTGCGGGAACGGCGGCGGCGGCGAGCAAGGCGCGGCGGCGGCGGTCGGTGCGGCGTTTCACGATACGGGTCGTGATGGACTTCATGGTTACGCTTACCCCCCTCTTGGTCGTGTCTCTGTTCGTGGTCGTGCCTCGGTCGTGTCGAAATGGCGTGCGGACGCACAGGTCCTCCCGGTGCCGTGAGATGGCGGCCCCGAACTTTGCGGAAATGCGGTAACCTCGCCGGGGTCTGGACAGCCCCGGGGGGCCGCGATGCGGCGGTCTATTCGGGCTTGCGCGCGATGTAGCAGGCGATCCCCCAGTGCCGGTTCTCGCCCTTCTCGACCTCGAAGCCGGCTTCGCGCAGGGTGTCGAGGAAGTCCTTCTGGCCGAATTGGTGCGACCAGCGCTCCGCGTTGTAGACGTGGTCGATCCAGCCCATGAAGCGGCGGTAGGGATCGTTCGAGCGGGCACGGCCGGTGTGGAAGTCGGTCACGTCGAAGACACCGCCCGGACGCAGAATGCGGAAGACCTCCTTGACGATGTCTTTCGCGCCCTGCTCGGATACTTCGTGGAAGAGGATGTAGGCCGCGACGATGTCGATGCTGTTGTCTTCGAACTTGGTGTCTTCGGCAAGGCGCTGGGCGAAATGGACCGGGGTTCCCAGTTCCACCGCGCGGCGATGGGCATAGCGCACCAGCGGGCCGCCGACGTCGAGGCCCCAGACCTCGGCGTCGGGGAACGTCTCGGCAAGCGCGACACTAAGGCGCCCGATGCCGCAGCCGATATCGACGATGCGTTCGATCTTGCCGTCGCGGGGCTTTGCCAGCGTCTCGGCAATGCCGAACTGGAACTCGTCTTCGTTGTTCTGGCCCTTGTAGAAGGTGTTAGTGCCATAGTGGTAGAGCGGCCCGGCAAAGTCGTTGCCGGTGTAACCGCCGGGCTGGATGTGGATCTCGTGCTTGACATAGTCGGGCATGTCCATGCCGGTGTTGAGTTCCAGCGTGCCCGGGCCCTTGTCGTCCACGTCCTGCATGTCGGCGTGGTAGAAGTCCTTGTGCTGCTCGTAGTGGTCGAGCACGTTCTGCCACATCAGCTGCTGGCTGGAGAGCCAGGCGCGGATGCGCGTGGCGATGACCGGATCGTCATGGAACTGGTCACGGAACGCATCGAGCGGCGCGTCCTCGGCGTTGAGCCGCAGGTCCGTCATGATCTCGTCGGCGCGTTCGCGCGCGGGCTTGTCGAGATCGTTGTAGGTCCAGTTGCGAAAGCCCAAGACGAAGTCCGAGTAGCTTTCGACATCGAGGCTGCGCACGCGGCGGTTGCGCTTGGAAAATCCGCGGTCGGTCAGCATGGAAGGTCTCCTTGAAAGGCGCGTCCGGTCATGCCGGGCTCTGTGCGGCGATGTGGGTGTACGATGTGGCGGCTGCGGCGGACAGGCGTTCGCCCAGCAGCTTGCCGAAGGTGAGCGCGGAGGACATCGTCGATCCGCCGAGGAACACCGCGCCGAAGACGCCCATGCCCAGCACTTCGCCTGCGGCGTAGAGGCCCGGGATCGGCGCGCCTTGTGCGTCGATCACGCGAAGCTCGCCATCGACCGTGATCCCGCCCCAGGTCACCACTGAGGTCGAGACATGGCGGACCGCGTAGAATGGCGCCTGGGCCACGGGGCAAGGCATGTGCTCACGCCCGAAGGCGTCCTGCCCGCTTTGCTGCCCTTCATTGTAGGCGGCGATGGTGGCTTTCAGCGTGGCCGCGTCGAGCCCGCATTTTCCGGCCAGTTCGGAAATGCTGGCCGCCTCGACGAAATCGTGGCTCTGCGCGAAGGCGCGCGCGACCTTTTCCGGCTCCCAGCGGAACAGCGGCGGGGCCTCGGCCCGGATCGCTGCGTCATAGATCGTCCAGAAGGTCTGGCCTGGCTGGGCGCGCAGCGCGCGCTCGCGCCCATCGGGACTGGGCAGGTCCTCGCGCATGAAGCGCACGGCCTTCATGTTGACGTTGATCTCCCAGGGCGCGCGCATCGAGGGTGCGACCATCGAGTGGATCCAGAAGGTGCCGGGCGCATCGATATCCTCCGAGGCGCCATAAGTCGGCAGGAAGTTCTGCGCATGGGCTAGCACCGCGCCCGCCGCTTCGGCCGCGATATGCCCATCGCCCCGGCACGTGGCCCAGGCGTAGGTGCGGTAAGGGGTGCCGGGATGGAGCCGCTCCCACAGCGCGGCATTGGCGCCGTAGCCCCCGCAGGCAAGGACGACGTTATCGGCCTCAAGCGTGGTCTGCGATCCATCGGCCCCGCGCACCTCTACGCCGACGACGGCGCCTGCGGCATTGGTTTCGAGCGCGGTCATGCGCGTTGCCAGCCTCAGGTCTATGCGCCCCTGTGCGACCAGTTCGAGAACTTTGGGAACGAGCGTGTCGACAAGATCCTTGCCCCCGCGCGGCGGGGTGAAGGTGCGCGGCGCGTCATAAGCTTCGTGCGCGGCGCTGAAGGTGGGCATCTGCTCGCCAAAGGGGACACCCTCGGCATAGAGCCAGTCGATGGTCGCGCCTGCGTTGCGGGTCCAGAGCTGCAGGACGTCGTCCTGGGCGCTGCCGCCGCCGATGGAGAGGCAATCGCGGTAGTGCTGCTCGGCGCTGTCGGTGATGCCCTTGGCCTGCTGTGCCTTCGTGCCGCCGCCGGCAATGCTGCCGCCGGTGAGGTGCAGCGTGCCGCCCAGCTCCTCGGCTGCCTCGATCAGGACCACCCGGGCCCCTCCGCGCGCCGCTGCGATGGCCGCGGGAAGCCCCGCTGTGCCGCCGCCGATGATCGCGATATCCCAATGCTCTGCCATGGTCGCCCCCTTGAAGGCCGCACGTTGTGCCGCGCCGATCGGAGCTGGCCGGAAATGAACGGGCCAGTCCGGGTCAAATCCCCATGGCATGGAGCGTAAGTCGCAAGGCAAGGTTCGAACAATAGTCGAAATAGACATATCAAAAAGGCCCTGGGGGCATGCCCAATTTAGTGGAAACGGTCCCGCCTCGTCATATGCTTGAGCCCTGATTGGAGGCTGCGGGCGCCAAATGGCGTGGCCATTTCTTCCTACCTTCAGCGCGAAAGGCACCGTCCATGAACAGGCGCGATTCGTCCATTCCCTGCGAGCAGGCCGCCCCGGCACGGATCGGCCCGATTGTCCTGGCGCAGGGGGTTCCGGTGCGCGAGGTCTTCGTGTTCCTGTTCATTACCGGGATCGCGGTGATGGTCTCGGCCTTCATCAACCTGATGCAGCCCTACGTCTTCTCTGAAATGATCGGTGTCGCACCCGAGCGGCAGGGGCGACTGGCGGGGCAGCTTATGACCGTGCAGCAGGCGGTCGTGCTGGTCTGCGTCAGCTTTGCCGGCGCGCTCGCCGACAAGATCGGGCGCAAGGCCCTGCTGGTCTTCGCGCTGACCGGCTACAGCCTCGCCGCCGTTGCCTATCCGCTGGCGGGCGGTGTCGTCACGCTTTTCATCATCCGCTTCTTCTTCGGCATTGCCTCGAGCACCCACACCGCAAGCGGACCGCCAAAGTTCTATGACTACGTCGACAACGGTTCGCGCGGGAAATTCATGGCGCTGGTGATGATCTTCTACGGGCTCATCAATATCCTGATGGTGGGCGTAATTGGGGGGGCGCTGCCCGGCTGGCTCAACGCCGCTGGGTATGACGTGGCGCAGGCGGGCACCTTCGCGCTGTGGCTGTGCGGCGCGGTGGGGTTTGGCGCAGCCATCATCACCGCGCTGTTCCTGCTGCCTGACCGGCCCGCAGGCCCACCGCCGGGCTCCGTGCGCGCGCCGCTAATGGCACGCGCAACAAGCGGCTTTCGCGACCTTACGCGCAATTTCGGCCGGATCGTGGGCTATACCCGCACCAACCGCCGGTTCGGCGTGCTGCTCCTGACCTCCTTCGTGGTACGTACCGACGAGGCGGTGGTCGGCTCCTTCTTCGCGCTGTGGATCACGCTGCGCGGCGCGCAGGAGGGTGTCTCGACCACCGAGGCGCTGGCGATTGCGGGCACGGTCGTGGCGCTGATGCGCGTTTCCTCCTTCGTCGTGCCTCCGATTCTGGGCCCGATCCTCGACAAAGTGGACCGCCTCTTCATCTATATCCTGAGCCTCGTTCTGGTTGGCGCGGCGTTCCTCTGCGCACCGCTGGTCGACAGCGTGACGGGCTGGGAGATCTTTATCCTTGCCCTGTTCATCGGCCATGCCGAGAGCACCCAGACCATCGCTCAGCAGGCCCTCTTTGGCGAAGAGGCGCCCGCCGATTTGCGCGGTACGGCCTATGGCCTTCTTGCCTTCTTCGGGACGGTGAGCGTGGTCGTGGTTTCGTTCGTCGCGGGCTATCTCTTCGACATCATCGGGCTGACCGCGCCTTTCGTCATGATCGGCGTCTTGCACATGATTTTCTCGGTGGTGGCGCTCGCATACCTCGGCGTTTGCCGCCGGCGTGGTGGGGCGGAAACCGGGCTTGAGGATGGCGCGGCCTCTGTCGGGGTGAGCGGATGAGCGCGGCAGACAGCGTTGAGGCACCAGCGCAGGGGCGCCTGCGCTTCTGGGCGACGCTGGTGGGGCTCCTGATGACTACCGCGCTTGCTTCGCTCGACAATTTCATCATCAATCCCGCGCTGCCGCTCATCGTCAGCGAGTTCGGCGGGCTAGAGCGCCTGTCCTGGGTGATGACCGCCTTCATGCTCGCCTCGACGGCGACGATGCCGCTCTACGGCAAGTTCAGCGACATCTACGGGCGGCGCGCGCTTTTCACGGTTTCGATCACGTTCTTCCTCCTGGGCTCGCTCTTGTGCGGCCTTGCCAGCTCGATGCTGCAGCTCATCCTCTTTCGCGCGGTGCAGGGGCTGGGTGCGGGGGGTGTGCAGGTCCTTGCGATGACGACCATGGGCGACATCGTCAGCCCGCGCGAGCGGCCGCGCTACCAGGGCCTCTTCAACCTCACCAACCTGCTCGCCGGGATCGCTGGGCCGGTGGTGGGGGGCGCGGTGACGCAATACTGGGGTTGGCGCTGGGTGTTCTACATCAACCTGCCGATTGGCACGCTGGCGCTGGCAGTGCTGTGGTTCGTCCTGCCGCGCCGTCTTGCCCATCGTCGCGAGCACGTGATCGACTTCCCCGGCATTGCACTTCTTGTCGTGGGGACAGTCAGCTTTCTGCTGCTGCTCGGCGCGCTGGAGGGGACACGGGCGGTCTCTGTCTGGGAGATGGCGGCGCTAGCGCTGGCCTGCGTCGGCGCCTTTACGCTGCTGATCTGGCAGGAGCGGCGCTCGGCGGAGCCCATTCTGGCCGTGGGTATGCTGGCGAACCCCGTCTTTGCCCGCACAGTTCTGTCCAGCGCGATGATCGGCCTCGCCTTCTTCGGCTCCTCGGTCTACCTACCGCTGTTCTTCCAAATGGTGGGGGGGCTCTCCACCGCGCAGTCCGGTCTGATGCTGCTGCCCCATGTGATTGCCGGGACTGCGGTCTCGCTGATCGGCGGACAGATCATCGCGCGCACCGGGCGTTACAAGACGCCGATCGTGGGGGGGATGGCGCTGCTGGCATGCGGGTTCTTCTGCCTTGCCGCCGTAACGCGGCTGGAGCTTGGCCTGCCCGCCTGGATCGTGAGCTGCATGATGATGGGGGCTGGCGGCGGGCTGTGCATGCCCAACCTGATGGTCGCGCTTCAGAACACCGTCCCGCGCGAAGACCTGGGGCTCGGCACGTCCTCGATGCAGTTCTGCAACCAGCTGGCGGCCGTTGCCGGGGTGGGCATTGCCGGGCTTATCCTCTCGCAGCAGATCCGCGCGAACGCGCTGGCCTGGTTCCCGGGCGAGCGCGTGGAGGAAGTCGTCAGCCAGGGCGCGGTGCTGGCGCGCGCGCTGGGTCCGGAAGGGCTCTCCCGACTCGCGCAGGTCTACGAGAACGCTTTTCTTGTAAACTTTGCCATGGGCGGCGGCCTGACTGTGCTGGCCGCGCTGGTCGCCACGCGCATTCCTCAGATCCGCCTGTCCGAGAGGATCGGGGGCGGCCCTGCTCCGGCCCGTACGCCCGAGGCCCCGGTCGCCGCACGCTGACCCCCCACCCCCGCGCGCGAAAAAGCCCGGAAGGATCTCTCCCCCCGGGCTTTCCCGTGGGTGACTGGTGTGCGTGCCTTACAACGCCTGCATTTCGGAGTTGAGATTGCCCGAGGCGGGGGCGTTGTCGTTGGCCGGGGCCTTCGTGGCCTTCAGGTCCTCGGGCACCATGATGTAGGGCAGCTTGAGCGCGTCGCTGGTGGTCTTGCGGATGCGGTTCACCAGCGCGGGATCATCGTTCAGGACCTGGTCCTGCGCGGGATAGATCGCGTCAAGCTTGCCCTTCCAGCGGCCCGCAACCTGGTCCGGAAAGACCTTCTTGAGCACGTTGTAGGCAATTGAGGGCGAGGTCGAGGCGCCGGGCGAGGCACCTAGCAGCGCGGCGATGGACGCGTCCTTGGCCGAGACGATCTCGGTGCCGAACTGCAGGATCGCGCCTTTTTCCGGATCGTTCTTGATGATCTGGACGCGCTGGCCTGCGGTGATCAGCTTCCAGTCCTTGCGCGTGGCCTTGGGGAAGTACTGCGCGAGCTGCTTCTGGCGGTCCTCATCGGTGAGGGCGGCCTGGTCGGCGAGGTAGGAGACAAGGCTGAAATTGTCCGCGCCCACCTTGAGCATTGTGCCCACGTTGGTGTCGTAAACCGAGGAGAACAGGTCCCACCACGAGCCGTTCTTGAGGAACTTCGTGCTCTGCAGCGCGAAGGGGCCGAACAGGACGTAGTTCTTGCCGTCAATCTTGCGGGCATCAATGTGCGGGACCGACATCGGGGGCGAGCCTTCGTCGGCCATGCCGTAGGCCTTGACCTTGTGGTTATCGGCGATCTTGGGATCGTCCATCACCAGGAACTGGCCGCCAACCGGGAAGCCGCCGTAGATCTTGCCTTCGGGAATTCCTGAAAGCTGCAGCAGCTTGAGCGCCGCGCCGCCCGCCCCGATGAAGACGAAGCGCGACTTGATCGTGTGGTCCTCGTTCGCGGCGAGGTCGTGCACGGTCACGTTCCAGGTCTTGTCTGCGTTCTGGTGCAGGCCGCGGACCTCGTTGGAGAGGTGCATGTGGAAGCGCGGGTTGCGGCGCAGGCCATCGGCAAGGCCGCGCGTAATCGCGCCGTAGTTAACGTCGGTGCCCAGCGGCATGAACGTCGCGCCGACCTTTTCGGCCGGCGCGCGCCCGTCCATCAGGATCGGAGCCCAGTCGGCGATCTGCTTAGGGTCGGTGCTGAACTCCATGCCATAGAACATCGGGTTTGCGGTCAGCGCTTCCCAGCGCTTACGCAGGAACTCGATGCGTTTCTCGCCAAAGACGACGGCCATGTGCGGGGTGGGATTGATGAAGGTGGAGGGCTCGGGAAGGTTGCCCAGTTCGACTTCATGCGCCCAGAACTGGCGCGAGACTTCGAAGTCGCTCACCGTCTTGAGGGCCTTGTCGATGTTGATCGAGCCGTCGGGCATCTCGGGGGTGTAGTTCATCTCGGCATAGCCCGAATGGCCGGTGCCTGCGTTGTTCCACCCGTTCGAGCTTTCCTCGGCGACCTGGTCGAGGCGTTCGTAGAGATGCACGTCCCAGGTCGGTTCGAGCTCCTGCAGGTAGGTGGCGAGTGTGACGCTCATGATGCCCCCACCGATCAGGACGACGTCGACCGGCTCTTCGTTTTCGGCCTCGGGGTGTCCGCCCCAGCTGACCGGGCGCAGCAGGAACGCGGCTGCGGCCACAAGGCAGACGGCTACAACGCCGCCGATGATCTTGAGGGCTTTTTTCATGCGCGCCTCGCTGCGGGCTGTGCCTGTTTGGAGGAGGCGATGGGGGGCGTGGTGAACATCGTGTCCCTTCTGTGCTGACCCTGGGAGTGGGAATGCCTGGTTCGCGGTGTGAGCGTCTCGGGACGTTCGCCGCAGGTGGTGGCCGCCCTATCCCCATCGCATCGAATGGGATCAAGTCGATTCGATATTCATTCAAATATATGAAAATAAAATATTTTATCTGGATTTTCGCATGTGGATGTGCATTTTTTGTGCTTCTCTTTCCTAAGATGCGTCAAAATATGCACATGCGCGCTTCGGTGTCATTCCATCATGCGGGCAAAGGCAGGGCTGATCCATTCGACGATTCCCTCGCGATGCCGAATGAGCGCGCGGACCGCGAGTGCCTCGCGCGTGGCGAGCGCCTCGATTTCGGGCAGGGGCAGGACGCCGAGCGCGGTGGCCCAGCCATCCGCGCGCATCGTCGCCTTGTCGATCACGCTGAGAGCGAGGACATGGTGGACGGGTTGGCCATCGCGCGGGTCGATCGTGTGGCACCCGCGCACGTAGTCGCCCGAGGTGGCGACGGCCTGCCCGCACAGCGCCAGCCGCAAGGGCGCAATGCCCTGCGACAGAGCAGGCCGCGGGGTTTCGAGTTCGACCCACCAAGGATCACCGTCGGGACGCAGGCCGCGGCCTGCAAACTCGCCGCCGATCTCGACAAGGAAGTGGCGCAGACCCGCCTCCTCCAACGTCTGGGCGAGGGCATCGACGCCATATCCCTTGGCGATGCCCGAAAAGTCGAGGTGCAGCCCGCCGGGCTGGCGCAGCCGGGACGTTTTCGCCTCCCAGTCCAGCCGCGACCAGCCCGAGACGGCGAGCGCGTCGGCAATGGCGTCCTGGGATGGCGGCTGATGCGGGGCGGGGCGGGGGCCGAACCCGTGCAGGTTGACGAGCACCCCGATGGCGGGGTCGAAGGTGCCTTCGCTGCGCGCGGCAAGCTCGAGCGCGGTGGCGGTGACCTGCGCGAAATCGGGTTCGAGGGCGTGCCAGCTTCCCGCCTCGGCGTGGTTGAAGCGGGTGATGGCGCTGTCGCGTTCCCAGTGGCTGAGCTGGTCGATGAGCGTGTCGAGCCGTGCGTTCAGAAGCGCGGCGATCGTTGCGGGTACGGTGCCTTCGGGCAGCAGGGCCTTCAGGCGCCAGCGCGTGCCCATGGTCTCGCCCTCGAAGGCATGCACCGGCGCGCCCTCGCGCCATCCCGTGAGGATGTCGGGCGAGATGTCGAGGGGGACGGCGATCCGCGCGCCGTCCTCCCCGTGGCTATCGGGCCCGTGGCTATCGGGCTTTGCGCTCAGGGTGCGACCACTTCGGCGGTGAAGGTGTAACCCATGCGGCGCTTGCTCGCGCGCGCCTCGGACGGGTTGGTGTCCTCGGCCCTGGCGTCGATCCAGTACATGCCCGGCGTCGGCCAGGCGATGGTGGCGATGCCGTCGGCGCCGGTCTCGATCGTGGTGACCATCTCGTTTGCACGGTACTGCTTGGAGCCCGGAACTGCAGTGACCTTGACGCCTGCGGCGGGCTTGCCGTCGATAAGGAAGCGGAAGCGGCCCGGCTCGTTGGCGACGAGATCGTCAGGATGGGTCAGGGGCTGGAGTTCAAGGCCCTTGCCGGTCGGCGTAAAGGCGTCGGTGTCGGGAATGCCCGCCGTCACGAAGGTGCCGTTGGTGCTGAGGTTCTCTGTCAGGTCGATATCGGTGGCGCCTTCGGGGATCTCGGAGATGCCGTTCACGCGCTTGTCGCCGGGACGCGGACGGCCCCGGCCACCTACCCGCCATTCCTCACCGTTCAGTTTGAACGAGCCGAAGTAGCCCTGACGTGTGACACCCACCCACCAGGTGCCTTCCTGGTCGATGGCGACATCGAAGGTGCTGCGGTGGCGGGCCTTGGCGGCTTTGAGCATCTCGCCCATGCTGCCGTCGGGCTTGACGATGGTGAGGATTTCGAGCGGCATCGCCATGTGATCGGGGTGGAACAGGTCGTTCGAGATCGCCCCGTCGAAGGAGATCGTCTGGTCGGTGCCCGAGAGCGTCGTCGCCGAGGGCACCAGCCAGAAGCGGTGCGCCGATGCGGGGCTGGTCGTCACCGCGAGCGAGGCCAGCGACAGCCCCGAGGCGAGCGCGAGACGCGAGAAGAGAGTGCGGGAGTTCATGGCAGAACCTTTCTGGGCCCTTTCCCGGGCCGTTACGTGACAGGAAATGGGAAGCGGACGACTTCAGCGGATGGTGATGGCCCCAAGCTCGGTCTTGCCCGAGGCCGTGCCCTTAGCGCCCGGCACGGTGATCGGCAGCGACACGATCTCGCGGCCTCCGGTCTCACGCGCAGCCTCGACCTTGAGGACGTAGGCACCCTTGGGGAGATTGGCGGGGAGGGGAATGTCGTAGGAGCCCGGCGTGCGGGTCGCGCCGCTGACACCGTCCGCCGGGAGCTTCAGGCGTCGACCGCCCTTGCGCCACCAGGTGCGCAGGTCCGTCAGCCACTTCGTGCCCGGTTCCGCGCCCTTCTTCTTGACGTCGTACCACACGAAAATCGTGCGCGCCGCGCCGCCCGCCTCGGGTTCGAGCCAGGCCGCGACATAGGGCGCATGGTATTCGGCGACCTTGATGCGCGGGATGGTGACGCGGATCGTCTCGGCGTTCGCCGGGACGGCAAGGGCGCTGGCTGCGCCTGCGACAAGGGCGGTGGCGCCGGTGGTGGTTGCAAGCCGTGGCATGGTGCAAAAGGCCTTTCGCTCGGATCAGTGGATGAAGAGGAGGGCAACCGCGAGCGGGATCACGAGACCCAGGCCGGTCAGCGGCCAGGTCAGCGGGCGGTTGCGTGCGTGGAGTTGCAGGAGGACGAGGCCGGTCAGGGTGAAGACCAGGCACGCGAAGGCGAAGAGGTCGATGAACCAGCCCCAGGCAGAGCCGGTGTTGCGGCCCTTGTGGAGGTCGTTGAGATAAGAGATCCAGCCCCTGTCGGTGCGTTCGGCCAGGACCTCGCCGGTTTCGGTGTCGATGCTGACCCAGGCGTCGCTGCCGGGGCCCGGCATGGCGAGGTAGACTTCGCCCGACGCGCTCCAGTCGGCCTCGATTCCGGTGGTGGAGAGGCCGGTGATTTCGCGCACGGCGGCGGCAACAGGCGGAGGCAGCGGTCGGGTTTCGGTGTTCTCGGTGTCGAGCAAGCGCAGCGTCTGGCTGGAGAGGGCTCCCTGCATTTCGGCGCGCACGGGCTCGGCCGGGATGTCGGCGGCGTGGTTGAGGGTGAAGCCGGTGGCGGTAAACAGCAGCATGCCCACGAGCGAGAGCGCGGCGCTGATCCAGTGCCAGGTGTGGAGCTGCTTCATCCAGAAGGCACGGGCCTTGCGGGGGCGACGTGCCGGGGCTGAAGCCGGAGCCGGAGCTGTGTGGCGTGTGCCTTTCGCCTCGCTGGTCCTTGCGTGCATGGGGGTCCTTCCGGTGCGGTGTAATGGTCCTGTCGGGGAAGGACTACCATTTATTGCTAATATTTCGCAATAGCGAACGAAGCCGGTGGGTGTCGGGTGCAACCCTCAAGAATGGATAACCCGTATTCATGCGCCGTATCCCGGAGCGTGTGCCCCGGGGTACGGCGACGCGCGCCCCTAGAAATCCACCATCAGCGAAGCGCTGAAGCGGCGGCCGTCGAGCACATAGGCAAAGCCGTCCTCGGGCGTGACCTGCTTGTTGGTGACGTTGTAGACGCCCAGGTTCACGCGCAGGCCGTCCTTGGGCTCGATGTTGAAGCCCAGGTTGTAGAAGGTGTAGGGCGCGTAGGTGAAGCCGTTGGTCTGCGACCCGCTCGAATTGGTCGAGCGGCCCGAGGTGCGGCCACGGTAGTTGAGCTGGCCCCAGGCGCGGATCATGTCGTTGAGATCCCAGTCCAGCGAAGCGTTGAACATGTGCTTGGGAATGTCATTGAGCGGACGCCCCTCGTTGTCGCCCGAGGTCTGCTCGGTGTGGGAGTAGGTGTAGCTGTGGCGGTAGCGCAGACCGTCGATCAGGCGCCAGTCCAGAGTCCATTCGACACCCTTCAGTTCGGCGGTGTCGACATTGATGTAGCTGGTGTAGCCAAACTGGTGCGCGGGGTAGGTCGTGCCGTTGTATTCGCAGATCTGGTCAGCCTCGCAGATGCGGCCCGTGCGCATCAGCTTGTCCTTGAAGTTGCTCTGGTAGGCCGTGAAGCTGGAGGAGACGCCGAGCTCGTGGTTCACGTAGCTGACCCCCGCCTCGTAGTTCACCGTCTTCTCGGGCATCAGGTCAGGGTTGCCGATGATGACGCCCCCGCGCGAAGTCGAGCCGAAATCGGTGGCCGCGAGGCGCAGGCTGGGCACCTTGTAGCCGGTGGTGACGCCGCCCTTGATGGTGAGGCTGCCCGTGGCCCGGAACACCGCATAGGCCTTGGGACTGAAGCGCGTGCCGAAGGCCCCGCTGTGGTCGACGCGTCCGCTCAGCAGGATCGAGAGGTCATCGACGATCTCCCAGTTGTCCTCCAGGAACGCGGCGTACTGGTTGCGGGTCATCGAGACGATGTCGGTGGGCACGACCATGCCGGGCAGGTTGAGGCCGTTGGTGGCGCCATCTTCCAGGCTTTCGTGGAAGTAGTTGACACCCGCCACGACCTTGTGGCGCTCCAGGCTGATCGCCACCTGCGAATTGGCCACCAGCGTGTCGAAATCAACGCCGTTGCCCGTTTCCGAGTTGACGCGGGTGGGGTTCGAAGACTTGTCGTAGGTGACGTAAGAGTTCCAGATGAGATCGCCGTAGCTGCCCTCGTGCGTGGCGAAGAAGTTGTCGCGCAGGGTCTTGGTGAAGGTGAGGTCGTCGTCCTCGGCCAGGCTCTTGCCCGGCGTCGAGGTGCGCTCCTGGATGGTGTGGGTGCCGCCTGCCGTGAAGGTGTTGTCATCGTCGAGGCGCAGGCTGAGCTTGGCGCCGACATTGCGGCGCTTGAATTCGGGATCGGCGGCCGCGCTGTCGCCCCCGCCCACGAAGTCGGATTCGTCCTGATACCGCACGCCGCCGGTGAACTGGACCGAGAGGCGGTCGCGGATCAGCGGCACGTTGAGCGCGAGGCTGGCGTTGATGCCGTCGTTGGTGACGTCATTGCCCGGGCCTGCCTTGATGTACTCGGTGGTGAAGCTGCCGCTGAACTCGTTTATGACCTTCTTGGTGATCACGTTGATGACGCCGCCGATCGCGTCCGAGCCATAGAGCGAGGAGGCAGGACCGCGGATGACCTCGATGCGCTCGATCGAATCGAGCGGGGGTAGGAAGTTGATCGGGGTGCCCGCCTGCTGGCCGTTGAGGCCGAAGGCCTGGTTGTCCTGCATGCGCCGCCCGTCGATCAGGAACAGCGTGTAGTCCGAACTCATGCCGCGGATCATCACCGACTGCTCGACACCCCCACCCTGGATGTGAACGCCTGGCACGTTCATCAGCACGTCGGTGATGTCGGTGTAGGAACGCTGCTTGATCTCGTCGGCGGTGATGACCGAAATTGTTGCGGGCGCATCCTGGACATTGAGTTCATAGCCCGTGGCGGAGACCACGATGTCCGCCGGGACGGCTTCGTTGCGGTTCATGCCCACCGACTGCGCATTGGCTGCGCTCGCGGCGTCCGCAGTGGCATCGGCTGCATGGACCTGTGCAGGCAGTAGCGCCAGCGTGAGCAGCGAGGCGGTGGAGAAGATGTGGCGGTTGGTCTTCGGCATGTGGCCCCCTGGATACGAAAGCGCCGCAATCGCGCGTCACCCGGCAGGCCGCACCGGCAGCCTCTAGTCGAATGGTCGTTGCGAAAGCGGGTGGACGCCCCTCGACGCCCAAAATGTGATATTGCGAATTATTCGCGCCAGCTATCGCGAGTCATTTGCATGTGCAACAATCCAGGATGAATAGAGCAAATCCATTTTTGTATGGGGCCTGATCGGTCTGTTGCGAGCGGGCGCCAGGCATCGGGCCACAGGGCCTTACGGAAGGTCCGACCGGGGCCGCGCCCGGGCGACCAAGGTAAGGGGCGAAGAGGAAATGGATAGCGGCCCGGCGCCCTTGGTCACGCCAGCCTATCCGGTCTTACCGATACGTGCGATTGGCCTCGTAGGCTTCGACTTCAAGGGGCATCTTGGCGTGGCCGTAGGTCTGCAGCTCCTGCATGTAGCGCTGCACGTAGGCATCAAAATTCGCACTTCGTTCAATCTGGGCCACGTGGACCAGCTCGTGCGCCAGGCTGGGCCGATCCAGCGTGAACCCGTCGCGCACCCAGATGGTATACCCGAAGGCCTGCGCGTTATTGGTAATGCCGGGCCCAATGAAGCCGAGGCTTTCCCCCATCTTGCGCATGGCTTCGTCCTGCGTCGGGAACGGCACGGCCTCGACATGGACCAGGCGGACCTTTTCGGGGTGGGCAATGCCGATCTGCCTTGCAAGGTCGGTCTGCTCGGCTGTCAGCGGTGTCCCGCGCGCCTGCCCCTTGGTTTCGATGCCTTTCGCCCATGCGGCGTACCTAGCGAGAAATTCGGCATGGGGATCGGTCTGTTCACCCAGAACCTGCGCCTCGTCGCTTGTGTCCGAGGCAAGGGTGGGCGCGTGGGCCGCGGAAAGGAGAGCTGCCAAGATCAGGCCGCAGGCTGGCGCCATCCTGCGCAGTGTGGCCTTGCGCATCTGCCGAGGGGACATGATCTTGCGGCTCTCGCCGAACGTCGTCACGGGCCAATTCCTCCTGGTGTCTTTGCGCCGAGCCAAAATCGGCGATGCCGAACGTGGTAGCCGGAAGGCGCAATTCCGCAAGCGACCTCTCTGCAATTGCCAGACAGGTCGCGGGCGCCCGAGGGCGATGGCCTTGGACGTATCCTT
This sequence comes from Novosphingobium sp. BW1, assembly GCF_008107685.1. Classification (GTDB taxonomy): domain Bacteria; phylum Pseudomonadota; class Alphaproteobacteria; order Sphingomonadales; family Sphingomonadaceae; genus Novosphingobium. Next base: position 140,331 of record NZ_VIRF01000065.1, read on the forward strand.
CTGACTTTGTACGCGTTACTGCGCCCTCAGGCTTCGTTTAGCACGCCCTGGTAGACCGTGTCCTCCAGCGCGCGGCCAGCGCCTTCGGCCACACAGAAAAGCGCGTTCTCGGCCACCACCACGGGAAGGCCCGTTGCCTGCGAAAGGGTGTCGGCAAGATCGGTGAGCAGCGCGCCGCCGCCCGTCATCACGATGCCCTGTTCGATGATGTCGGCGGCCAGTTCGGGCGCGGTGTTCTCCAGCGCGTTAAGCACGGCCTCGACGATCTGGTTGACCGGCTCGGAGATCGCCTCGGCGACTTCGGCCTGGCTGATCTCGATCTCGGCGGGCACGCCGCGCACCAGGTCGCGGCCCTTACACTGCATGGTGCGCCCCCGTCCCTCGGCGGGCGCGCGGGCGGTGCCGATCTGGATCTTGATGCGCTCGGCGGTCACCTCACCGACCATCAGGTTGTGCTTGCGGCGGATGGCCAGCGCGATCGAATCGTCGAGCGTGTCACCGCCCACGCGCACCGAGGTGCTATATGCAAGACCGCTGAGCGAGAGGATCGCGACTTCGGTCGTCCCCCCGCCGATGTCGACGACCATGCCGCCGATGGGCTCGGTCACGGGCATTCCTGCGCCGATTGCGGCGGCCATCGATTCCTCAATTATCCAGACCCGCGAGGCGCCCGCCGATTGGGCCGCATGGCGGATCGCGCGGCGCTCGACCGGGGTCGAGCCCGCGGGCACGCAGATCGCGACGGCCGGGCGGCGCGGCAGGCGCCCCGGTCGGCCGTGGGCCTTGCTCATGAAGTGCTTGATCATCTGCTCGGCCACTTCGATGTCGGCGATCACCCCATCACGCAAGGGGCGGATTGTCTCGACGTTTTCCGGCGTCTTGCCCATCATCAGCTTGGCATCGGCGCCGATCGCGCGCACGCGGCGGATACCGCCGCGCGTTTCGAGCGCCACCACCGAGGGTTCGTTGAGGACGATGCCCTTGCCGCGGACATAGACAAGCGTGTTCACGGTTCCCAGGTCGATGGCCATGTCGTGAGAGGGAAAGGCAAACAGATCTGATAGACGCATTCGGGTGATCAATCTTCCACAAGGCGAGCCACAGCTGTGGTCACAGGGCCGCAGGCAGGTTCCGGTCGGCGGTCCGGAGGGGAAGGGCGCTCGTGGTGGCCCGCGGGCTAAACGTCAACGTGGCTTGCGCCCGGCTGTCCGCTGGACGCGACCACTGCCTTGTGCCGTAGCTCCCCCCCGTCAAGGCGTGGCCCCTGCGCGCTGGATCGAGTTGCGGAGCGGACAGGGCGGCATGCGCAGATACCAGGTCGCTTCAGGCCATCTTCCCCCCGGGCGCAGGGAGCGCTATCGCCCCGGCGATGTCGAGTTCTCCCGCCTTTTCTCCTGACACCGAATTCGCGCGGGCCGCGCGCTTTCTCGAAACGAGCCCCGATTACCGCGTTTTGCGCAAGTTGCAGGCCGTGCGGGGTTTTCACGCGGCCCGGCCCGGCGCCGAGACTTTCGTGGGGGTGGCCGTCGATGTCGAGACGACCGGCCTCGACCATGAGAGCGATGTCATCATCGAACTGGCGGTGCAGCGCTTTCGCTACGATGCGGCAAGCCGAATCGTGCAGGTCGGGACGCCGCGCGTCTGGCGCGAGGATCCGGACCGCACGCTCGATGCGCGCATTACCCAGCTGACAGGGCTCACCAACGAGGTTCTCAAGGATCAGGCGATAGACGAAGCGACTGCAGTCGATATCCTGGATTCGGCCGATCTCATCGTTGCGCACAACGCCGCCTTTGACCGACCCTTCGTGGACAAGCGCCTGCCTGCGCTGGCGGGCAAGGCCTGGGCATGTTCGCTGGCCGAGCCGGACTGGCTGGACCTTGGCTTCGATGGCCGCGCACTGGCGCATCTCGTGTTCCAGTGCGGGTGGTTCTACGAGGGGCACCGCGCCGAGAACGACATTCTTGCGCTGATCTATCTCCTGGCGCACGACCTTGCCGATGGGCGCACCGTGCTGGGCGACCTCCTCGCGCGTTCGCAGGCGCCCAGCTACCGCGTCAACGCGGTGGACGCGCCGTTCGAATCGAAGGACAGGCTCAAGTCGCGCGGCTACCGCTGGAATGCAGTCCTGCGCTTCTGGTCACGCGAAATACCCGAGGCAGAGCGGGCCGAGGAAGAGGCCTGGCTCCGCGCCGAGGTCTACACCACCGGGCGCGGGAGCCCGGCCTTCCACCCGGTCACCGCGCACGAGCGCTATACACCGTCAAGCTGATCGCGCGTCCGCTTGGGCGCCAGGCCCCTCCCCGGGGTTCAGGGCGCGGTGACGACGCATTCGAGCACGGCATGGCCTGCAAATTCGACACGGCACGCCTGCCCCTCCTCTACGACGTGGACGCCGGTCACCGCGCCGGTCGAGATGAGGCAGCCTTCGGGCACAGTCTCGCCCATGCGGGCCAGGCGGTTGAGCGCGAAGGCGATGGCTTCAAGCGCGCCGCCGGGCAACTGGCCTGCAGCGCGCGGGCCGAACGTCGTATCACCGATGGTGCTGGTGGCTTCCACGGCATCGGGGTCGGTGATGGCGATCTGGGGGCCTAGGATCAGACCCATGTTGTTGCCGAACCCGGCGATGCTGGCCAGCGGACCGAGGTCGTTGATGGTCGCCAGCGGACTTCCGGCGGCCTCGATCCCGGCGTGCCAGGCCTGCACCAGGCCTGCGCAGTCCTGCGCTGTCCAGTCCGCGCGATCACCCGGTGCCGCGATGCGCGCGACCAGCTCCGCCTCGAGTGCGGCAAAGCCGCCGCGGATCTTGGGGAAGGGCATGGGCGCGCCTGTCTCGAGCGGCCAGACGTCTTCTTCGAAGATCGGTCCAAGAAAGCGGTTTTCCCCAAGGCGGTTTTCCATCTCACCGATGATCCGGCCGACCTTCCAGCCCACCACGGGGCTGTTCCATTCCGCGATGGCGGCGTCCTGGATGGCGTAAGCCTCATCCAGGGTCGAGGGCATGATGCCCGGGAATTCGTCGAAGCCGACCTTGTTGTAACGGTTGAGGACGAAGACGCGGGCGGCTTCGGTGGGGGCGACGGACATGACGGATCCTTGATCTGGAACGGGGACAGGACACCCCCTTGGAAACATACCGGAAAACTGCTTCCGCCCGGTTAGAGCAGATCCACGGTCTTGTCCCGAGCTTGCTGCGCGGACGGGCGTGCTTTTTACGCCTCGCGGTTGCGGCCGGGCCGGAGCAGGAACACCGCGACCGCGCCGAACATCGAGCCGGAGGCCATCAGCATGGCGACTTCGGCCAGTCCGAAACCGGCGGTAAAGAGGAAGCCGGCCAGGATCGGTCCCAGCGCCGCGCCGCCGCGCCCGACCCCGATCACGAAGCCGGTGCCGCCGGCACGGACCTCGGTGGGGAAGGCCCTGGCAAAGATCGCGTAGAGCCCGACCACGCCGGCGTTGGTGAAAAAGCCTGCCGCGCCCGCGATGGTGGCAAGGCCGCCCAGCGTCGCCTGACCCTGGCCGAAGACGGTGACCATGACGGTGGAAACCACCATCGCGGCGATCACCAGCCAGCGGACCGGGATGCGGTAGGTGAGAAAGCTGAGGAGGCTGGCGCCCAAGAGGCCGCCGACGTTGGCCCAGACCAGGACGCCGCCCGCCTGCGAGGCGGGATAGCCCATGTCGACCACGATCTTGGGGATCCACTTCAGGATGAAGTAGAAGGTCATGATGTGGCAGAAGTAGGCCAGCGTGAGCAGGATCGTGCTACGGAGAAGGCCGGGCGCAAAGAGCGCCGCAAAGGAGGCCTTGGGCGCACTCTGCGCGCGCGTGGCAAGGGCGTGGGCGGGCGGATGGCCGAGGCGCGCAAGCACCGCGTTGATCTTCTCCAGCGCGTCGGGGCGGCGGCGCTGGTCGTGAAAACCGATCGATTCAGGCAGCAGAAACCAGGCAAGCGGCAGGAAGGCGGCGCTGACGATGGCGCCAAAGACGAAGACATCGCGCCAGGAACCGTCGGCCAGCAGCGAACTGGCCATCGAGCCGCCCAGGATCGCGCCCATCGGATAGCCCGAGGCCATGATGGCAACGGCGAGATTGCGGTGGCGGGCGTTCGAGAACTCGGCGACGATGGCGTTGGTGCAGGCGAGCATGCCGCCGATGCCCAGCCCGGTGAAGAAGCGGATGAGGCCCAGCATGGTGACCGAGCTTGCCAGCGTTGCCAGCGCCATGCCGCCTGCCATGACGATCAGGCAGCCGAGCACCGTCGGACGCCGCCCGATCCGGTCGGCCAGGTTTCCGAGCAGGATCGAGCCGATGGCCATGCCGATCAGTTCCATGGACAGTACAATGCCCAGGGCACCGCGATCGATGCCCCATTCGCTCGCGATGCCGGGCGAGGCGAAGCTGATCGCGAGTACATCGAACCCGTCGAGTGCGTTGAGCGCAATGGAAAGGGCAACGACGAGGATCTGCAGCGGCTTCATCGGGCTTTGCGCGAGAAGCGTCTGGGGATCGCTGTCCCGCGCGGTGCGGGCCGGAGGGGAGGGCGTCATGGCAACCGGTCTCTTTTCAGGAAGTGGGCTGGAAGGAGGGCGGCCCGCCACGGTCGATGCGCCCGTAGCGGCCATCGAGCCAGAGCGGGGCCAGCACCAGGATGAGAAGGGGAAGCGGCAGCGCGAGCCAGACGTAGCGCGGGCCAAGGCCCAGGATCAGCGGACCGGCAACCGCGCCGATCCGGCCGATGCCCAGCGCCCAGCCCAGGCCCGTCGTTCGGATCGCGGGCGGGTAGAACAGCGAGGCGGCCGAGGTCATGCCTTTCTGGCAGCCGCCGATGCCGATGCCAGCCAGAAGAGCCGCGGCAAGAAGCACGGGCGGCGCGCCCCGCAGCGAAAGGAGAAGTACGGTAAGTCCCGCGAGAGTGAGCAGGCCCATGGCTGCGAGCGCGCGCAAGGGCCCCATGCGGTCGGCCCACCAGATCATCGGCAGCGCGCCCAGCATGTTGCCCAGCGTGAAGGCGCCGGTCGTTGCCACGGCACTGGTGAAAGTGGTGCCCCCTCGCGTGGCCAGCAGCGGAAGCCAGGACTGGAGCGTATAGAACAGGCTGAGGCCTGCCGGGAAGAGCAGCCAGAACAGCAGCGTGCCTAGACGGCGGTGACCGCTGAGCAGGGCGCGCGGGCCCTGGTCCGGGCGCGCGGGATGGGAAGAAGGCTGGGTGCCGCTGTGCGGGCGGGGCAGCGCGCGGGCGCCCAGCGCGGTGGCTAGCGCCAGGAGGATGCCCGGCGCCCAGGGCGCGCGCCAGCCGGCATAGGGGATCAGGACGGCCGAGGCCCCGGCCGCCGCCAGAAATCCCAACGAATAGGCGGTGTAGACCGCGACCACCCGCGCCCCCTGCCAGCGTGGGGGGCCTTGCTGGCTGACAAGCGAGACGGCTGCGGGAATGGCCATCCCGCTGGCCGCGCCGATGGCGACCCGGCTCGCGCCCAGCGTCAGGGCTTCGGGCGCGACGAGGCTGGCGGTGCTGGCCAGGCCAAGAGTGGCCATGGCGCCGGTGACGGCGCCGCGCGTGCCGATCCGATCAGCCAGCGGAGCCAGCCCGACATAGCCGAGCATGAGGCCCAGCATGGCACAGGCCAAGAGGGCGCCGACCTCGCGCTCGGCAAGGTTCCAGTCGCGCACGAGGCCCGGCATCGAGAACGAGAAGGCCTGGAGGCTGTATCCGGCGGCGAACAGCACACCTGTACAGACCAGCGTTGCGCTGTGTTCGCGAAAGTTCATGGGCATGGGTCCGCGCTCCTTGGACCATACCCTTCCCGACGCGGGCCCTGAGGACAAGAGGAGCCGCAGGCCGCCATCAGAAGCGCAAGGTCAGCCGGGTCATCAGGAAGAGATTGTCGTCGTAGCCCGCGCGTGTCAGGACCTTGCCGGCATCGACGTAGTTGGCGATCCCCGAGAGGACGATGTGGGGATCGGGTGACCAGTCGAGCCGCGCGCGCGCGATGTTGGCGATGTGGCGTCCTTCCACGTTCTGCGTGCCCGCATAGGGAACCGAGTTGCCGCGATAGGCCGCGTCGTTCTCGTTCGGGCGCCAGTAGAAGCCGGCTTCGCCCTGGAAGGTGAGCTTGCGTGTCAGCGGCAGTCGCAGGGTTGGTGCGGCGCCCAGCACATTGCTGCCGCCCACGTAGTTGTTGTCGCTGAAGATGATGGTGGCGTTGTAGAGGACATTGAACGCGCTGACCTTGCCGCCGGGCGTGTAGGTGCCCCCGCCCGAGGCATAGTCGGCGTGAAAGCCCAGGCGCGGGGCCATTCGGCTCCTGCCCAGCGCGACCGACTGGTTGGTGGAGACCGCAAGCGCATCCACCGGCCGCTCGGCAAAGCGTCCGTCCTGCTTGAGTACGCTCCAGTCGAAGGCCACCGGCCCCCAGTGCCCCCAGAGCCGCGCGCCCCAGGTCTCGCGCCGGTCCGAGCCCGAAATGGGCCCGCTGGTGCGCTGTTCGCGGGTGTAGTGGAAGTAGAACGGATCGAGGTAGACCGCCGAATTGCGGCCCGCGTCGGTGTCGCGGGCCAGCACCAGGCTGGCAACGCCGCCCGAGAGGTGCTCGCCATTGCCGATGCCATCGTCGAGGACCCCGTTGCCCTGCCGGGTCGGAACAAAGTCGAAGACAGTGAAGCGCAGCTTCGACCAGTCCATCGAAAGCCGCGCGCCGTTCATCGAGACCCGCACATTGGGATTCTCGCGCGGACTGATGACGAAACGCGGCCCGTCGAAGAATTCCTGGCGGCCCACGGTGACGCGCGCCACGCCCGAGGCGACTGGCACGCGCAGTTCGCCGAAGAGCTGCTGCACGATGAGGTCGTTTTCCCAGACCGGGACGTGCGCGGTCTCGTTCTTGCCCCAGATGTGCGCGGAGAGGAGCTGGCCGTAAACCCGGACCGAGGGACCGATGCGCAGGTCCGCCGAGAGATCGGTGCGCGATAGCCATTCGGTACGGCTCTGCGTGTCCTGCATGAGCGGGCGGGTGGAATGGCTGACGCTGGTGCGCTGGTCGCCGCTGAAGGAGAGCGTGATGTCGCCATCGCCGTCGAGCGGGATCGCCTTGAGCGGTCCGGCCCAGTCCTCGGGAGCCTTGGCAGCGCCCATGAAGCGCCAGTCCTCGGCGCTGCGCAGGAGGCGGTAGCGCGGCCCCAGCCGTGGGCCTAGGCCGTCCGCCTCGCCCGGGTAGGGCGAGGGCAGCGGGTCCTTCCAGGCAGGACCGGACTCCGCCGCCGCGGGCGCGTTGGCCCGGGCCTCGATCGCTGGTGTGGCCGCGCGCGTGGTCGTGGGCGTCTCGGCGCTGGCAGATGTGGTGGCGGGCGATGTGGAGGGCGTTTGCTGGCCGGTCTGCGTGCCCGTGGCGGGCGCATCACGCCCGGCGGCAACAGCAACACCGGGCAGGAAGCCGGAGGCGACCAGGCCCAGTGTCAGGCGTCCAGCAAACCCGCCCACGCGCCATCCCTTGCGGTGGCTGCGCATCAGGTTTCTCCCAGAGTTGGTGTTCAGGCGATTGCGATGCTCTGGAGATCGCGGCCTACGACGATCTCGCCCGAGAAGTTTTCGGCGGCGGCGGCGCGCCACATCTGGTCGGTGATCCAGTCCATGTCGCCGGGCACGAAGTGGGTCAGCACCAACTTCTTCGTGCGCGCCTGCGTGGCAATCTTGCCGACGTCCTGGGCGGAGGTGTGCGAATTGAGGATATGGTTGCGGAACGCATCGCCCTGATGGGCGCGTTCGACGAGGGCCTCGACGCCGGGCAGATACAGTGTCTCGTGCGCCAGGATGTCGCAGTCGCGGGCGAACTTGGCGAGTTCGGGATTGTAGGCGGTGTCGCCCGAGATGACGATGCTGCCATAAGGGGTGTCGAAACGGTAGGCGAGGTCCCTGAGCGGTGGATGCGGGGTGGTGAGGGCGGTCACCCTGACCACGCCATCGTCCATCACCAGGCCTTCCTTGCCCTCGAATTCATGGACGGCGAGCAGCGTGGCAGGGTCCTTGCGCCCTTCGTCCGCGATGCGGGTGTGAATGTCCGAACTGTGCGTGGCCCAGTAATTGCGAGCCATGTCGGCAAGGCCCTTGGGGCCATAGGCATCGATCCTGGTGCGCAGGTCGCCTGCAACCCAGGTGTTATAGATGAGATTGCCGAATTCCAGTTCGTGGTCGGAATGCATGTGCGAGATGAAGATGGCGCGCATCTTCGCCATGTCGAGGCCAGCTTTGAAGGCCTGCGCGGTCACGCCCATGCCGCAGTCGATAATGTAGACGTTGCCGTCGACAACAATGGCATTGGCCGGGTTCGAGCGCTTGCCGCCCACGCGCGGACCGCCCTTGGTGCCCAGAAGAACAAGGCGCGCGCCTTTTTCGCTGGCGCTGTCGGTGGTGCCCGCCGGACCCGTCTGTGCAAGTAGGCGCGCGCCGGGAAGGGCCAGCATGGCGCCGGCGGCACCGACCAGCGAGGTGCGCAGCAAAGCGCGGCGACCCAGCACGGGGGGATGGAATTGGGGCTTCATCAGGACCTCTCCACTGTCTTTTCTCTGACCCTTTGCGGGCTGCTTGGTGGCCAATTTACAGGTCGTGGCAAGGTGCGTCAATACGAATAAGAATCTGGTTCTATTTCATGAGGCGTGGACACGGGCCTTGAGATCGGCGATGGATCGGACGATGAAGGCGCCGTCTGACGATCTTGACGAAGACCTGGAACGTGCTGGTGTCCCGCGCGCGTTGCAGTCGCGCAGCCGGCTCCTGCGCGATACCCTGATTCGGATATCGCTGGACATTGCGCGGCGTCGCTCGTTCGACGAGGTTGGCATCGTCGAGATCTGCGGGCTGGCCGGGTGCTCGACCGGGGCTTTCTACGCCCGCTTTCCCGACAAGCTGACGCTGTTCAAGGCGGTCATGGTCAAGGCCGCGGCCGAATCGCGCCCCTTGCTCGAAACGATCGTGCGCGAGGCCCCTTTCGAGGAAATACTACGCCGACTGCTGCGCGAACAGGTCCGGCGCTTTGCCGAGCAGGACGCCTTCTTTCGCTCCGCCTTCCGCGTGAGCCTTGCCGACCCCGAGGCCTGGGAGCCGTTCCGCCGCAACGCGCACAATCTTGCCTCGGTCTATGTCGAACGGGTCCGGGCCGAACCTGGCGTGGTGGCCGAAAGCATTGATGAAGGGCGCATCCGCTTTGCCTTTCAGGTCATGTATGGCGTTCTCAACAACACCCTCAGCAACCAGCCGGGCCCCTATACCTTTGCCGATCGAGCGTTCCCGCGCCTGCTCGGGATCGCGATGCGCGAGACCATGGGGTTGGAATTGCGCGCGTGATCGAAGAGGGCTTCAGGTGCCTTGGGCGCTGTGCGCGGACGGCATCGCGTCGCGCGATCCGGAAAAGGCGATGGTGACGCGCAGGCCGGGCGTCCTCGCTTTGACGTGGATGGCAGCGCCCATGCGCTGCGTGGCCGAGCGCATGATGGCAAAGCCCAGACCGCTGCCGTCGTGGCCTGTGCCCGGCCACGCTGGCTGCCCCCGTTGGGCGGTCGATCCGCAAGGTGCCGATGGTGGGTTCAAGGGTGGGATCGCCGCCCGGCGGCGGCCGCGCGCGCACCCGGACCTCCAGTTCCTCCGGTGCGAAGGGCTTGCGTAGGTAGTCATCTGCGTCCAGGTCCAGCCCGCGCACCCGGTCATCGAGCGTATCACGCGCCGTGAGCATGAGGACAGCCATGCGCTCGCCCCGCCGGGGCAGTGTGTTCAGCACCTCGAAGCGGTCGATGTCGGGAAGGCCCACGTCGAGGATGAGCGCGGCGTAGGGTTCCTGCTGCGTGAAGAGCAGTGCGTCCTTTGCGTTGCGACGTGATCGACGGCGTGGCCGGAGCTGCGCAGCAGGTTCACGAGGCTACGGGCGAGTTGGTCGTCGTCTTCGACAAGGAGGATGCGCCAGGCGGGAAAGACCCCTGAAAGGTTGCTGACAACAAGTTTGTTTAAATCGACGCCACCGGCGGCTTCGACTTTGCCGGTCTGGTTCTCGGCCATGGCCATGCAGGCCAAGCTCATCAACGACGGCTATGCGCAGACCTATGTGAGGCCGGAAAAAGGGTGCACTCGCCACAGAGGCGGTGTGGAGGAAACAGTCCTACCGCATCACTGCCGAGCCGGTCGCCATGGCCTACACGCGCGAACAGGTGGCTGCGCAAGAGCTTGCGCGCACCCATGCGGCCCTCATGCAAATCCTGCGTGCACGGAGCGCGGATCTTACAGGCAACGTCGCGCCCCGCTCCCCGGCGGACCCGGCGCTAGCCCAGCCCCCGAGCCGCGAGGACCTGGCCCATCTTGTCCGCCGCCAGGCGGACGTGGCCACCGAATGGAGCGCTGGCCTTCCCGTATTACAATCGGCCGATGGCCTGTACACCTTCAAGCCGCGCGGGCGAATCCTGGCCGATGTGGGCTGGACCTTCGGATCGGACCACGATGGGCGCAACCTTGCCACAGCGGGCACGCGCGCGCTGCGCCTGGGGCTTCGGCGAGGGGCTGGCATTTTCGGCAGCGGACCTGACGCGCAACACCCTCATGGGCACCGGCTTCCACGGGGGGGCTGCGGGTCTCCTCCGCGCCGCTGCCCGATGGTACCGGGACGACCGGCTACGGCCTGAAGTTCGGCGGCTATCATGGGCCGGTCTGGTTCATGGGGGAGGCGGACGAGCGCCGGGCGCGTCAGCTCCGGTCCTCGGTGGGCACGCTGCCCGGAAACCAACGCCGTCCCAGCCGGAAGGCAACACCCACCAGCAGGATCAGGACGGGTACTTCCACCAGCGGTCCGATGACGGCGGCAAAGGCGACGGGCGAAGCCAGGCCGAAGGCGGCAATGGCAACCGCGATGGCCAGTTCGAAGTTGTTGCCCGCCGCGGTGAAGGCGACCGCGGTGGTGCGCGGATAGTCGCTTTCGACCAGGCGCCCCATGAAGAAGCTGAGGGTGAACTGGATCACGAAGTAGGTGGTGAGCGGAACCGCGATGCGCAGCGCATCGCCGGGCAGGGCGAGGATTTCATTGCCCTTGAGGCTGAACATGGCGACGATGGTGAAGAGCAGCGCGAACAGCGTCATGGGCCCGATGCGGGGCAGGAAAGTCCCCTCGTACCAAGCGTTGCCGCGGGCCCGCACAAGCATCTTGCGAGTCAGGAACCCGGCTGCGAAGGGTAAGCCCAGATAGATGCTCACGGCTTCGGCGATGGTCCAGAAGCTGACATCGACCACGCTTCCCTCCAGACCGAACAGCGGCGGCAGGACGGTCAGGAAGACCCAGGCGTAGACACTGAAGAAGAGGATCTGGAAGATCGAATTGAAGGCGACGAGGGCGGCTACGTACTGGTTGTCCCCCCGGGCCAGCTGGTTCCAGACAAGGACCATGGCGATGCAGCGAGCAAGGCCGATGAGGATCAACCCGGTCATGTACTCGGGCGTGTCGCGCAGAAACAGCACCGCGAGCGCGAACATCAGCACGGGCCCGATGATCCAGTTTTGGATCAGCGAGATCGCAAGGATGCGTTTGTCATCGAGGATGTGGGGCAATTCCTCATAGCGGACCTTGGCGAGCGGCGGGTACATCATGAGGACGAGCCCGATCGCGATGGGGATATTGGTGGTGCTCCACGAGAGGCTTTCGATGGCGCTCGGCAGACTTGGGATGGCCGAGCCCAGGCCGACGCCCAGCGCCATCGCCAGGAAGATCCACAAGGTCAGGTAGCGGTCGAGAAACGCGAGACGCGCGCGCATAACGGGTGCGGACATGGTCGGAGAGGAACCTTCTGGGATCAGCAGGGGGGAGGAGCCGCGATGCGCTCAGTTGCCGGTTGCAGTGCCCTGGCGCCGGGATCAGCAACAGGACGCCAGTTCGGCGAGCAGCGGCTGGCACAGTTCGGGGTGGCCCTGGCAGCAGTCGTTGGCGAGATAGAGCATGAGGTCCGTCAGTGCGCGGACATCGGCGCGCTGGATGTTCTGGCGGCCCTGCTTTGCGCTACGCACGAGGCCCGCCTTCACCATGACCGCGAGGTGCGAGGAAAAGGTGCTCTGGCTGAGGCCGGAGGCGTCCACCAGCGCGCCGGTAGCCAGGCCCTCGGGCTCGTGGCGCAGGAGCAGGCGAAAGGCCTCAAGCCGCGTGGGGTGGCTGAGCGCCGAAAAAATGGCGAGGGCATCGTCGGAATCCATTCATCGACTTTATTCGATGGGAAGGGCCGGTGCAACCGGGGATGGAGCTAGGATCGAAACGTGGCGATGCGCGCCGTCATCTGCGCGCCGCCAATTCTGGGGAGGTACGTATTGACCGAGGATCGATACAAGAAGGCCCTCCCTGCAGGCGTGCACGAAGCGCCCCAGTCAGGGTGTTTCCAGGCGCGGTGATCGCGCCCCGGAAGAGATGGGCCGCGCTCCTCTGCCCGAAAGTTCAGAACTGGTAGTCGAGGCTCAGCGCGACGGTGCGTGGCTGGGCGGGAACTGCGCGAATGCCGAAGTTGGAGCGAAACGGATGCTGCATGTCCATGAACGAACGCGCGTTAAAGAGGTTCTGGACCGAACGTCGGGCGCCGAGATCGCCGATCTCGGCTCCGACAGAACCTTACCGATCCCGGCCAGCCTGGCCCCGGAAAAATCCGCGTGCTCCTGCATGGCGGATCGCTGAACTACCATGACTTTCTCGTCTGTTCCGGCGCGAGGCCGACCGGGCTCCTGATGACCAAGCAGGTGCGGCTTCACGGCGCCATCGTCGGCAGACGGCGCGAGCAAGTCGATATTGCGCGCGCGATCGAGGCCATGGAGATCAAGCCCCCAGTCAACCGTTGCTTCGCGCTTGAGGAACTGGCTGAAGCCTTCCGCTACGAGGAAAGTGGTGCCCACTTCGGGAAGATTGGCTTCAGTTGGCAGGCTCGCCCTTTCCCTTGCGTCCTCACGTCTGGCGGATCGGGCGCGAGGCTCAGATCGGCCAGGCCTCGCGCCGGTAGGCCGAATCCCAGAACATCCATTCGTAACGCGTGGCGTTGCGGAAGGCCGTTTCCATCGCGGCGCGAATGACCGGGGTGGAATTTGCTGCGGCTTCGTCCACCAGCGCGCGCACCCGCGCGGTGGCTTCGCCGAAGGAGGGATCGGCATAAGTGTCGATCCAGGCCGCGTAGGGGTTGGGCGAGGCGGCGCGCGGCTTGATGTCGCAGCCGACCTCCCAGTAGACCCAGAAGCAGGGCAGGATGCCTGCGATCAACTCCTCGTAGCTGCGCGTCGCGGCGAGGCCGGTGAGGTAGCTGGTGTAGCCAAGGCATACCGGGCTGGGCTCGGCCTTGTGGGCCATTTCGGGGGTTACGCCGAACTTTTCGAAGAAGGCCTGGTGCAGGGCCTGTTCCACCTGCACCGCGACTTTTGCGCCGTCAGAGAATTCCAGCCGTGCGGTGGCCGTTGGCGCGCGGGCCGACGCAATGGCCAAAGCGCGCGCATATTCGGCGAGGTAGAGGCTGTCCTGCAGCATGTAGTGCCGGAAGCTTTCCGGCGCGAGCGAGCCGTCGGCGAGCTCGGCGAGGAAAGGCTGGGCCAGGATCGCGCGGCGCAGCGGGGCAACGTCCTGCCAGATCGTGTCGCAAAAGCTCATGGTGTGGCCTTCCTTCAGAAACGGTGGGTCGCGCCGACGCCGAACTGGCGGCCGGTGTTGATGGTAAAGCTGTCGAACGGGCCGTTGGGGCCAAGGCCCAGGAGCAGCGGCAGTTGCTGCTGGCCGAAGGCGGAGATGGCCCAGCGTCTGTCAAACAGGTTCTTTGCCCAGACCTCCAGGTTCCAGGCACCGAGTTCGACACCGAGTCTGCCGTCCACCGAGGCGTAGCCGGGGGTGTGGAGGATGTTGTCGATCTCGAAATCGACGCGCGAGACATAGGCGACGCTCAGGCGCGCGTCGAGCTTGGCCGGTCCTGCCTCACCCTCCCAGCCGATGCCGCCGTTCAGCGTCCAGTCGGGCGCGTTGGGGGTGCGCTTGCCGGTGAGGTCCACAAGGGCCGGTTCGCCCGGTTCGGGCGTGGGGTTGGGGGTGATGTAGGTGCCGGTGCGGCTGCGGGTCCAGGCCGCGCCGCCATCGAGGCGGAAGCCAAGCCCAAGCTCGGCCTGCGCGGAGGCTTCCAGTCCATGGACGTTCACTTTGGGCACCGAGAGTACCACCGAATTGCCGAGGAATACGGTGTTCTGGAAGTTACTGTAGTCGGTGACGAAGCCCGCCATGGAAAAACGCACGCGCCCGTCGGCCAGGCGTCCCTTCACACCCGCCTCAAGCGACTTGACGGTTTCGGCTGCGAAATTGGCCGTCCAGATATCCGATGCGCCGGGCAGCGGGTTGAAGCCGCCGGCTTTGAAGCCGACGCTGCCGGTAACATAGGCTGTGAAGTCCTCGCTCGGGTGCCAGGCGAGCGAGAGCTTGGGTTGCCACTTGTCGAAGGTCTGCGCGCGGCGGGCGTAGATCGTCGCGGTGTCCGTCCCGACCGTGTCTTCCTTGCGCCGGTCGCGGTCGTAGCGAAGTCCCAGCGTCGCTTCCAGCGTGGGCAGCACATCGTAGCTGGCCTGCGCGAAGAGGCCGATCTGGTTGCTACGGGTTTCGGCGCGCTGCGGCTCGGCGGCGAACAGCAGCGGGCCCAAATCGTCGGTCCGGTCACGCTCGAGGCGCTGGAAGAATACGCCTGTGTGCCAGCGCAGGGGGCCGTCCGCGCGAGAGGTCAGGCGCAGCTCGCTGGTCCAGGCCTCGATGTCGACCGGCTGAGAGATGGGCTGGATACCGTCCGGGAAAAGCGGAACGCCGTCCAGTGTGACAGGCGTGTCGTGGCGGAAATCCAGCTCTTCAGTGAAATCTTTGTGGTAGTTGTCATAGCTGCCCGACCAGGTGAGCTGGAGCGTATTGCCAAGATCCTGCGCGAAGGTCGCCTGCGCGCCCCACCATTTGCGTGAGAAGCGGCCTTCGAAATCGCCTTGCGGATCGGTCAGGATCGCGCCGGAGAGGCGCCCGCCGTTGCGCCCCGTGACGTTCTCGGAGGAGATATAGGCCGCGCCGCCATCCTCGTGTGCCCAGGCGAGGCGCAGCTTGAGGGTGCTTGTCTCGGAGGTCGCGATTTTCGCCTTCAGGCGCAGGTTGCGGCTGGTGAAGCCGTCGACCTTCCTGTCGAGGTAGCTGTTGCGGATGAACCCGTCGGAATTGCGGTAAGAACCTGCCAGACGCAGCTGCACGCGCTCGGACACCGGCGCGTTGACGACGCCGTCCGTGGTCCAGGTGAAGCCATTGCCCATGCCGAGCGAAGCCATGCCGCCTGCCTCGTCGGTGGGATCGTTGGTGGCGATGTCCACCGCGCCGCCCGAGGCCGAGCGCCCGAAGAGCGCGCCCTGCGGGCCTTTCAGGATCTCAACGCGCGCGACATCGTAGGTGCGCAGGGTGAAAAGCTCCGAGTCGGCAAGCGCGAGGCCGTCCACGACGTAGGCGATGGAGGGCGACTGGTTGCGGTTGGTCGAAACCCCGCGTACCGAGATCATGTTGGTGCCGGGGTCCTGGTCGTTGATCAGGAACACGCCCGGTGTTGCGGCGATGAAGTCGTCTATCGTGGTCAGCTTGCGCCGGGCGATGTCGTTCTGTGTGTACACCGTGATGGTGTCGGGCACCGCGATCTGCGCCTCGGGGTGGCCGCGCGCGGTGACGACGATGGGATCCTGGCCTACGGCGTCCTCGGCCAGCGCGGGAGTGCTAAGGCAAAGGCCTGCGCCCAGAGCCGTGAAAACGGCAGACGGACGTGTGGCGTGACGTGCAGTGCGGTGTCGCATGGTCCCTATTCCTCCGCCGGCATGAACCGGATCAGGTTCGCGGGTTTGCAGACTTTGCGCGGGAATGCGCCGTGATCCGCCTCTCAGCCCTGACAGCGCCAGGACACCCCGTGGGTTGATAATGATCCGCGCTTAGAAAAAGCGCGCGCCAGCGTCAATCGTTGCACACAGCGTTGCGCCGACCGCGACCGTCAGGGGCCGGCACTATCGGACCGTGACCGGCAAAGTCCCGGCTTGGAAAATCGCAGGATTGCACTATCCGTAGCCGCGATGACAAGCTCCTCGACCAAGACCCGAGATCGCGACGAAATCCTTGATGCGGCACGAAATGTTTTGGCCCGCGAAGGGCTCTACCATTTCAGTCTGAGGCTTGTCGCCAGAGAGGCGGCGATGTCTGTCGGCAAGATCCGCTACCAGATCGGGGACAAGGCCGCGCTGCTGGAGGCTGTCGTCGCACGGGAATGCGAGATCATTGATTTGCGGCGTGACCAATGGCGCACGCAGCTGGTCTCCTGCCCCGAGCTGGATCGGGCCAGCGTGACCGACATCGTCGCGCAGGTCCTTGACGAGGCCGTCGACGCGGGGCACGTTTCGGCGATTGTCATGGCCGAGATCTACATCCAGGCCTATCGCGACCCTGCACTCGAGCCGCTGCGCGTGCGGTTGTGGGCGCATGACCATGGGTTCTGGCGGGGGCTTTTCGAGGGCTTTCCCGAGGCCCGAGGGCTGGTTCGACGGATCGCGTACTATAGCATTGATGAACGCGTCTTCAGTGTCCTTTTGGGGCAGAGCCGCGACTACCGGCTCCTTCGCCAGTCCACCTTGCGGGCTTTGCTGCGTCCTGCCGGAGCGCAAGGTCGCAGCGCGGCGAGCGCCTGGCACCTGCACCTCATCGCGCAACTGGCCGGTCCGGCGCAGGCGGCGCTTGAGGGGGCAAGCGAGATCAAGGGCACCAAGGCCGTGCTGGCGAGGCAGATCGCGGATGCGATGGCCCGTGACGGAGTGGAGGCGATCTCGTTTCGCCAGATCGCCACCTCGGCAGGGGTGCCTCTTTCCACGCTGACGCACCACTTTCTATCCCATCGCGATCTGGTCTTGGGCGGTGTGGAGGAACTGTATCGGCGTATGCGCGCGTCGCTGGGTCGGCCCGGCGATGCGCGTGCAGGACGCCAGGTGCTGCTGCTGACCCATGAGATGGCGCTCGGCGCCCTGCGCGATTCACGCCTCACGCCCTTTGCGATCGACATGCGGCGAAGGCGCGCGGAAAATGTTCACGCGCAGGTCGCCCCCCTGGTCGATGGCGAGGGGGATCGGGCACGCAGCCAGGCTTTCACCATGGCGCTGATCGGAGAGGCTATTGCTTTGGGGGAACAGGGCCAGCAGCCGGGCAGCGCCGCATTTCCGGTACGGCTGTGTGAACTGGCTCGAGATTAGGCCGAACATGTGTGCCAATTAATAGTTATATTGCCAATTTTTGATAGAACGATTGTCTTAAAACGGTAATGGGCCACTCCTATCGGGCGCTCCTGACGCACAACAGGGACGCCCGATATGCACGCCTTTTATTCTTCCAGATTGCCTCTCCGCCTTGCCACGGTGCTCCTGACCGGGAGCGCCCTTGTCTCTTCGCTGCCCGCCATGGCCACCGCCGGTGAGCTGGCCGAGGACGCCGAGGCTGCGCCCGGCCAGCTGAGTGAAATCACCGTGACCGCGCAGCGCCGCGTGGAGAACAGCCAGGATGTGCCGCTCGCCATCAAGTCGGTCGATGCCGACGCTCTGGCGCAGACCGGCTACACCGATTTCACCGATATCCAGTACATGGTCCCCGGGGTGCAGTACGATCCCACGCAAGGCGCGGCCTTCCAGATCCGCGGCGTAGGCAGCCGTTCCTTTGACTTCTCGAACGCCAAGTCGGTCAGTGTCGTCGTCGATGGCGTCGTGATGGATGGCCAGCGGGCCAATGGCCTTATCGGCATCACCGATATGGAGCGCATCGACGTGCTGATGGGGCCGCAGGGGACCCTGTTTGGCAAGAATGCGACGTCGGGCGTGATTTCTGTGACGACCCGCAATCCTGAACTGGGCGTCACCTCGCTGTCGGCCAGCGGCAGCTATGGCGAACACGACGAGCGTATTCTCAACGCGACACTCAACGTACCTCTGGGGCGCGACGTTGCACTGCGCGTCACCGGCTTCGACCAGGCCCAGGACGGGTTCGGGCGCAACGTCACACTGGATCGCACGATCGGTTCAACCCACGAATACGGTGGCCGTGCGCGCCTGCTGCTTGATGCCGGGCCGGACCTGGAATTCATCGCGCGCGCCGACTTCGCCCGCCACTGGGATTCCAGCGTGCGCACGCCAGCCGGCAACCAGCCCGAGAACGTGGCGCAGATGCTCGCCGAACTGGGCGTGTTCCCCGATGGGCGTAGTGCCGACACCGCAGATGGCAGCTTTGGCGAGATCACGACGCGCGAATACGGCGGCTCGCTGGAGGTGAACCTGGGCCTTGGCGACCATCAGCTCAAGTCGATCACGGCCTATCGCGAAACCGCCTACGACAACTCGACGCCTGTAAACCTGCTCCCGCTTGACCAGTACGCGTACGTTCCGTTCAACCTGGGCGAACTGGATACCAACAAGTTCAGCCAGGAATTCCAGCTGGCCTCGCCGACCGGCGGGTTCGTGGAATATGTCGTGGGCGCCTTCTACAACAAGCTGAACGCGCAGCAGACCCAGGTCCAGTGGGCGACGCTGGGCGCGCCTGTCTACGATGCGAGCGGGGATCCGGTTGCGCCGCTGCTCTACGCGATCGCGGGCGCGGCAGATGTGCCCGACGCCAACACCTCGCTGTTCGATTCCACGAACGAGACCGCGGCGGCCTTCGGAGAGGTCACGCTCAATTTCACCAATCGATTCAACCTGGCGCTGGGCGGGCGCTACACCCATGACTGGAATTCGCAGAGCCTGGACTTCATTTGGCTCGATCCCGAGCCGATCACCGGCTACAATCCGTCCTTTGTCGGCACCAGCCCGGCGCCGGTCTATTCCGATGGCAAGGTCACGGGAGGGAACTTCTCCTACCGCATCGCGCCGACCTTCCACGTAAGCGACGACGTCATGCTCTACGCCACGTACTCGACCGGCTACAAACCAGCGGGCATCGCCTTTGTCGGCAATGACTACAGCCCCTACCGCAAGGAAACCGTGAAGGCCTGGGAAGCGGGCATCAAGTCCGAATGGTGGGATCGCCGCCTGCGCGTCAATCTCGATGTCTTCCTTTCGAACTTCAAGGACTTCCAGACGACCATCCTGACCACCATTCCCGATGGGCAAGGCGGCGAACTGCAGGCGACCACCATCGGCAATGCCGGTGCCTTGCGCACCAAGGGTGTCGAAGGCGTGATCGCGCTGGTGCCGGTGCCGGGGCTGACCCTCAATGGCTCCTTCACCTACACCGATGGGGAGTTTACCGACTACGTCTACAACGAGACGACCGACTACACCGGCACCGCGCTCACCAACTCACCCAAGTTCTCCAGCATGGTTTCGGCCGACTACGAGTACACGTTTGCTTCGGGTCTGGGCGCACGTGCCCACGCGGACTACGCTTGGCGCAGCGAGTACTGGACCGTCACCGGCCAGCCCGACTACTCGCATGTCGATGGCTATGGCCTGGTTAATGCCCGCGTGACCTTCACGCTGCCCGACAGCAACATCCGGTTCGGCGCCTATGCCCGCAACCTGTTCGACACCTACTACTCAACGGGTTTCCAGAACTACGGCGCGGTCGGGATGCTGCACTACACTTCGCCTTCGGCCCGTCGCACGCTGGGCGGCTTTATCTCGGCGGACTTCTGATGCGGGGCCGGATCATTCGGACCCGCGTGCTGGGGGGCGCCTTGCTGGCGCTCCCCCTATTCGCTGTGAGCGCGCAAGGTGCCGGGCAGGCGCCTCGTGCCGACATGCGCCAAGCCGATATGCAAGAGCGCATCGAGGTGCCGGACCTGCCGGGCGCGACGCCGATCAACCATCTTCAGGTTTTGGGAACGCACAACAGCTACGCCCTGCCGGTCGACCCGCGTCTGGTGGATCTGATGCGTCCGCGCTTCGAGGCCATGCTCGCCGCCTTCGATGTCCTGCCCGAGGAACGCCGCGCGTTGATGGCCGAGGAGCATCCCAATGGGATATCCTTCGACGATGCGCTCAATTACCTGCACCCCGACCTCACCACGCAGCTGGACCTGGGCATGCGCAGCCTGGAGCTTGACGTGAACCCGGACCCGCACGGTGGGCGTTATGCCGATCCCGCCGGGTATCGGGCCCTGCGCCGGGAGGGCATTGCGCCGGGATTCGCCATCGACGAGGCGGCCCTTGCCACGCCGGGTTTCAAGGTTCAGCACATCGTCGACTACGACTTTCGCAGCCATTGCACCCTGTTCACGACCTGCCTCGCCCAGATCCGCGACTGGTCGGACGCTCATCAGGGGCACGTTCCGCTTTTCATCCTGGTCGAGGCGAAGAGCCAGGGCCGCAAGCTCTTTGCCGATTCCGCCGAGCCGCTGCCCTTCGACAAGGCCGCGTTCGATGCACTCGATGCCGAGATCCTCTCGGTCTTCGACAGGTCCCGGATCATCACGCCCGACGATCTGCGCAGGGATCACGCCACGCTCAACGCCGCGGCACTCGCTGGAAACTGGCCGAGCCTGGAGCGTGCGCGCGGCAAGGTAATGTTCCTGATGATCACCGCCAACGGGCCGCAGGGCGCGGCGGCCTATCTGGAAGGTCATCCCTCGCTCGCCGGGCGCGTCGCCTTCCTGCGGGCCAACCCGGGCGAGGATCACGCCGCCTTCCTGATGTACGACAACGCGATCATGCGGGAGGACGAGATCCGCAAGGCCGTGGCCGAGGGCTACCTCGTCCGTACGCGTTCCGACATCGAGACCTACGAGGCAAAGACCAACGACATGACCCGCGCCAATGCCGCGCTGGGCAGTGGTGCCCAGATCGTCTCGACCGATTTCGAGCGGCCGGGCAATGTCTATGGCACGTCCTATCTGGTTCGCCTCCCGACCGGAGACGGCGCGGCGGCGCGGCTGAGCCCCGCGGCTGGAGGCCAGTAAACGAGGCGACCTTTTGATTACCGTGCAGGACCTTTGAAAGGGGGGCGGTTCGGGTTCGGATCGCTCCCTTTTCGTTACAGGACCACGCGCGCGGCTAGAAGGCGGCGCGGGCGCCGAGCGTGAGCGCGGCATCGGTCTCGTAGAGGGCGGGTAGGCCAACGCGGGCGATCGGCGGGCCATCGCCGACCGCCGGATGTGCGCCTTGAGAGACCTGCGCATGCCCGGGGAGGTCCAGCGCCATCGGGCTGTCGCGATAGCGCTTGTCCCGGGTCATGGCCTTCTCGGTTGCCCGGGCCCGCGCGTGGGGATCGCGTGTGTCCGCCGACGCCGGGCCGGGGTGTCATGAGGCAGGTGCATCCTTGCTCGATTGAGGGCGACATGGCGACGCGCGCAATCGAGCACCAGCCTCCTCCGGCCCGACGCAACACGGTAAATGGCGGCTCGCCTCTGTCCATGAAGCAGACATTGCGCCGGGCTCAGACCGATTCCATCAGGCGCCGGGCGGGGTGCCCGCATCCTGATCCTGGGGAAGGTCGATGGGGGTGGCCTGGCAGATCGTGCGCAGCGCGCTCTTGAGACCTTCCTCAATGGTGGGGTGGTAGAAGGGGAGGGAGAGAAGCTCGCTCGCCGTGCGGCCCTCCTGGATCGCCCAGGCCAGCATGTGCGCCAGATGCTCGCCCGCAGGTGCGACCATGTCGGCGCCGATCAGCCGCCCATAGGGGGCTTCGGCGTAGAGGGTGAGCAGCCCGGCGTTGCGGCCTTCGACACGGGCGCGGCCCTGGTCGCTGAAGTCGGCGGTACCGGTGACCGCGCTCTTGTCCTCTGGTGCGCCGATGGTCGCGACCGTGGGCTGTGTGAAAATCATGCTGAAGGGGACATGGCGCTGGGCTGGCACGGGAGCGGGGAAGGCCGCAGCATTGCGCCCGGCGATGGCGCCGTCGTGCGAGGCCTCGTGCAGGAGAGGGAGGTCGGACGCGATGTCGCCTGCGAGGAACACCGCGCTGTCGCCGCAGCGCATGGTGTGCCGGTCATGGAAGGGAACGCCCTTTTCATCGCAGGCTATCCCGGCTGCATTGAGATCGAGGTCGCCCAGCTGCGGGGACCGGCCCAGCGCTGCGAGCACGAGATCGTAATGCGCTTCGCCGGCGTTACCTTCACCATCGGACCATTCAATCCGCGCGCCATCCTCTTCGGCGTAGGGCACTACCTCGACCCCGAGCTTAAGATCAAGATCGGCCGCCATGATCGCATGCAGGCGTTCGTGAACCCGTGCGCAGCGCAGACCGCCCAGGCGTTCGGCCCGGTCGAACAGCGTTGTCTCCACGCCCAGATGCGCGAAGGCCTGAGCTAGTTCCAGACCAATGGCGCCCGAGCCCACGACCGCGAGGCGTCGGGGCAGATCGCGCATTTCGAAGATGGTGTCACTGGTTCGTACACTGTCCCCCAGCGCCGCGAAGGCAGGGGGCAGGAGGGGGGAGGAGCCGGTGGCGATGATGACCCGCTCCGCCGCGACAGAGCGCCCGTCGTCGAGCGCCAGACGCCCCGGCGCGGTGAAGCGGGCGCGGGCCTTGATCGCAGTACCGGGGGGCAGGTCCTCGAACGACTGGCGCGTCAAGCGGGCGAAGCGGTCGCGCTCGTCACGCACTCGCTGCAGGACAGCGGGGCCGTCGATCACGACATCGCCTACCTCGATACCGAAGGGCCCGGCCGTCCTCACCGCGCGGGCCCGGTGAGCCGCGGCGATGAGGAGCTTGGAGGGCATGCAACCGACAGTGGCGCAGGTCGTCCCGTTGAAGGCCGGATCTATCAGCAGGGTCGAGGCGCCATTGGCGCGCGCCGCGCGCTCGGCTGCGAGGCCGGCCGTGCCGGCCCCGATCACCGCGACGTCACAATGGAGCGTCTCTCCCATCTCAGCGGGCGATCTTGATCGACTTGATGTTGACGAACTCCTTGAGACCCTCGGGCCCATGCTCGCGGCCATAGCCCGAACTCTTTACCCCGCCGAAGGGCAGGTTGGGCGTGGCGATGTCGAAGGTGTTGATGAACACCATTCCGGTGTCGAAGTGGGTCTTGGCCAGTTCGCGGGCGCGTTCGACATCGCGGCTGAAGATACCACCGCCAAGGCCGTAACGGCTGGAATTGGCGATGCGCATCGCCTCACCATCATCCTTCGCCTTGATGATCGAGGCGGCAGGGCCGAACAGCTCGTCCTCATAGGCGGGCTGCCCCGGAGCGACATCGGCAAGCACGGTGGCTGGATAGAACCAACCCTTGCGCTCAGGCACTTCGCCGCCGACGACAAGGCGCGCGCCCTTCTCCACGCTCTTGGTAACCTGCTCGTGCAGCTGGTCGCGCTGGCTGCGGCTGACAAGGGGGCCAAGCTGCGTCTTTTCGTCGGTCGGGTCGCCCAGTGCGATGGCGCCGAACTTCTTGGCGTAGCGCTCCACGAAGGCGTCGTAGTTCTTCTCGGTGACGATGAAGCGCTTGGCGTTCACGCAGGTCTGGCCGTTGTTGTAGAGGCGGCCTTGCACGCAGGTATCGACCGCCAGATCAAGGTCGGCATCGTCGAGCACGAGATAGGCATCGTTCGAGCCCAGTTCGAGCACGGTCTTCTTGACCTGTTCGCCCGCCTTCGCCGCGATGTGGCGTCCGGCCTTGTCGCTGCCGGTCATCGTTACGCCGCGCACCAGCTCGTTTTCGATGATAGCATCGGACTGCTCGTGCGTGATGCACAGAACGCCAAAGAGCCCTTCGGGCAGGCCCGCCTGCTCGTAGATCTCGCGCAGAAGAAGGCCGCTGCCGGTGCAGTTTTCGGCGTGCTTGAGGAGAACGCCATTGCCCGCCATCAGGCTGGCGATTGAATAGCGCACGGCCTGGTAGGCCGGGAAATTCCAGGGCTGGATGCCATAGACGACGCCGATGGGAGAATGGGTGACGATGGCCGTTGCGCCGTCGACCTCGCGCTCTTCATCGGCGAGGGCCCTTGGGCCTTCGTCCGCGCTGTAGTCGCAGATCGCCGCGCACAGATCAACCTCGTCGCGGCTGTCGCCGATCAGCTTGCCGGTCTCGCGCGTCATCAGCGAGGCCAGCTCGTCCTTGCGCTCGCGCAGGGCCGTTCCGATGGCGCGGATTACCTCCGCGCGCGCCTCAAGGCTCTGCAAGCGCCAGTCGAGGAAGGCCTGGTGGCAGTTTCCGACGATCTTGGTCGCTTGCGCGTCGCTCATGTAGGCATAGGTGTCAAGCACCTCTTCGGTGAGGGGATTGATGGTCTTGATGCGTTGTTCGCTCATGGCGTTTCTCTCGTATCTGGAGGGATGGGCGCTCGCGGGGGGCATCCGTGACGGGCGCGATGCTTGGCGAGGGTCTTTTCGGCGGCCTCGAGGGCGTGGAGCACCTCATCCTGCCAGCCTGTCTCCGGGAGTTCGCGCACCGCCGAATGGGCTGCGCACACATAGGGTGTGCCTGACCATTCCCCGGCGATCTGCCGCGCCCAGCGCGCGAAGTCATCCGCTGCCCCCGCCCGGTGCTGCAGGGCCTTGCCCAGCATCGGGTGGAAGCGCAGCCGCCCCTGGGGCAGTACCTTGCCCAGTACGCCCGGCGCCTCGAGGACGCTGAGCGTGTCGTCGACATGGACGATACCGCTGCGCACGTGGCGCACCATCACCGAGCCTGCGTGGACCGACGGGTCCTGCGTTACCAGGTCGACTCCCTCGGGCACCGAGAAGGCAAGGTCATCGGCGAACTCGGCCTGCGTGGTGGCATCCTCGATCGCTCCGTCCTGCCAGCGCAGGTGCGGGGCCTGTTCGCGGTGCCGCCGCGTCCCCACCAGCCGGGCCTCGGGAAACAGCTTGTGGACTGTCTCGCAGTGCAGGGTATGGAAGGGATGGACGTTGAGAATGGCGTCGATTGCTGCACCATTGTCGGTGAGCGTCTGCAACTCGGCACGGTCCTGGGGCGCTAGGTCATAGGAGTCTAGGACAAGGAAGCGGCCATTGGCCCTGCGGACCAGCGACATCTGCGTACCGACATCGAGAACCCCTGCGATCTTGAAAGACCCGCGGAAGTTCCAGAACCCGTCGGACAGTTGACGCATGGCTTGCCTCCTTGTCAGCAGAATCGGCCCGGTGCCGATCCTCGCTCTTGGTGGGGAAACGGGAGAGGCGGCCTTCGAGTTCCATTTTTCTCAATTAAATTGTGCACAATATAAGTCCGCAAGCCTTTGAGAGTGCGGGTCCATGCGCTATCGTCATGTGCGATGCGAACGCCCCTGAATGACCCTGCCCCGTGCGAGGACCCGCTGCGCCTCGATCGCCAGCTGTGCTTCCAGTTCTACGCGGCGAGCAACCTGATCGGCAGACTCTACGCGCCGGTGCTCGCGCGGCTGAACCTTACCTATTCGCAATACCTCGTCATGTTGGTGCTGTGGGAAGAGGACGGGCAGAACGTAGGAGCCATTGGCAAGCGGCTGCATCTCGATACCGGCACGCTGACGCCGCTCCTCAAGCGCATGGAAACTCTGGGGCACCTTGTGCGCCAGCGCGACCGGGAAGACGAACGCCGGGTGCGTATCTCGCTGACCGCAAGCGGGAAGGCGCTGCGCGAAGAGGCGCTCCACGTCCCGGAGATCATGACCAGGGGGCAGGACCTGGAGGAACTCGATGGCCTGCGCCGCACGCTCGCGGGTGTCGTCGAGGCTCTCAAAGGGGGAAGGCCCCGGCCTGATCGTGCTTAGACGGGCGTTGGTCCCAGGCTTCAGAATGGTAGTGCGCAGGCGGTTCAGTAGCCGGCCTCGATAGCGATGCGGATGGCTTCGGCCACCGTGCGGACATCCAGTGCGCGCAGTACCGCGGCGCGGTGCATCTTGACCGTGCGTTCGGTCACGCCAAGCTCGAAGGCGATCTGCTTGTTGAGTTGCCCTTGCGCCAGTGCGCGCAGGATCTGTCGCTGGCGCCGGGACAGCCCCTCGATCCGGGTGCGGGCCTGCTGGTGGCGGCTGGCCTCGGTGTCGTCGATGGCCATCTGCGAGCCGAGGAAGAACTGCACGTCGCCCTCCTCGTCAAACAGGGGCGCCACCATCACCGCGTTGCGAAAGGCGCTGCCGTCCTTGCGGTAGTTGATGAGCTCGACCATCGCGGGCCGGGTTTCGGCTACGGCCTCGCGCAGCATCGCGGCCTGTTCGGGTTCGGTGCCGCACCCGCGCAGGAAACGACAGTTGCGCCCGATGACTTCTTCGCGCGTGTAGCCGGTCAGCTCCAAGAAGGCCTCGTTGCAGGCGACGATCGGATTGTCGGCCCGCCGCGGGTCGCTGACGACGGCCGCGACGCGGCTGCGCGCAATCAGGGAATCGGGATCCATCGGGCTTGGTACGGCTGCTTTCTTCACGTTTGGCCATATCGCAGAGCTTGAAGCCGACGCCTAGAACCTTTCCCGACGAAAGCTACCTGCGCCGGGTCGGCGGCAAACCGGACGAGAGATATCATGAACATCATGGATGCAGCCTTCCTCGCAGATCATGCCTGTGACGAGGAGTATGAAGACACACGCGAGACGGTGCCCGACGAAGTCCAGGACGCGGTGCGCACGCTGCTGCGCTGGGCGGGGGAGGATCCTGATCGCGAGGGGCTTCTCGATACGCCCGCGCGCGTCGGTCGGGCCTGGAAGGAATACGGCAGGGGCTATGAGGAAGATCCGGCCGTCCATCTTGGCCGTACCTTCGACGAGGTGGGGGGATACGATGAAGTCGTGCTCCTGCGCGACATTCCCTTCCATTCGCACTGCGAGCATCACCTTGCACCGATCACGGGGACGGCCTCGATTGCCTATCTCCCGCGCAACCGCGTGGTCGGGATTTCCAAGCTGGCGCGCGTCCTGCACGGGTTTGCACATCGCCTCCAGATCCAGGAGCGTCTGACTGCGCAGATCGCCGAATGCATCCGGGACAATCTTGACCCGTTGGGCGTCGCTGTCGTGATCAAGGCGAGCCATGGTTGCATGACGGGCCGCGGCGTGCGCACGCACGGCGTCGACATGGTGACGAGCAAGATGCTTGGCTGCTTCCGCGAGGATGCCGCTCGCCGCCGTGAAGTCCTGGCCCTGATCGGCGGGGGCAAGGGCTGATCATGCGCATTGCCATCGTGGGGGCGGGTATCGCCGGGCTCGCCTGCGCCGGGCGGTTGTCCGGGCTTGCCGACATCGTCCTGTTCGACAAGGGGCGGCGTCCTGGTGGGCGGCTAACCTCCGTCGTGACGGATATTTCCTCGTGGGATCTGGGGGCGCCGTTCTTCACCGCGCATGACCCTGATTTCCAGGCGGAAGTGGGGCGTTGGCAGGAAGCAGGCTGTGCGGCGCGCTGGCCCGACGGCCCACGTGGCGCCATGGTCGGCGTCCCTTCCATGGCCACCCTCGTTGCCGAGCAGAGCAAGCGCTTTGACGTGCGGTTCGGGGCGCGGGTCCAGGCTCTGGTCCAGAACGATGACGGCTGGAGGATCGAAGGGGAGAGTGTGGACGCAGAGCCGTTCGACAGTGTTGTCGTCGCCGTCCCGGCCGAGCAGGCCGCGCCGCTCCTGTCCCTTCATGATCTCGATGCCGCGTTGGAGGCCGCCTCGGTACGCTCCACGCCCTGCTGGTCGGTCATGGTCGCATTTCCCTGGGATATCCCTGCGCCCCGTCCCTTCATGGAGGACCTGGGCATTTTTTCCGTGCTTGCGTGCAACGCCTCCAAGCCCGAACGCGGCTCTTCGGAGGGTTGGGTGCTTCATGCCAACGCCGCATGGTCGCGCGCGAACCTGGAATGCGATGCGGAGAATGTGGCGGAGCGGATGTTGTCCGCGTTTGCGCAGGCGCTCGGCACGGAACTGCCCACGCCGACCTTCCTGAAGGCGCACCGTTGGCGCTTTGCGCAGCCCTATGGGCAGTCGGGTCGGGTCCTCTGGAACCCGGACCAGCGCCTTGGTGCCTGCGGTGACTGGTGCCGCGCGCCCACGGTTGAAGGAGCCTGGCTCTCGGGTTTGCGGCTTGCCGATCAGATGCGCGCGAGCCTGCCTGGGCTCATCACTCGAGCGGCGGTCCCGCACGGGGCGGGTTAGCCATGGCGACGATGCGCAAAAAAGCCGACCTGCCAAGCAAGATCTGCCTCGCCTGTGGACGTCCCTTTGGCTGGCGGCGCAAGTGGGCGCGCGTTTGGGATGAGGTGAAGTACTGCTCGGATCGCTGCCGCCAGAACCGCAAGGCGCCCTAGCCGCATGCACACCAGCAACGCCGCAGCCTTCAGGAAAGCGGAATGAAGACACTTGTGCCCGTGCTGGGAG
Organism: Novosphingobium sp. BW1; assembly: GCF_008107685.1. Lineage (GTDB taxonomy): Bacteria > Pseudomonadota > Alphaproteobacteria > Sphingomonadales > Sphingomonadaceae > Novosphingobium. The sequence continues at coordinate 168,593 of NZ_VIRF01000065.1, forward strand.
ATCAGCTTTCTCTCGACCTGTCCTCGCTTGCGGGGATGGAGGCGAGAGACGTCGTCGTGCTGATGATGGAGGTTGCGGACGAGACCACCTACGTGCGCCACCACAAGAAGAAGATCGCCTATATCCTTTCGGCGATGCGCCATCATGCGCAGGCGCTGGTCGAGTCAGGCTATACGGTTGATTACGTACGCCTCGACGATCCGGAGGCCAGCGATAGCTTCACAGGCGAGATCGCCCGCGCCATTGCGCGCCATGACCCGGAACGCATTGTCGTGACCGAGCCGGGCGAATGGCGTGTGGCGGCCATGATGGAAAGCTGGCAGACCCTGTTCGGCCTGCCCGTCGAGATCCGCACGGATACGCGGTTCCTGTGCTCGCACCGTGAGTTCGAGGACTGGGCGGCGGGGCGCCGCGCCCTGACGATGGAATTCTTCTACCGCGAGATGCGCCGCAAGACAGGACTCCTGCTTGACGATGGCAAGCCGGCGGGCGGGCAGTGGAATTTTGATAAGGACAACCGCCAGCCAGCGGACGCCGACCTCTTCATGCCCATGCCCCTGCGCTTCGAGCCCGATGCGATTACCCGCCAGGTGCTGGCCCTCGTCGCCGGGAGGTTCGCCGAACATCCCGGATCGCTGGAGGATTTCGACTACGCGGTGACGGCCGCCGATGCCGAGCGGCAGGCGGCGAGCTTCTTCGCCAACGCCTTGCCCGATTTCGGCCGTTACGAGGATGCCATGCTGCGGGGCCAGCCGTTCCTGTGGCATTCCATCCTCTCGCCCTATCTCAATTCGGGGCTGCTGGACCCGCTTGACCTGTGCCGCCGTGCGGAAGCCGAGTACCGGGCGGGTCGGGCGCCGATCAATTCGGTCGAAGGCTATATCCGGCAGATCCTGGGCTGGCGCGAATACGTGCGCGGCATCTACTGGCGCGAGGGGCCTGCGTACGTCGAGCGGAACTTCCTCGACCACCGCCGGGACTTGCCCGCCTGGTTCTGGACGGGTGAGACGGACATGCAGTGCCTGCGCGAGGCGATCGGCCAGACCCTAGCGACGGGGCACGCCCACCACATCCAGCGGCTCATGGTGATCGGCAACTTCGCGCTTCTGGCTGGCTGCGATCCCAAACAGGTCCACGAATGGTACCTGCAGGTCTATGTCGATGCCTACGAATGGGTCGAACTGCCCAACACGCTGGGCATGAGCCAGTTCGGCGATGGCGGTCTTCTTGGGTCCAAGCCCTATGTGGCCTCGGGGGCCTACATCAACCGCATGTCGGATTACTGCGGGACCTGTGCCTACAACGTGAAGGAGCGGGTCGGTTCCAAGGCCTGCCCCTTCAACGCCCTTTACTGGCATTTTCTTGACCGCCACCGCGATAAGCTGGGCGACAATCACCGCATGGCGCTGACCTATCGCAACTGGGACCGGCAGGACGAGGACAGTCGGGAGGGCATTCTCGCGCAGGCGCGCGGGTTCCTTGCGGGCTGCGCATGAGCACCTGTGCTAGCCATGCCCCTATCGCCAAGCGATGAAGACGATGATCGCGACGACCGTGGCGATGTAAAGGATTGAGCCCGCCTTCGCGAGCCGTGCGGCATCCTCCAAGCGATCCTCGATCATCACTGCCTCGTGCGAGATGCCACCTGCAACGCACCCAGGCAGACCGCGAAGAAGGCATAAAAGGGGCTTTGTTGCGCAAATGACGGAGGGATTCCGATTGTGAATCCAATCGGTTAATGGTCCGCGATGAGCAAACCGCCCCGTGCCCGCTACCGCACGACGAACTGGAGATCCTACATGCAGCGCTTGTGCAGAGAGGTTCGCTTCAGGTCTGGTTTGATCCCGGGATGCAATGGCTGTCCGCGCCAACCGGCAAGCGCAGGCGGATGATTTCCAAAAAGTAGGCATTTGGAGCCGCCTTCGTCTTCTGGCAGAGGTGGCCTGGAGAATCTGCACACTGAGATAATTGGATTTTCTGCCTGAGAGCAGCCAGATGGGCTGCGAGACAGGAGCAGAGAATGAGCAGACGACCCCGGCGCAACCACAGCCCGGCATTCAA
>NZ_VIRF01000076.1 GCF_008107685.1 Novosphingobium sp. BW1
CGCCGGCGTCGATATCGGCAAGGGTGGCAAGCGTCTGGATCGGCATGCGCGCCAGTCTGGCGCGAGACGCAAGGCAAGTGAAGCCGGTCGATGGAAAAAAAGCGCCCGGCGGACCCGCGATGAAACCGCCCTTCACCAAGCGAAGGCTTCGATCCATCCTACGTAGAGCGCATAACGCCAACGGCGTTATCCGCCGATACCCCGCCGCACCAAGGAAGTCCGCCCCCTCATTCGTGGCTGATCGCGCCGATCTTGTGGATCGACAGGTCCGCGCCGTAGTACTCCTCCTCCTGGCTCAAGCGGATGCCCAGCAGCGCCTTCATCAGCCCATAGACCAACAGGCCGCCGGCGAAAGCCACCGTCACCCCCAGCAGGCTGCCGAGCGCCTGGCTGGCCAGGCTCACCCCG
>NZ_VIRF01000120.1 GCF_008107685.1 Novosphingobium sp. BW1
AGAGGTGGCCTGGAGAATCTGCACACTGAGATAATTGGATTTTCTGCCTGAGAGCAGCCAGATGGGCTGCGAGACAGGAGCAGAGAATGAGCAGACGACCCCGGCGCAACCACAGCCCGGCATTCAAGGCGAAGGTGGCGCTTGCCGCGATCAAGGGTGAGAAGACGCTGGCAGAGCTGGCGCACGACTATGATCTGCATCCCAACCAGATCACGACGTGGCGCACGCAGTTGCTCGAAGGGGCGGCGGGCGTGTTCGGCTCGGAGAAGGCATCTGACGAACCGGCCGTCGACGTGAAGACGCTTCACGCCAAGATCGGCGAGCTGACGTTGGCCAATGATTTTTTGGAAGGCGCGCTCGGCAAGGCAGGTCTGTTGCCGAGCGCAAGGCGATGATCGACCGCTCGCATACCTTGCCCGTGAAGCGCCAAGCGAAGGAACTGGGGATCAGCCGGGGTAGTGTCTATTATCTGCCGCGGCCGGTTTCGTCCGAAGATCTTGCGATCATGCGT
>NZ_VIRF01000111.1 GCF_008107685.1 Novosphingobium sp. BW1
GAGCTGCTCCACCCGCGAGAGCGGCAGCGTCCAGTCGCCTTCGTCGCCGGCAAAGGTGATCTGCACGTCAGGCATTCCGGCAAAGGAATTCTTGATGATCTTCTTCAGCCCGGCGCTCCCCTTGCTGGCCGGACCCCAGAGGCGAAGCGTGTTCTTGTCGAAGAAATCGGCAGCGATGACTTTCGTCACCGTACGATCGGTCAGCGTCACCTCGGTCTTGGTGCCGGCCGGAATGTCCCATGTGTTCTTTGCGACCAGCCAGAACGTCTCGGTCGCGCTCTGGCGGAATTCCATGGTCTTGCCGATCTCGCTGTCCCACAGCAGGCGGCAATAGGGATGCGGGCTCTCGTTGGCAATGCCGACCGACCATTGTCTCGCGCCGCCTATCCATTCGGTCTCGCCGAAGGCTGAGACCGGCTGCAGGAGGGCCGCCATCAGAACCATCACTGTCGGAATTTTCATCGCCGAAATCGTCTCCAACGCAATCGGCTCCAGCAATAGCAAAAGA
>NZ_VIRF01000059.1 GCF_008107685.1 Novosphingobium sp. BW1
GAGATGTCTCGTGGGCTCGGCCGGCGCCGCGGAGGCGAAGGGGCACGGTCACGGCCACGGGCGTCCGGCGAAGCGGTACTCGTTCACGGTGATGGGCACGACCGACCTGCACGGGAACGTCTTCAACTGGGACTACTTCACGGACAAGGAGTACGACGACTCCGCGCACAACGACGTCGGTCTGGCGAAGATCTCGACGCTGGTGGACCAGGTGCGCCGGGAGAAGGGCCGCCGGAACACGTTGCTGATCGACGCGGGTGACACGATCCAGGGCACGCAGTTGTCGTACTACTACGCGAAGGTCGATCCGATCACGGCGCGGCGTGGTCCGGTGCATCCGATGGCGCAGGCGATGAACGCGATCGGTTACGACGCGGCGGCGCTCGGGAACCACGAGTTCAATTA
>NZ_VIRF01000101.1 GCF_008107685.1 Novosphingobium sp. BW1
ATGCCCAGTTCCTGCGCCTTCGCCAGTTTAGATCCTGCAGCTTCACCCGCTATCACCAGATCGGTTTTCTTCGACACGCTGCCCGCGACTTTCGCCCCCAGTTCGACCAGTCGAGCTTTAGCGTCATCACGCGACATCTGGCTTAAGCTGCCCGTAAGCACCACGGTTTTACCAGCAAACGGACTGTCAATCTCTTCCGCATTGATAACGATCGGCTCAGGCCAGTGAACACCTTCCGCCAACAGCTCGCTGATGACATTGCGGTTGCTTTCTTCGGCAAAGAAGTTGTGAACGTGGGAGGCAACGACAATTCCAACATCAGGCACCTTTTGCAGCTCTTCAATCGACGCGGCTTCCAGCGCTTCCAGCGTGCCGAAATATGCCGCCAGACCTGCTGCGGTAGCCTCGCCAACTTCACGGATACCAAGTGCATAGAGGAAGCGGGCAAAGGTGGTTTCTTTCGCTTTTTCCAGCG
>NZ_VIRF01000124.1 GCF_008107685.1 Novosphingobium sp. BW1
AGCAGCGCGTCGCCCACGCAGAGCAAGGCGCCCCAGGCCAGCGGCAGGCCGAACAGCAGCTTCAGGGCGATGGCGGTGCCGATCACCTCGGCCAGGTCGCAGGCGATGATCGCCGTCTCGCAGGCCAGCCACAGCAGGCGGCAGGTGCTCGGCGAGTAGCGTTCGCGGCAGGCCTGGGCCAGGTCCAGGCCGCTGGCGATGCCCAGGCGCGCGGACAGCGCCTGCAGCAGCATCGCCATCAGGCTGGAGAGCAGGATTACCGAGAGCAGCAGGTAGCCCAGTTGCGCGCCGCCGGCGACGTCGGTGGCCCAGTTGCCCGGGTCCATGTAGCCCACCGCGACCAGGTAGCCGGGGCCGGCGAAGGCCAGCAGGCGGCGCCACCAGTGGCCGCCACCGGGGACTTCGACCGGTTGTGCGCGACCGGGCTCGGCGGTCTGGGTGGCCGGGGTATCCTTCGCGGACATGACGAAGCTCC
>NZ_VIRF01000125.1 GCF_008107685.1 Novosphingobium sp. BW1
CGCTGTCATTGACTCGGGTGTGAATTCGTCCACGCCGTCGCTGCAGGGACAAGTGCTCAAGGGAGTCGACGCAACCGAGGCACCAGGCGACGAAACCGACGACTACGACGGTCACGGTACGACGATGGCTGAGTTGATCGCCGGGACAGGCAAGGGAGGCGGTCTGAAGGGACTTGCCCCCGGAGCCAAGATCATCCCTATGCGCGTCGCCTTGGGCGAGTTCGAGAAGAAGAAGCCTTCCATCACGATCCCTGACACGGCGAACGCCATCCGCGCTGCGGCCGACGGCGATGCACGGATCATCAGCATGTCCTTCGGTGGCTTTTACTTCTCGCCTCAGGAACATGAAGCGATCAAGTACGCCGAAAGTAAAGGCAAGCTGCTCTTCGCGGCCGTGGGGAATGAAGGGCATAAGAAGAACAAGCAGGGGTATCCAGCCGCTTTCCCTGAGGTAGTGGGTATCGCTTCAGCAG
>NZ_VIRF01000129.1 GCF_008107685.1 Novosphingobium sp. BW1
GGCATAACCATAGCGACCAAGAAGCTTTTTAATGTCATCTTCCATTTTGGTCACTTTGGTGCCGTTATACAGCTCGCCCGGCTCGATCTTAGTCAGCTGCTCAATTTCAGCGGAGTGCCCGGCAAGGTTGCCGCTCACTTCAACGCCAGAAAGCTTGTACTGATCGCCTTCGGTGATGTTCACCGTGACGTAAATACCTTTTTTATCTGGCGTCAGACTGACCTGGGTAGAATCGATGTTGAAACGGGCATAACCGCGATCCAGATAGTAACTGCGCAGGGTTTCAAGGTCGCCCGCAAGTTTCTGTTTCTGGTATTTACGATCGCCTACCACGTTCCACCACGGCACTTCGTCACGCAGTTGGAAATGAGAGATCAGTTCATCGGTGGTGAAAGCATGGTTACCAACAATGTTAATTTGCTGGATTTCAGCTGACACACCTTCCTGGAACACCAGTTTTAGGTCAACACGGT
>NZ_VIRF01000035.1 GCF_008107685.1 Novosphingobium sp. BW1
CGGCGGGCAAGCCGTCGTCGCAGAACAGCGCCTGCAGTTCGCCGCGCAGCAGGTACTCGCTGCACAACCAGGTCGGCAGGTGGGCGATGCCGAGGCCGGCCAGCGCCGCGTCGACCATCGCTTCGGCGTTATTGGTGGCCAGCCGCGCCCGTTTCGGCCGCAGGTGCTGGAGCTTGCCGTCGTGCTGGAAGCGCCAGGCATAGGGTGGCGACAGGTTGTCCCAATCGATGCCGGCATGCTC
>NZ_VIRF01000061.1 GCF_008107685.1 Novosphingobium sp. BW1
GGGATTACCTGTATGAACCCGATCCGAAACCGCTGCTGGATACCCTGCTGCGTCGTTACGTTGAATCTCAGGGTTATCAGGGCGTTGTAGAAAACCTGGCCAGCGAGCAGGCCGCACGAATGGTGGCGATGAAAGCCGCGACCGATAATGGCGGCAGCCTGATTAAAGAGCTGCAGTTGGTTTACAACAAAGCTCGTCAGGCCAGCATTACTCAGGAACTCACCGAGATCGTCTCGGGGGCCGCCGCGGTTTAACCAGGTTTACGAATTACGTAGAGGATTCAAGATGGCTACTGGACAGATTGTCCAGGTAATCGGCGCCGTGGTGGACGTCGAGTTCCCTCAGGACGCCGTACCACGCGTGTACGACGCGCTTGAGGTACAGAATGGTAACGAGAGCCTGGTGCTGGAAGTTCAGCAGCAGCTCGGCGGCGGTATCGTGCGTACCATCGCCATGGGTTCTTCCGACGGTC
>NZ_VIRF01000089.1 GCF_008107685.1 Novosphingobium sp. BW1
GGAACAGTGGCAGGGGCCGGGGCCGTATCCCCCTCCAGCGAGGCAAGTCCCTGCAATGTAGCCGAGAAATTCGCGCCGGCGCCGCGCTCTCCGGGTACGCCGCCAGAACCCTCGTCCGACGTGGCGGGGCCGTTGAGGATCGTCCGGAGAAGGCCGAGGCCTTGGGAAGGTGCGTGCGGAGGGATCATCGAATACCGGTCCTTGGGCTTACCATGGGAAGGACTATTCAAGCTCCGTGCCAGCTGCGCGGCGGGCGGAGAGAACGGGCGTTGCCGCCTGCTTGGCGATCATGCGTTCCTGGAGGGCCGCGCGCTCCTCGATGGCGGCGCGGCGGCGCTCGGCTTCCGCGAGGTGCTTCTGCTTGGCATCGGCAATGGCGTGGGCGCGCTCGGCGTCGCCCTGGGTCGTGCGCGAAAGGGTCTGGAGCCCGGAGACGAAGCGCCCGATCTGGTGCAGCGCCGCGCCATCGGTCGCGGTGCGGCGCCCAGCGTAGTCTTCGGCGAGGCGTCGGGTGCGCTCGGTCAGGGTCCGGAGCTGGGCCAGGGTCCCCTCAGCCCGTGCGGCTTCGGCAGCGGCGGTCTGGCGGGCGATTTCGCGCACTTTTTCAAGGCGGCGCAGGCGGGCGAGGCGCGTGTGGGCGTCGGTCACGGATCAGCTTCCGAGCAGCGCTTCGAGCTGGGCGGCGCTGTCCTTGAACGGCACGACCTCACCGGCCCCTTGGGCGAGGAAGGCCGTCAACTTGCCGGTAATGGCGATCGCGCGATCAAGCTGGGCATCGGCACCGGGGCGGTAGGCCCCCATCAGCACGAGATCGCGGTTGGCTTCGTAGCTGGCCGTCAGCGCGCGGAAGGTGCGGGCGAGCTTCTGGTGTTCCTCGGGCACGATGTCGTTCATCACGCGGCTAAGCGAGGCGGCAATGTCGATGGCCGGATATTGCCCGCGCTGGGCCAGTTCGCGGCTCAGCACGATGTGCCCGTCGAGGATCGAACGCGCGGTGTCGACGACCGGATCGTCCTGGTTGTCGCCATCGGCGAGCACGGTGTAGAGCCCGGTGACCGAGCCATTGGAGGCCGCCGAGTTGCCCGCACGCTCGACCAGCTTGGTGATCGTCGCGAGCGCGGACGGGGGATAGCCGCGCGCCGCGCCCGGCTCGCCCAGCAGCAGGCCGATTTCGCGCGCGGCGTGGGCGACACGCGTCAGGCTGTCCATGATGAGCAGGACCTTGCGCCCGCGCGCGCGGAAATGTTCGGCCATCGAAGTCGCCAGCATGGCCCCGCGCAGGCGCAGGTTGGGGGCATGGTCGGCCGGAACCGCGACGACCACGGTCTTCTCCTTCATGGCGGCGTTCATGTGCCGCTCGACGAAGTCGGAGACTTCGCGGGCGCGCTCGCCGATAAGGCCGACCACGACAACGTCCGCGCCATTGCGGGCAAGCGAGGCGCCGCGTGCTATCATGTCGATCAGCACCGACTTGCCCACGCCCGAGCCGGCCATGACGCCCATGCGCTGGCCCACGCCAAAGGTGGTGAGCGCGTTGAGCGCGCGCACGCCGGTGTCGAAGGGTACGCGCACCGGGCTGCGGTCGAGCGCCGAGGTGCGCACGCCGCCAGCGGGCCACTCACCGCGCGTGTGGATGGGCAAGCCGCCGTCGATGGGCAGCCCTTCGCCATCGACCGCACGGCCCAAGAACGCCTCACCCACAGGCAGCATGCCCGGGCGCCCCTCGGGGATGACCCGAGCCCCGGGGCGCAGCAGGATCGTGTCGCCCAGCATCATCATCATCGTGCGCCCGTTGCGAAAGCCGATGACTTCAGCGAGCAACGGCGCCTTGCGCCCGTCCGCGACCCGGCACATGGCGCCCACGGGAATTGCCAGGCCGCTCACTTCGAGCAGCCCTCCGTCGCAGGCGGTGACATAGCCAAAGCGGCGCGCGGCGAGGTCGACCGGCTCTGTGGCCAGGTCGCGCAAGATGGCTTCGCACATGTCCAGCATGAGGCCGCTCAGCAGTCGTGCAAGGCTTCGGCGATGGCCTGGCGCCAGACGGCCGGGCCATCCTCGATCCCGCCGCTCGCGGTCTCGATACGCAGCGCCCCACGTTCGAGCTTGGGATCTGCCTGAAGCGTCCACTGCTCGGCAAGGCGGGGGGAGACCAGCGCCATGTCCTCGGGGTTGAGGCGGATCACGCGCTCGTCGTCGGCGCGCGCAAGCATGGCAACAGCGTTGGCGACACGCCGCTCAAGCGCTTCGGTATCGAGAGCGAGCGGGGCCAGCGCGCTCTCGCACAGCGCCGCGACCGTTTCACGCAGGCGCAGACGCAGCTGTTCTTCGAGTTCGGCATCGAGCCGGGTGAGCGACAGGCACAGGGCCTCGCGCGCGGCCTCGTCGGCCCCTTGCTTTTGCGCGGCGGCCTGCTGGGCCTGTTCGAAACCGGCGGTAAAGCCCTGGGTGAAGGCCTCTGCGAGCGGGTCCGGGGTATGCTCCTCGGGCGCGTTATCCTCGCGGGAGGAAACGGAGGCATCTTCCGCTTCCGAGCCGCGCAGATTTCCGCCGTAACGCAGGTCGGGCGTGAAGCCGCGCCGGTCGGCATAGGGCTCGATCAGCTTGAAGCCGGGACGGGGGAAGGCAAAGCCCATATCAGACATATTCGCCGTCTCCCGCCCCCAGGATCAGGGAGCCGTCGGCCACCAGCTTGCGGGCAATCGCGACAACTTCCTTTTGCGCCGCGACCACGTCGGCAAGCTTGGTGCGCCCGCGTGCGGCAATCTCGTCCTTGACGCCGTCCGCGGCACGGCTGGACATGGCGCGGAAGAAGAACTCGCGCTCCTCCTCCGAAATGCCCTTGAGCGAATCAATGAGGGTGTCGTTGCCGACATCGCGCAGGAGCACGCCCATCTGCTGGGGATCGAGCACGAAGAGGTGCTCGAACTTGAACATCTCCTCTTCCAGCTTCTTGGCCAGCGCCTTGTCCTTCTTGGCGATCTCGCTCATCACGCGCTTCTCGATGACCTTGCCCACTCCGTTGATGATTTCCGCCGCCTCCTTCATGCCGCCCATCTGAAGGGGGCGGCTGCCGTGGCATTGGGTGATGCGCTGGCTCAGCAGCTCTTCCAGCATGGCGATGGCCTGGGGCGAGACCGGGCCGATCGTTGCCACGCGGTGGATGATTTCCGAGTGCTGTTCGGGCGGCAGGCCGTGGAGAACCTCGGCGGCGACAAGCGGGTCGAGCTGGACCAGCAGCACGGCGATGGCCTGGGGGTGCTCGTCCTTGATGAGCGGGATCAGCGCGGACGGATTGAGCCAGCGCGCCAGCTCCACCATTGAACCCTTGGGCGCATTGGGTGGCACGATGCGCTGCATCAGGTTGTCGGTCTTCACCTCGCCCAGCGCGCGGTGCATCATTGTACGCACCTGGCTCACCCGGTCGTGGGAGGGCAGGCCGAGAGCCTCGGTCTTTTCCAGGAACCCGGTCAGGGCCTCGGCGATGACGTCCGGGCCGATGTCGCCCAGCGCGCACATCTTTTCGCCCAGGAGCCGCAACTCGTCGGGCTCCAGTTCGGCGAGGATGCGGCTGGTCTGCTCCTCGTCCAGCAACATCATCATCACGGCGGCGTTGTCGGCCGCCTCGAAGGGGGCTGCCTCGCTCATCAGGCCGCCTTCGCCTCATCTTCGGTGGGCATATGGTTGAGCATCTGGCGCAGCGCCTGCACCGCGCCGCCCGGGTTCTCGGCGACGAGCCCGCGTGCGAGCGTGATCTGGCGGTTGAGGAGCTCGGCGCGCGGCACGTATTCCTCTTCCTCCTCGGTGCCGGGGATGACCGGGCGTTCCGCGGGGATGGCCGGAGCCTCAAGCGCGGCGGGCTCGTTCTCGTCCTCGGCGAGGCCCTTGGCCTTCTTGCCTTTCTTGCCCTTGGCCGAACGGACCTTGTCGCCGCGAACGGCCTTGACCATCGGGCGCACGCCCAAGAGCAGGACGAGGAGTACGGCGATGACGGCCGCGCCGTTGCGCACAAGCATGGCGAACCAGCTGGTTTCGTAGAAGGGCAGGGCGGTTTCGGGCGCGACCTCAAAGGCGCGGGTGATGACCTTGACGACGTCGCCGCGCTGCGGGTTCGCGCCGACGGCCGCGCTGACGAGGGCCTCCAGGTCGGCGATCTGCTGCTGGTTGGCGCCCTTCATGGCTTCCGCGCTGATCGCGACGGCGACCGAGAGGCGCTGGACGCGGCCGGGACCGGTGTTCGAAACCGAAACTTCGCGGCCCAGTTCGTAGGTGCGACTGGAGGAACTCTCGCCATTTGTCGGGGGCGGTGTCTGCGCACCCTGGGCCTGTCCCTGCGTGCCCTGCGGTGCACCGGGCTGGGCCTGGGTCTGCGGCGGGGGCGTGTTGGCCAGCACGCCGGGTACGCCCACGGCGGCGCCTCCGGTGCTGGATTGCGACTGTTGCTGCGTCTCACTGCGCACGACGCCGTCCTTGTCGTAGCTCTCACGCGCGGAGGTGACCTCGTCCATGTTGAGATCGACCTGGATCTCGGAGGTGAAGTTGCCTTCGCCGAGCATGGGAGAAAGCAACTGGGCGACCTGTTCGCGCAGCTTGGCCTCCATCCGGGCCTGCATGTCGAGCCGGTCGGAATCGACACCCTGGCCCAGCTGGGAGAGGAGGCGCCCGTGCTGGTCGATCACGCGCACGGCATCCGGCGAAAGACCCGGCACGGAGCCCGCGACAAGGTTGACCACGGCGCTGACCTGCCCGTCGGTCAGGCTGCGGCCCCGGGCGAGGCGCACCATGACCGAGGCGGACGGGGGCACGTTGTCGCGCACGAAGACCGATTTTTCACCTGCGGCCAGGTGCACGCGAACGCCTTCGACGCCATCGATCTCGCGGATGGTCATCTGCAGGTCGGCCTCGCGCGCGGCGCGCAGGCGTTCACCTTCGAGTGTGCGGCTGGCGCCCATCGGCAGACTGTCGAGCATTTGCGCGCCACTTTCGGGTACGGCGAGCGCGCCGTCCGAGGCGACCAGCATGCGCGCGCGGTAGAAGTCGCCCTCGGCCACGGTCAGTGCGCCGGTGGAATTGTCGATGCGGTAATCGATCGCGGCCTGGTCGAGCGCGGCCGCGACGCTGGCGCGTTCGCTGTCGCCGAGTTGGGCGTAGAGCACGCGCTGGGGATCGGGGGCCATCGCATCCCAGGTCAGGAGCGCGGCGCCAATCGCGGCAAGCCCGACGAAGACCGGCAGGACCTTGCGCACCGCAGGCTGCGCGGTGAAGGCCGAGAGGCGGGTGAGCACCGGCCCGCCGGCAGGGTCGGTAAAGGGGGCGAGGAGCGAAGGTGCGGCGGGCAGTTGCGCGCCGCTTGCGGGGGCGGGTACGAGGTCGGCCATGGCTTAACGTCAGACCCCCATCCGCATGATGTCCTGGTACGCACTCAGGAGCTTGTTGCGCACCTGCATGGTCGCCTCGAAGGCGATGCCCGCTTCCTGGCGCGCGAGCATGACTTGCGCGACGTCGGTAACCTCGCCGGTCTGATACGCGCTGGAGAGCGTTTCGGCGCGCGACTGCACCGAATTGACGCCCTCAAGGGCGGAGCGCAGGGTGTCGGCAAAGCCGGGGGCGGGCGCGCCGTTGCCGGTGGGTGCGGGAAGGAGGCCAGTGCCTGCCACCGCAGGGCCTTCGGGCGAATGGATCGCGCGCAGGGTCTGGTTGCGCTCGATGATCTGCGCGCGCATGTCCATGATTTGCTGGATGCCGCCCTCGCGGGCACCGACAGGGGAGATCGTGCTCATCGACGGCCTCCGGCGGCGCGGGTGCGGCCGATCTCGATACCGGCTTCGCGCAGCGAGGCGAGACGGTAGCGCAAGGTACGCTCCGAAATGCCGAGTTCGCGGGCGGCTTGCTGGCGGTTTCCGCCACAGGTTTCGAGTGTCTCGACGATGGCGCGGGCCTGGGACTGCTGGACGATGTTGGAAAGGCGCCCCTTGCTGTCAGGCATCACGGCATCGCCTGCGGCCTCGGCGATGCGTCGCTCGTCCTCGAAAGGGGAGAGCAGGCGTGCGGGGCTGTCGAAGATGATGTGGTGCGGGGCAATGACATCGCTGTCGAAGGCGAGCAGGAGGGCGCGGCGCACCACGTTCTCCAGTTCGCGCACGTTACCCGGCCAGGCGTGGAGCTTGAGCATGACCAGCGCAGCTTCGCTGAAGCAGGGGATCACGCCCGGAGTCTCGGCGTGGCGCAGCGCCATCGCGTAGGCGAGCGGCGCGATGTCCTCGGGCCGCGCCTTGAGCGCGGACAGTTCGAGCGGAAAGACATTGAGCCGGTAGAAAAGGTCGGCGCGGAAACGGCCTTCGGCGACTTCGGTGGGAAGGTCGCGGTTGGCGCAGGCGATGACGCGCACGTCGAGCGGGATCGCCTGGGTCGAGCCGATCGGCACGACTTCCTGTTCCTGGAGCGCGCGCAGGAGCTTGGCCTGCAGCGAAAGCGGCAGTTCGGCGATTTCGTCGAGCAGCAGCGTGCCCCCGTTGGCCGCGCGCATGAAACCCTCGCTCGCCTCGGTCGCGCCGGTAAAGGCGCCCTTGCGGTGGCCGAACAGCATGGCCTCGAGCATGGTCTCGGGCATCGCGGCGCAGTTGACGGCCACGAAGGGCCCCTTGCGGCGCGCGCTGCGGGCATGGATGAAGCGGCTCAGCACTTCCTTGCCGGTGCCGGTGGGGCCGTTAATGAGCACGGGAATGTTGCTGACCGCGATGCGTTCGGCCAGCGCCAGGACCGAGAGGCTGAGCGGATCGGCGGCAATCGGCTCGCCGGGCGCGGCCATGGCGGCGAGCAGCATGGCCAGCGCGGTCTCGCCCAGCGGATCGCCGTAGCCGATATCCACGCGCTGCGCCTCGTGGGACAGGCTGGCCTCAGAGCCGCGTTTGAGCGTGACGGTGCGCGTGCTGGAGCGCGCGGGCGCGGTATTGGCGCAGTCGCGCAGATCGATGTCGGTGTGGTCGATCAGGCCTCCGGCGACCGCGCTGGCGCGCTGGACGAGCGGGCCGTGAAGGCGGCCGAATTCCGGGCTGAAGGTCAGACCTGGCATGATTCTATTATCCCCGTGGAAGCAACCAATTTCCAAGAGGCGGGTATCGCGCGAGAACGGCCAACGTTTTGAGAATTTAAGGCCTTGTGGATTCCCGTAACCCCGCGAAACCATCGCGAAGGATGGCTGCAGTGCAGCACGAAGGGGGCAAACGCGGCGAATTTTTTTGCTTAAACTTCGTGCCGTCCTGCCGGTCTAGGTCCTGACAGCCAGTCCGGATGGGCCGGGTGGCTCGTCCGGCTTCGGGACAAGCCAACGGGAGCTAACTACAATGTCAGTCATCAATACCAATATCAGTGCGATCAAGGCTTCGAACGCGTCGAACTCGGCGAACAAGATGCTGGGCACCGCGATGGAGCGCCTGTCGACCGGCAAGCGCATCAACTCGGCCAAGGACGACGCGGCCGGTCTGGCCATCGCTACCTCCATGACCTCGCAGATCAAGGGCATGAGCCAGGGTATCCGCAACGCCAACGACGGCATCAGCCTTGCCCAGACGGCCGAAGGCGGTCTGTCGGAAGTCTCGAACATGCTCCAGCGTGTGCGCGAACTGGCCATCCAGTCGGCTTCGGGCACCTACCAGGATTCGGACCGCACCGCGATGCAGTCGGAAGTAACCGCGCTGACCGAGCAGATCGATGACGTTCTCACTCAGACCAAGTTCAACGGCAACACGCTGTTCTCGACCACTTCGGGTACCGACGTCACCTTCGACATCCAGACCGGTGCGAATTCGGGTGAGACCATCACCCTGACTTCGACCGCGATTGACGGTACGAACCTGGGCACCGCGCTTGACGTGTCGACCGCAGCGGCGGCGACCACCACGCTCGACAACGTCGACGCCGCGCTGGCCGACGTCAACGCCACCCGCGCCTCGCTGGGTGCAGGCCAGAACCGCCTCGACTCGGCGATCAACAACCTCACCAACAACGTGACGAACCTCTCGGACGCACGTTCGCGTATCGAGGACGCCGACTACTCGAGCGAGACCACGCAGATGGCCAAGGCTCAGATCCTCAGCCAGGCCTCGACCGCGATGATCGCGCAGGCCAATCAGAGCCAGCAGAACGTGCTCTCGCTGCTGCGTTAATTTTTATGAATGTGCATGGCCTGCCCTGACCAGGCAGGCCTCAAGTTGGGCCCGGCGGTGTTTCCCCAGACCGCCGGGCCCTTTTGTGTTCGGCGGGAGCGCATCGTCTCAGTCCGGCAGCCAATCGGCTTTCCACTTGCCGCGGCTCACCCGGCGGATGGACGTCCCGCATTTCTCGCATGTGCCCACGAAGTGCAGACCGTCCCAGACTACCTCGAAGCGGATGGGGGCATGACGCCCCAAGCGGCAGCGGATGACTTGGGGCAGCTTGAACATGGAAAACCTTGCACTTAGGGGGCTGGAAGGCACGATGAATCGTGGCTGGCGAGGGTTAATCACATGGTAGGGATGATCGCGCGCAAGGTTTTCTTTTGTGCCTAAAATATTTTAGACGAACCAAGCGTTGTGATTTATAATTTTTATTTTCAGCGGCATACATTGTCTGGCAGGCCCATTGGCGGGCCTGCCTGGAGATAAAGTCAACAGTGTCTCAGTTCAGTCGTCGGACTTGCCGTAAACAAGTGAGAAGGTGACAGGGACTTGCGCGGTGATCGCCGGGAGCCCAGCCAGTTCCTGCAACTGGGAAAGGCCATCGCCGAGTGCGTAGTTTGCCGCGTCCAGGATGATCGGGCTGGTCGTTTCCACTTCCACCTTGTCGGGCGCGATCCGGGTCACGGCGAGGCGGGTTTCGATCGGCGCCTTTTCTCCGTGAAGGTCGAGGGTGGCGGTGACCGGAACGATGGTTTGCTCACCAAGGCCCAGGCCAGACAGCGTGGCGGGATCGATCTGCGCGCTCACCTTGGCCTGCGGGAAGTCGGCAACCTGGAAGAGGATGTCCCGCATGCGCTGGTCGCGCACGTCGACGTTGGTGTTCACCGAGGCGAGGTCGACGGCAAAGCTGGCCGAACCTTCCGGCGATACCGAGCCGGAAAGATCCCCGAAGCTGTGCGCCTCGACGACCTGGCCCGCCTTGATCGTGACAAAGGCAAGGCGCGAGGCTTCCTTGTCCAACTCCCAGCTCCCCGCGAGCGGTTCGGGCGCGCTTTCGTCAGGGGCAGAGGAGCAGGCGGCGGCGAGCAGGGCGGCGCTGGCGGGCAGAGCAAGAAAAAGGCGGCGCATCGGTAGATCCTCCTGAGGGGTAGGTCGCAGTCACCGGGCGAGCTGCCTTTCGGCAGCGCGCCAGTCCCGCGCCGATTTTCGGGCGGGGAGACCGGGACTTAGGAGGGCGTAGAGGGCCTGCGCAAGGGGAAGCGTGCAATAGTATCCATTGCAATGCTGTGCAGTGCCATTTTGCCTGCATTCTTGTTGCCGAATGGGCGTGTACTTCAGTCCAGCAAAGTGATCGAAATACGCCGGTTGCGCG
This sequence comes from Novosphingobium sp. BW1, assembly GCF_008107685.1. Classification (GTDB taxonomy): domain Bacteria; phylum Pseudomonadota; class Alphaproteobacteria; order Sphingomonadales; family Sphingomonadaceae; genus Novosphingobium. The sequence goes on from NZ_VIRF01000089.1 coordinate 9,526, forward strand.
GATCGTTGGGATCGCCAGGGATCAGCAGTTCCTTGTCGGCGACGCCTTCGATCCGGCGGAAGCGGTCTTCGGGCAACCCGTCGCGTAGGAGAGCCTGGCGAGTGGCCTCGGCGCGTCCGGCCGAGAGCGACCAGTTGTTGCCCTTGGTGCCGGGCAGGAAGGGCAGGGCATCGGTGTGCCCGCGAATGGTGAGTTCGGCCGCATTGGGGCCCACAGCTTCCGCGATAGCGCCCAGCAGTTCGCTGGCATCGGGTGTCAGCACCGTAGTGCCCAGGCGGAACATGGCAAAATCGGCGTCGTCAACAAGGTCGATGCGCACCCCTTGCGTGGTGTCGACAAGCCGCACCTGCTTGGCGAGGCGGCGCAGCCGCTCGGACGAGCGCAACTTGGCCTCGAGCGATTCCTTGGCGCGTGTCGTGCGCTTGACCTTCGAGCCGCCCTCCTTGGGGCCGCCCTCGGGCCCGCGCGGGATGGTCAGCGCCTTGGTACCGGTCTGGCCCATGGCGTGGGGATAATTGTCGGCGTCGGTGAGCGAGGAGCCCCCCAGCAGGCCGCCTGCCGAACCGGCGGACTGCTTGCGCGTCTGCACCAGGGTCGGCGTGAAGTAGTCGGCTATGCCCTTACGCTGCTTCTCGGTGGTCGCGCCCAGGATCCACAGAAGGAGGAAGAAGGCCATCATCGCGGTCACGAAGTCGGCATAGGCCACCTTCCAGGCGCCGCCGTGGTGGCCGCCTTCGACCACCGTGACCTTCTTGACGATGATCGGGGCGAGCGGCTCCTCCTTCTTCTTGGCCACGATCAGCGTCCCCGCATCGCGTCGAGCAGCTCGGAAAGGCCCGGACGGAAGGCATGGCCAAGGCCCGAACGCGCGCTTTCGACGACGAGTGGCTGGGGCCAGCCGTGCAGGCTGGCGATGATGACCTGCTTCACGCAGTGGAAGATCATCTCGTCCTGGTCGTTGATCTGCTTGAGGCGCCCGGCCATCGGCGCGACAATCCCGTAGGCCAGCAGCACGCCCATGAAGGTGCCGACGAGCGCGGAGCCGATCATCTCACCCAGGACCGAAGGTGGCTTGTCGATCGAGCCCATCGTCTTCACCACGCCCAGCACGGCCGCGACGATGCCGAGCGCGGGCAGCGAATCGGCGAGGTTCTGGATCGCGTGCTGGGGCTCGTGGAACTCGTGGAAGTGAGTCTTCATCGCGTTGTCCATCACGTCTTCGACCGCGTGGACCTCCAGCGTACCAGAGGAGACCACGATCAGCGTCAACGTGTCGCAGATGAGGTCGGTCAGCGCGTGGTTGGCAAGGATGCGCGGGAATTCCGCGAAGAGCGAGGAGGATTTGGGCTCGTTGACGTGGCTCTCCAGAGCCACCGGCCCTTCCGAGCGCAGGATCTTCATCAGTCGCACGGTCAGGACGATGACGTCGATATGGTCCTGCTTGTTGTGTTTGGGCCCTTTGAGCACGCGCGCGAAACCTCCACCCAGGACCTTGAGCTCGTGCATCGAGTTGCCGGTGACGATGGCGCCCACAGCCGCGCCGCCGATGATGAGCATTTCATGGGGGATGGCGTGCATCACGGGGCCGAGCGCACCGCCCGTTATGGCGAAACCGCCAAAGACCATCACCAGCAGGATCACGATCCCGATGATTGCGAACATGGTTAATCTTCCTCGTCAAGGCGAAGCCCGGCGCGCTTCTGGGAAGCGGCCGGGCCGGCGGGCGGGATCAGAGCTTGTCGAACAGGGACAGCCCGGCGAGCTTGGTGAAGCTGGCCTGGCTGGCTTCCAGGACGGTGAGCGTTTCCTGCAAGGTGGCGATGGTGGTGGCGATGTCGGTCGCGCCGATGTTCGATTCCTCGGTCTGGCGCAGTTCCTGGAGGTCGATGCGGCGGTTGTCGGTCAGCTCGATCCAGGCGAGGCGCGTGCCGATCACGGTCTGGCCGGTGGTGAGCGTGTCGAGCCCGGTCTGGAGGTTGCCCAGCGCCTCGCGTGCAGCGCTGGTCGGATCGGGCGTACCGCTTTGCAGCGCCACGGCGAGCGCCTTGATGGTTGCCATCGTGTCGCTGGGATTGCCTGCGGTGTCGGTAAATGAGAGGAACTGCGGCCCGGGCATGGAGCGGGTTACGCTCTGCCCTTCGCCCAGCGGCAGCTCGCTGGTGTTGGGCGTGCCGACATAGACCGCGTTGCCCCCGGCATCGAGGCCATAGGCATCGCCCGCGCTTTCGCCTCCGAAGAGGGCGTGGCCGTTGGAATCGCGCGCGTTCGAGAGGCCCACGAGGTTGCCGAAGATCTGCTCTAGCTCCTGCCCGATGGCGGTGCGCTGGCTGTCGGTTATGGTGCCGTTGGCGGCCTGCGCGGCCAGCCCCTGCGCGCGGATGATAGCATCGGCCATGTCCGACATCGCCGCATCGGCCAGCGTCAGGTCGGCGTTGGCGCGGCTGGCGTTGGCCGCGTCGATCTCGGAGAGCTTTTCCAAGCGTCCCAGCGCGCGCAGGCGTGAGGCCGCGACCGGATCGTCGGACGAGCGGGTCAGCTTCTCGCCGCTGCCCAGCTGCGCCTGCAGCGTTTCAGCCTGTGAGCGCAGATCCTTCATGTCGGCGCGGGCCCGTTCGTAGAAGGCGCTGGTACTGGTAGAGACGATCGGCATGGCTAGACCCTTCAGCGAATGGCCAGGATGGAATCAAAGATATCGGTGGCGACCTGCATGACGCGCGCATTCGCTTCGAAGGCCTGCTGGAAGCGCACGAGGTTGACTGCCTCCTGGTCGAGATCGACGCCGGCCTGAGCCTGGAGCGCAACGCGCGCGGTGCTGGCGATGGAATCGAGCGCATCGCGCGTCACCCGGCGCCCGGCAACCGCGCTGGAGATGCCAAAGAGCAGGGTGTCCATGTCGCCCGCCGGATCGGCGGCGGACAGCGCGCTGCGCATGGCTTCGAGGTTGGAGACATCGCGGCTGTTCGCGCTGGCGCCGGCAGGCGCGGTGGCGACGGCCGCGCCATTGGTCGCGATCATGCGCATGTCGGCCGCGCCGGTGCCCGAGAAGAGCGGCTGTCCGGGGTTGCCATCAAGATCGACACCAGCGGCTTGCGCGGCGTTGACGGTGGTGATGATCTCGGCGGCGACCGCGTCAAGTTCGCTACGAGTGGCGGCCGCCTGGGTGAGCGAGAGGCTCTTGCCTGCCAATTCGCCCGAGGCAATCGCGGTGGGTGTGCCATCGAGGATAAAGGAGATTGTGCCATCGGCCGCGGTCGCCATGGCGAGGCTGCGAGTCGCGCCGCCGTCGACGAGATCGGTGCCGCTTGCGCCCCCCAGCGTGACGGTGACCACGCCGGTGTCGGGCGCGAAGCTGGTGCGCGTGTCGACGTAGCGTGAGAGTTCCTGGAGCAGGGTGTCGCGCTGGTCGAGCTGGGCGGTCTGGTCGCTCGAGGCGTCCGAGGCGCGCGCAAGGCGCAGGTTCACGCGGGCAAGTTCGGTCGCGATCCGGTTGACGTTCTCGACCCCTTCGCCCGCCTCGAAGCGCAACCCATCGCCCACTGCATCAAGGCTGGAGGCCGCAACGTTGAGTGTTTCGGAAAGGGTGCGCCCCTGTTCGAGGACGCCTGCGCGCAGAGGTCCGTCGGTGGGATCGGACAGCAGAGCCTGCAGGCCCGCTTCGAAATCGACGATCGAGGTGTAGACTCCGGTCTGCTCGACAGCGGATTCGATATTCTCCAGCCCCTGCACCTCGGCGGCGGCACGCGCCGCGTCGGCCCCGGTCCGGCGCACTTCGCCTTGGCGGAACTGGTCGGCGTTGCGCACGATGCCCGCCACTGCAACCCCCGCGAGGTTGATCGAGGTGGGTGTCGAGCTGACCGTCCCCACGGCCACTTCGGCGAGCGAGACCGAGCGGCGCACGTAGCCTTCCGAGGAGGCGTTGGCGATGTTGTTGGAGGTGATCTCCAACGCGGTGCGGGCCGCGCGGGTGCCGCTGCGGGCCATCGAGATGAGGTCGGACGGCATGGCTTAGCGATCTCCGGAGGTGGCAGGGCTTTCAGCAGCAGGCTCGGCAGGAACCTCGGGCGGCAGGTGGCGCGCAAGTTGCGCCTCGATCACGCTGGCAAGGCCCAGCGCACCGGTCTGCGCGGCGATCTCGGCAAAGCGCTCGTCCTGCATCTGGCGGAACGTGTCGAGCGCGCCGCTGGAGAAGATCCCATCCTGATCGAAATGGGTCTTACGCGCTTCGGCCAGCATCTGGCGCACGAAGATCGCCTCGAACTGCTTCGCGGCCTGCGCCAGTTCCTCGCGTGCGGTGGCACCGGGCGTGCGTTCCATGCCCTTTTCGGGCGAGAAGATGAGGCTGGTCGAGGGGGAGGACGGGCCGATCATATCACCACCATCTCGGCCTTGAGGGCACCGGCCTGCTTGAGCGCTTCGAGGATTGCGACAAGGTCCGAGGGCGTGACGCCCAGGAGGTTGAGCGCGTCGACCACCTGCGAGAGTGAGGCACCTGGCTGGAACAGCGCGACGGCGCGATCCTCTTCCTCGGTGGAGATATCGGAATTGGGTTCCAGAGCGGTCTGACCGCGGCTGAAGGGGGCGGGCTGGACCACGGTGGGGTTCTCGTCGACGCGCACGGTGAGCTTGCCGTGGCTGATCGCGGCGGGCGCGAGGCGCACGGCTGAATTGATGACGACGGTCCCGGTGCGCGAGTTGACGATGACGCGCGCGGGCGTTTCGGCAGGCTGGATCTCGATCATCTCGATCGCCGCCATGACGCTGGCGCGGGTGTTCGATTCGATGGGAAGAGTGAGCGCGAGCGTCACCCCGTCCTCGACTGAGGCGGTGCCGGGCATGCGCTGGTTGATCGCATCACGCACGCGCGAGGCGGTGAGGAAATCAGCGGCAAAGAGGTTCCAGCGCAGCGTCTGCTGGCTATCGAAGCCGGTTGCGACCGCGCGCTCGACCGAGGCGCCCTCGGCGATGCGGCCTACGGTTGGGATGTTGACCGTCAGCTTGGAGCCGTCGTTGGCCGAGATACCCAGCCCTCCGACCGCGAGGTTGCCCTGGGCCATCGCGTAGATCTGGCCATCCGCGCCGTAGAGCGGGGTGATGATGAGCGCGCCGCCGCGCAGTGACTTGGCCTTGCCGATGGTCGAGACGGTGACGTCGATGCGCTGGCCGGGCTTGGCAAAGGCGGGCAGGTCGGCGGTGACCATGACGGCCGCCGCGTTCTTGAGGCCGGGCGCAACGCCTGCGGGCAGGGTCAGGCCCATACGGCCCGAGACGCCCTTCATGGCCTGCGTCAGGTATTCGAGGTTGTCATCGCCCGTGCCCGGCAGACCTACGACGATGCCGTAGCCGGTGAGCTGGTTGGAGCGTACGCCCTGAAACTGCCCAAGGTCGCGCACGCGCTCGGCGTGGGCGTGCACGGGCGCCAGGTAGACGGTGAGCCCGGCGAAGAGCGCGGCCAGCATCCAGGGAAGATTACGCTGCATCCAGCCCCCCATCAGAACGGCGAAATGAGGTTGAAGAAGCGCCCCAGCCAGCCCTGCTTGCTGGCCCTCTGGAGGGCGCCCTTGCCGGAATACTCGACATGGGCATCGGCCACGCGGGTCGAGGCGATGGCGTTGTCCTGATCGATGTCGGCCAGGCGCACGATACCCGAGAAGCGGACCCATTCGTCTCCCTGGCTGAGCAGCATCTTCTTTTCTCCCTTGACCAGTGCGGTGCCATTGGCGCGCACTTCGGCGATGGTGACGGAAATCGTGGAGACGAGACTGCTGGTCTGCGCTGCACTTCCCTGACCATTGAACGACGAGGAGGAGCTGGCGTTAAGGGCGTTGGGGTTGAGGAAAGAGAGGAGACCGGCCGTGGGCGGGATGATCGAAGCACCCCCGCTCTTGCCGTTGCTGGAGGACACGGCCTTGGAGGCGGTGGTGGTTTCGAGAAGGATGATGGTCAGCGGATCGCCCACACGCGTAGCACGGTTGCCCTGGTAGAGGGGAGCATAGCCGACCGAGGCGGAGAAGATCCCACCAGTCGGCACCGCACCGGCGCCAGCGGCTTCCACGATTGGCAGAGTGGCTTCGAAGCCGGAGGACTCGGGTTTCTTCGCGGCCTCCGCCTGGAGCGGAAGGGTAAGGGCGAGAAGCGCGAGAGCGAGGGAGAGGTGGCGGGACATCATCACAGCGTCTGGTTCGCATTGCGCAGCATTTCATCGACCGCCGAGATCATCTTGGAATTAATCTCGTAGGCGCGCTGTGTCTCGATCATGTCTACCAGTTCCTCGACGATGTTGACGTTGGAGGCCTCGAGCATGCCCTGGCGCAGCGCGCCGCGCCCTTCGGTGCCCGCGACGCCGATCTGCGCTGGGCCGCTTGCGGCCGTTTCCAGCATGAAGTTATCCGACATCGCCTGAAGCCCCTGCGGGTTGGTGAAGCTGGCGATGGTGATCTGGCCGATCTGCGAGGGATCGGCCTGCCCGGCCAGCTGCGCAGACACGGTGCCGTCCTCCGAAACCGAAATGGTGGTCGCGTTCTCGGGGATTGTCACCGGTGGCTGCACGGCATAGCCCTGCGAGGTGACAAGCAGACCCTCGGACGAACGGCTGAAATTGCCTGCACGGGTATAGGCAAGCTGGCCGCCGGGCAGGGTGATCTGGAAATAGCCATCGCCATCAAGCGCGAGATCAAGGCTGTTCCCCGTCATCTGGAGCGAGCCTTGTGTCTCCATGCGTGTGGTCGACTGGATGCCCACGCCTGTGCCGAGGTTCAGGCCGATGGCGTAGGTCGTCTCGTTCGAGGAGGCGGCACCAGCCACGCGCGCGTCCTGATAGGCCAGCGTCGCGAAATTGGCGCGGTCGCGCTTGAACGCTGTGGTCGAGACGTTGGCGAGGTTGTTCGCGATCACGCGCATGCGCGTGTCTTGCGCTTCGAGACCCGTGCGGGCGACCTGGAGGGCGGATGAGGGCATGGGACGTTTCCTGTGGAGGCGGTGAGGGGGCTATCAGTCGAGGCGCATCAGCCGCGTGCCGCCTTCGTCGAGCTGGCGGGCGGTTTCGATGAGCTTGGTGCGAAGATCGAAGAGGCGCTGGGCCGAGATCATCTCGACCAGCACTTCGGAGGCGTTGACGTTGGACTGTTCGAGCGACTGCGGGATCAGCCGTGCGTTGGCGTCCACCGGCAGCACGCCGAACTCGGTCGGGCTGCCCGGGATGCCGTCACCGGGAACGCGAAACTGTCCGGCAAGCGTCTTGGTGATCGTCGAGCCGTTGGTGGAGACCAGCTTCATCACGTCGAGCCGGGCTGGCGGTGCCTCGGGCACCGCCGGATCGGCCATCAGCAACGCGCCGTCCGGGCCGATCGTGATGCGCGCGCCGGGGGGGACGGTGATCGGACCGTTCTGGCCGATCACCGGCAATCCGTCGCCGTTCTGGAGGACGCCCGTCACGGTGACCGAAAGGTCGCCGCGGCGGGTATAAGCCTCGCCCCCGTCATCGGCCTGAACGGCCAGCATGGTGTCGCCCGACAGCGCCACGTCGAGCGGGTTGCCGGTGTTGACCACGGCGCCGTCCTTCATCATCGCGCCCTTGACGTCGGCGCTCGACATGGCACGCACCTGGAGCTGCGGGCCTTCGAGCGTCATGGGCGTGGCGTTGAGGACCTCGGCCTTGAAGCCGATGGTCTGGGCATTGGCCATGTTCGAGGCGATCACGCGTTCGCGTGTCATCGAATTGGCCATGCCCGAAAGGGCGGTGTAGATCAGGCGGTCCATCGCTCAGGTCCGGTCACGGCGCGGATCAGGTGCGCAGGTTGATGATGGTCTGCGACAGCTGCGTCGCAGTATCGACCGCCTTGGCGTTCGCCTGAAAGTTACGCTGCGCGGTGATCAGCGAGACCAGTTCCTCGGCGATCTCGACGTTGGAGCGTTCCAGTGATCCGGCCATGAGCGACCCGTAGAGTCCCGAGCCCGGCTGGCCATAGCTGGCAACCCCCGAGACGCCTGTAGCCGTCCAGCTGGCGTTGCCTTCCTGGCGCAGTCCCTGAGGCGAGATGAAGTTGGCGAGTGCGAGCACACCCACGGTTTCGTTCGATCCATCGGCATACGTCGCGACGACTGAGCCGTCCGAGGTGATGGTGACCCCGGCGAAGTCCTCGCCCGTACCGTTCTGCGCGGGGATCTGCGCGTCCTGAAGCGTGGCCAGCGAGGTAATCGCGCCCGCGGCATCGACCGGGAAGACCTGGAGGCGCATGTTCTGTGCGTTGCGGATGTAGCCGCTGCCATCGACCGAGAACGAGCCGGCGCGGGTGTACATGGTTTCGCCCGAGAGCGGCGAGACGACGGTGTAGAACCCTTCGCCGTTGACCGCGACGTCGAGTGCCGAGCCGGTCTGTTCGATCGGGCCAAGCGAGAACTCCTGCATGATCGCACTGACCCGTGCACCGATGCCGGTGGTGAGCGAGGGGTCGGTCAGGATCGAGGAGGAGACGATATCGGCAAAGGCCGTATCGCTCTTCTTGAAGCCGGTGGTTTCGGCGTTGGCGATGTTGTGCGAGATGACGTTGAGGTCGGTCTGCGCGTTCTTGAGGCCGGTCAGCGAGGTGTAATAGGACATCGGGCGTGACTTTCGTTGCGCGCGCTCAGGCGGCGGGGGTGGTCTGGGAAGAGGAAGTGGACGCGGCGTTGAGCGCCTCGACCTGTGTGGCGAGGGCTGCGACGGCGCGCTGGGTGGCGACGCCGGTCTGATTCAGCGTCTCCATCTGTGCGGAAATCCGTGTCAGCGTGTCGCCCATCGCAGTGGTCCCCGCGAGCGAGGAAAACTGCGCCATCTGGGCCAGCATGGCGGTCTGGTCCATCGGCTCGAAGGGATCCTGCTGCTGGAGCTGGGTCATCATCAGTTTCAGGAAATCGGCCTGGCCCAGATCCCCAAGCGAATTGCGCGGCGTATCGCGGGTTGCCGTGGTCGGCGTCGAGGGCTGGCCGGTGTTGATCGAGGTGATGGTCATTTGAGCCTCATCGTTTCGAGCATGAGCTGCTTGGCGGTGGAAAGGGCCTCGAGCAGGTTCTGGTACTGGCGCGAAGCTTCGAGCATCTCGACCATCTCTGCGTTCTCATCGACGGGCGCGGCCCAGACGTCGCCGTTGGCATCGGCAAGCGGGTGCTCGGGGGTGTGCTGGCGCAGCGCGGCGGCGTTCTCGCGCACCACGCCGCGTACATCGACCGAGGCGAGGCCGCTCGCGGCGTCGAGGTCGGCGGCGAAGACCGGGCGGATCGGCTTGTAGGCTTCGCCCTCGCTGGCCGAGAGGGTGCCCGCGTTGGCAAGGTTGGAGGCCGCCGCGTTCATCCGCACCATTTGCGCAGACATGCCGCGCTGGGCGAGGGTGAATAGGGTCATGGGCGAATTGGCCATGGTCAGTCTCCCCGCAGCGCGCGCTTGAGGGTGTCCACCCGACCACGGATGAATTCGAGCGTGGTCGAATAGCCGACCGCGTTCTCGGAAAAGGCGAGCTGCTCGTTGGGCAGCTCCACCGTGTTGCCATCGAGCGCGGGCATCACTGGCACCCGGTAGCGCGTGGCGTGCTCGGCCGCGGTTTTGAGCGCAGTGCCGTTTTGCGCGGCGCCGAGCGCGGCGGCAAAGTCGATGTCCTTCGCCTTGTAACCCGGCGTCGCGGCGTTCGCGATGTTCGAGGCAATGAGGCCCATACGCTGCGAGCGCAGTTCGAGGGCCTTGCCGTGAATGCCGAAGAGGTCCTGCGGCATGATCGCTCCTTCGTGTGCCAGCCTGTCGCAGGCCGGGGTGGACGTTGCCGCAGGGTGGCGCGGCGGTTCGGCCCGGTATTCGCAAGGCACGTGCCAATTGCGCTGGGCGCGCGATTTCGGGCCTTCTTGGGCGTTGCGGCCCGCGTGTGGCCCGTGCGCGGCAAGCCTTTGCCGGAAGGGCGGCAAATGCAGGGGCAGGCCTGAAAAACACCAGTGCGAGCCGTTCTTGGCTGAAGAGACCCGTCGTCAAAGGACAGCCCGGCCCGTGATCAATCCCGAAAATCTCGTCGATGCGACGTCCGCGCTGATTGTGGGTGGCGGCACGCTGCTCGCGACTTTGCTGCGTTGCGGGTTCACCGACAGCGGGGCGGCCTGCGTCGCGCTGCGCCGCCTCTTGCGCAAACGCTTCGATGCGGCGAACTTCAAGGCGGAACTGGCCGTTCACGTTCAGGATCTGCGCCAGGACGGCGTGATCCGCACCGAGCCGCACTTGTCCGGCGATGCGGAGTTCGACGAGGCGACCGGCGCCCTGATCGGCTCGCGTTCGGTGGCCTCGCTCCACGCCGCGCACTTCGCCCACAAACGCCGCCGAGCCGCGCGTTCCATGCGCGCGGTGCGCACGCTCAACCAGGCCGCCGACCTTTCGCCCGTGCTGGGGCTGGCCGGCACGTTGATTTCACTCAGCCAGCTTCCGGCGAGCGGCGGGCAGGACGGCAGCTTCACCAGCGCGATCGCCATGGCCGTGCTGACGACGCTTTATGGCCTTCTTCTGGGCAACATGGTTTTTGCCCCGCTCGCTCGCGCAGTCGCGCGCCGCGCCTCGGACGAGGAGCAGGCGCGGCAGGAGGTGCTCGACTGGCTGGAGAGCCAGGTCGGCGTTGCCCTGCCGCGTCACGGTGAGGAGGGGCATGCGCCTGTGAACGGACAGGGGCGCCGCAAGTGAGCGGGCGCGCCACGGTCAGTTGGCAGACCTCGCTGGCCGATCTCTCGCTGATCCTGTTCATGGTCACCGCCGCAGCGGTCAGCACGGCGCCTTCGCCCGAACCGGGCGGCAAGGCGCCGGCGGCCATGCGGCAAGAGATTGCCGGTCGTTCGCAACGGGCCGAGCCGCTCTCGATCTACATCGCGCTTCCCGATGCGCCGCCACTGGGCGATTGGCTGACACAGCAGGCGCCCGACCCGCGCCAGCAGCTGACCATTACCGCACCTTACGAAGCCGCGCGGGTGCAGAGCCGGGCCGCGGCGCTCGAAGCGGCGCTGGCGCTGGCGGGCGAGGCGCGCGAGGCAGGTCTGGCCGCACGTATCGTGCTGGAACCGGGGCAGGGGATGATCCGGGCGGAGCTTGCTTTCGATGCCGCCGGACTGCCCCGCTGAAGGCGGCGCGGGTGGCGGCATCTGGCATGAAGATTGCTGACTGGCCGGGACGAAATGTCCGTTCGCAAGGAAACACGTCCCGCGCATGAGCTTGAGTACGATCCTGATGGCGCTGGCTGCCGGAGGCGCTGCCTACGCCGATCTCGACGCGATCGACCGGCAGGTCGCGGCCTTTACAGGTGCGCCTGTGGGCGCGGTCGGGGGAGCGATCACGCCGCTCGACCGGCGCCTGCGCCTCCAGCGCTGCCAGAGCAGCCTCGCGCTGTCCTGGCGCGGCCCTTCCAAGGACAGCGTCGTCGTCCAGTGCGCCGATGTCGGAGGCTGGCGTCTTTTCGTGCCCGTGCGCAGTGCGCCGCCGCCCGCTTTCCAGCCTCCCGTGCGGCAGCCCGACGCGGTCAATCGCGGGGATGCCCTCAGTATCGCGGTGACGGGGCAGGGCTTTAGCGTCTCACAGCCAGGCGAGGCCCTGGAATCGGGCCCTGTCGGCGCGTGGATCCGGGTGCGCCCAGCGACGGCGCAGCGGGGCCGGGGCGAGGAAATGCGCGCGCGGATCGTGCGGCCGGGTCTCGTCAGTGTGCCCCTGCCGTGATTGCGTCGGGATTGGAGTTTGAAAGCAAACGATGACGCAAGGTTTCGATCATCGCTCTGAAGGGGCCTTAAAGCGGGATGGAAGCCGCCGTTCTGAGCAGCAGACTTTTTGAAGGAGCGGTACAATGCCACCTATCGAAGTGGGACCTGCGCAGTCGATCGGATCGATCCCGTCGCGTCCGGCCCGCCCGTCGGGCGGTGAAGAACTTTTAGGGGCCGCCTCGTCGGCCCCGGCCTCGGCCCGGCCCGAGGCGAACCCGGCTCCCAGCCTGCCCGCCGTCGAGACTTCGGCGGCGCTCGATCCCGGCGATGCGCCGGTCGACATCGACCGCGTCTCGCAGATCCGCAAGGCCGTGGAAGCCGGCACCTACCCCCTCGTTCCCGCCCAGATCGCCGACGCCATGATCGCGGCGGGCGTCATGTTGCGGACACCCAAGTAACATGACCGGGGGCGAGCTTTCCGGCACCTTGCGGCAGATGCTTGCCGTGCTCGAAACCGAGCGGCAGGCGCTTGCCGCGCTCGACCTTGACGGCATCGTCGGTGCGACGGGCGCAAAGGACCGCCTGTGCAGCGAGCTTGACCATCTGCAGCGCGCCGACCTCGACGAGGAATGCCGCGGCCTGCTCGACACCGCACGGCGCCTCAACGAGGTGAACCGGCAGGTGCGCAACATCCTGGCCGCCAATGTCACGCGCCGTCTCGATGCCCTGACCGGCAGCCCGCAGCTCTACCGCGCGTCGGGCACTTACGCCGTTACGGGCGCCCGCGCCTGAGGGGCGTGCTGGTGGTGCATCTGGCACGGCCCTTGCTGACCTCGTCCCGAAGTAGACATTCGGGAGTTCATCCTTGAGCGATCCAGATACAGTCGGCGGGAATTTTGCGGGGGCCGCCCTGCGCGCCCAGTCGCCCATGCGCGCGCAGGCGCGCGAGGCCATTGCCCGCGCCGCCGATGCGACCGGCGTCGATTTTCAGTATCTCATGGCGCAGGCCCGGCTTGAATCCGGCCTAGATCCCACGGCCCGGGCTGGCACGTCGAGTGCGGCCGGGCTGTTCCAGTTCACCAATGGCACTTGGCTCGGCACGCTGGACCGCCACGGTGCGCGCCACGGCCTCTCATGGGTCAGTGAGGCCATCGAGGGTGGGCGTATCCGCGATCCCGGCCTGCGCAGCCAGGTCCTGGGGCTGCGCTACGATGCGGATGCCTCCGCGCGCATGGCTGCCGAACTCGCGCGCGACAACGGCGCGGAGCTGACGGCTGTGCTGGGCCGCGCACCCGATGCGACCGAGCTCTACCTCGCACATTTCCTTGGCGCGGCAGGTGCAAGCGAGTTCCTCGGCGCCCTATCCCGCAACCCCGGACAGAGCGCTGCGGTGCTGCTACCCAAGGCCGCCGCCGCGAACCGCGCGATCTTCTATGACGGCACGGGCGCGGCCCGTTCGGTTGGCGGCGTGATGAACCTCCTGCGCGCGCGCATGGCGAGCGCCATGGGGGAGAGCGGCGGAGAGGCGCGGCTGGCGTACGATCCGACCATCTTTGCCGGGTCCGGCAAGGACATGCCGTCGGCCAGTGCCTTTCTTGCCGCGCGGAGTGCCGGTTCGGCGCCTGCCAACCTGGGGCCGCTCGCACGTGAATTTCATAGCGGGGCCAGCCCGGCCGCCGCCGCGCCGCACGTCCCCGCCCGCTCCATGGCCGAAACACTCAAAGGTGCCTTTGGGGCCTCGGAGGCGGCCTTGCCGGGTAACGTGAAGAACGCCTACGGAAAACTTGCGAGGTTCGGCCTGTGAACCTGTTCAAGCGTATCCAGGACCCGGGCGCCCTGGCGCTTCCCATCGGCATTCTCACGCTCATTGTCCTGATGATCGTGCCGGTCCCGGCAATTGTCCTCGACTTGTCCTTCACGCTCAACATTGCGCTTTCGGTCGCTGTCCTGATGGCGGCGATGAACGCGGACAAGCCGCTCGATTTCTCCTCCTTCCCCTCGGTCCTGCTCTTCGCGACGCTTCTGCGCCTCGCGCTCAACGTCGCCTCGACACGTGTCGTGCTGGTCCACGGGCACGAGGGCGGGGAGGCCGCGGGCAAGGTGATCGAGGCCTTTGGCGCCTTTCTCATCGGTGGCAATTTCGCCGTCGGCATCTTCGTTTTCCTGATCCTTGTCATCATCAATCTGGTGGTGGTGACGAAGGGGGCAGGGCGCGTTTCGGAAGTCTCCGCGCGCTTCACGCTCGACGCGCTGCCGGGCAAGCAAATGGCCATCGACGCGGACCTTGCCGCCGGGCTCCTCACCGCCGACGAAGCTAAGGCGCGCCGCCGTGAAGTGGCGACCGAGGCTGATTTCTATGGCTCGATGGACGGTTCATCCAAGTTCGTGAAGGGCGATGCGATCGCCGCCCTGCTGATCCTGGGCGTCAACATCATCGCGGGCTTCTGCCTGGGCATGATCAGCCACGAGATGTCGGCGGGCGATGCGGCGCAGACCTACATCACGCTCGCCATCGGGGATGCGCTGGTGGCGCAGGTGCCCTCGCTGCTGCTCTCCATTGCGGCCGCCGTCATCGTCACCCGCGTAGCCGACACGCGTGACCTTGCCGGGCAGATCGGTGGGCAGTTCGCCAGCCCTGAGACCTGGCTGCCGGTGGGTGTCGTACTGGGAGCCATCGGCCTCATCCCGGCCATGCCCCAGACGATTTTCCTGCCGGCCGCGGGGCTCGCTCTGTGGCTCTGGCACGCCTTGCGTATACGCGCCGCACGCGCGGCCCTGCCCCCCGAGGTCGTGCCCGAGCCGGTCGATCCGGCGCGCATCGAGCTGGAAGACGTCTCCGACCATACCCTCGTCACCATCGAACTGGGCTACGGCCTCGTGCAATTGGTCGATGCGCGCCACGGTTCGCCGCTGGTCAGCCGCGTTACGGGCGTGCGCAAGCAGCTGAGCCAGGCGTTCGGCTTCATCGTGCCACAGTTTCGTGTGCGCGACGCGCTCGACATGGCGCCGCACGATTATCGCATCGTGCTGGGCGGCGTGACGTTGGGCGGGGCGAGCGTGCGCGCCGACAGGGTGCTCGCCATCGACGCGGGGGAGGCGCGCAAGGGGCACACTTTGAAGGGCGAGGAGACGCAGGACCCCAGCTTTGGTTGCCCCGCGCTCTGGATCGATCCCGCCGCGCGCGACCACGCCATCGCCGAAGGTTTCCTGACGGTGGACGCAGGGACCGTGATCGCCACCCACCTCAACCAGCTTCTGGCCGAGCGCCCGCAGGACCTGCTCGGCCCCGACGAGGTGCGGATGCTGATCGATGCGCTGAAAGACCACGCGGCCAGCCTGATCGAGACGATCACGCCGCAGCCGCTTTCGCTTGCCGCGCTGACGCGCCTTCTGCGCAACCTGCTGGAGGACGGAATTCCCATCGCGCACCCGCTGCCGATCCTCGCCTCACTCAGCCGCGCGGTGCAGCAGACGGTGGAGCATGACCGTCTGGTCGAGTTGGTGCGCGCGGATCTGGGGGCGCTGATCGTGGGCCGGGTGTGCCCGCCTAACATGCGCCTGCCCGTGGTTACGCTCGATGCCGGGCTCGAAAGCGCGATTGTCTCGGGGATGATGGACCCGGTCACCGGGCAGCCGGTGATCGAGCCCGACCTCGCGGCCACCATCGGCCAGCGCATCGCCGAACTTTTCGACAGCCGCGGGGCGCAGGCGATCCCGCTTGCGCTCGTCGTGCAGCCGCGCGCGCGCCGCGCGCTCGCCCAGCTGCTTCGCCTGCGCGCGCCCAGCTGCCTCGTCCTCTCGATTGCCGAACTTCCGCCCACCCAGCCCATCGAGGTCATTGACGTGGTGGGCGCGCCGCGTGCGCCTGCGCCGGGTCTGCCCGGGCCGGACGGGACGGGGGCATCGTCGCCTGAAAGTCTGGCGGCATGAAACAGGATCAGACCGTATTCACGCCGCCGACGTACTCGGTCGGTGCGCGCAGTCCGCGCCTGGGAGGGCATCGGGAGGAAGTGGCCGGCCGCGTTCGCCGCTTTCTCCCGATGGTTCGCCGCCTGGCCTGGCACGTCAACGGCACGGGCCGTCCCGGGATCGAACTGGAAGACCTGATGCAGGCGGGGCTCGTCGCGCTGACCGAGTGCGCGCAGAAGCATTCAGGGCCGACCGAGGACGGCTTTGCCGCCTACGCCAAAATGCGCGTGCGCGGGGCCATGGTGGATCTTGTCCGCAAGACCGTGCCGATGTCGCGCGGGGCCAGCGAGCGCCGCCGCCACATCGATGCCAAGGAGCAAGAACTGCGCGCCGCGCTGGGCCGTGCACCTTCGCTTGCCGAACTGGCCGAGGCGCTGGGCATGGCCGAAATGGACCTCGCTGCAATGCAGGATTCCAGCCAGCCCATGCGCTTTGAATCCATTGATGAGGTCTATTCCGACCAGAACCTGGCCTTTGCCACCGAGGAGCGCGACAGCCTCGATATTCTGGCCGACGCGGAAATGCGTGAGGCGGTGATCGCGGCGCTGGGCGATCTGCCCGAACGCCTGCGCCTCGTCATCTCACTCTATTTCGTGGAGGAACTGAACCTCTCCGAGATCGCCGAGGTCCTGCAGGTCAGCGTCCCGCGCGTGCACCAGTTGAAGGCGCAGGCGCTCACCAAGCTGAGGGAGAGCCTTTCCGGGGTGGCGGACATTCTCTAATCCAGCGGATCACCATGTTGCCAGCGCCAGCGCTGGAGCATCTTGAACAGCCCGAGCGCAACGAAACCGAGCCCGGGCAGGACGCGGAAGGTCTGTCCGATCACGTCCCGCCATGGAAAACCGCCCGGCAGTTGGGCGGTCTCTTCGAGATAGCCGATGTTGTAGTGGACCAGCCCGTCCTCGAACGGTGGGTGATGGATCAGGAACGCGCCGACCGGGATCAGGAGAGCAATGGGCCACAGAAGATGCGCGATGCGCTCGCTCGGCTACATGGCGTCCCAGCTTCGTTCTCCGCCATAGTCCATGGCGAGATCTTCCCGGTTTCGAGGTCGCAAGGAAGGCCAGCCAGTGTGGCGCCAGCAATCGGGAGCTGAGGTAGATATACCCGGCCCACGGCAGGATCACGAGCAAGTTGTCCTCCAGCGAAGGCAGAAAGGCCTTCATGGCTACCGGGATCGAGCACCAGACGATCCAGAAGGCCCTAATGGCGATCAAGCGGGCCTTCGTCGTCCATTTCTCAGGCATCGGCGGCTTAGTCTGCCATTCCCATCATCGTGCCCTGCGCCCACTGCACGATGGCCTGAGGCGGCATCGCGCCCGACTGGCGCGCGATTTCGCGGCCCTTGTGGATGAGCACTAGGGTGGGGATCGAGCGGACCACGCAGCGCCCGGCAATGGCCTGCTCGGCTTCAGTGTCGAGCTTGCCCAGACGTATCATGGGTTCGAGCCGGGCGGCGGCAGCCTCGAAGGCAGGCGCCATCTGGCGGCAGGGGCCACACCAGTTCGCCCAGAAATCGACGAGCAGGGGAAGGTCTCCCTTTCCTGCATGAGCATCGAAGTTGGCCGAGGTCAGCACCAGCGGTTTGCCGTTGAACAGAGCCGCGTGACAGCGCCCGCAGGTGCCGCCTGCGCCCAGCTTTGCGGTAGGAACTCGGTTCGAGGCGCCGCAGGAGGGGCAGACGACGATCTTGCTTTCGGGCGTGGTCATGGGGTGATCTCCTTGACTATGATATGGGCTGGCGCGGCGCGGCTGTGAAGGGCGCTCAGGCGACGAGGAAGCGCAGGCGTTCGGCCTTGAAGGCGGCGTCGAGCGCGTCGATGACGGCGCGGATGCGCGGCATGTCACGCAAGTCCCGGTGGACACCCAGCCAGATTTCGCGCGCGGGGCCAAGCCCTTGCTCCTTCAGGCGCACGACACCCGGCATCGTCTCGGCGAGGTACTGCGGCAGGCATGCAATGCCGAGCCCTGCCTGCACCGCGCCTGCCTGCGCGTCGCGGCTGTTGCTGCGGTAGACCACCTGCGCCTCGGGTGCCTTTTCCAGGAGCCAGCGCGCTTCGGCCTGGTGAGCCATATCGGGCATGACGGTGATCAGGCAATGGCCGGGATCGGTGAGCGGCTCGGGGTGCGCGGCGAGATAGTCGGGGCTGGCGTAGAGCGCGCAGACCATCGTACCCATGCGGCGCGAGATCAGTTCGTTGTGCTCGAAGCGCACCATGCGGATGGCGATGTCGGCCTCACGCTCGATCAGGCTGAGCGAGCGGGTGTCGGAGAGCAGGTCGATGGCGATGCCCGGATAATCCTCGCGCAGCCGGGCCGCGGCAACGGGGATGAGCCGGTTGGCGAGTGTCTCGACCGTGGTGAGGCGCACTAGTCCGGACAGCGCGACGTCGCGTCCCTGCACCACGCGTTCCAGCGCCATCGCGTCCTCGTCCATGCGCTGGGCGTTGGCGAGCACGCTTTCGCCCAGCGGGGTGAGTTTGTAGCCGTGCGGGGTCTTGAGCAGCAGGCGCGCGCCGCTGCGCTCCTCCAGCGCAACGAGACGGCGGCTCATCGTGCTCTGGCTCAGGCCGAGTTCGCGCGCGGCGCCCGAAAGACTGCGCGCCCGTGCTATGGCGAGGAAAGTGCGGATGTCGTCCCAGTTCATCGTCCCACCCCCAGTGGTACCTTCTATCCGTTTTTGCATGGAGACTATGCTCATATCGCCAATGGTCATGCAAAACCAGAAGGACTATCTCCATGGACAAGCTTCCAGCGAAGCCCCGGCGGTAAACGCATCCCCCCGCAACCGCCTTCCAACTGTTTGCCGCCATTTGCCAATTTCGGAGAAGCATCATGACCAAGTACCTCGTCGTTCGTTCGGCCGCCACCGGCGCCGCGTCCGTCAGCAACCAGCTGATCGACACCTACCTTGCCGAGCTGGGCGAAGACGCCGTCGTTGTTGAGCGCAACCTCGACACCGCCCCCGTTCCGCACATCAATTCGGGCAGCCTGGTCGGCATTGGCCGCGCCGCGCCCGTCGGCGACACGATGACCGACGCCTCGTTCGAAGCGCGCGAACTGCAGGACACGCTGATCGCCGAAGTGATGGACGCCGACGTGCTGGTGATCGGTCTTCCGATCTACAACTTCGGGCTTCCCTCCACGCTCAAGTCCTGGTTCGACTACGTGCTGCGCGCCGGGACCACCTTCCAGTACACTGAACAGGGCCCTGAGGGCCTGGTGAAGAAGACCAAGGCGATTGTCGCCCAGTCGCGCGCGGGCAAGTACGACGATGACGCGGGCGTCATCTTCGGCATGCCGCACCTCAAGGGCCTGCTGGGCTTCATGGGCGTGACCGACGTCGAAGTCGTGACCGCCGAGGGCATGGCCTTCGGTCCCGAAGCCGCCGCCAGCGCCATTGCCGACGCCAAGGCCGCGATTGCCAAGCTCGCCTGAGCCTGTCAGCCCAGCCCCCCTTAAGGAGTTTTTGCACATGACCCGTTCGTTCCTGAAGTCCGCCCTGATCCCCGCTGCCCTGCTGGCTTCGGTTCCCGCCATCCTCCACGCCCAGGCCGCCGATCCCGCGCCCGCCGCCGCGCAGGCCGGCTCCTACAAGGTCGAGACCTCGCACACCCGCGTGGGCTTCTCGGTCATGCACTTCGGTTTTACCGAGTGGTACGGTGAATTCGCCGACGTGACCGGCTCGCTCTCGATCGATCCCGCCAAGATCGAGAAAACCAAGCTTGCCGTCTCGATCCCCGTCGAAACCGTCAGCACCACCAACGCAACGCTCGACGAGGAGCTCGTCTCGGCCGACTGGTTCGACGCCGAGGGCTATCCGACGATCACCTTCGTCTCGACCAAGGTGAAGCGCACCGGCGAGCGTACCGCCGACGTGACCGGCAACCTGACCTTCCACGGCGTGACCAAGCCGGTGACGCTCCACGCCAGCTTCAATGCGGGCGGTGTGAACGCGATGAGCAAGGCCTACACCCTGGGTTTCAATGCGACGGGTACGATCACCCGTTCGGACTTCGGGGTAAAGAACTACGTCCCCGCCGTGGGCGACGAAGTGAGCCTTCGCATCAGTGCAGCCTTCGAGAAGGGCGAGTAATCCCCCTTCCTTACACGCGCCTTTTCTGAGGCTGGATACGGAAAAGGACATGGCTTCCCGGTTGAGGCCATGTCCTTTTCTTTTGGTGCGGGTGAGGTGGACTAACCGTCGAAACGCGGCGCGACCGGGCTGTCGAGCGCGACGATCCGTCCTCGTTGCAACGTGAAGGCAGGGGCTTCCTCGTCCGGCTCGTTGATGAGTTCGTCGAACACCAGTTGATAGCGTGCAAGGGCGATGCGGATTTCGTCTTCGCCGGGCCAGCCGCGGGCGAGGCGCGTGACGCTGGCGTGGCCGAGCAGGTAGGTGTGGGCGATCTCTTCCTCGCGCGTCATACTTTCACTCGCGGCAAGGGTGCCATGGGCGCGCTCGAGCATGAGGGGATGGCCACAGGCATCCAGGACTTGCGCGACCAGCACATCGGCAAGGATCAGGGCGTTGGCCGGGCTCTCGGCAGCGCGAGCCTGAACGACGCGCCAGTCGTGGATGAAGCGCTGGCGCTGCTCGGGCAGCAGGGGCGCAAGCAGGCGAACTTCCTCATCTCGGGATAGAGGCGCCCAAGCGACATTGGGCTTTGTCGCGAGAAGGCTGGCCATGCGCTTTCGTGCGCGCAAGTAGCCTAATGTGGCAAGGCCCACGCTCCCCAACAGCATCGCGACACCGGTCGCGAGGATCAGGTTGGCAAGCCATTCGGCCATGGGCAGGTCGGTCACGGCACACCTCCAGGTAGAGCGCGGCGCGATCCGGCAAACGCGGGAAAAACGGGCAGCGCTATTTCGTGATCTACTCAATGCAACCGCAGGATGGCCGTGGGGTTCCCGCAAGGCCTGCACTTCGCCCCCAGTATGCGCCTTCAAGCACTCAGCCGCCGGCCGCTCTTTCGCCCAGAAGCGAGGGCGTCAGTACCTGAGGCAGCACTTCGCCCGGACCTTGCGGCGGGTACCAGACGTAGAGCGGAACCCCAGCGGCTTCCTGCTCGGTCAGGTAGCGGGTGATTTCGGGATCGCGCCGGGTCCAGTCGCCGCGCAGGACAACGACATCGGCCGCCTGGAAGGCCGCGCGGGTCTCCTCGCGCTCGATGGCGACGTTCTCGTTGACCTTGCAGGTCAGGCACCAGTCTGCCGTCATCCACACGAAGACCGGCTTGCCCTGGCTACGCGCAGCGGCCAGCGCTTCAGCGCTGAAGGGGCGGGTGGCCAGGATCGAGGCGGCCTCGACAGGCTTGGGCGCGGCGGCGGGCAGGAGCGTAAGGCAGGCAAGCGCGTCGAACAGCGCCAGCAGCGCCGCCGGGCGGGCCTTGCGACCCTTGCGCTGCGCGCGCCCCACGCCGAATAGCGCCAGTACCAGCAGCACTGCGAACAGCAGCGTGACGGCGAAGTAGACCTCGCCCCCGACCTTCCAGACCAGCCAGCCGAGCGCGAGCGCGGTCAGACCCATGGGGAGCGCCATCCAGCGCCGGAAGGTGGTCATCCACTTGCCTGGGCGGGGCAGGCGGGTGCGCAGAGCGGGCACAAAGGCAACCGCCAGGAACGGAAGGGCAATCCCCAGCCCCAGCGCGGCAAAGAGCGCAAGGGCGGGCACCACCGGCAGCAGGAGCGCTGCGCCCATCGCGCTCGCCATGAAGGGGCCGGTGCAGGGCGTCGCTACGAAGGCAGCCAGAAGTCCGGTCGCAAAGGCCCCTTGCGGGCTACCCTCGCTGGCAAAGCCGGGAACGGCAAACTCGAAGAGACCGAGGAGATTGGCTGTGATCGTGGCGGCAAGCAGCAGCAGCGCAACGACCACGACCGGCTCCTGCAACTGGAAGGCCCAGCCCACCTGTTCGCCCCCGGCGCGAAGCGCGAGGAGAATGCCGCCAAGGGCAAGGCAGGCCAGCACCACGCCTGCCGTATAGGCCAGCCCCTCAATCCGGGCATGGGCTTCACTCTCCCCCGCCCGCGCCAGCGAGATGGCTTTCAAGGAGAGGATCGGGAATACGCAGGGCATCACGTTGAGGATGAGGCCACCTGCCAGCGCAGCAAGCAGCAGCCAGGGCAGAGCGGGCAACTCAGGTGTGTCCGCGTTCTTGAGCAGGGTTCCGCCGATGGGAACGGTGCCCGGCTTGGCCGTGAAGGCGAGGCCATTGCCGAAACCGTCGAGCTTGAGCACGCCGTCGAGGACCTCGGGGTCGCGCGGAGCGAAGTCGGCACGCGGGATGGTGACGAGGAGGGTATCGTCCTTGCGGGCGAAAATCTGAGGGGCCGCGTAGTCGACCACCTTGTCCTGGGCGAGGAAGACATGCGGGTTTTCCAGCTCGACCGAAGCGGGGAGCGGGACCGCGAGGCGCAGCGCCTTGGCGTCCAGCACCTTGGTCGCAGGCGCATCGAGCGGGGCGGGTAGCGCGCGTTGCCACTTGGCAAAGCGGGCCTCGGCCTTGGGATCGGCCAGCCCTAGCACGACCTCGGTGGCGAGTTCTGCGCGTTCGGGGACGCAGATTTCCTCGGTGCAGGCCAGCCACTGCGCCTTTACGCGAATCGGGATGCGCGCACCGGGCTTGGCGTCGGCCGGCACGGTCAGGGGCACGAGCACCGCGTAATCGCTCTCGTAGACGTGGTTCATCAGGCCCGCGACCAGCAACGTGTGGGGCACCGGGTAGTGCTGCTCGCCTGCGCGTGCGCCTTCGGGAAGGCTCCACTCCAGCTGCATGCCAAGACCCGCATCGCCCGGGTTGAGCCAGTAGCCGTGCCACCCCTTTTCAGGGCTCATGGCGATGGCCAAGGTCGTCTCCTGGCCCGCCTTGGCGCCGGGCGCAGCCACCAGTCTGGCCGCGATATGGTTGGGGGCGGCGAGGACGACCGAGGCCGAGACAAGCAGGGTTAGCGCGGCAAGGAGTTGACATATACGTGTCAAAAACAGGCTATAACGACGCGAATTCATAGAACTTACCTTGCGCCCCATGTGCGAGTTTCCTGCCGTTCGCTCCCTTCGGAATTGGCGGCCCTCCCGCCTGTGCCCGGTGCGCGCCGACAATTCAAGGAACACCCATGCGCCTGCGTCTTTCTACCCTCGCTCTTGCGACCGGCCTTGCCACAGCCGCAATGGCCACACCGGCCCTTGCTCGGGACGCCGCGCCCGAAGCCCAGGCCGCGCCCCAGCTGATCGTTGCGATCTCGGTCGACCAGTTCTCTTCCGATCTTTTCGCGCAATACCGCCAGCGCTTCTCCAAGGGCTTCACGCGCCTGCTGGATGGGGTCGTGTTCCCCTCGGGCTACCAGTCCCACGCGGCGACCGAGACCTGCCCGGGCCACTCCACGCTGCTGACCGGCGTTCATCCTGCGCGCACCGGCATTCCGGCGAACGGCTGGATGGATCCCGCGCTCGCGCGCGCCGACAAGGAAATTTACTGTGTCGAGGACGAGCGTGATCCACGTAGCTCGTCCGACAAGCCGGTGGTCAGCCCTGTGCATCTCAAGGCGCCGACGCTGGGCGACCTCATGAAGAAGCGCGATTCCCGCACGATCAACGCGGCGGTCTCGGTCAAGGATCGGGCCGCCGTGATGATGAGCGGTCACGACACCGATGCCGTCTACTGGTTTGGCGAAGAGGGCTACACGACCTTCCTCGACCGCAAGGTTTCCAAAAACGTGGCGCAATACAATGCCGAGATCGCCCGCAAGGTCGCGGCCGGGGCCCCCGCAATGCCGGTCCCCGGCGAATGCACCCGCCTCGACCGCGCTACGCCGATCGGCGACTTCACCATCGGTACCTACAAGTTCCCGCTGAAGGCGGGCGACTACGAAGCCTTCTCGCAGAGCCCGCGCGGCGATCTCGCCACCGCCGACATGGCCGTGCGCCTCGTCGATGAGCTGGGCATGGGGAAGGACGGTGTCACCGACCTGCTTTCGGTCAGCTTCTCCTCCACCGACAAGGTCGGCCATGCCTTCGGCACCGAAGGTGTGGAAATGTGCATCCAGATGAACACGCTCGACGCCGCGCTCGGTACGCTGTTCGATGCCCTCGACGCGCGCGGGATCGACTACGAGGTGGTGCTGAGCGCCGACCATGGCGGCTTCGATGCGCCTGAGCGTCAGCAGCTGCGCGGCAACCCGCATGCGGGCCGCGTCGATCCCTCGCTGAGGGCCGCCGCGCTCGAGGCCGAAGTGACCCGACGCACGGGCGTGAGCGTACCGAGCGGGCACCTCTTGTACGGCGCAGGGGAATCGGGCAGCGTGTGGCTCGCGCCCGGCCTCAAGGGAGAAAGCAAGCAGACCGTGGTGGCAAGCCTGCTCGACGTCCTGCGCGCCAACCCGCAGATCGAGGCCGCCTTCGCGCATGAGGAGATCATGGCCGAGCCGATGCCCGAAGGCGCCCCGCAGGATTGGACGGACCTTCAGAAGGTGCGCGCCTCCTATGTGCCGGGGCGCTCGGGCGAGGTGCAGATGCTGACCCGCCGGGGCCTGGTTCCGGGCAAGGCCAAGCCCTTCAAGGTCGCCAGCCATGGCAGCCCGTGGGATTATGACCGCCGCGTGCCGATGCTGTTCTGGCGTGCCGGGATCCAGGGTTTCGAGCAGCCCGATCCGGTCGAAACCGTTGATATCGCGCCTACTCTTGCCGCCACCGTCGGGCTCTCCGCTCCGGAGGGGACGTGGGATGGAAGATGTCTCGACATTGATGCGTCGGAGGCCGATAGCTGCTCTTCATGAGCGACTCGGATATACGCATCCCGACTGGCGCAAAGGAGCGCCGCGATCTCATCATCCTGGGCGGCGGTCTCGTCGGCATGACGCTAGCGCTGGCTGCGGCCCGGGCCGGGATCTCCAGCCACGTGATCGACCGTGCCGACCCGGCGGACCTCGTTGCCGAGGGCGCGGACGGCCGTGCCTCGGCGGTCTCCACCGCGAGCTGGAACCTGTTCTGCAATATCGGTCTTGGCAAGCGGCTCGAGCCGCTGGGCTGCGCGATCGATTCGATCGCGGTGACCGATGGCATGAAGCCGGGCCGGATCGACTTCCAGCCCAAGCCCGACGAGGGCACGCTGGGCCGCATGTACGCCAATCGTGATCTGCGCCTCGCGCTGTTTGAGGCGGCCAAGGACGAGCCCAACATCGCCTGGCACGTCAAGACCGAGGCGGTGCGCCGTGATCGCGGCCCCCACGGGGTCGAAGTCGAGCTGAGTGACGGGCGCATCCTCACCTCCTCGCTGCTGGTCGCGGCCGAAGGGCGCCAGTCGCCCACGCGCGATGAAGCCGGGTTCTCGATGGCCAAGTGGGACTACCAGCACCGCGCAATGGTGACGGGCCTGTTCCACTCCAAGCCGCACGGCGGCACAGCCTGGGAAATCTTCTATCCTGCGGGGCCCTTCGCCCTGCTGCCGCTGCTCGATGATGGAGAGGGGCGCCACCGCAGTGCGCTGGTCTGGACGGTCGCCGAGAAGGACGCCAAGGGCGTTATCGCGATGAGCGATGCGATGTTCCTCAGCGAAGTCGCCGAGAAGATGCACGGTATCCTTGGCGATATCGAACTCTCGGCGCCGCGCATGAGCTACCCCTTGCGCTTCCATCACGCGGTGAACGTGGTCGACGAGCGCCTCGCGGTCATCGGTGACGCCGCGCATGGTATGCACCCGATTGCGGGGCAGGGCCTGAACCTGGGCCTGCGTGATGTGGGCGCGCTGGTCGAAGTTCTGAGCGAGGGCATGCGCCTGGGGCTTGAGCCGGGCGATGCGCAGCTGCTGGCGCGCTATGAGAAGTGGCGTAGCCTCGATTCGGTCATGGTCATGGCCGCGACCGACACGCTCACGCGCCTCTTCGGCATTCCGGGCCGCGTGCCAAGTGCGGTGCGCCGTCTGGGCATGGGCGCGGTCCAGCGCCTGCCTGCCCTTAAGCGCTTCTTCATGGACGAGGCGAGGGGAATGTCGGGCAAGCTTCCCGAGCTTTTGCAAGGTTAGGGAAGAGGACGCCCCGGCGTTCAGAGTCTCCGCCAAGGGGTAGGTGGAAGTGAATTTCTCAAGGGGGTAAAACCCCTTGACCCCAAACCCGGCGACCTCACCTTTCTCAGCCAAGGCCGCATATGACAGGTGAGCTTGATGTTTTCGGGAGCCCGAGGGCGATGGTACTCGGGTATGTCTCTGATCTTACATTTTTTCACGCAAGTTTGGCTTTTGCGCGCGGTTCTCCGTCAGCTCCGGGGTTCAGGCTGACGCGCCCGGCCGGACAGCGTGAAGTGCACACCTTCAGGGGCGAAGGTCAGCTGTGCTTCCCCTTCGAAATAGCCTGCGACGATCCGCTCGATGAGGGTGGAGCCGAAGCCGCGCTGGGTGGGCACCTCAACCGGCGGGCCGCCGCGCTCGGTCCATTCGAGCGTGCAGGCGGCGTCCGCGCCATTCCAGGTGAGCGAGATGGTTCCGCCCGTCTTGGAGAGCGCGCCGTACTTGGTGGCGTTCGTGGCCAGTTCGTGGAGGCCAAGCGCGAGGCCGAGGGCCTGGCGTGCACCGAGGAGCAGCGGCGGGCCGGACAGCACGAACCGCGGGTCGTGCTCGCCCTGCATGTGCGGACCCAGGGCTGCAGAAATGAGGGCGCGCACGTCTATGTCATCAAGGGCCGAACGGGTCAGCACATCCTGTGCCCGTGCCAATGTCAGTAGGCGTGCATCGATGGCGCGGCGCGCCTGCTCAACATCGGGGCTGCGGCGCAGTGTCTGCGCCACGATGGACTGCACGATGGCGAGCGTATTCTTGACCCTGTGGGTCATTTCCATGGCGATTTCGTGCTGGCCTGCGCGCAGGCGCTCGGCTTCGGCATGGGCGGCGCGGCTTTTTTCCAGCGCGGCGCCCAGTTCGATCTGCGACATCGCCTGTCGCGCGAGCATCCGAAGCATGCGCATCTGCTGCGCATCGAGGGTCCGTGGCTCGTGGTCAATCACGCACAGTGTGCCCAACGCATGCCCGTCGCGTGTCACGAGGGGAAAGCCTGCGTAAAAGCGGATGCCAGGCTCTGCGGTCACGAACGGATTGTCCGCGAAGCGCGGGTCACGGCGGGCATCGGCAATGATGAAGGGCACGTTTTCGCGAATCGCGAACTGACAGATCGAGACATCGCGTGGGGTTTCCGAGATATCTATCCCGATGCGCGCCTTGAAGAACTGGCGCTCGGCTTCGACGATATTGACCAGCGCGACAGGCACGTCGCAGATTTCCGCGGCCATGGCCACGATGTCGTCGAAATCCTGTTCCGGTTCGGATGTCAGGGAATAGCGAGCAAGCGCCTCAAGCCGGGCGTCCTCCTGCGGATCGGCCCGGCTCTGGTTTGATGTGTCGCTCATGTCCGGTGCTCTCTCGGGCTCAGTCTTCGCTCGATCCGGCATTATCCTCAGCTGCTTGCGCCGGGTTTTTCTGGTTGGGCGTTGCAAGCGGGCTGGGTTGGTCGATGGCGCGGCCCTCGGCGTCCTTGAGGCGCCGGGGCTCGAGCATGGCGGTCGTCTCGAGCAGGCTCAGCGCCTTCTGGGCGCTCTCGTAGCGATGCGCATCGGCGATCCAGTTGTGCGCGGCCCCTGCGCCGGGCAGGCGTTCCACTTCGCGGATGGCCCCGTCGATGCGGCGCGCGGTCAGCATGATGCGCGCGCGCTCGATCCGGGCACGCGGCGAGACCAGAGCGGCGGAATCCCGGCGCACCGTGAACAGCGAGGAGAGCTCGCCCCGGGCGCGGTCCCAGAAACTGACGTTGCGGCCCGAAACGCTCAGTTCGGGTGAGAGGGCTTCGAGCCGCGCGCTCAGTTCGTCGATCGTGACCGGCTCCTTGGAGAAGGCGATGATCGTTTCGACCGCGCGGGGCTGGGCGTCCATGAAGCGCAGACGCAACTGGTCGGCGACGTAACTAAGTGGTTCGCCGCGATCGACCATGCGGCGTGCGGCAAAGGCGATCAGCAGGCTTTCCGCGCGCGCCGCATTGCCCGAGGCGGCGTCGGTCTCAAAATCGATGCGCGAGAGGCGGTTCTCGATCAGGGCGAGGCGCCCTTCCATCGTGCCGAGCGCGGCAAGTTGCTCTGGCGAAGGACGCCCATCGCCGGGGCTCGGCAGGGGCAGGGGATCGGGGATTTCGACGGCTTCGCTGACAACGGCCGTTTCCGCAGCCGGTGCCTCGGACACTTCGGCCGTGGGCAGGACCTGTTCGAGCCAGCCGCGTGAGGACGCCCAGGCGACGAAGGCGGCGCCCAGCAGGAAGGCCACGAATGCGACGAAGATCATGCCGCCGCGCGAACGGGGGCGTGGTCCCGGCACGGTTTCGCGCACGAGTGGTTGTGTTTCGAAGTCCTGCATCAGGTCTGGTTGTCTACTTGTATCGATCCCGAGAAAGCCTCTTGGCACATCTGTGCGGCCAAGGCCAGCAAGGCGGCGTCGCGGGGCTCGGGGGCGCAGCGCACACTCCCCCACGGACTATGGAGCCGCGCGGATACACGCGGGCCGATGGCCACGAGATGAATGGCGCCTGTCGCAAGTCCCCATTCCCGGCATAGATCCTCGAAACGAACCGCCGCTTCGCCCGAGTGGAGAAGAACCAGGACAGCGCTCTGCGCCATATCGCGCAGGCGTTGCTGCAGGGCCACAGGGGCAGGTAGCGCCTCGCTGGCGTAGACCTCGCGCGTGGTCATGGTGACGCGGTCCGGCAGGTGAAGCGCCACCCGCTCGCGCCCGGCAAGGCGCAGCAGGCGGCGGTGTTCGGGAGGGAGCGCATCGAGGATGGACTGGAGCCCGCCACGGCCGGTACAGACCACGTCGAGCCCGGCGGCCCGCGCGGCCTCGGCCGTTTTCTGCCCGACCGCGTAGGCAGGTTTGCCGCGATAGAGGTCCAGCGCGCCGCCGCCATGGCGCAGCGCGTTCGCGCTTCCCAGGATGACCGCGTCGATCTCGGTCGGGGGCGGGGCCTCCCAGGCTTGCGGGCGTACTTCGAAGAGCGGGTAGGCTTCGGCGGCGAGGCCCAACTTGCGTGCGGCCTCCAGGCTTTCCTGTGCGCCCGGCTCTGGCCGAAGGATCAGGACGGGGAGGGGCAGGGAGGCGCCTGGGGCGCTCACGCGGGCGGGCCGGTGAAGTGCACGGTGACGGCCGGACTTGCGCGCGACAGGAGGTCGGCGGCAAGCTCGGCGGGCCCCTTTAAGTCGCCCGAGGCGAAGCGGACGTCGCCCTCGATCCGCTCGCCGCCGTTCGGCGCATAGATCGCCGCGCGCATGTGGAGCTGTTCGCCTTCATGGCGGGTAAGCACGGCAATCGGGCTGTGGCAATTGCCGCCAAGCCCTTCGAGCAACGCCCGCTCGGCAAGCACGGCCGCGCGGCTGGGCGCATCGTCGATGGCCGAGAGGAAGCCGGCGGTGCGCACGTCATCAGCGCGGCACTCGATCAGGATCGCGGCCTGCGCGGGGGCCGGGAACCAGTCCTCCTCGTCGAGGGGGTGCCCCGTGCCGGTTTCGCCCAGGCGCTTGAGGCCGGCGGCGGCGAGGAAGGTCGCGTCGGCCTCGCCCGCAGCGAGCTTGGCAAGCCGTGTGGCGACATTGCCGCGGAACGTCACCACCTTGCAGTCCGGCCGGGCGTGGAGGAGCTGCGCGGCGCGGCGCGGCGCGCTCGTCCCCACGACGGCGCCCGAGGGCAGCGCGGCGATGCTGGCTGCGCCCACGAGCACGTCGCGCACGTCCTCACGCGGAAGAACTGCGCCGATGGCGAACATTTCGGGGCGCAGCGTCTCCACATCCTTGGCTGAGTGCACCGAAAAGTCGATTTTCCCTTCAGACAGCCAGGCGTCGAGTTCCTTGGTCCAGAGCGCTTTTCCCCCGATTTCAGCCAGAGCGCGGTCCTGGATGCGATCTCCGCTAGCAGTCACGGCCACGATCTCTATATGCGCAGGATTGATTCCATGCGCCTCAGCCAGGCGGTCGCGGGCCTCTTCGGCCTGTGCCATGGCAAGAGGCGAGCGGCGGGTGCCGAGGCGGAAGCGCGGATTGGGCGCGGTGGTCTGGGTAGTCATCGTGGAAACCGTGCTAGCGCCTGGGCGCTTCAAGGAAAAGGTCGTTCGGCCAAAGTGAGCGAGGTAGCGTGAGGATGACCATTGTCCTCGGAATAGAAAGCTCGTGCGACGAGACCGCAGCGGCGCTGGTGACGGCGGACCGTACGATCCTGGCGCAGCGCATCGCGTCGCAGGACGAGGAGCACAAGCCCTTTGGCGGCGTCGTGCCGGAGATCGCCGCGCGCGCGCATGTCGAGCGTCTTGCGCCGCTGATCGAGGGCACGCTGGCCGATGCAGGGATGCGCTTGGACGATGTCGACGCGATTGCCGCCACGGCAGGTCCGGGCCTTATTGGCGGGGTCATGGTCGGGCTGGTCTCGGCCAAGGCGCTGGCCATGGCGACGGGTAAGCCTCTTATCGCGATCAACCACCTGGAAGGTCATGCTCTTTCGCCTCGGCTTGCCGATGCGAGCCTAGCCTATCCCTATCTCCTGCTGCTCGTTTCGGGCGGGCACTGCCAGATCCTGCTCGTGGAAGGGGTGGGCAAATTTCGCCGCCTTGCAACAACCATCGACGATGCACTGGGCGAGGCCTTTGACAAGTCGGCCAAGGTGCTGGGGTTGGGCTATCCCGGCGGTCCGGCGCTGGAGCGCCTGGCTGCGAGCGGTGATCCCAAGGCCGTGCCGCTGCCGCGCCCCTTGAAGGGTAGCAAGGAGCCGCATTTCTCCTTCGCCGGCCTCAAGAGCGCGGTTCTGCGCGCGCACCAGTCGGGCGAGTACAGCGATGCCGATATTGCCGCCTCGTTCCAGGAGGCCGCGATCGAGTGCATCATCGACCGCACGCGCCGCGCGCTCAGGAGCATCGCGGATATCAAGCCAACTGCGCTGGTCGTTGCGGGCGGGGTGGCGGCCAATACCGCGATCCGCACGGCGCTGGAGGGGCTGGCAGCCGATTTCAAGCTGCCGTTCATCGCCCCGCCACTCAAGCTGTGTACGGACAATGCGGCGATGATCGCCTGGGCCGGTGTGGAACGCCATGCGCTGGGGCAGAGCGATCCGCTCGACGTTTCCGCGCGGCCGCGCTGGCCGCTCGATCCGGACGCCGAGCCGGTGCGCGGAGCCGGAGTGAAGGCATGACAACGATGAATGCAAGCGGTCTGGCGGTCGGGGTCATTGGCGCGGGTGCCTGGGGCACTGCGCTCGCACAGGCGCTGGCGCGCGCGGGGAACCGAGAGGTGAAGCTCTGGGCGCGGGAGGCGGATCTCGCCGCGCGCATCAATAAAACCCGCGTCAACGACACCTATCTTCCAGGTGCCGAGCTCGATCCGGCGATCCGGGCGACCTCGGACCTTGCCGAAATGGCGCAGCTTCCGGTGCTGCTGGCGGTGGTCCCTGCGCAGTTCCTGGCTTCGGTGATTGGGCAACTCCCCGCCGCAGAGCGCGATCTGGTGCTTTGCGCCAAGGGGATCGAGGCGTCCAGCGGGCGGCTGATGGCCGAGGTCGCGGCGGAGGCTGCGCCGGGTAGCCGTCTTGCAGTGCTTTCGGGGCCTACCTTCGCGCATGAAGTCGCCTCGGGTCTGCCCACGGCCATCACGCTCGCCTGTTCGGGGGGGGAGGGGCAGTGGCAGCGGCTCGCGCCCCTGATCGCGAGTCCGGCGTTCCGTCCCTACTATTCCGATGATGTGATCGGGGCCGAGATTGGCGGCGCAATCAAGAACGTGCTGGCGATTGCCTGCGGCGTTGCCGAAGGTCTGGGCCTTGGTCAGAATGCGCGCGCGGCGCTGATCGCGCGCGGCTATGCCGAGATGCAGCGCTTTGGTCTTGCGCGCGGAGGCCGTGCTGAGACGCTGGCGGGCCTGTGCGGTCTGGGCGACCTGGTGCTGACGTGTTCCTCGACTTCGAGCCGGAACTTCTCGCTAGGAATGGCGCTCGGGCAGGGGCAGAGCGCGGCCGAGGCGCTCGCGGGCAAGAGTTCGGTGGCCGAAGGCGCGGCCACGGCGCCGATTCTCGATGATCTTGCCCGACGCGAAGGTATCGACATGCCCATCGTCGCGGCCGCGCGCCGTCTTCTTGAAGGCGCCGCACCTGCGGACGAAGTCGTCGCCGATATCCTTTCGCGCCCCTTGCGCTCGGAGCAGGAGCGTCTGGGTTGAACGACACCGTTTCGCGCGCCGAGGCTGGCCGGGACAAGCAGGATGGCGATGACATCGCCGCTCTGGCCAAGGGCGGGCGTACCAATTTTCTGGGCTTTTTCCTTCGTCTTGCCGCGCGCATTCCCTTCCTGTTCATCGCCGGGCGGGCGTCGGCCTACGGTCCCGCCGCGCTCGGACGCTTTGCCTCTGCGCTCGTTATCATCGAGCTGACCGCGATGGTCTGCACGATGGGCGAAAAGCGCGGGCTGGCGCAGCGTATGAGCGAGGCGGAAGGCAAGGAACTGCCGGCCAACACCGTCTTCGATGGCGTGGCGGTCTCGCTTCTGGCCTCGTGTGCGGCAGCGCTGTTCTTCTGGTTCGTGCCCGCCCCGATGTTCCCGGGCGGCACCTATACCCAGATCGACCGCCTCATGGTGATCGCGATCCCGCCGCTGGCGCTGACCGAGATATGGCTGGCCGCGCTCGCCTATCGCCTCCAGATCAGCCCAACGGTCTGGTCGCGTGCCATCGTCGAGCCCTGGACGATCTCGATCATGGCGGGGCTGATGATCTTCGTCGCGCCCGAAAGCGGGCTTTCTCTCGCCTATATCGCCTCGATCTTTGCCGCTGCGATTACCGCCTTCGTGCCTTTCATTCGCGCCTATGGGCGGCCGCGCGGCTGGCGTCCGCGCGCGGGCGTGATGCGTCGCCTCGCTGTGCGCTCGATGCCGATTGCGCTCGCCGATACGATCGAGTGGGGCACGCGCCGTGTCGACGTGCTGCTGCTGGGCTTCCTCGCGCCGCCGTCTGCGGTCGGCGTCTACTACGCCGCGCAGCAGGTCGCGAGCCTGCCGCAAAAGCTCAAGACCAGCTTCGAGCCGGTGTTGGGGCCAGTCATCACTCGTGCACTCAAGCGCAAGGACTACGGGGCGATTGCACGCCAGGTCAGCCAGGTGGGCTTCTGGATCATGGCCGCGCAGGCTGCCATTGCGCTGTCGCTGGGCATCACCGGAGAGGGTGTCATGGGTCTGATCGGGCGTGAATTCGTGGGCGGAACAGGCGCGTTGGCGTTGCTTCTTGCCGCCGAAGTTGTGGCCTCGACCGCCGTCGTCAGCGAGGCGGCGCTCATCTACGTGCAACGTGTGCGCAATCTGGGAGTGTCGCTGGCCACCATCGGCTTCCAGGCGGTCCTGACGTTCGGCGGGATTCTGCTCATGCAGCAGCTGGGCTACAATTCGCTGTTCCAGGCCGCGGCCGCGGCGGGCGCGCTCTTTATCGCGCTGGGGCTCGCCTCGGTAGTGAAGGCGAAGATGCTCACGAAGTTTCTTGGCCATTCGATTAACAACTGGCGCTGGCCGCTGCTCTGGGCGGCGGCCCCGGCCGTGGCGATCGGCTTTGTCTTCACGCAGTATCTGCCCGAGTGGGTGGAACTGGCCTTTGGTATCCCTGCGATCCTGGGCTCGTACCTTTTTGTCATATGGAAGAAGGCCTTTGGACCCGAGGACCGCAAGCTGTTCCAGAAGACCAAATCGAACTGATCGCGACTCCAGTTTCGTATCGTCGTGGGTAGGCCTCGTTCAGTCGCGATTAACACCTGGGGTGGCGTTCTCGCGTTCCTGCAACGGGACGAGGGGGGGTGTTTATGGTGGTTTGCAAAGAGAATCCGGCGCGCGCGGTAACCCGGTTTCTGGTCCTGTCAGGATTTGTCCTGCTCGCCTCCTGTGGGGAAGTCGCGGACGCGCCGCCACCTCCTCCGCCACCACCCCCTCCCGGTATAGTCGCAACTGCTCCGGCGCCCTCGGCCGTCACCGTAACCGGGGCGAGGCTTGCGGAAGCGAAGCAGGAGGGCCGGTACGTACCGCCCGTACAGGTCCCCACCCAGCCCGGCCATGAGCAGTACGAAGGTACGGAGGTCGCGGCGGTGAAGCGCGTGGCGCAAGAACCTGTCTCCACCTTTTCGGTCGATGTCGATACCGGCGCCTACACGAACACCCGCCGCTTCCTGAAGCAGGGGCAGTTGCCCCCGGCGCGAGCGGTGCGCACCGAGGAGTTCATCAACTACTTCCGCTACGATTACCCGGCGCCCGACAGCCGCGAGGCTCCGTTCTCGGTCACCACGGACATGGCGCAAACCCCCTGGAACCCCGAAACACGCCTGCTGCGCATCGGTCTTCGCGGCTATGACATCGCGCGCGAAAGCCGACCTCCGGCAAATCTCGTGTTCCTGCTCGACGTTTCGGGTTCGATGAGCGCGCCGGACAAGCTGCCGCTATTAAAGACCGCGCTTTCCGGGCTGGCCGGGGAACTGGGCGAACAGGACCGTGTGTCGATCGTGGTCTATGCCGGGGCTGCAGGGCTGGTCCTGCCTCCCACCAACGATACGCGCAAGATCCGCGCCGCGCTCGATACGCTGACCGCGGGCGGTTCGACGGCGGGGGCAGCGGGCCTCAAGCTGGCCTACAACATCGCGCGTGACAGTTTTATCGATGGGGGCGTCAACCGCATTCTCATTGGCACCGATGGCGATTTCAACGTCGGGATGACCAACCACGATGACATGATCGCAAAGATCGAAAAGGAGCGCGACGCCGGGATCACGCTGACCACGCTCGGCTTTGGGCAGGGCAACTACAACGAGGCGCTGATGGAGCAGGTCGCTGACCATGGGAATGGCAACTACGCCTACATCGACAGCGCGCTCGAGGCGAAGAAGGTGCTGGGCGATCAGATGGCCTCTACGCTCTTTACCATCGCGAAGGACGTGAAGATCCAGGTTGAGTTCAACCCGACGCTCGTAAGCGAGTACCGGCTGCTTGGTTACGAGAACCGCGCGCTGCGCGAGGAGGATTTCGAAAACGATGCGGTCGATGCAGGCGACATCGGGGCGGGGCACCAGGTGACGGCGCTCTACGAGATCGTACCGACAGGCGCCAAGGGCTGGCTACCTGAACGGCGCTACGAGGATACGCCGGACACGGCCGCACAGGACCGTGCGCAGGAACTGGCGTTCGTCAAACTGCGCTACAAGTTGCCGGACGGCACGACCTCGAAGCTGATCGAGCGGCCGGTCCCAGCAAGCCTCGTGGCGAGCGCCAAGGCGCCGCGCGGCGACTTCGCCTTCGCCGCTGCGGTCGCGGCGTTCGGGCAGGGGCTGCGCGGGGATACGCTCCTCAACGGGTTCGATGAGGGGAACGTGGCGCGTCTCGCCGAGCAGCCGGGCGACTACTGGCGCCAGGAATTTGTGAAGCTGGTGGGACTTGCCGGGGCATTGAAGGGCGATTGAGCAGTCTTGGAGGCTGACAGGGGGGCACTATCGCTCTAGGCTCGGCCCATGAATCCGCGTAACGCCTTGATTGCCGGGGCAGGTGCCGCCCTGTGCCTGCTCCTTTCCGCCGCTGGTATGGTTCTGAACGGCCCCGGCTTTGTCGCCGGGCTCGAACGCGAGGCGCAGGCCGCGCGCAGCGGTGTCGAGGGAGGCGAGGGGGTCGAGCTGGCCTTCAAGGACCGCTACGGCTGGCTGACGCGCCACCCGATCCTGTCGGGCGGGGATGATCTGCCCCAGGTTCTTCGTCAGCAGGTGGCTGCCGGGATCGCGGCGGTGCCGGGTATCGGCGGGATCAGCTGGTCGCGCACGAGCACGCGCGCCGACAATCCCGAGGCGGTCCATTGCCAGAGCGATGTTGAGCGCATCCTCCAAACCCGCACGATCCGCTTCACCCAGTCCTCGGCGCGTCTCGATCCGGCCAGTGGACGGTTGCTCGACGAGGTTGCGCGCGCGCTGCGCCCCTGTGTCGGCAGTATCATCGCGGTCACTGGCCACACCGATGAGGGAGGCAACGCCGAGGTCGACGAGGCCTTCTCCCTCGCACGTGCCGAAGCGGTGCGCTGGGCTCTGATCGGGCGCGGGATCCCGGCCGATGGTTTGCGGGCAGCGGGCGTGGGTGCAAGCCAGCCCATCTCCGGGCTCAGCCCGAGTGACCCGGCCAACCGCCGGATCGAGTTTTCGGTGATCGTGTCCGCACCGGTCAAGCCCACCCCCATCGACACGCCTGGGCCTGGCTGATGCGCGCAGGGCTGCTCCGAAGCCGAGGCCTGCCAGCAAGGGCATTGGGATCGGGCGGGCGGATTGCTATGCGCGGCCCCAACTCCGGGATTTCACGGAAATCGACGCTTGGAAAGGACTTCTGATGCCCTTGTGGCTGGAACTGGCCGTATCGGTGCTGCTCACGTATGGTCTGGGCCTGGGCATCGGCTGGCTCATATGGAAACGAAAAGGATAATATCGTGCTGCAAATGATCGAGGCCAACTGGCTGATCTTCGTTGCCGCCCTGGTGATCGGGATCGTGGTCGCCTTCTGGATCTTCGCGCATGGATCGAAGAAGCCGGGCGAGCGCACGCACCGTCCGGATGTGCTGGACGAAGGTGCGGCGCCCGCACAGCGCAACCAAGCGCTCATAGATTCCGCGAGCCCTGCCTCGCAATACGACCTGCCTGTGCCCGGCGTTGACGATGCCGACACGCGTGAGAAGCAGCCCGCGCATATCGACCCGCCCGCCGCGGCCGGAACCATGGCCGGGATTGGCGAGGTGATTGCGGTTGCCGCGCAGGAAGAGGCGGACGCGGGGCGCAGCTACAAGGCCGATGAGGAGGCCGCGAAGGCACAGGAACCGACCCCTGAAGCCGAGGCGCACAAGGCTGAGGATACGCCCGCAGCTGCCCCCGCGCCGGTGGAGCCTGAGCCCGAGCCGGTCGAAACTGCTCCCGCTTCGGCTGCGCAGAGCGATGACCTGCGCAAGATCAAGGGGCTAGGGCCTAAGATGCAGAAGCTCCTCGTGTCGCTCGGCGTGACGACGTACGCGCAGATCGCGGCCTGGAGCGAGGCGGATCTCGATGAGCTGGATGACAAGCTCGGCGCCTTCGCCGGGCGTCCGCGCCGCGACAAGTGGGTCGAGCAGGCCCGCCTCCTGGCCGAGGGCAATACGGAGTCCTACGAGGCTGAATTCGGTAAACTCTGAGTTTTACCTGATCCGATGATGAAGAAAAGGGGGCTTTTGCCCCCTTTTTTAGTTTGGTGAAAAACATGAGTGAAGCTTCATGTTTTCTTTATGTATTTTGCAGATGTCTAATCTGGACGACCGCGAGGGCTTTTGGGGCTCGCTCGATGGTCTGTTTATAGTAACATTCCAATTTTGAAAAGCTGATTTATTTAATTTAACATTGTGTTTACTTAATATTTGCGTCTGGCGTAACTTTCAAGAATGTCACGTCGCATCGCCCCCCCGCTGTCCAAGCGGGAATAAAACATGTGTCCGCCTGGATATTTGTGCAGATTCACGCGGCTGGCCTGACCGAAATCGGGCATCTGGTCGATGATCAGCTGCGAGGCGAAATAGGGGCAGGAAAGATCGTCCCAGCCATGTACGATATCGACGCTCATCTTTGGGTCGATGGCAATCGCCTTGCGCAGGTCCTGGACCGGGCTGTCGGTGTTGTCGCGGTCCCAGACGCGGTTCACCTCGTAGGACAGCGCGTTGTAGCGCGCATTGACCTTCCAGCCGACCTGGCGGGTGACGAAATCGACCATGGCCGAGGTCGTGGGCGCGATCAGGGTGGTCAGGAGAGGGTCATTGTACTGCGCGCGCGAACTGGCCGGGAAGGGGTCGTAGGCGGTGAAGTTGCTGTCGTAGACAGAGCCTACAAGACCCTGCGTTCGGCGGATTTCGCGCAGGTACGTGCCGATGTCGATGCGTCCGTCCATGCGCTGCACCAGTTCGGGATCGAGGCCGGTGAACTCGGCGATGCGGGCGGACAGGCGCGCGGTGGCCGCCTTGTCGCGCGGCCCGGCGATGAAATCGGCCAGGAACTGGGTGCGCAGGTACTCTTCGACAGGTCCCATGTTGGTTTCGTCGAGGTGCTGGCCTTGCCGCTCGAAGTGGCCTGCGGCCATGGCAGGATAGTTCAGCATCCAGGGAAGCGGCGATAGCGCGGTGTCATCGCCGATGGCCGCTGGATCGAGGTAGGGCGAGACGAGCACCATGCCATTGACGCCGATGCCGATCTGGGTCTGAAGATAGTAGGCGAGGCGCGGCACGCGGTAGCCTCCGTAACTTTCGCCGGTCAGGTACTTGGGACTGGCAAGACGCTCTTCCTTGACGAGCCAGTCATAGATGACGCGGCTGAGGTAGTGGATGTCCGCGTCGGCGGCGTAGAACTCGGCGTTGGTGGTCTTCTCGTCGGCGCGCGAGCGCGAGAAGCCGGTGCCGATCGGATCGATGAAGACAAGGTCGGTGAAATCGAGCCACGAATTGGGATTGTCCTGAAGCACGGCCGGGTCGCTGGGGGAATCGCCCTGGGCGCCGAAGGCGACACGCTTGGGGCCGATGGCGCCAAGGTTCAGATAGACCGACGCCGCGCCCGGCCCACCATTGAAGGCGAAAGTCACGGGCCGGTTCTTGGCCTGCTTTCCGGGCAGGGTGTACGCTGTATAGACGACTTCGCCGATCAGCTTGCCCTTGGCGTCGTGAACGGGGACCGTGCCGACGGTGGCGGTGTAGGACACACTCTTGCCGCCGATGACGGCGCTCTGACGTACCGAGGCGTCTTCGGGGAGGGGCGGGAGCGAGTCCTCGCTTGCGGGCTCGTCGGCCTTGGTCGAGGAGCTGGCGGAAGCCTTCTGGTCGGCGGCGTGGAGCGCCTGCGCGGCGGGAAGGAGGGCGCTGGTCGCCAGGAGCAGCCCGAGGGCCAGTTTTGCACGTCGCATGGTGAGTAGGTACCTCGCTTGCCGGGATGGGGTTGGCAAGCGAGGCACTCTACCGTGTCGCTTCACAGCGACAAGGCCCGCACAGAGGGATGGGGGACTGCGGGCCTCTTAGCGCGGCGTCAGGGCAACATCGAACCGGTGTCGATGAAGCGCTGATGCCACGAAAGGGCTTCGGACGGAATCATCGGCGACTGCTGGCCGAACGATTCCTTCTGCGCGCGCGCGAAGTAGTCTTGGAGCATCGGGCGGTAGGTCGGGTGCGCGCAGTTGGCGATGATGACCTTGGCGCGCTCCTTGGGGCTGAGACCGCGCAGATCCGCGAGGCCCTGCTCGGTGACGATCACCTGCACGTCCTGGTTGATGTGGTCGACGTGGCTGGCCTGCGGGACGATGGCCGAGATCGCGCCCTGCTTGGCGACGGACGGGGTGACGAAGATCGAGATGAAGGCGTTGCGGGCAAAGTCACCCGAACCACCGATGCCGTTCTGGATGCGCGAGCCCATAACGTGGGTCGAGTTCACCGCCCCATAGATGTCGGCTTCGATGAGTCCGTTCATCGCGATGCAGCCCAGGCGACGCACCAACTCGGGGTGGTTGCTGATTTCCTGCGGGCGCAGGATCATCTTGTCGCGGAAGAACTCCATCTCGCGGTTCACGCGCTCGGCCGCATCGGGGCTGAGCGAGAAGGCGGTGGCGCTCGCCATGCGCAGCTTGCCCTCGGCGAGGAGGTCGAGCATGCCGTCCTGGATCACCTCGGTGTAGGCGGTCATGCCGTCAAAGGGGGCGTCCATCAGCCCCGAAAGCACTGCGTTGGCGATGTTGCCCACGCCTGACTGGATCGGCAGCAGTTCCTTGGGGATGCGGCCGACCTTCACCTCGTGGGTGAGGAATTCGAGGATGTGCCCGGCGATCATCTTCGCGTTCTCGTCGGGCGGGGTGAAGGGGGCGTTGCGGTCGGGCGAGTCGGTCTCGACGATGGCCACGACCTTGGCCGGATCGACGCGCAGGCAATCCTCGCCGATGCGCTGGTCGGGACGGGTCAGCGGGATCGGGATGCGCGCGGGGGGAAGCGCGGTGCCGTAATAGATATCGTGGACGCCTTCGAGCGCCTCGCTCTGCCAGAAATTGACCTCGAGGATCACCTTTTCGGCGCGGTCGAGCCAGGTCTTGTTGTTGCCGACCGACGAGGAGGGGATCAGCGAACCATCTTCGCGGATACCGACGATCTCGATTACCGCGGCGTCGAGTGGGCCGAGGAAACCCTGCCAGGCCATCGGGGCCACCTGGCTGAGGTGCATGTCGAAGTAGTTCATCTGGCCCGAGTTGATCTTCTCGCGGGCGATGGGGTCGGAATTGTAGGGCAGGCGCATGTCGATGCCGTCGACCTTGGCGAGCGCGCCATCGAGTTCGGGGCCGGTGGAGGCCCCCGTCCACATGCGGACCTTGAAAGGATTTCCGGCCGCGTGCTCGGCCTCGATGTGGGACGCGAGGGCCTGGGGGACGGCCTTGGGGTAACCGGAGCCGGTAAAGCCGCTCATCCCGACCGTGTTGCCGTTGGCAATGAGGCGGGCGGCGTCTTCGGCCGACATGATCTTGGAACGTAGGGCGTTGTTACGAATGCGCATGGCCTCTCCAATTCACCGTGTCTGGGGTCGGTTTGCTCTCACACACAGGAAAGAACAGTGAAAAGCGGGACTTGTGACTTGCGCCTGATGCACGAGTCTTGCCCCTTTTCGGGACCGTGACAGGGGAGGGTCAGCTGCCGATCGCGTCGAGAATAGATCTTGCAATTGCAACAAGTTCGCCTTCGCGATTGACCTCGCACTTGAGGAAAATGGTGCGCAGCTGGCTGTTTACCGTTTGCGGGCTGACTTGCCGCAGTGCGGCAATATCCTTGCGTGAAAGCCCCTGCGCGAGAAGCGCGGCGACTTCGCCTTCGGTCTTGGTCAGCCCCATCGCCTGACCCAGCTGCTTGCCCATGTGCCCAACCTTTTTTGCGTTTTCAGCGGGGTCGTGGCCCATCCCGGAGGGTCGTAGGGGCCTCAGGCTGACGATGACGCGGGCGCTGGGGCCTAGGTGCCAGTCGCCATGGGGCAGGGGACGCGCGTCGACCAGCATGAGTCCCTTGCCTGTGCGGATCCACAGGTCGGCGGGGCCGGGATCCTCGCCAGCGAGGGCCTTGCCGATCTTCCGGCCAAGCTGGCGGTCGAATTCGGGGCGCTGGGCGTGCAGCGCGCCGCCCGATACCTGCAGGGTCTCCGGGCCCAGCAGGCGCTGGGCGGCAGGACTGACGAAGGTTGTCTTGCCAAGGCCATCGAGCAGGATCGCGGCGGTGTCCATCGCCTCGAGCGAGCCGTGGAGCAGTTTCGCGCCGGCGTGCTCGATCGCTTCCTGGGTGCGGATGGCGGCTAGGATCGTCGGCGCGACCTGGGCCAGGATGGCCCGTTCATGTTCGGTGGTGCGCCCTTCGCGTTCGCTGCGCATGATCGCGACGCCGAAGAACAGCCCGGGCTTTTGCGAGAGGACCATCTGCGCGCCAAGTTCGAAATCGTAGCGGCGCGCCATCTCGAGATAGCGCTCATCGGTGTGATTGGCCCGGACAGCGTCGTAGTGGTCCTCCCAGGTCAGCTCCATGGGCTTGCCCATCGCGGCGATGCGGTAGTTCGCATCGGGGCGATAGGCGTCAATATCCTGGATGACCGTCTCGAAATCATCAGGCGTCTTGTTGACCCAGTTGAAGGCCAAGTGCCGCTCACCAAGAGCCAGGATCTGCGCGCGCGGGGAGCCGGTCGCTTCGGCCAGGCTGTAGAGTGCATGACGCCACCCCTCCGGATGGAAGGGGGCCTGCTCAATCGCGCTGCGTAAGTGCGCTAGCGATTCGCTGTCTATGCACTTTTTCTGCCCCACACCGGCAAATGTGTCGGGATCAGGCATTGTGCGCAAGGGAAACTAGGGTCCGAAGCCGTTCCCATACCATGATCGTGGCATGCCAAGTCTGCAATTTGCAGACATTGTATCCATGCGACCCGAGGGCTGGTTTCGGCCAATCCTTGCACTGCCCGGAGGCTCTTGGGAGCCTCCGGGTATTTTTTCAGGGACTGTGGCCTATTCCTTGAAGGCGAGGAAACCGTCGTCAACGGGCACCGTGGCGCCGTTGACGGCCTGGGCTGCGTCGGTGAAGAGATAGGCCGCGACGCTTGCGACCTTCTCGGGCGCAATCAGTTTCCTGTGCATGTGCTGCGCGGCAAGCTGTTCTTTCACGCCTGCATCTGTACCCAGGATCGGGGTATCTATGTAGCCCGGCGCGATGCCGACCACGCGGATGCCGTGTTCGGCCAGTTCCAGTGCGCCCGAGCGGGTCATGGCGATGACCGCGGCCTTGGCTGCGTTGTAGTTGAAGTTCTCGCGCGAGGCGACCGAGCCGTAGATCGAGGCGGTGTTCACGAAGGTGCCCTTCGTGCCCAGCTCTACCATCTTCTTCGCGCCGTAGTACATGCCATAATAGACGCTGTGCTGGTCGACCTCGATGACCTTGAGGTAGGAGGCCGGGTCCATTTCGAGAAAAGGCTTCACCAGCCC
This sequence comes from Novosphingobium sp. BW1, assembly GCF_008107685.1. Classification (GTDB taxonomy): domain Bacteria; phylum Pseudomonadota; class Alphaproteobacteria; order Sphingomonadales; family Sphingomonadaceae; genus Novosphingobium. The sequence continues at coordinate 51,709 of NZ_VIRF01000089.1, forward strand.
GATCCCGGCGTTGTTGAATAGGCCGTTCAAGGTGCCCAGCGTCTCGACGGTGAAATCGACAAGTGCCTCGACCTCCTGTGCGACCGAGACATCGACCCTGAAGCTGTGCGCGGCAACCCCCAGCGCCTTCACTTCCTCCACGACCTTGGCTGCTCCCTCGGCGTTGAAGTCGGCCACCACGATATTTGCGCCCATGCGGGCAAGGGCGAGGCAGGTTTCACGGCCGATGCCGCTCGCCCCGCCGGTCACGATGATGGCCTGGTCCTGCAATTCCACGTGGGGTCTCCTTTGTCTTGGCATGTTTGCGCAGGGGGGCGGCGGCGTGGCCGCGCGCCTTGCGTTACACCCCTTGAACGATCAGGCCATATCCTTGTTTCACATATATATTCTGGAGATTAGGCAGGCCTACTTGCCCCACTTCTTGGTCTGCTTGCCATAGCGCATCTTGCGTGTGCCCGGCTTGCCTTCGTTCGAGCGGCCGACCAGCGGGGCCTTATGCTCGCCCTCGGGTAGGCCCAATTCGCTCGCTTCCAGCTTGCGAATTTCGTCGCGCAGGCGTCCGGCTTCCTCGAATTCAAGGTCGGCGGCGGCGGCGCGCATTTTCTTTTCGAGGTCCTCGATATAGGCGCGCAGGTTGTGCCCGACGAGGTTGTTGGCCCCGTCCTGGGTCTCGATGTCGACGGTAACCCCGTCCCGGCTTGCCGTATCCGCGACGATGTCGGCAATGCGCCGCTTGATCGTCCGGGGGGTAATGCCGTGTTCCTCGTTGTAGGCCTGCTGCTTCTCGCGGCGCCGGTCGGTCTCTGCGATGGCACGCTCCATCGAGCCGGTCATGCGGTCGGCGTAGAGGATGACCCGGCCTTCCGAGTTGCGCGCCGCGCGCCCGATGGTCTGGATCAGCGAGGTTTCCGAGCGCAGGAAGCCTTCCTTGTCGGCATCAAGAATGGTGACGAGCCCGCACTCGGGAATGTCGAGGCCTTCGCGCAGGAGGTTGATGCCCACCAGCACGTCGTAAACGCCCATGCGCAGGTCGCGGATCAACTCGATGCGCTCCAGCGTCTCGACATCGGAGTGCATGTAGCGAACGCGCACGCCTGCCTCGTGCATGAACTCGGTCAGATCCTCGGCCATGCGCTTGGTCAGCGTGGTGACGAGCGTGCGGAAGCCCTTTTCGGCGGTGGCCTTGCATTCGGCGATGCAGTCCTGGACCTGGTCCTCAGTCGGGCGGATCTCGACTGGCGGGTCGATCAGGCCGGTCGGGCGGATGACCTGTTCGGCAAAGACGCCGCCGGTCTGCTCCATCTCCCAGCCGCCCGGCGTGGCCGAGACCGCGAAGGTCTGCGGGCGCATTGCGTCCCATTCGTTGAAGCGCAGCGGGCGGTTGTCGATGCACGAGGGCAGGCGGAAGCCATATTCGGCAAGCGTAATCTTGCGGCGGTGGTCACCCCGCGCCATCGCGCCGATTTGCGGCACGGTCTGGTGGCTCTCATCGACGAAGAGGAGCGCGTTGTCGGGGAGGTACTCGAAAAGCGTTGGCGGGGGCTCGCCGGGCAGGCGCCCGGTGAGGAAGCGCGAGTAGTTCTCGATACCGTTGCACGAGCCGGTTGCCGCGATCATCTCCAGGTCGAAGTTGGTGCGCTGCTCCAGGCGCTGGGCCTCCAGCAGCTTGCCTTCGGCGTGGAGTTCCTTGAGCCTTTCGTCGAGTTCGAAACGGATCGCCTCGCTTGCCTGTTTCATCGTCGGGCCGGGCGTCACGTAGTGCGAGTTGGCGAAGACGCGCACCTTGTCGAGGGTCGGCCCCTTCTTGCCGGTGAGGGGGTCAAACTCGCAGATTTCCTCGATTTCATCGCCGAAGAACGACACGCGCCAGGCGGTGTCCTCATAGTGCGAGGGGAAGATTTCCAGGTTGTCGCCGCGCACCCGGAACGAGCCGCGCGCAAAGGAGACATCGTTGCGCTTGTACTGGAGCGAGACGAGCTTTCGGATCAGTTCGCGTTGGTCGACCTCGGTGCCCGAGACGACATCGAAGGTCATCGCCGAATAGGTTTCGACCGAGCCGATACCGTAGAGACACGAGACCGAGGCGACGATGATGACGTCGTCGCGCTCCAGCAGGGCGCGGGTGGCCGAGTGGCGCATCCGATCGATTGCCTCGTTCACCGAGCTTTCCTTCTCGATGTAGGTGTCCGAACGCGGGACGTAGGCTTCCGGCTGGTAATAGTCGTAGTAGGATACGAAGTATTCAACCGCGTTTTCGGGGAAGAAGTCCTTCATCTCGGCGTAGAGCTGGGCGGCGAGAATCTTGTTGGGCGCGAGAATTAGGGCTGGACGCTGCAGCTCCTCGATGACCTTGGCCATGGTGAAGGTCTTACCCGAACCGGTCACGCCCAGAAGAACCTGGGTCTTGTCCTCGGCCCTTGCGCCTTCCACCAGTTCGGCGATCGCGGTGGGCTGGTCGCCTGCCGGCTCGTACTCGGATTCAATCCGGAAGGTTTTGCCGGGGAGGGATTTTTCGGGGCGCTGGGGCTTGTGCGGGGTGAACGAGCCCGAGGTATCCGGCTCGTCCAGTCCGCGACGGATGATGAGTTCGGTCATGGCGGAACATATGGAGACGGGAGAGCGGCCGTTCAATCTCTTGCTGACAAGAGTGTGTCATTGAACTGTAATGGTTGGAGAGAGGCGCCCCGGGGTGCTAGCCGCGCAGTCCCGCAAGGCGCGGGTTCGGCGCGGCGCGCGGGGCGTTTCGAGCGAGGAGGACAGGACGATGGCACAGGGCAGAGTTCGTTTTTACGCATGTTTGACGCTGGCGAGCTTGGCACTGGCGGCCTGCAGTTCGAGCGGTGATGATAACGCAGGTTCGGCGGACGCGGCCAGGCGCGGCGAGCCGCCTTCGCTGGCCAAGATGAAGGAGGCCGCAAGAGATCTGGTGAAGCCCGAACCCGGCCTCTATGCGCGCACGATCACGATCGAGAACTTCGAGGCGCCGGGTCTGCCTGCCGAGATCGCCGGGCAGGTGAAGGGCATGATGGCCAAGGACCGGACCGAGAATTTTTGCCTGACCAAGGCGGAGGCCGAGGAGGGTTTTCGCGACATGTTCGACAACGTCGGGGAGACCTCCAACTGCTCCTACGACCGCTTTGCCGTCTCGGGCGAGGCGCTCGATGCGCAGATGACCTGTGCACATCCCAGTCAGGGAACGGCGGTCATGACGTTGCGCGGATCGGCCAGTGCCACCACATCCAATATCCTGATGGAAATGAAGGTGACGGGCGGTCAGGCGCCGATGTCCGAGATGAACATGACGATGCGGATGGTCTCCGAGCGGACCGGGGATTGCGCCGATTGAACCGCCGGATCTGAACGCGCAAGGCAGGAAAGGATAACGCGAAAGTGAAGCAGCCGACGTGGGACACATGGGGGGATATGCGCGGGGAAGTGCTGCGCCGTGCGGCGCTGGCCCGCCAGCCGCATCCCCCCGGAGTGCGTAAGCCCGCGCTTGGCCTCTTCGCGCGGGAGTTCGCGTCGCTATGGGGACGCGGGCGCGGGGCTGACCCCCGGGTCGCTCCGGCGCGCCATCCCCAGCCGGTGATGCTGCTTCCCGGTTTCGGCGCACATCCCAAGCGGATGAAGCCGATGGCCGATGCGCTGGGCGCGGCGGGACACGAGGTCCACGAATGGGGACTTGGCGTCAATTTCGGACCGACACCGGAGAACTTTTCCTTCCTGATGAAGCGGGTGGGAGGGCTGGCGCGGACCCATCGTCGTCCGGTTGTGCTGGTCGGCTGGAGCCTGGGCGGCCTCTTTGCGCGCGAGATTGCACGGCGCCAGCCCGAGGCGGTCGCCAAGGTCATCACCATGGGCACGCCCTTTTCGGGCAACCCGCGGGCCAATAATGCCTGGCGCGCCTACCAGGTCATCACCGGCCACGCGGTCGATGCACCGCCCATCGAATGCGTGCTGGGCGAGAAGCCGCCGGTGCCCACGATCGCCTTATGGAGCCCGCGCGACGGGGTGATCCATCCCCGCTCGGCCAAGGGCTGGCCCGTCGAACGTGACCGCGCGGTCGCGATCCGCTGCTCGCACCTGGGCTTTGCCAGCGACGCGCGCGTAATCGGGGAAGTCCTGCGCCAGATCGACCACGAGGAGGCCGCCTGCGCCGATTAGGTCAGCGCCTCGTCGCTCAGGCCCGCGACGGGTGGACGTGCGGTCAGCGTGCAGCCAGCCGCCGCGACGATCAGCAGCGCAATGGCCACCATCTGCCAGACCGTCAGCGCCTCGCCCAAGAGAAGGTCGCCGGAAAGCGCGGCCATGGCGGGCGTGGTACTCGCGACAAGACCGACAATATGGGCGGGAAGGGCGGCCATGGCGTGCATCTCCAGTGCATAGGGCAGTGCGCTCGACAGCACCGCCACCACCAGGGCGAGGCCCCAGAGAGGCAGTGAGGGCAGAGCGTGCGCCCCGCTTGCAAGCGCGCTGGGCACGGTGACGAGGCAGGCCGCGACCATGCCCAACGCAACCGCGGTGCCGCTCCCGGCCTGTGCCGCGCGACGACCAAGCAGAATGTAGAGCGCCCAGCAGGTGGCCGCGCCCAGCGCCGCAAGGAGGCCCACGGTATCGAGTGCATGGGCACGCCCCGGCCAGGGGATGAGGACAATGAGGCCAAGTGCGGCGAGACCGGGCCAGGCAAGTTCCTTGCGGCCGCGCGCGCCTCCGAGCGCAATCGCCAGAGGCCCGCAGATCTCCACTCCCACCGCAACGCCCAGCGGAAGGCGCGCGAAGGCCTCGTAGATGAGGAGATTCATGCCGCCCAGCGCGAAGCCGTAGAGCATGATTCACACAGGCCGACGTCCAGAGAGCCGGGAGAGGCGCGGACGCACGAGGAGAAGCAGGATCGCGGCGGCGAGGAGGGTGCGCATGGCCGCCAGTGTCTCGGCGCCAAGTTCGCCGATGAGGTCCTTGGCTAGAGCCGCGCCGACGTGGATCGAGACCTGCGCGGCGAGGATCGCGCCAACCGCGCCCAGGGACGGCGCGTCGCGGCGGCTCATCGCCGCGTCCGGCAGGGGCGTGTCACAGTGCGCGCAGCCGCTCGAACTGGGCCTTGCCAAAGCCTCCGCCCCACATCAGCAAGGCGCCCTTCTGCGTGCGGAAGAACGTGCGCGGGGTGGACAGCTGGCGGTTGAGGCCGGTCTCGACCGGGAAACCGGCATCGGCGTCGTAGGCGCTCTGGACGAGACGGATATGCGCGTGGTGGCGCGACAGGAGCGTGGTGGCGCTTCCCGTGTAATTGAGCGGTCCTGAGTAGAACGGGTTGTAGGCGATGCTCGGCGTGTCGTTCAGTTCGCGCCGCATGAACTTCAGGAAGGTGGCCTGGCTCGGGTCGTCAAGGACTTTCAGAACCGCGCCTGTCTCGCCTTCGCCCAGGATGAAGGGGATATAGTGGACGCGAAAGCCTGGCACCGTGAGGTCCGGAAATTCCCGGAAATACTTCTGGCAGTAGGGGCAGAGCGAGGAGATCCAGATCCACACGTTCTTGCCTGCGCCGAAGCTGACTTGGCGCGAGGCGCGCAGGAGATCGAGCGTGCCTTCGGCCCGCTCGCCGACCAGTCCTTCGAAGCCGGTGTCGATGGTCCGCGCGTGCGCGGGCATCGTCAGCGTGGACAGGGCCAGCGTGGAAACAGCCGCGGGCGCAAGAGCGGCCTTTGCCAGCACCTGGCGCCGGTTCCAGACGTTGCCCATCGAAAATATCCTCAGCTTGGCGGGAATGCCGTCTTGTGTATTCGCTGTGCCTGCTCGCTCGGGCGGGCGCAATTGCCAAGATGGTAGCTTATCTGTTGGGGGCGACAGAGAAAGTGCCTGTTCAGGCGCCTGTGCCGGGTGCATCGGGCGATCCACGCCCCGACCCCTCATCAGACGGCAGGTAGGTTCGCATGTCCTTTCTTATTGTTCCCGGTTTCGGCGGGTCTGGCGCTGCGCATTGGCAATCGCGCTGGGAAGCGCGGATGGAGGACGCCACAAGGTTCACGCCCGCCAGCTGGGATAGGCCCGATCTTGAAGACTGGCTTTCAGCGCTCGAACGGGGGCTGGAGCAGGCCGAGAGTCCGGTGGTGCTCGTCGCCCATTCGCTCGCCTGCCTGCTGACGGCGCATTGGGCCGGGCGGCATGGTGAGGCCGGGCGCATTGCCGCCGCGCTCCTGGTCGCCCCGCCCGATCCGCAAGGCTTTGCGTTCCCGCGCGAAGCCTCGGCAGGTTTTCGCGACGTGCCGCGCGTCGCGTTTCCGTTCCCCGCGCTCGTCCTGGCCTCCAGCAATGACCCTTACGCCTCGCTCGCTTTCGCGCAGGATTTTGCGCAGGCCCGTGGTGCCGGCTTCCTCGACATCGGCCCGTGTGGACATATCAACGCCGAAAGTGGACTTGGAGATTGGGACGAAGGGCGGCGCCTTCTGGCGGCCTTCGTCGCCGGATGCGGCCAGCCGCGCGTCTGTGTCTGAGTTTTACGCGCGGGGCGGCTGGCGGCGGTAGCTCAGCGCCTCGGCGATGTGGGCGCGTCCGATCGTCTCGGCTCCGGCGAGATCCGCGATGGTGCGGCTGGTGCGCAGGATCCGGGTGTAGCCGCGCGCGGTGAGGTGGAGGCTCTCGGCCGCCTGGAGGAGGAGCTTCTGGCCTGCCTCGTCGGGGCTCGCGTGGGTCTCCAGTGCTTCGCCCTGCAGTTCGGCGTTGCTGCGCGCGCCGGTGCCTGCAAGCCGGTCGGTCTGGAGCGCGCGGGCGCGGCGCACGCGCGCACCTACGGTGGCGCTGTCTTCCGAAGAACCGGGCCGGGCGAGGTCAATCGCGCGCACCGGGTCAACATCGACGTGCAAATCGATGCGATCCAGAAGCGGGCCGGAGACCTTGCTCTGGTAATCGGCTGCGCATTTGGGAGCGCGGGAACAGGCAAGTGCGGGATCGCCCAGGTGTCCGCAACGGCACGGGTTCATCGCGGCCACCAGTTGGACCCGGGCCGGGAAGGTGACATGGGCGTTGGCCCGCGCGACGCTGATCTCGCCGGTTTCGAGTGGCTGGCGCAGCGAATCGAGCACCGCGCGCTGGAATTCGGGAAGCTCGTCGAGGAACAGGACACCCAGGTGCGCAAGGGAGACTTCGCCGGGCCGGACCTTGAGCCCTCCACCCGTCAGCGCGGCCATCGAGGCGGAGTGGTGCGGGCTGCGATAGGGCCGCGCGCGGCTGATGCGCCCTTCCTCCAGTGTGCCTGCGACCGAGGCAACCATCGAGACTTCGAGCGCTTCGCCAGGCGTCAGTTCGGGTAGAATGCCGGGCAGGCAGGCGGCCAGCAGCGACTTGCCCGCACCCGGCGGCCCGCACATGAGAAGGTTATGCCCGCCCGCCGCGGCGATCTCCAGCGCGCGCCGCGCGGTTTCCTGACCCTTCACCTGCTTCATGTCCGGGCCTGGGGCACAGGCTTCTACGCGGCCGGGCATGGGGCGCGGGAGGACTTGCGTACCCTTCATGTGGTTGATCAGGCTGACGAGGTCGGGCGCGGCAGTAACTGGGACCCCGTTTGCCCAGCTTGCCTCGGTTCCCTGGGCGGCGGGGCAGATCAGTGTCTTCTCGGCCGCACTGGCATGGAGGGCGGCGAGCAGGACGCCGGGGGAAGGGATGATCCGTCCGTCGAGCGCGAGTTCACCCACCGCAATGACCTCGGCCATCTGTTCGGCATCGAGCAGGCCCATCGCAGTCAGCAGGGCGAGTGCAATCGGGAGATCGTAGTGCGAGCCTTCCTTTGGGAGGTCGGCGGGCGAGAGATTGATGGTGATCCGCTTGGGCGGAAGGGCAAGGCCCATCGCGGTGAGAGCGGCGCTGACACGCTGGCGGCTTTCCCCAACGGCCTTGTCGGGTAGGCCGACCAGCGCGAAGCCGGGCATTCCCGGCGCGACCTGGCATTGGACTTCGACGGCACGGGCTTCGAGGCCCAGGTAAGCTACCGTCGAAATGAGTGCGACCACAAAGGTACCTGCCACGAATAGAATAAGTATTAATCCGTATTTCGTGCAGTATTTGCATCGAGGGTGCTGCCTGTCGAGCCACAATGCGTTGCGAGAGTGAAAGTTTACAGCATTTTAACCGCATCTCTCGCGGATTGGGTAAGGCTCCGGGAGGCATTCTCTGCCCATGCGCTCATTCACCGCCGCTCTATTGCCGATTTTAGCCTCCACCCTGGGTCTTGGCACCCTGTGCGGGGCTGCTCCGGCCGCGGCGCAGCGTCTGGCCTATGAAACGCTCGATCTGGATGACACGTCCCTTTCCGGGCCAGGTGCGCGCAGGTCGCGTCTGATGGTTTCGGGTGGCGCCGTTCTCGACGTCTCCCTGCCCGAGCTGACCGGGCGTGAAGCGGCTTATGGCCCGTTTCGCGTGCTGGATGGTGCGCGGGCGGCACTTGTCGATGCGACCGGACCGCGCAGTCCGGCCCAGTTCTCCGCGATGCTGCGCGACTATCCGGGCATCAATGTCCTGGAGATGGTCGAATGCCCCGGTACGCGCGATGACCTTGCCAATCTGGAACTCGGGCGCCTGATCCGGGCGCGCGGGGTTGCCACGCATGTACCCTCGGGCGGCTCGGTCCGTTCTGGCGGGGTGGAGCTGTTCCTGGCGGGTGCCCGCCGCCTCGCCGATCCCGGCGCGGAGTTCGCGGTCCATTCCTGGATTGACGAGGATGGGCTGCAGCCGGGAGACTACGCGCTCAGCGCGCCGGTGAACCGCCGTTATGTCGACTACTACAGGCACATGGGTATGAGCCCGCTCGAGGCCGAGGCCTTCTACGCCATGACCAATTCGGTCCCCTTCACCCAAGCGCGCTGGTTCGGCGCGGGCGTGATGAGCCTGTGGGTTCCGTTCGACGGTGCGGCTGCGCCGCTGGCCCCGGATGTGCGCTCCTGACGGGGCGTCAGGTGAAGGTTTTCTCGATATCTTCGGGCAAGTCGGTTTTGGCGCGCTGGCGCGCGCCCATGTAACCAATCACCGCAAGAATGCCCGCAGGCAAAGCCAGGGCGAGAAGGCCGACGAGCATCGTGCCCAGAAAGCCGGCATAAAGGTCGGATTGCATCTCACCTGCGAAGCCCGCAACGGTAACGGCGCCGATCAGCCATGCTCCCAGCGTTGAAAGCAGTTTGATGGTGGTTGCGCGGCGAAGGAGGTGCTTGAAGACCAGCTGCTCTAGCAGGCTAGCGACTACGAAGAGGGCTAGGAAGCTCACGAAAAGTCCGGTTACAATGAGGCTCATCTATGGGCTCCGTTGGTGCTGGGTGGCCCCCTCGTCGGCTGATCGGCAGGGCGGCGGTTTTCGCTCGTGCCCACAAGGAAGAGCACGGCTGAGCCAGAAGCGCAAGAAATCGGCCAAGAGGACAATGAATCGCCGGCCTCAACTTGACTCTCTTTCTCGGCTCACGTATCGGCGCGCATCTGATTTGGGGTCGTCTCGCAGCAGGCGGCCTTTTTGTTCGGTCCTTGAACGGGCCAATTGAACTATTCGAGGACTGACATGAAGCGCACTTTCCAGCCCAGCCGCCTTGTCCGCGCCCGCCGTCACGGCTTCCGCGCACGCACGGCGACCGTCGGTGGCCGCAAGGTGCTTCGCGCGCGCCGCGCTCGCGGCCGCAAGAAGCTTTCGGCCTGATCTTATTGGCATTCCTGCTTTCCGGGCGCGCGTCCGGAAGGTGGAAATGAACGTCGCGGCCCGCGCAGGCACCAGGGTCTCCTTCGGGAGGTTTTCGGTGATTGCGCGGGCCGCCGTCGTTTGGGAATCTGCCTCCGCTTTGGCCTGTCGGTCGAGGCAGGTTGGCGATTCGCCCGATGAGAGCTTGCCCGCCTGCCGCGCCGCGGTAGGCTCCGGCTTGCCATGACCCAGACACCCTACCAGATCCTGAGCCAGCGCTCCGACTTCCTCGCGGCCAACAAGGGTACGCGGGTGGCGCGTGCGGGCTTTGTCCTGCTTGCGAATCGCAATGCGGGCAAGGGTGTGCGCGCAGGGATCACGGTGACCAAGCGAATCGGGAATGCCGTTGTCCGCAATCGCATGAAACGTCGCTTCCGGGCGCTTCTGCGCGAGCTTCTGCCCGAGCACGGCCTGCCCGATACCGACCACGTACTGATCGGCCGGGAAAACGGCATCGAGCGCGACTTTTCGCTTCTGCGCGAAGAGCTTGTCGCTGCGCTCGGGCGTGCGCGTGACGGGAAGGGCGATCCCCCGCGTGGACCTCGCCGGGGCAAACGGCCTCCCCGCAAGCATTCAAGCGCGGACCGGAGTAAGGGCCAGGCCAAGGGCGGACAGGCCCGTTCTTCGGCGCCGGAGCCTGCGAGGCCGTGAAGCGGCTCGTGGCCCCCATTGCGCGGCTGCCCGGCCTGCTGCTGATTGCCCTTGCGCGGGCCTGGCAGCTCGGCCCATCAGCAGTGCTGCCGCCCACCTGCCGCTTTGCACCGTCCTGCTCGCAGTACGCCATCGAGGCGGTGCGTGCGCACGGTGCGATTAAGGGTGGATGCTATGCGATATGGCGTCTATTGCGCTGCAACCCGTGGGGCGGGCACGGCTACGATCCGGTGCCCGGAACGCAAAACCAATCCAAGAGCGAGACCGCATCGGCGGACCGCTGTTGCCACTGACGAGACGACGACAGGAAAGCCTTCGTGCAAAACCAGCGTAATATCATTCTAGCGGTCGTGCTGACGGCGCTTGTGCTTTTCGGGTGGGAGGCCGGTGTCGGCTACTTCTACCCGCAGGCCAAGACGCCCACGAAGACGGTCGAGGCCGGCGGGGCCGAGGAAGCGACCGAACCCGGCAAGCCGACCCGTGAAGGCGGCCTTCGCGACGCCGCCGCCGTGGCGCTGGAAAAGAAGGACCTCAAGAGCGCGCTGGCCGCTGGCGAGCGCGTGGCGATCAAAGCCCCGGCAGTGTCGGGCTCGATCAACCTTATCGGCGGCATCGTCGATGATCTCGTCCTCAACGAACACCGCGAGACGGTGGACAAGGATTCCGGTCCGGTCCGTCTTTACTCTCCCTCGGGCACGCCCGCGCAGCAGTTCGCCCAGTTCGGCTGGGTCGGGCAGGGCGCGGCGACGCCCAATGCGTCCACGGTCTGGAAGGTGCAGGACGGTGCAAAGCTGACCCCCTCCACGCCGGTCACGCTGACCTGGGACAACGGCAAGGGCCAGACCTTCGCACTGACCTACGAGGTCGATGACAACTACATGATTTCGGTTGAGCAGTCGGTGGCGAACACCGGCGGCGCGCCGGTTGTCGTCCAGCCCTTCGCGCTCATCAACCGCACCAGCAAGACCGCCAGCCTCGACAGCTTCCAGGTCCATTCGGGCCCGGTCGGTGCGTTCGACGGTTCGGTTTCGTTCGGCACCGACTACGATGACATCGCCGAGGAAAAGACCATCGAGACTGCGGGCAACGCGGACTGGATCGGCTTCACCGACGTCTACTGGATGTCGACGCTTGCCCCCGTGGGCGCCAAGGCCGACGGCACCTACCGTGCGCTTGGCAACGACCTGTTCCGCGCTGACCTCATGTACCCGCAGCAGGCCCTCCAGCCCGGCGAGAAGCTGAGCCGGAGGACCAAGCTGTTCGCGGGCGCCAAGGAGCACAACGTACTCGACGCTTACGAAGCGCAAGGGATCACCAACTTTGGCCTTGCCATCGACTGGGGTTGGTTCCGGTGGTTCGAGAAGCCGATCTTCTGGCTGCTCGTGAAGCTCTTCAGCCTTGTCGGCAACTTCGGCGTCGCGATCATCCTGCTGACAGCCATCGTGCGCGGCATCATGTTCCCGATTGCCCAGCGCGGCTTCGCCTCGATGGCCGCCATGCGCGCCGTCCAGCCCAAGATGAAGGCGATCCAGGAACGTTACAAGGACGACAAGCAGAAGCAGCAGCAGGAGGTCATGAAGCTGTACAAGGAGGAAGGCGTGAACCCGCTCGCGGGCTGTCTTCCCATGCTGCTTCAGATCCCGGTGTTCTTCGCGCTCTACAAGACGCTGATCCTCGCGATCGAGATGCGTCACCAGCCCTTCATCCTGTGGATCAAGGATCTGTCCGCGCCCGATCCGCTGCACATCCTCAACCTCTTCGGCCTGATCCCGTTTGATCCGCCGAGCTTCCTGGGGATCGGTGTGCTGGCGCTGCTGCTGGGTGTGACAATGTTCCTGCAGTTCCGCCTGAACCCGGCGCAGATGGATCCGACCCAGCAGCAGATCTTCATGATCATGCCCTGGTTCATGATGTTCGTGATGGCGCCGTTCGCCTCGGGTCTGCTCCTGTACTGGATCACCTCGAACCTGCTCACGATTGCGCAGCAGAAGTATCTCTACTCGCGCCATCCCCAGCTCAAGTCACAGACCGAGAAGGTTGCCGAGGATAGTGCTCGTGCCAAGGCGCGTGAAAAGAAGGGTAAGGCCTAAGTGGACGCACAGGATTATCTCGGCGGCAAGGAAGAGCGCGACGAGGCGCTGATCGAGGAGGCGCGCAAGCTCTTCTCGGGTCCAGTCACGTTCCTCAAGAGCGCGCCGGACCTCAAGTTCCTGCCCGATCCGACCGCGCCGGAGATCGCGTTCTGCGGTCGCTCGAACGTGGGCAAGTCCTCGCTTCTGAACGCGCTCACCGGGCGTAAGGCCATTGCGCGCACATCGGTGACGCCGGGGCGCACGCAGGAACTCAACTTCTTCGAGGTGGGCGAACCGCTCAACTTCCGGCTCGTCGACATGCCCGGCTATGGCTTTGCCAAGGCCCCGCTGGCCGTCGTCGAGAAGTGGCGCCGCCTGGTACGCGATTACCTGCGTGGCCGCGTCGTGCTCAAGCGTAACTTGCTCCTCGTGGATTCGCGCCACGGCGTGAAGGCGGTGGATGCCGAGATGATGAAGATGCTGGACGAGGCCGCCGTGGGCTACCGCATCGTCCTCACCAAGGCCGACAAGATCAAGGCGACCGAACTGGAGAAGGTTCACGCCGAAACGCTGGCCGAAGCGCGCAAGCACCCGGCCGCGTTTCCCTTCGTGCATGTCACCAGTTCGGAGAAAGGCTTGGGGATCGCGGAGTTGCGTGCTGCCGTGCTTGGGGATTCGCGTCTCTGACAGCTGCAGAGTGTGGCGCAAATGCGCCGCGCCCCGCAAATCCGGGACTGTGACGATTGCGTGACGGCCTGCGGGCAGGTATCGGGCGGCGGCCCCGGCCCGAATCGGCCGACCCCGGGCCGCCTTCCTCAAACCCAGGAGCCAAGGGACACACCGTGCGTCAGATTGCCGTTCTCCCATACCGCAGCGAAAGCCCGGCGATCGACGCCCCTGTCCAGATCCTCCTCATCACCTCGCGTGAAACGCGCCGCTGGGTGATCCCCAAGGGCGGGCTGATGAAGGGCAAGAGCCCGCACGCAGCGGCTGCGCAGGAAGCCGAGGAAGAAGCGGGCGTGCTCGGCGCGGTCTGCCCAATTCCGCTCGGCTCGTTCCGCTACCGCAAGCGGCGCGCCTCGGGCGCACGGGTGTGGGCCGATGTCGATGTCTTTCCCTTCGCCGTCACCGAAATGCTCGACACCTGGGACGAGCAGCACCAGCGTGACCGGCGCTGGTTCTCGCTGACCGAGGCGGCCGAGGCGGTCGACGAGGAAGATCTGAGGGCGCTTATCCGCTCTTTCGGTGCGAGCGAGTTCCGCGCCGCCGCCAGCCCCGCACGGGTGTTCTCGGCCATGGCCGACAGGACAGGAGTCAATGCAATGTTCGCCTGGTTTCAGAAGCTTCTCCCCCAGCAGGGTGAGTTCTTCGACCTTTTCGAAAAGCAGGCCGCAACGCTCGTCGCTGGTGCCGATGCGCTGGCGCGCCTCGCGCAGGGCGGGCCGGGCCGCAACCAGCACATCCGCGAGATCGAGGAGCGGGAGCATGACGCCGACGAGATCACCCGCGAGGTGCTCCAGTCGGTGCGCCGCACCTTCCTGACCCCGTTCGACCGCTCGGCGATCACCAGCCTCATCACCACGATGGACGATGCCATCGACGAGATGCAGCAGGTTGCCGGCGCGGTGAGCCTTTATGAAGTCGCCGAATTCGAGCCCGAGATGGTCGACATGGCCGCGATCATCGTTGATGCCGCGCGCCTCACGGCCGAGATCATGCCGCTCCTGCGCAAGATTGCGGACAATGGCCACCGCTTGCACGAGCTGACCGAGCGCCTCGTGCGCATGGAAGGCCATGCCGACGACATCCACGCCGCGGGTCTCAAGCGCGTCTACAAGGCAAGCCAGCAGAGCGAGCCGCTGCACTTCATCGTGCGCCAGGAAATGTTCAAGCGCCTCGAGCGCGTCGTCGACCGTTTCGAGGATCTCGCCAACGAGATCGACGGTCTCGTCATCGACCACGCCTGAGCCGTAGCCTTATCCCATGGATCACACGCTTGCCCTGCCGCTGCTGATTGGCCTCGTCGGCCTTGCGCTGGCCTTCGACTTTCTGAACGGCCTGCACGATGCTGCCAACGCCATTGCGACCGTGGTAGCCACACGCCTCCTGTCGCCGGTGGTCGCCGTGCTCTTCGCCGCGAGCGGCAACTTCATCGCCTACTGGTTCGTGGGGCTTCACGTCGCCGAGACGGTGGGCAAGGGCATTGTCGATGCCGATGCGATCACCCCGGCTGTGGTCTTTGGGGCGCTGGTGGGCGCGATGTTCTGGAACGTCGTCACCTGGCTCAAGGGTATTCCCTCCAGTTCCAGTCACGCGCTGATCGGTGGCCTTCTGGGCGCGGGCATGATGCACGGTGGCTTTGGCGTCGTCGAGAGTTCGGGCACCACCAAGACGGTGGTTGCGATCTTCCTCTCGCCGATGATCGGTTTTGGCATCGCCATGTTGCTGATGCTGCTGACGAGCTGGCTGTTCAAGGGCACCAGTCCGCGCGGCTCGACCACTGTCTTCAAGGCGCTGCACCTGTTTTCCTCGGCGGCCTATTCGATCAGCCATGGCGGTAACGACGCGCAGAAGACCATGGGCATCATCGCGGTTCTGCTCTACTCGACCGGACACCTCGAAGGTGGTTTCCACGTGCCCGAATGGGTTGTGCTCTCCTGCTACACCGCGATCGCGCTGGGCACGCTGTCGGGGGGCTGGAAGATCATCAAGACAATGGGCTCCAAGCTCACCAAGCTCAACCACCACTCCGGTTTCTGCGCTTCGACGGCCGGTTCCATCGTCGTCTTTGGCGCGAGCGCAATGGGCATTCCGGTGTCCACCACGCACGCCATCACTGGCTCGGTCGTGGGGACGGGTGCGGCGCGCCGGGCAAGTGCGGTGCGCTGGTCGGTTGCGAGCCGCGTGATCGTGGCCTGGTTCATCACTATTCCGGCCAGCGCCATCGTCGGCGCCATCTTCTATCTCATCACCCGCGCCTTCTGACCGGGGCCCGGTGACGTGCCTCCCCCTCGACATCCCAGGGGAGAGGCCCTAGGCCAGCCGGGCACAGCCAGAGGGGGTGTCGGCGCCGTGAAGCTCATCATTGGCAACAAGAATTATTCCAGCTGGTCGCTGCGCGCCTGGCTGGCCTGCAAGCAGTCGGGACTACATTTCGAGGAACTGACCGTGCCGATGCTGGGCGAGGACTGGCAGCACGTCCAGACAAGTAGCGAGGAACTCGCCCCCAGCCATGGCAAGGTGCCGATCCTGTGGGATGGCGATGCGGTGGTCTGGGATAGCCTCGCGATCATCGACTACCTCGCCGACAAGGTCGGGCGTGACCGCTTCTGGCCCAAGGACGAGGCCGCGCGCGCGATGGCGCGCTCGATGGTGGCGGAAATGCACTCCAGCTACTTGCCCCTGCGCCGCACCTTGCCGATGAACGTGCGCAAGCGCATTCCCGATGCCCCGATGACGGACGAGGTGCGCGCCGACATCGTGCGCATCCTCACGCTCTGGGCCGAGGCACGCGCGCGCTTCGGCAAGGGCGGGCCGTTCCTGTTCGGCACCTTCGGGGCGGCCGATTTGATCTACGCGCCCGTCGTCAGCCGTTTTCTGACATACGGCATCGGCGTGCCCGGCTTCGCGCAGGCCTACATGCAGGCGGTATGGGAACACGACTGGATGCAGGCCTGGATCGCGGCGGCCGAAGCCGAGGAATGGGTCATCGAACAGTACGAGATCCCGGAGAAGTCATGATGCGTCATCTGCTCAGTCTCGTGGCGAGCCTTACCGCGCTTGCAGGGTTCGCGCTGTCGAGCGTGCCCGCGCAGGCCTGGGGCGCGCTGGGGCACCGCACCGTTGGCGCCATCGCCTGGAAGAACGTGAAGCCGGCCACGCGCGTGTCGATGGCACGCCTGCTCGCCCATCAGAGCGAGATGGACACGCCCCGGTGTTCGATGAAGACGCTGGAGGATGCCGCGGTGTGGCCCGATTGCGTCAAGGGCGAGCGCTGGCGCTTTGCTTATGCCTCGTCGTGGCACTACCAGAACATCCCGATCTGTGAGCCGTTCGACTTCAAGGCTGCCTGCCGTGACGGCAACTGCGTCACCGCGCAGATCGACCGCAATGCGAAGTTGCTCGCCAACCGCAAATTGGCACCGGTCCTGCGCCTGGAAGCTTTGGCCTTCCTCGTCCACTTCTTGGGCGACGTGCACCAGCCCCTTCACGTGGGCGAGAACCATGACCTTGGGGGCAACCGCGTGAAGGCCGACTATGGCATTGCGCCGGGACGCAACCTTCACTCGATCTGGGATGGGGTGCTGGCCGAGCGCGCGATTACTTCCGCGCGCCCACCGCTGGTGCGCGCCTACAGCGCTGAGGAGAAGGCCGAGCTGGCAACCGGCAAGGTCGAAGACTGGGCCCGCGAAAGCTATGAGGTTTCGCGCGACTTCCTCTATCCGGCCGCGTTTGGTGGGACGCTGCCGTGCGAGACCAAGGAGGTGGGCAAGGTCGTCTGGGACAACGCGGCGATCGAAAAAGCGATACCCATCGTCGACCGGCGAATCGAGCAGGCTGGCCTGCGGCTTGCGAAGATCCTGGATGCCGTGCTGGCAGGCTGAGCTATAGTCGATTGCCTAGGGGCTGACCCTGAGATCGGATGGGGGAAATCCCTCGCTACAGCGAGAAATGTGGTCCGCGCCTTGTAACTGATCCTGGGCGGGCGTAGTCCGGTTCCATCCCGTTCCATCCATGCGATGGAGGACAGGATGCTGTACGGGAAGATCGTCGTCGCGCTGGGCCTGGGCCTGCTGCTGGTCGGTCCCGGCCTGGGGGCGCTTGCAGGCAATGCCCTTGCCGGAGGGCAGGACAGGACCATCGGCTCGCTCGTTGGCGGGGCGCTAGGCGGCGCCATCGGCCGTTCGATCGACCGGGGCGACCTGAAGTGCCATCGATGGGATGACAAGGGCAGGCGGACTGTCGTGCCTGTCTGGATTGAAACGGCCCGGCAGGTATCCCCTTGCCGGGCCGTTTCGCGTTTCGTGTTCGTGCAGGTCAGGCGTGGAGGTGGCCGCTCGCGCAAGTGACGCAGAGCCCGCCGACCTCGACCGCGCCGTCCGTGGCGACGCGAAGCGCAATCTGGCCTGCCCGTCCAACCCGGCTTCCCTGGGCCGCGCTGTAGCGCGCCTCGCCCAGACCGAGCTCGTCCGCGCGCTTGCGCACGACCGCCACCGCGCCGTTGCCGCTCCCGCAGATCGGGTCCTCGGGGATGCCGTCGGCGGGGCAAAACGAGCGGACCTCGATATCCGCCGGAGCACCATCTTCATGAGGGCCATAAACGCTGGTACCGGTGGCCTTCACGCGGCGCTCGAAGGCTGCGCCGCGCGTGAGATCGGGCTCGAGCGCGAGGACGTCCTGCGCGCTTTTCAGCCGTGCTACCACCCAGACCGCACCGACGTCCACGCGCACCGGTTCGAGGGCCCGGTCGATGGGAGCACCGAGATAGGCTTCAAGCTCGGCAATGGCGGTATCCCCGAGCGGGGTGACCTGCGCTTCGGGCAGGGTGAAGACGAGGTAGCGCATACCCTTGGCCTCCTCGACGCGGATCGGTACAAGCCCGCGCGCGCACTCCTGAACAAGCCCTTTGGGGCCGGGCGTGACCCGGCCCGCCGTGATCATCGCATGCGCGCTTCCCAGCGTGGGGTGTCCGGCGAAGGGCAGCTCACTGGCCGGCGTGAAGATGCGCAGGCGATAGTCGGCGCGCGGGTCGCTCGGCGGTAGCACGAAGGTCGTCTCGGACAGGTTCGTCCAGCGCGCGATAGTCTGCATCTCGGCGTCGGATAGACCCTGTGCATCAAGAACAACGGCGACGGGGTTTCCACAGAAAGGCTCGCGGGAAAAGACATCGACGACCGTATAGGCGCGTGGGAGAGGCATCGGGGAAGGTCCGTGGTTCAGGTGGTGGCAGAGGCAGGAAGGGCGCCGGGGTAGGGCGTACCGTCCTTGTGAACGAAGCCGCGCTCGTCCCAGGCCATGTCGATATCGGAATAGCAGCCGCCGCGTTCAGGGCCAGCGCTGACAGCTATGAAGGTGCAGGGTGCAGCGCTCTCGTTGATGAGACAATGGCCATTGGGCGCGCCGGCGGGCCAGGCGCAGATGTCGCCTGCGGACAGCAGGGTGCGCCCCTCGTCTTCGACCAGCACGGCTTCGCCCGCCAGCATCACGAGGAGCTCGTCCTGCCCTTCGTGCCAATGGCGCTGACTTGACCAGGCGCCGGGTTCAAGCCTGACGTGGCTGGCGCCCATCTGCGTGAGACCGCCAGGACCTGCGAGCCGCGCCCACCAGCGTCCGGACACGGCCACATCGAAAGGCGCAGGGTATCCGGTGGCGTTCGAGCGTGGCAGGGCGTCGAGATCGATGCGGGGCATGGTACTCTCTCCTCACGAGGCTATGGCCAAGACGCAAGGGCTGTGCGATGGCGCATTTCTATGTCCCAGACCCTGCCCCTTACCGCAAGCGCCCTCGAACGTGCCGAAGCGCTGATCGCCTGCCCCAGTGTCACCCCGGCCACCGGCATGGTGTTCGACTGTCTGGAAGAGCAGCTGGCCCCGCTCGGCTTCGAGGTCCACCGCTTTGTGGCGGGCGAGGCGCCCGATGGTCCGGTCGAGAACCTCTATGCGGTGCGCCGCGGCCCGGAAGGCAGCCGCCATTTCAGCTTTGCCGGCCACGTCGATGTGGTCCCGCCCGGCGAGGGCTGGACCTCGGGCCCATTCCTGCCGGAGCGGCGCGGCGAACTTCTGTATGGGCGCGGTGCGGTCGACATGAAGGGCTCGGTCGCCTCGATGATCGCAGCCTCGGCCGAGATTCCGGTTGAGGCGGGCACGATCAGTTTCATCGTCACCGGCGACGAGGAAGGTCCCGCGACCTATGGCACACGTGCGTTGATGGACTGGATGGCGGCCCATGACGAGAAGCCGGATCTCATCCTCGTGGGCGAGCCGACCTCGGTTCATCGTCTGGGCGACATGATGAAGATCGGCCGCCGCGGCTCGGTCAACATCTTCCTCTCGGTAGAGGGGGTGCAGGGCCACGTCGCTTACCCGCACCTTGCCGATAACCCGATCACCAAGCTGGTCGCGATGCTGGCCGAACTCGACGCGCTCGTGCTTGACGAGGGCACCGACTGGTTCCAGGCCTCGAACCTGGAAATCACCGACCTCACCGTGGGCAATCCGGCGCACAACGTCATTCCCGCCAGGGCCGAAGCACGCATCTCGATCCGCTTCAACGACCTGCATACTGGAGCGGAACTGGGCGAACGGGTCTGCGCAATTGCCGAGAAGCACGGCGGTACCGCGCGGCCCGTTATCTCGGGCGAATCCTTCCTGACCCAGCCGGGTGAATTCTCCAACCTGCTGGCCGAGGCAATCCGCGCCGAGACCGGGGTGGAACCGGAACTTTCGACCGGGGGCGGTACCTCGGATGCGCGCTTTCTCAAGGACATTGCGCCTGTCATCGAGTTTGGCCTGTGCAACGCAACCATGCACAAGCGTGACGAGGCGGTGGCCATCGCGGACTTGGAAACGCTCGCGCGGATCTACACCCGGGTAACCCAAGCGGCTCTGCGGGCTTGAAAAAACCGCTCGCACTTGCGAGCGTGGCAGGATGAGGGGCCGCCACCACGCGTGAGCCCGGGGGATAAGGGTTCTAAAGCGATGGTGCGTTTCTGGTTCAAGGTGCCCCTGTGGCAGCGGGTGATTGCCGCGCTGGTGCTGGGCATCGCGGTCGGGATCTGGTGGGGGCCGGAGGCCGCCTCGATCAAGTGGATCGGTGATTTCTTCATCAAGTCGGTGAAGATGCTGGTCGTCCCGCTGATCTTCTTCTCGCTGGTCTCGGGCGTGACCGCCATTGGTGACTTGCGCAAGCTGGGGGCGGTGGGTGGCCGCGCCATGCTGCTCTTCATCGTCACCGGGCAGATCGCGGTGTGGCTGGGCCTGTTCCTGGGAACCATGCTCAAGCCGGGTGAGGGCCTTGATACCAGCCGGTTGGAGCTGGGCACGGTGCCCCCGCCCAACGAGACCACTGCGGTCGACATGATCCTCTCGATGATCCCCGAAAGCCCGGTCAAGGTCATGGCCGATGCGCAGGTTCTCCCGCTCATCGTCTTTGCCATGCTGATCGGCGTGGGCATCCTCATGGCCAAGGAAGAGGGCCACCCGCTCATCAAGATCTTCGATGCGGGCTCGGTCGTCATGCAGAAGGTCACCATGATCGTGATGGAGCTGACCCCGTTCGGCGTCTTCGCGCTGATGGCCTGGGTGGCGGGCACGCTGGGGCAGGACGCGCTGATCGCGCTCGCCAAGCTGGTCGGCCTCAATTATCTCGGCTGCATTCTCATCATCGCTGGTATCTACGGGGCGATGATCCATTTCCTGGCGCGTCTGCCGGTGCACGACTTCTTCCGCGGCATCGTCGATGCCATGGCGGTCAGCTATTCCACCGCCTCCTCGAACGCGACGCTGCCTGTTACCATGCGCTGTACCGAGCGCAACCTGGGCGTCTCGAACGCGGTGGCGAGCTTCGTCGTCTCGCTTGGCGCCACGATCAACATGAACGGCACCGCGATGTACCTTGGGCTGGCGACGCTGTTCGGCGCGCAGGTCTTCGGGGTCGAGCTCGACTGGGGCGCCTACTTCCTGATTTCCATCCTCTCCACGCTGGGCGCAGTGGGGGCCGCAGGTATTCCGGGGGCGGGCCTCATCATGATGGCGCTGGTCTTTGGCGCCGTCGGCGTGCCGCTTGAGACTATCGCGCTTGTCGCGGGTGTCGACCGCATCATGGACATGATGCGCACGACCACCAACGTCTCGGGTGATGCGGCAGTCGCAACCACCGTCGCGGTGATGACCGGCGAGATCGACCGCGCGGAAATGATCAGCGCGGACGACGTCTGATCGCGCAGGGCAGGGCTTGAGCCTGCCCTGTGGCTTCTACTTCTCGAGCTTGACCGGCACGAAGGGCGCAAGGCCGCAACCGCCTGCGCGCTGGAATCCATTGCCGATGCGCTGTAGCGGATAGATGATGTCGTTGCGACAAAGGCGCGTCAGCGAGGTTTCGTAGGTGAAAGTGTCCGCCGCGCGCAGCCCCGAACAGCGGTTGGGCAGCGTCACGCGCCACACGTTCCTGCGGCCCGCGCTCATGAAGTCGATCGTGTAGTCATCGCGGATCTCGGTCGTCGAGAAACTGTTGAGCGGGAGGCAATCGCGCGCCTCGCCGATCACTTCGGCAGCGGGCTCGGGCGGCGATAGCGGGCGGGTCTCCCCTTGTGTGCAGGCTGCAAGGGCCAGCGGTGCGGTAAGCGGCAGAAGGCGAACGAGGCTCCTGGTCGCGGCGTGAAATGTCATCGGTGCTCTCCCATGGCGTCTCGAACTCCTGCAACGAAGTGGCATTGTGCCATGTTCCCGCCTGCGTGTCAGCGCGTAGGCTCGGGCTGGGCCTCGGCGGCACGCGGCAGGCGTGCGCCGCAGGCGTGGCAATGGCGTGCGCGGGGCAGATGCTCGACCTCGCCGCAGGCGGTGCAGGGCGGCGTCGGAGAGAGGCCGATGGCCCCGCGCGTGGCGCGGTCGAGCGATTCCGGCCCACGTCCCCGTTGCAGCGCGATTTCGCTGGTGACGATGCCGGTCGGCACCGCCAATGTGCCCCAGCCCAGCAGCATCATCAGCGCGGTCACAAATCGGCCCACGGGCGTCTGCGGGATGATGTCGCCATAACCCACCGTCGTCATCGTGGTGATCGCCCAGTAGATTGAGACGGGGATCGAGGTGAAGCCGTGGGTAGGCCCCTCGATCACGTACATGAGCGAGCCGAGCACGACGACGATAAGTACGACAGAGGCGAGGAAGACCGCGATCTTGCGGCGGCTTGCAACCAGAGCGACAGCCAGTTGCTGGTACTCGGCGATGTAAGCGGTGAGTTTGAAGATACGAAAGACGCGCAGCAGCCTCAGCACCCGCACGTCGATCAGGACGTGGATCGCTGGAAACAGTAGTGCAAGATAGGTGGGCACCACCGCAAGCAGGTCGATGATGCCGTAGAAGCTCTTCGCGTAGCGCCAGGGCTGACGCAGGCACACGAGGCGCAGCGCGTACTCGGCGGTGAACAGCGCGGTAAAGCCCCACTCGGCGAAGAGGAAATGGCGGGCCCAGCGAGCGTGGAGGCGGGGGATCGAATCGGCGAAAACGATGCATACGGACAGCAGGATTGCGGCAATCACCACCTTGTCGAAGAGGCGGCCCGCCGGCGTGTCGGCCTCGAAGGCAATGCGGTAGATCCGCGCGCGCCAACCCGGCGGTGGACCGCCCCAGAGCGGGCGGGCTCGTGTTTCGTGTTCGAAAGTCTGCGCGTCCGCCATGCCCCCTCCTGGCTGCTTTGCGTGGTCCCTCAAGAACCTAGCCTAGACGCTTGGGGGTTGCCTTGACCAGACGCGACCCGAGCTGTGGTTCAGGCATTGGGGGCAGGCTTGCGCACGGCTTACTTGCGTGCGGCGGGCTTCCTGGCAAGCACGGGCTTGGCGCCTTTCTCCAGCACCTTCGACTTGAAGCCGCACAGGTCCACGACGGGGCAGCGCCAGCATTCGGGCGTGCGCGCCTTGCAGATGTAGCGCCCGTGCAGGATCATCCAGTGGTGCGAGCCGACCCGAAAAGGGTGGGGCACCTTCTTCTCCAGCCCCTTTTCCACGGCAAGCGGAGTCTTACCCTTGGCCATGCCGGTGCGGTTGGCGACGCGGAAGATATGGGTGTCGACTGCGAAGGTCTCGGCCCCGAAGGCGCAGTTGAGAACGACATTGGCGGTCTTGCGACCGACGCCAGGCAGTTCGACCAGCGCATCGCGGTCGGCGGGTACCTCGCCGCCATGCCTTTCGACCAGCATCTGCGAGAGCGCGATCACGTTCTTCGCCTTGGAATTGAACAGGCCGATGGTTTTGATGTGCTCCTTCAGCCCCTCTTCCCCCAGCGCGACCATCTCGGCGGGGGTCTTTACCTCCTGAAAGAGGCGGCGCGTGGCCTTGTTGACGCCAACGTCGGTCGACTGCGCCGACAGGGTCACCGCGACGAGGAGCTGGTAGACATTGCCGAATTCCAACTCGGTCACCGGATCGGGGTTGAGCTCGGCTAGGCGGCGGAAGAATTCGAAGATATCGTCTTTTTTCACGTCGGGTCCATTTCGTCATCCTCGCGGCGGGCGAGGGTGGGGGCGTTGAGCGCGCGGCGGCGCTGCATTGCGTCACTGAAGGCTGCCGCCATAATGCCGGTCGGCATCGCGACGAGGCCGATGCCGCTCATTGCGACGAGCGAGGCGAGGATCTTGCCGAGCGGCGTGACCGGAGAGACATCGCCGTAGCCCACCGCCGTCAGGGTGATGACCGCCCAGTAGAGTGCGCGCGGGATTGAGCCGAAGGCCTCGGGCTGAACCTCGCGTTCGGCCCAATAGAGCGCGGTGGCGCCCAGGAGAAGCAGTCCGCCGCCCAGCGCCAGCGTCACGAGCAGTTCGTAGCGGCGGTCGGCAAGCGCATGCATCAATTCGCGCAGCGCGATCGAGAAGTGACTGAACTTGATGAGGGCGGCAAGCCGGAGCAGCCGGTTCATCCACGAAAGGCCACGGCGCAATTGCGCGGCCTCGGAATGGATGAACAGCTGGTCGTGAACGTAGCGACGCAAGCCTGACTTGCTCCTTAGAGCCCAAGTACCTCGGGCATAGTGTAGCGGCCTGCGTCCTTCTCGCGAACCCACTGCGCGGCCTTGACCGCGCCCTTGGCAAAGATTCCCCGGTTCTCGGCCATGTGCGAGAGCGCCAGGCGCTCGTTGTCGGCGAGGAAGTGAACGGTATGATCACCTGCGACCGTGCCGCCGCGCAGTGCGGCAAATCCGATGTGGCCTTCCTCGCGCGTACCGGTGATGCCGTCGCGCCCCCGGTCGGACACGTCACCGAGCGTGACGTCGCGCCCCTTGGCGGCAGCCTCGCCCAGAAGGAGGGCGGTGCCCGAGGGTGCGTCGACCTTCATGCGGTGGTGGGTTTCGACGATCTCGATGTCCCAGTCGCTGCCGAGGCGCGCGGCAGCCTCGCGCACGAGGTGGGCAAGGAGTGTGACACCGAGTGACGTATTGCCGGTCTGGAGCACTGCGATCTCGGCAGCGGCCTCGTCGATCAGCCAGTGGTGGCGTTCTTCAAGACCCGTCGTGCCGATCACCATCGACACCTTGGCCGCCACGGCCGCGTCAAGGTTTCCCTCCAGCGCGGCTGGGCTTGAGAAGTCGATCAGCACGTCGGCCTTTGCGGCAAGGCCAGCGACGTCTCCATCGCGGTCCACGCCGCCCGCAAGGTCGAGCCCAGCGTCCGCGATCGCCTGCGCAATGGCCTGTCCCATGCGTCCGTTACTGCCGATAATTCCGATTCGTACCACTTGCCGTCTCCATTCAAGGCTGGTCTCATGGGCGGAATGGAACAAGTTCGCAACATCGTCATCCTGACCGGCGCCGGCGTATCCGCCGAATCGGGCATTGGTACCTTCCGTGATGCAGGAGGGCTCTGGGAGAACCACCGCGTCGAAGACGTCGCCACGCCTGAGGCCTTCGCGCGCGACCCGGATCTGGTCTTTCGTTTCTATGACATGCGCCGGGAGCAGGTGCTGCAGGTCGAGCCCAATGCGGCGCACCACGCACTGGCCCGCCTGCAGCGTGAATGGCCCGCCCGAACCGGAGGTTCGGTTATGCTCGTCACGCAGAACGTCGATGATCTCCACGACCGAGCGCTGGACGTTGCGGATGGGGTGGAGGTGATCCATATGCACGGCCAGCATTTCTCGGCCTGGTGCACGGCCTGCGATGGTCGGACGCGCTGGACGGCAAGCCTGATCGACAGCCCGCCGTGCCCGTCCTGCGGCGCGGCGGCGCTGCGGCCCGATATCGTGTGGTTCGGAGAGATGCCTTACCGCATGGATGAAATTTTCGCGGCGCTTGAAGACGCGGACCTCTTCGTCTCAATCGGCACCTCGGGCGCGGTGTACCCTGCGGCGGGCTTCGTACGCACGGCCGCGGACATGGGCGCGCATACGCTGGAGCTGAACCTCGAACCCTCGCAGGGGACCGACTGGTTCGACGAGGCGCGCCATGGGCCGGCGACCCAGACGGTCCCGGTCTGGGTGGAGGAGATGCTCCAAAATCAGGACTGATGCGAGGGCCATCGCCCTCGCGCTCCCTAACTTGGCTGGCTTACCTTCCGTGCGCAGCCTGGGTCGAGTAAGGCGAGGTCGCCGATTTTGGAGGCAAGGGGCGATGACCCCTTGAAGAATCTTCGTCTTCTAGGCCCCGCATGCCGAGCAGGCGGGGTCCTTGGCAATGCGGATCGAGCGCATCCCCGGGTTCATCCCGTCAATGAGGGTAAGCGATCCGTACCTGGGATCGCCAAAGGCCGCGTGGCCGTCGACCAGGACGCGGATTGCGTGCATGGCCGCGAAGGTGCCGACCATGCCCACCATCGCGCCCAGGACGCCGTCGGCGGCGCAGGTGTCGCAGTCCTGCGCATCGAAGGCATCGCCCACGAAGCAGCGGTAACAGGGCTGATCCTCGCGATGCCCGGCGAAGTTTGCGACCTGCCCCTGGAAGCGTCCGATCGCCGCGCTTGTCAGTGGTATGGCACGCGCAACACAGGCATCTGACACCGCGAGGCGAGTCGCGAAATTGTCACACCCGTCCAATACCAGATCCGCGTCGGGAAGAATCCGGTCCGCGTTGTCTCCGCCCAGCCGTTCGACCACGGCCGTCACTTCCAGACCAAGATCAAACCGCCGCACCCATTCGGCCGCCGCTTCCGCCTTGGGCGTGCCGACATCCGACGGCGTGAAAATCGTCTGGCGCTGGAGGTTGCTGACGTCCACGACGTCGTCGTCGACCAGCGTGAGGCGTCCTATACCGGCTGCGGCAAGGTACTGCAGGACTGGACTGCCAATGCCGCCGCAGCCGATCAGGACCACGTGGGAATTGGCGAGCGCCGCCTGGCCCGCTCCGCCGATTTCGGGCAGCACGATATGGCGCGCAAAGCGCGCGAGGCGTTCGGGCGCCAAGCTCATGGGGCATCGCCCTCGCTGGCAAGCGGCCTCTCGCGCACGAACCCGTGCAGGCCGAACCACCACTGCGCCGCGATCACTGCGCCTTTCACCGGCTGGAGCATGCCGAGCATCATCGCCAGTGCGAGCGGAATGACGATGAGGAAGATCGCGAGCGGTTCCAGCGCGAAGTCCTTGGACAGCGCGATGACGATCGGGGCCATCAGGTGCCCGGTCACAATCATCGCGATGTAGGCGGGGAAATCGTCCGCGCGCTGGTGCGTGAGGTCGACCCGGCAGGCGGCACAACTATCGTTGGGCTTCAGCCACTTGCGAAAGAGGCGGGCCTCCCCGCAGCGGGGGCAACGCCCGCGCCCGGCGCGCAAGGCAGCCTCGGGGAAGGTGGCGGGAAGGGCGATCTCGTGAGCTGCGCGCATGGCCATGCCCTAGAGCAGGCGGGGGGACTCTATCAAGCGCGGATGCGGGCGGGGGCAGGGGGGCTCAGGAGCGGGCGATGCGCACGCGGTTGCGGCCGGCCTCCTTCGCCTCGTAGAGCGCGGTGTCGGCGCGTCGGCTGGCCTCCTCCAGTTCCGCGACCGAGCGCAAAGGGGCAAGTCCGCAGGACAAAGTAACCGGCCAGGCCTCGTCGAGGAGCGCGGTATCGAGCGCGATAGAGGCGCGCAGGCGCTCCATCACGAGTCGGGCCTCGTCGACCAGCGTGTCGGGAAAGAGCAGGGCGAATTCCTCGCCGCCCCAGCGGCAGCACACGTCGCTTCGGCGCAGATCCGCTTCGAGCGCCTGGGCCAGGTTGCGCAGCAGCGTGTCGCCGGCATCGTGGCCGAAGCGGTCGTTGACGAGCTTGAAGTGGTCGAGGTCGATCAGGGCGAAGACGGCGTTGCCCTGGCGGGACAGGGCGCGCTCGGCGGCCTTCTTGAACCCCCGGCGGTTGAGGAGACCGGTCAGCGGATCGTGCTCGCTCAGCGTCTCCAGCCTGGCCAGGCGGGTCGAGGATTCCTGCGCTGCGACGATGACCCCGTCCAGCAGGCGGCCCACCAGATCGTCGCTGCCGGTGGGGATGCCGCCGGGCTGTTCCCCTGCCTGGATCGCGCGCAAGAGGTTGGTGGCCTTGCGGATTGGGGAGAGCAGGCCATGGATTGCCAGGACTCCGAAGATCGTGCCAGCCAATGTTGCAGCCAGAACAACGACGAGTGTCGGCACCGACCAGCCGCCCCAGAACGCCTGAAAGGCGAGTGTTGCCAGAAGCGGGACATGGACGGCGAAAAAACAGATGAAGAGGATGCGCCATTCGTAATGGCGGCGGAACAGGAAAGTCGTGGCGTTGTAAAAGCGCATGATGGGGGCTCCTGCGGCTCTTCGTGTCTGTGTATTGAA
Organism: Novosphingobium sp. BW1; assembly: GCF_008107685.1. Taxonomy (GTDB): domain Bacteria; phylum Pseudomonadota; class Alphaproteobacteria; order Sphingomonadales; family Sphingomonadaceae; genus Novosphingobium. Next base: position 79,613 of record NZ_VIRF01000089.1, read on the forward strand.
TCTCTTTTGTAGGTTTAACTCAAATATTTTCGCCAAGGGTGTACACGGGTTAACGTTGTTTTGCGCGACCACGGTGTTTCTGCGCACATGCAAAAGGGGCGCCCGGTTGCCCGAGCGCCCCTTTGTGTAATCTGACGTGTTGCCGCTCTGGTCGCGCAGATCAGCTTTCGAGCTGGCGCAGCAGGCTGCGTACGTCGCCATCCATGTCGGCATCGCGCGTGCGGAGTTCCTCGATGAGGCGCACCGCGTGAATCACCGTCGAGTGGTCGCGGCCACCGAACTTGCGGCCGATCTCGGGGTACGAACGCGGGGTCAGCACCTTGGCGAGGTACATCGCGACCTGGCGCGGCCGCACCACGGCGCGGGCGCGGCGCTTCGAGCTCATCTCGGTGCGGTCGATGCGGTAGAACTGGCAGACCGTGCGCTGGATCTCGTCGATCGTGATGCGGCGGCGGTTGGCCGAAAGGATGTCGGTGAGCTGTTCCTCGGCCAGCTGCAGCGAGACCTGCTGGCCGGTGAGCTGGGCGTAGGCAATCAGCTTGTTGAGACCGCCGACCAGTTCACGCACGTTACGGTTGATGGTGCGTGCAAGGAATTCCACGACGTCGGTGGGGACGTCGATCGAAGCGAAACGCTGCAGGCGGTTCTCCAGGATCGCGCGGCGCAGTTCGATATCGGCGGGCTGGATGTCCGCGACGAGGCCCATCGAGAGGCGTGAGAGAAGGCGCGGCTCGACGCCGTCGAGCGCCTGGGGCGCACGGTCGGCGGCGAAGACCAGGCGTTTGCCTTCCTGGAGCAGCGCATCGATCGTGTAGAGCAGCTCTTCCTGGGCCGAGGCCTTGCCGATGATGAACTGGATATCGTCGACCAGAAGGAGGTCGAAGCCGCGCAGGCGGGCCTTGAACTCGATCATCTGGTTCTGGCGCAGCGCCTGTACGAACTCGACCATGAAGCGTTCGGCCGAGCAATAGAAGATCCGGGCGTGCGGGTGATTCGTGAGGTAGGCGTGGCCGATCGCGTGCAGCAGGTGCGTCTTGCCCTGGCCGGTCGAGGCCTTGAGGTAAAGCGGCGAGAACTGCGGGGTTTCGGTCGCGGCCATGCGCTGCGCAGCGTTGCAGGCGAGGACGTTGCTCTCGCCGGTCACGAACGAGGAAAAGGTCTGCGACGCGTCGATGCCGGCCGGGCCCTGGCCCAGTGCAGTGAAGGCTTCGCCCGAGAGAGCGGCGGAGAGGGGGGCGCCAGCAGCGTGTGCCGAATCATTCGCGGGCGCGCGGCTGGGGCGGCCGCTGCTGCCAAGGCGTAGCTCGGGGAGTTGGCGACGGCCGGGCTGCACCAGGATGCGCACGTGGCGCACGTCGGGACGGGCGATCTTCCAGGCCAGCGAGAGGCGGTCGGCAAAGCGATCGTTTACCCAGTTGGCCGAAAATTCGGTGGGGAGATAGAGATCGAGCGTGCCGGTTTCCTTGCAATAGTTGCCCGGCTGAATCGGCTTGATCCACTGGCTGTGCGCCTGGTGGCCAAGGTCCTTGCGCAGGCCCTGGCTGATGTCAGCCCAGTCCGCTGCGAGGTTCACCGCTTCACGCTCCTCTTCCGTTGTCACTTTGACTGCCTTGACCTTCTTGCTTGCGCTGCCTGCGCCCTGACCCGTTGACGATACTGACACCTTACCGAACTCCCCTGGTTCGCTGCCAAAACCAACGTGGCACACCTGAAAAACACTGAATGCGAATGCGGCAAATGCGACGAAAGAGGACCGCGCTGGGGACAAAACCTCCCCGCGCTGCAAAAGCTCTTTTGCAGCCGCTCGTTCCACTCTATCGCGATTTGCCCGGCCAGTTCCGCAACGGCCGGAAGTCCTTTTAGGGAGGGCTTTGGCCCACAGGCAAGACGGCCATCCCAAAATAAAAAAATTTAAGGCAGTTGACTCACGTAAGTCTGCGGGAAACGCCGTAACAAAGGTGTTTTGTGACGTATTTCCAAGGGTTTGCAGATTTCGCTGCGGCGAATCGCGGTGTTTCCTAGGCTTTCGTCAAACGAGATGGAAACACCTGCTCGGAACGCAACAAGGCCGGGGATCGCCTCCCCGGCCTTGTTCCACTTTCGTACTGATTTCGGCCCGGATCGGAGGTCCGTTCCGGGCGAATCAGGAAAGGATCAGAGCGCCGAAACGCGCTTCGTCAGACGCGACATCTTGCGCGCTGCGGTGTTCTTGTGGAGCACACCGCGGGCAACGCCACGGGCGAGCTCGGGCTGGGCTTCCTTGAGCGCGGCCGAAGCGGCGGACTTGTCACCACCGGCAATCGCGCTCTCGACCTTCTTCACGAAGGTGCGGATGCGGCTCATGCGGTTGGTGTTGATGAGTGCACGACGCTCATTGCGACGGATGCGCTTACGGGCTTGCGGCGTATTGGCCATTAACGTTCCTCTGTCTGGCCGCCTCGCGGCCCCTTGCCTGGTCGAATCTCGAAAATTTGGCGAACGGATTCGCCGGAAAGCGCGCCCCATAGCGGTGGGACCCGATTTCGTCAAGATACAGCGCGTGTCGGGAATGGCTCACTTCTGGCATTTCCGGCACCAGAAGGTGCTGCGCCCGCCCTGCACGAAGCGCAGGACCGGCCCGCCACATAGGCAAGCTTCGCCTTCGCGTCCATAGACCTGCCAGGAAGTCGCAAAATAGCCCAGTTCTCCTGTGGGCTGGGCGTAGTCGCGGATTGTCGAGCCGCCCGCTGCGATCGATTCGGTGAGCACGTCGCGAATCGCGGGGACGAGTCGTTTGAGCGCGGGGAGGGTGACTTTGCCCGCCGCCTTGTCGGGCCGGATGCCAGAACGGAACAGCGCTTCGCACACGTAGATGTTACCGAGCCCCGCGACGATCCCCTGATCGAGGAGGAGCAGTTTCACCGGCGCGATTCGATCCCGGAACGCCGCCTTGAGATGGGTGGGCGTGAGGTCTGGGCCAAGCGGCTCGGGACCCATCTTCGCAAACGGCCCCCAGCTTTCGAGACCCGCGCTGGGCACGAGATCGACCGAGCCGAAGCGGCGTGCGTCGTTGAGGGCGAGCGTGTGGCCGGCACTTGTGGTGAGGACGAGGTGGTCGTGCTTCTCGGGGCGCTCGGGCTCGATCCTCCAGCGGCCTGACATGCCCAGGTGAAAGACCAGGGTGACCTCGCGGTCGGTATGGACAAGGCCGTACTTGGCGCGTCGTCCCATGCCGGTCACGCGCGTGCCGGTCAGCGTCTGGACGAGATCGGGCGGGAAGGGGCGGCGCAGGTCCGGGCGGTTTACGGCAACGCGGGCAATCCGCTCGCCATTGAGAAAGCGGGCAAGGCCGCGCACGGTCGTTTCGACTTCAGGGAGTTCAGGCATGGTTCTGCCTGTGTAGGTACGATTGGCGAAGGATGCGAGAGGTGCGAAGGCGAGGGCTATCTCTTGCAAATTTGTAAGGGGCATCTCCTAGAGGCTCTTCCAAGAGGCCGGCGCTTTGCCGTCGCCAGAGCGGTGCGGGCAAGGTAAGTCCCCCGCCATGGCCGATTCTTCCCCATCCCTGCCCTCGTCTCCCTCCGCGCTGCGTCCCTTCCTGATGCTGGGCCTTGTCATGCTGTTCTGGGCAGGCAATTCCATTGTCGGGCGTGCGGTGCGCGAGGATATTCCGCCTTTCACGCTGGCATTCGGGCGCTGGGTGATCGCGGTCCTGTTCGTGGCCCCGCTGGCGCTCCCCAAGCTGCGTGCGCAGTGGCCGCAGGTCCGGGCGCGGGCAGGGTGGTTGGTGCTGCTCGGCTTCCTGGGCGTCGTCTGCTTCAATTCCTTCGTCTACTCCGGGCTCCACTACACCAGCGCGACGAACGCTCTGCTGCTCCAGGCTGCGGTGCCGACCTGCGTGCTATTGTTCGACTTTCTGCTTTTCCGGGCGCGCCCGGCGGCTTTGCAGGTCGCAGGCGTGGCGGTGTCGACGCTGGGCGTACTCTTCATCGTCTTTCGCGGCGATTGGGCAGCGGTGGAGGCGCTCGCTATCGGAGGGCTGGGCGACGCGTTGATCCTGTGCGGAGTGGTGTGCTGGGCTTTCTACACGGTGCTCCTGCGCAAGAAGCCCGCGGTCGATGCGCCGGTCTTCGTATTCCTGACCTTCCTTCTGGGCGCCATCGCGCTGGCCCCGCTCGCCGCCTTCGAGGCATCTCGCGGGCTTGCCGTCGCCTGGTCCTGGCCGGTGGTAGGAGCTTTCGTCTACGTCGGGCTGTTTCCCTCGGTACTCGCCTATTTCATCTACATCGCCGCGACCATGCAGCTGGGCCCGGCGCGCGCGGGGCAAGGCATCACGCTGATGCCGCTCTTCGGTGCACTGCTGTCCGCGCTGCTGCTGGGCGAGGATATCGCGCTCTTCCATGGCATCGGCATGGGTCTCATCCTCGTGGGCATCGTGCTGGGTGCATGGGCCTTGCGTGCAGGTGCAAAATCACCAGTGGCGCTCCGCGCACCACGGGGCTAGAGGACTGAGTCATGAGTGAAACGGTTTCCTTCGGGTACGAAGAGGTCGCTGCCGAGGAGAAGGCCGGCAAGGTCGGTGCCATCTTCTCGAACGTCGCGCGCAAGTACGACATCATGAACGATGCCATGTCGGCCGGCATGCACCGGGTGTGGAAGGACGACTTCGTGCGCCGGGTAAAACCCCGCGCGGGCGAGCAGATCCTCGACATGGCGGGCGGCACGGGCGACATCGCCTTCCGCATGGAGGCCAAGGGCGCCGTCGTCACCGTCTCCGACATCAACCAGGACATGCTCGATGTCGGCATCGAACGCGCGATGGAACGCGGCATCGATACGCTGGTGTGGTCGCGCCAGAACGCCGAGGAGCTGACGTTCCCGGATCGCCACTTCGACGCCTACACCATCGCTTTTGGCATCCGCAACGTCACCCACATCGACAAGGCGCTGCTCGAGGCGCACCGCGTGCTCAAGTATGGCGGGCGCTTCTTCTGCCTCGAATTTTCGACCACCGAATGGCCCGGCTTCAAGGAAGTCTATGACGCCTACTCGCACAAGCTGGTCCCCAAGCTGGGCAAGATGATCGCGGGCGATGCGGACTCCTACCGCTACCTCATCGAATCGATCCGCCGCTTCCCGCCCATGCCCGAGTTCGAGGGGATGATCCGCGCGGCCGGTTTCAAGCACACCAGGGTCGAGCCGATTCTGGGCGGTCTTGTCGCGATCCACTCGGGCTGGAAGGTCTGAGACAGGCATCGTGACCTCCCGACTGACGCATATTCGCAGGCTCCTGAAATGGGGCCGGGTCCTCGCTCGCCATGGCGCGCTGCGCGGGATCGAGAACGATCGCAACGCGCCCGCACCGGTCAAGCGCCTGTGTCGCGTCGCACGCTTTGGTGCCAAGCAGGGGGACGAGCCCGACTACGCCGGCGCCTTCGGTTCGATCGGCCCGGCCGCGATCAAGCTGGGCCAGGCGCTTGCGACGCGGCCCGACCTTGTCGGCGAGGGACCCGCGCGCAATCTGCTGACCTTGCAGGACAGCCTGCCGCCGGTTGACTTCGCGCTCATTCGCAAGCGTGTCGAGGAAAGCTTCGAGCGCCCCCTGGAAGAGGTCTTCGCGACCTTCGAGGAGCAGCCCATCGGCGCGGCCTCGATCGCGCAGGTCCACGCCGCGACCACGCTCGATGGGCGCAAGGTGGCAGTCAAGGTTCTGCGTCCTGGCATTCGCGAGCAGTTCAACCGCGATGTCGAGACCTACGAGTGGGCCGCCGCGCACCTGGAAGCTTTCGGGGGCGAGGCCGCGCGCTTGCGCCCGCGTGCGGTGATCGCCAATCTCAAGCGCTGGACCGTGCGCGAACTCGACCTCAGACGCGAGGCCGCCTCGGCCTCGGAGCTCGCCGACGGGATGAAGGCGGTCGAGGGCTACCGCATCCCCTCCATCGACTGGGAGCGTACCAACGGCCAGGTCCTGACGCTGGAGTGGATCGACGGCATCAAGATGAGCAACCTGGTGGCGATGAAGGCGGCGGGTTACGACCTGCCCGAACTTGCCCACCGGCTGGTGCTCACTTTCCTCAAGCAGGCGATCTCGGCCGGTTTCTTCCACGCCGACATGCACCAGGGCAACTTGTTCGTGCAGGGCACGCCCGAGGACGCCACGATCGTGGCCATCGATTTTGGCATCATGGGGCGCATCAACCGCCAGGCGCGGCTGTGGCTGGCCGAGATCCTCTATGGCCTGACCACTGGCAACTACAAGCGCGTCGCCGAAATTCACTTCGAGGCGCAGTACGTGCCGAGCTACCATTCGGTCGAGGACTTCGCGACGGCGCTGCGCGCGGTGGGCGAGCCCATGCGTGGCAAGCCGGTGTCCGAGCTTTCGGTCGGGCAGATGCTCGACGGGCTCTTTGCCATCACCCGTGACTTTGACATGGCGGTGCAGCCGCACCTGCTGCTGCTGCAGAAGACCATGGTCATGGTCGAGGGGCTGGCGACCGCGCTTGACCCGCAGATCAACATGTGGGACGTGGCCGCGCCCTTCGTGAAGGATTGGATCCGCGACGAACTGGGGCCGGAGGCCGTCATCGCCGACCGCCTGCGCGAGGACCTGGCGACAGTCGCGCGCCTGCCCGCGCTGGTGCGCCGGATCGAGGAGCGCTTCCCCCCCAAGGGCGGCGCGCCCGAACAGGCTCCTCTTCCCGAGATCGATCTGCTCTGGGAGCGCAAGCGTAAACCCGATAATAACCACCTTGGTGGTTATATTCTCGCCGCAATTGCGGGGGGCATGGCCGTATGGGCGGTAACGCACTGGAACTTGATGCTGTAACGCGCAGGGCCTGGGGCCTGTGGGAGTTCGCGCTGCGCTTTGCTGTGGAGCAGGAGGACTTGCCTGTCCCGCGCGGCCTTGTCGGAACCTTGCATTCGACAGGGCGCTTGTCCGAAGGCCGTAGCGCGCCCGGCAGCGGCCTGGCCCGCGCCACGGGCGGCAGCGTACTTGCGTTCTTTTCCTCCAAACCGATTGCGTGATGATGAGTGCTGTTGCAGAAGCCAGAACCATGAACGGACCGCGTATTCTTCTGGTTATCGGCGGCGGCATCGCGGCCTATAAGGCCTGCGAGCTTGTCCGCCACATCCGCAAGGAAGGCGGCGAGGTGACCTGCGTCCTGACCGAGGGCGGCGCGCAGTTCGTCACGCCCATGGCGCTGGCCGCGCTGTCGGGAAACCCGGTCTACACCTCGCTCTTCGATCTCAAGGATGAGGTCGAGATGGGGCATATCGAGCTGAGCCGCGCGGCCGACCTCATCGTCATCTGTCCGGCGACCGCCAATCTTCTCGCCAAGATGGCCTCGGGCATTGCCGACGATCTGGCCACCACGATGCTGCTTGCCACCGATGCGCCGGTGATGGCGGTTCCGGCGATGAACGTGCGCATGTGGCAGCATTCGGCGACCGCACGCAACGTGCAGGTCCTGCGCGATGCGGGCGTGGACGTGATGGAGCCCGACGAGGGCACCATGGCCTGTGGTGAATACGGCCCTGGCCGTCTGCCCGACCCGGTCGCGATCTGGCAGCGCATTGCCTGGGGGCTGGGCCTTGGCCCGGTCGAGGTGGCCCCGCTTCCGGGCGAAATGTCCTATGATCAGAGCTACCCCGGCCTGCCTCCCGCGACGGGCGACGACGGCCATGCCTGGCAGCCCGAGTTCGATGACCCAGAGCCGGAGGAACAGGACGAGGGCGGCATGGGTCTTGGCGGCCTGTCGGGCGGGATGATCCTGCGCGGTGGTGCGGGCAAGGCCAAGAAGGCGGTGGACCTTGGCGCTGGCGAGAGTACGTCTGATGTGGTGCCTGCCGATCTCGCGAATTCACCGCTCATGGCCAAGAAGGGCGCTGCCCGCGCCGCTCCGCCGACCGACCCCGAGGCGATGAACCACCTGACCTCCGCGCATGGGGACTTCATGCGCGCCCAGCCGCTTGCGGGCGAGGAGCCCTATGCCCATCCCACTATGCTGGCCGGTGGGGGGTACGATATGACTCCCTTCATTCAGGGCGAGGGGCCGCTTTCGGGGCGCCACGTGCTGGTGACCGCGGGCCCCACGTGGGAGCCGATCGATCCGGTCCGCTACATCGCCAACCGGTCCTCGGGCAAGCAGGGCTTTGCCATCGCGGCTGCCGCCGCACGGGCCGGTGCGCGGGTCACGCTGGTGGCCGGGCCGGTCTATCTGCCCACACCGCCCGGCGTCGACCGGATCGACGTGGAAAGCGCGCTCGACATGGCCGAGGCGGTCAAGCAGGCGCTGCCCGCCGACATCGGTGTGATGGTTGCGGCCGTGGCCGACTGGCGCCCGGTGAGCGTCGCGGGCCAGAAGCTCAAGAAGCGCGGGTCCGCCCCGCCCGCCTTGCTCCTGACCGAAAACCCGGACATCCTGGCGACTGTGGCTTCACGCCCGGACCGTCCGCCGCTCCTCATCGGCTTTGCCGCCGAGACCAACGACGTGATCAAGTACGCCACCGACAAGCGCAAGCGTAAGGGCGCGGACTGGATCATCGCCAACGACGTTTCGGGCGATGTCATGGGCGGTGACGCCAACGCGGTCCACATCGTGCGCGGCGAGGACGTGATCTCGCTTCCCGAAATGCCCAAGGAGGAGGTCGCCCACCTCCTCGTTGAAAGGATGATAGATGCATTCGCCAGCTAATGTTCCCGTGCCGCTCAAGGTCCTGCCCCACGGCAAGGGGCTGCCGCTTCCGGTCTACGCGACCGCGGGGGCGTCCGGGATGGACGTGGTCTCGGCCGAGGACGTGACGATTGCACCTGGCGGGCGCCATGCGGTCGCAACCGGGCTTGCCATGGCGATCCCGGAAGGCTTCGAAATCCAGGTGCGTCCGCGTTCAGGGCTCGCACTCAAGCACGCGATCACCGTGCCGAACACGCCCGGCACCATCGATTCGGACTATCGCGGCGAACTTAGGATCATCCTCATCAACCACGGGGAGGAGGACTTTTCGATCGTGCGGGGTGACCGTATTGCGCAGCTCGTGCTCGCGCCCGTCACCCAGGCAAGCTGGCTCGAGGTCGAGGAACTGGATGAGACCATACGCGGCGAGGGCGGCTTCGGCTCGACCGGCGGAGTGGCTGCGCTCGGCAACTGAGACCGGCCAGGGTTCGTCCTAGCGGGTGAGCCACCAGGCGAGGACGGCAATGCCCGCTCCATGGCCGATTAGACCAAGCACGCATCCGCGCCGGCCCCAGCGCTTCTGCATTTCCTCGCTAGCGTATGCGGCGGTAGGCTGGGTGATATCGCTGATGAATTTCCCGAAGGCGTCATCGGGCCTGGTTGCCCTCAGTCTTCGTTTTTGGCGTTGCTGCGGCCTTCCTGCCGCTCACGCCGACGCTTCACCATCCACCAGCCTGCGCCGCCGAGCCCGAACACCGCAAAGGCGCCGCGCGCGACGGTCGCGAAGGCCGCTTCCAGCGCGCCCACGGTGACGCCCCAGAAGAGTTGGGACATGATCGCCATGAAGGTGTTCATCCTCGCGGGTTCTCCCAAGCGGCGTGTCCGGACCAGTCTGAGATGGGAAGAGGGCCGAAGTAAGGGCCCAAAAACTTAGGGCGAGCCCGCCTTGCGACGGACCCGCCCCTCGGTGCCTCCCAGTAGGGAGCCCGTCAATATCGTGGAAGATCCAAGGTTACTTGTCTTCAGGTGCCACTGTAATGCGGACGGTCTCGCCCGAGTTCCCGGGAAAATCGGTAAACATCGCTTCGACGAGATTGGGGACCAGATATTGCAGGCTGTTCGAGGTGGAGAGCGCCTGGGCCTTGCCTTCGAAGAGGCGCTGGCCATCGGCGGCACGGTCGATCTTCACTTCGATGCCGCTGGTGAACACGGTATACGAATTCACGCCGCCATCGAAGTAGGGATCGTAGAAACCATAGCGCCACGGACCACCGTAGAAGCCCCCGAAGCGGCCGTAGCCACCGAAACGGCCATAGCCATACCAGGGGTCGTAGTAGGGGGACATGCGCGAGCGCACGCGTTCACGGCCGGTGTCGATGCCGTAGTCGAAGCGCACGATCATGTCCGCGTTCGCGCGATCGCGCGTCGGCGTGTAGCCGAGCTCGGCCATCTGCTTGGCAACGAGCCCTGCGTACTGTGCGAATTCGAGGCCGCCTTCGAGCTTCTCGTCGTCGGCGACGACCGCGAAGGTCTGTCCTGCCGGTGCGGGAAGCTGCGACTGGAAGCGCGAGACGTCCGCCTTGAAAGGCGTGGCGCAGGCGCTGACCGCCACGAGCATAAGCGCGGCCAGCGCCATGCGCAGGTGCGCGGCGAGCGGGGTGCGTCCCGGTTGGCCGTAATTCTGGGTCATCCTATTCACTCCACTGGCCTCTGTCTGGGCAATCGGCAGGGTTGAATTCCCGGCCCCGCGCAAGGGGCAAACCGATGAGGCTCTTAACGACATTGCCGTTCCGGGTCTGAATAGCGGTTGAATGGCGCCGGGCTTGCGGTGAACTGCAAACGCGTAAATCGGGCAGACCTGCGCGATTTTCCATTTTCCGCACGTCGAACAGGGGTTAGGCAACACCCTGTGATATAGGCACTTTGCACGGGGAAAGCGAGTCCGGTTCATGCGTATTCTTTCGGTCAATCGCGGTTCGGTGGCGCGTTTTCGCGGGCCCGATGAACATAGCGCCATCGCCAAGCGGGCCGTGGAAGGGCCGGTGAAGGTCGGCTGGCTGGGGCTGGAAGGAGATCGGCAGGCCGACCTCTCGGTCCATGGCGGCCCGGAAAAGGCGATCCATCACTATCCCCACGATCACTATGCCTACTGGCGCGAAGTACTCGGCGGCCATCCGCTGCTCGAGGGCGAAGGGGCCTTCGGGGAGAACATCTCAACCCGGGGCTTGAGCGAAGGGGAGGTCTGCATCGGGGATCGCTTCCGGATGGGCAGCGCGCTGGTCGAAGTGGCGCAGGGGCGCCAGCCCTGCTGGAAGCTCGATCACCGCTTCGATGGCGCAAAGGTTATGGCCGGTGTCGTCGAGACGCGGCGTTCGGGCTGGTACTACCGCGTGCTGGAAGAGGGCGAGGTTGCGGCTGGCGATGCGCTGGAGCTTGTCGAGAGACCTTATCCGGGTTGGAGCGTGGCGCGCGTCTTTGGTTTGCTTGTCGCCGGAGATCACAAGAAGAACCGTGCCGCGCTCGACGCGCTGGGTGAGGTGACGCCGCTGGCCGAGGCCTGGGCAAAACGCCGCGTGAAGCTGCTCGGGTGAAGGTGATGCGATGGTGGGCCGCTTTGGCGCTTGGTGCTGCACTTTCGCTTGTGCCGCTTGCCGGGGCCGCGCAGACTCCGAAGGAAGCGTCAGGTACGGCTGCGGTGTGGCACGCGCGCGCGGGGCAGGCTTTGAGCACCCTTGATGCGCGCTGGTGGCGTGAGGACCTTGGGACGGAAGGTGACTGGGAGCGCGCAGGCGGCTGGCAGCGCTTCGTGTTGGCCGAAGTGCTCATGGCCTATCGCGCGCGCACCGGCGATACCCGCTGGGACACGCGCATCCACGCGGCGCTGCGCAACCACAGCCGCCTTGCGCTCAACGACGACGCGCTCTGGGCGGTGATCGCGAGTGTCGATGGCTGGCAGATGGAGAGCGATCCGGCCCTGCTGGACTACGCCGCACGCACGTTTGCCAGCCTGGTGCGGACCTACTGGGATGATACTTGCGGCGGCGGCATGTGGTGGAACCCGCGGCGCACCTACAAGAACGCGATCACCAATGAGCTTCTGCTGACCGCCGCGACACGCCTCTACGGGGCAACGGGGCAGGAGGAGTACCGCGCCTGGGCGCTGCGCACTTGGGGGTGGCTGGGGGCCTCGGGCATGATCGGTGAAGACGGGCTGGTGAACGACGGGCTCGTCATCGATGCGAGGACCGGGATCTGCCGCAACAATGGCCAGCCGCGCTGGACCTACAATCAGGGCGTGCTACTTTCGGGTCTCTCCGACCTCACCGAGATAACCGGCGCGCCGATCTACCGCGCCCGGGCGGTGGCAACGGCCCGTAGTGCCCTTGCCACCTTAACCCATCCGAATGGCACCCTGCGCGAGCCGGTGGAGCAGATCGGCGCGGATGGGCTGGCCTTCAAGGGCATCTTTGCCTTCCACCTTGCCTACTTGATGGATGCCCTGCCCGAGGGCTCGGACAAGGAGGCCTTGCGCGAGGCCGCCCGCCGCAATGCGCAGGCGATCTGGCGCACCAGTTCACAGGGGGAAGGGCCCATCGATTCCGACTGGACTGGGGCCAAGGGCCAGTACGGCGCGGCCGCTCAGATGTCCGGCGCCGCGATGCTGCTGGCGGCAGGGCGTTGAGCGTCTGGGAGACGAACAGGAAGAGGGGGCGAGGCCAGTAGCTCTCGCACCCATCCCTTGTGCGTCACTTAGCCGCGTACGAGGCCCAGCGCATCATAGGCCGCGTGCAGCGTCGGCAGCGCCAGCGTGCGAGCCTTTTCTGCGCCCGTGGCGAGGATCGCGTCGAGGGCAGAGTAGTCCTTGCGCAGTTCGTTGAAGCGCTCGTTGATGGGGGCTAGCTTCTCCACCAGCACTTCGCCCAGCGCGGGCTTGAACTTGCCAAAGCCTTCGCCACCGAAATCTGCGAGGATTTGCTCCACGCTCTGCCCGGTCATGGCCGAGTAGATGCCGACGAGGTTGTTGGCCTCTGCCCGACCTTCCAGGCCCGCCTTTTCGCTGGGGAGCGGTTCCGCGTCGCTCTTGGCCTTCTTGACCTTCTTCATGATCGTGTCGGCATCATCGGTGAGGTTGATGCGGGCCATGTCGGAGGGGTCGGACTTGCTCATTTTGGCCGAACCGTCGCGCAGAGACATGATGCGCGCGGCCTCGGGGGGAATGATCGGGTCGGGCAGGGTGAAGACCGGCGCGTCCTCGCTCGCGAAGTCATTGTTGAACTTCTGCGCGATATCGCGGGCGAGCTCGAGGTGCTGCTTCTGGTCCTCGCCCACAGGAACGTGGGTGGCCTGGTAGAGCAGCACGTCGGCAGCCTGGAGCACCGGGTAGGTGAACAGCGCGACCGACGCGCCTTCGCGGTTCTTGCCCGACTTGTCCTTGAACTGGGTCATGCGACTGAGCCAGCCCATGCGCGCGGTGCCGTTCAGCAGCCATTGCAGCTCGGCGTGCTGCGGGACCTGGGTTTGGTTGAACAGGATCGAGCGGTCGGGGTCGATCCCGCAGGCGACGAGTGCGGCGGTCATCTCGCGGGTGTTGGCCGAAAGCGTCCTGGGGTCATGCGGCATTGATATCGCATGCAGGTCGGCGAGAAAGTAGAGGCTCTGCCCACCCTCGGCGGCGATGTCGTCCTGCATCTTCACCCAGTTCGTGATGGCGCCCAGGTAGTTGCCAAGGTGAAGGTTGCCCGTGGGCTGGATGCCGGAGACGATACGCATGGATTTTCGTGCCTGTGGTTATTCCGTAGGAGTGACCGGTTCGGTTTTGGCGGCCGGTCGGCGCCGCCGTAGCTGGGCAAGGAGGTCCTTGTCGAGGGCGCCGACGAGATAGGCGATCACGAAAAAGACGATTATGCCCGAGACACACAGGGCGGCGAGGGACCAGACCTTCTCGAAGACGTTGCCGCCATAGCGCCCAGCCATCAGCGGCATCAGCACCCAGAGCACGGCGCCCATGACCGCACTGGCCAGGATCTGGCGCGCGATGCGCGAACCGAGCCGAACGGTGAAGTGAAACCAGCCGCGCAGCTGCAGGATGGTGTAGAGCGTTGCCACGTTGAGCGTGGACGTGAAGGCAGTAGCACCAGCCAGGCCGACGATGCCGAAGCGCGGGACAACCGCGATGTTGACGCCGATGTTCACGATCAGCGTCCCGGCCGCGATCCACACTGGCGTGCGGGTGTCCTCGCGGCTGAAGAAGGCGGGCTGGAAGACCTTGACCAGCACGTAGGAGGGCAAACCGCAGACCAGGGCCACGACGATGGCGGCCATCGTGTCGCCATGGGCCTGGGTCATCTTGCCACCTACGAAGAAGGCGGTGACGAAGGCGGGAGCGCAGATGGAAAGCGCGACGGCGGCAGGCAGGGTTAGCAGGCAGGCGATCTCTACCGCGTTGGCCTGAAGACGCTGCGCGCCGGCATCGTCGTTCGACTGGATGTGCCGCGCCAGCATGGGCAGGATAGCGGTGCCCAGCGCAATGCCCACGATGCCCAGCGGCATCTGGTTCAGGCGGTCGGCGTATTTCAAGAGGGTGAGCGAGCCCTGCTCGAGCGACGTTGCGAAGAACGTGTCGACAAACTGGCTGATCTGGTAAACGCCCGCGCCAAAGGTGGCGGGCAGGATCAGCATGCCCAGCTTGCGCACGTCCTTGGTGAAACGCGGGGCCCGGACTTGAAGCTTCACGCCCGCCTTGCGCGTGGCCCAGGCCATGTAGACCAGCTGCGCGACGCCGGACGCGCTCACCGCAATGGCGACGCACCAGGCGATGATCTGGTCCGAACCGCTTGCCTTGCCGAGAAAATAGCCGGTGACGATGCCGGTGATGAGGACCACGTTGAGGAGCACCGGCACGAAAGCGCCGGGCGCGAATTTCGAATGGGCGTTGAGCACGCCCGAAAGCATTGCAACGAGGCTGACAAGGCCGAGATAGGGAAAGGTCGTACGGCTGAGCGCAACGGCCAGTTCGAACTTGCCGGGGACCGCTTGGTATTCGCCCGCCAGCAGCCAGACGATTGCGGGCATCGCGATCATCGCGATCGCCGAGAACCCGAGCAGGACCCACACAAAAACCGAAAGGACATCGCTGGCAAAGCGATTGGCGGCATCCTCGCCGCCGCCCTCGGACGGATCCGCGGCCAGTGTGCGTGTGTACATCGGCACGAAGGCGACTGAGAAGGCGCCCTCGGCGAAGAGGCGCCGAAAGGTGTTGGGAAGGACAAAAGCAAGCTGGAAGGCGTCGGCGGCAAGCCCTGCGCCCAGGACGCGGGCGAGGAGGATATCGCGCGCGAACCCGAAGATGCGGCTCAGCAGTGTGAGCCCGCCGATGGTGCCGACGTTGCGGACAAGACTCATGGCCTCAGATGCCCTCTTTTACACGCCGGTGCCGGAGTGACCCCGTTGTCGGACCGGCCGGCCTCCATCACGGGGGAACGTCGGGGGAGGGATGGTCCTCTCCCCCGAAAGATCAGGTCTGCGCAATGTGTACGCAGCTTGGGTCTTCGATCAGGCGTTGCCCATCGGCGGATCGCCCGCGGTTGCGCCCTGCTGCTGCTGCGCCTGGAGCTGCTGGATGTAGAGGCCGTTGAAGTCGATCGGCTCGAGCATGAGCGGCTGGAAACCGGCGTCGCGCACGGCATCGGCCACGACACGGCGCGCGAAGGGGAAGAGGATGCGCGGAGCTTCGGCGAAGAGGAAGGCATGGGCCTGGCCATCGTCGAGGCCGCGCATGCCCACGAGTGCGCAATAGCTGAGGTCGACGACGAAGGCCGTGCCCGCTTCGCACTTGGACGCGCAGGTGATTTTCAGTTCGACTTCGTGGACTTCGCCTTCGATGGCCTTGGCCGCAATGTTGAACTGCACGTCGATCGCGGGCGTGTCCTGCCACTGGAACGACTGGGGCGCGTTTGGATTCTCGACCGAGAGATCCTTGATGTACTGCGAGATGATCCCGGCGCTGGGGCCTGCATCGCCCCCGTTGCCGAGGTTGAGATCGGAGATGACGTTGCCTTCATCGGCCATGGTGGTGATTTCCCGCTTTAATCCATTGATCGTCCGGCTGCCTCGGGCGATAGGGCGCCGCAAGGAAGCGATTCTCGCGCGCTAGAGCATTTTTGCGCTTCGTGGAACACCCCAGTTGCGGGCCCGTTGTGCGGTTAGACGGCTGCAGGTGCATTCTCGCCCCGGGTTTGGCCCGCTATGTCGAAAAAATGCCCCGATCCGGCCGCACACGCGTTGTTCATTTGTCAATGCTACCTACATGGGGTTATGTTACGAAGATTACGGTCCCAGCAAACGCAGGCGCAAAGTACCTGGTAGCGGGGCCGAAGGAAGGAATGGGTACACGAACGTGACACCGGAAATCGTCATCCTGGCCATGATCGCAGCGTTTCTCGGCCTGCGGCTCTATTCCGTGCTGGGCCGCCGAGCCGAGCATGAGGAAGAGCCCATTGCCGGACGCTTCGAGGGGCAGCAGGGACAGCCCGGTGCGCCGCGGCCCCAAGCGCCTCGCCGCCCCGAACTCCGCTCGGACGACCAGTCCCAGAGGGCTGGGCAGGACTCGCGCATCCAGCAAGTGCCGGTAACCTCGCCCACCGCCGAACGTGGCCTTGCTGCCATTGCTGCTGCGGACCGTCGTTTCGATGCGCTGGCCTTCATCGAAGGTGCCCGCGGCGCCTACCGCCTCGTGCTAGAGTCGTTCTGGAAGGGCGACAAGGCCGAGCTGCGTGCCTTGTGCGATACGCCGGTCTACGAAAGCTTTGAGAGCGCCATCGATGCGCGCATCGAGGCGGGCGAGACCCTTGATAACCGTCTCGTACGGATCGAGGACGTCAAGATCGTCGCGGCTGGCGTGGAAGACGGCACGGCGCGCATCACGCTGCGCTTTCGTTCGGACATTGCGGCTGTGACCCGCGACGCCGAGGGCAATGTCGTGGCTGGTTCGCTCGACGATGCGATCGAGGCGGTCGATGTCTGGACCTTCACGCGTCAGGTGCGTTCAAGCGATCCGGACTGGATTCTCGAAGAAACCGACGCCGGTTGATCTTTCCCGCGCGAGTGCGCAGGTAACGGGCAGGAAGCGGTGCAACGCTTCACTGCCCGTTTCGTTTGTCGGCCCCGCAGATCCGGGGTCTCATGTGAATGTTTCTGGAGTGTCTGCCCCGTGGTCCGAGAGCGCCTGTCAGCGTCCCTGTTCGAGCGCTGCCTCGCCTCTTCGCATGCCGCGCTCGGCCGCATGGCGCTCCTGGGTGGGCTTGCCGTATTGCTGGCCTCTTGCGCGGGGCGTATGGAAACTCCGGGCTCCGTGACCGCCCCGGCGCCGACCAATGCGTTGGCGGCGGGCCTGCGTCCGGGACCAGCCTTCGCCTCGCTCCCGGTAGGGGCGATGGATGCGGGCGCTGCGCTTGCCGGTTTCGCCGAAAGCTGCGCCAAGCTCCTTGTCCGTGAGGATGTGAGCGGCCTGACCCGCCCCCAAGATTGGCAGCCGGCCTGCGCGGCTTCGGCAACCTGGTCCCAAGGGGACGCGTCGCGCTTCTTTGCGACCTACTTTGAGACAGTCCGCGTAGGCGAAGGTACGGCCTTCGCGACGGGGTACTACGAGCCCGATATCGCGGGTTCGCGCGATCATATTCCGGGTTATGACGTGCCGGTCTACGGCATGCCAGACGATCTCGTGCGCGCACGCGAGGGCGATGCGGAGCGGCTCGACAACGGGCGCATGCCGGTCGGGCGCTATGACGAGGACGAGCACTTCATCCGGTATTACGACCGCGCCGCGATCGAAGACGGGGCGCTTCAGGGCCGTGCTCCTGTCATCGCCTGGGCGTGCGATCCGGTCGAGGTCTTCTTCCTCCAGGTCCAGGGTTCGGGCATGCTGCGCCCGCCGGAAGGCGAGGTCATGCGCATCGGCTATGCAGGGCAGAACGGCCACGGGTATACCGCCATCGGCAGCCTGATGCGCCAGCGCGGGCTGCTGGGCGATGGGCCGGGGCAATATGCTGCCTCGATGCAGGGCATCATGCAGTACATCCGCGAGAACCCGGAAGAGGGCGCCGCGCTGATGCGTGAGAACCGCTCCTTCGTGTTCTTCCGCGAACTAACCGGCGACGGGCCCGTGGGTGCGCTCGGCGTGACGGTCCGCGCGCACGTCTCGGTCGCGACCGATCCCAAGTTCGTGCCTCTGGGCGCCCCGGTATTCCTCGATCTCGACCGGCATGAGGCCGATGGCCTATGGGTTGCGCAGGACACCGGCGGGGCGATCAAGGGGGCCAATCGCTTCGATACGTTCTGGGGCAACGGTGAGGAGGCGCGTGTGACGGCAGGCGACATGACGGGGCGCGGGAGCGCACTGCTCCTGCTGCCCAAGGGCACCCTGGCGCGTCTGGGCGCGCTGTGAGACGGCCGGGACGCCGCCTGAGTGAGGATGAGGCGCGCCTCTGGGGCGAGGTCGCGCGCACCGTCAAGCCGCTTGAACCTGCGATGCGGCGCCCGTATTCTAACGCAGCTGTGCCTGCCGAGAAGGGGAAACCCGCCCCGCCGGTCGCCGCAAACAAGGTAAAGGGGCGTGTTCCGCCCCCGTTGATGCCCAAGCCCGCTCCGGTGAAAGTGCCCAAGGGCGAGACCCAGTTGCATCTTGACGGCTCCTGGGAGCGACGGATTGCCAAGGGTACGCTCGTTCCCGATTTCAGCCTCGACCTCCACGGATCGAACCTGGACTATGCGTATCGGCGGCTCATGGATGGACTGTCGCAGGGCAAGGCCATGGGCGCGCGGGTGGTGCTGGTCGTCACCGGTAAGCCGCGTCCGGTCGACGCCATGGATCGCGGCGAGCGGCGCGGCGCTATCCGTGCCAAGATCAAGGATTGGCTGATGGTAAGCGAGCACGCGAGTGACATCGTCGCCATTCGCGGTGCGCATCGGCGGCATGGCGGGCTGGGCGCGCTCTACATCGTGCTCAAACGGCGTCGCTGAAGGTCCAAGAAAGAGATGATGCAGGGGGGCAGCACCCCTTTGACGCCGCAATCGGCTGCTTCGCCGTTGTAAATCGGCCTGGCGCGCGCAAGGTGCGGTGAACAGCTTTTTTTTGGGGGGGGCGAGGGGCAGGGCCTGCGGAATCATTCTTCCAGCCTTTATCTCTGCCCCGAAGGGGAAGTTGCGGGAAGTTCTTCGTTTTTCTGGGAAATGCCTGCCGCGTGTGCATCGACAAGACGCGGGCAATGAAAAAGCCGCGTCCTTTTGGGCGCGGCTTTTGAATGGATCAGCTGAAACGGGTGCTCAGTTCGGAGGCTACTTCCTCGTTTCTTGCGAGCGCAAAAGTAAGAGGGCCTTTACGGCGCAAAGACTGGCAAATCCAGATGCCCTTGTCTTCGCAGTAGTCGCGCAGATCCTGAAAGTTTTCGTCTAGGTAGGTGAAGCGGGAGAATTCTGAAATATTGTTGGTCATGGGCCTGATATACACGCAGAAGCTGAAAATTTCAACCCGCCGCAATCTGAGCACTTTTTTCCGGTTTCCTGCAGATTACAGGCGGGCCTGAGAGGCGGTTCGGTTCGCTGCATTCGCAGGTGCAGCATTCTTGCGGGTTTGGCCTGCGACGGAAAAGGAGCGGAAAAGCGCTTGCGCGCTCCCGCCCCTGTTCACGTCCGCTGGGTTCGGTGTGGTCTCATGCGACGGCTTCGGCCGCTTCCTGTGCACCCTGGGCGATTTCGGCCGGAGCCTCGTTGCGGATCAGGAAGTCGAAGGCCGAAAGGGCGGCCTTGGCGCCTTCGCCCATCGCGATGATGATTTGCTTGTAGGGCACCGTGGTGGCGTCGCCTGCGGCGAAGATGCCCGGAATGTTGGTCGCCGCCTTATGGTCGATCACGATCTCGCCGCGGTTCGACAGTTCGACGCCGCTGTCCTTCAGCCATTCGGTGTTCGGGACCAGGCCAATCTGCACGAAGATGCCTTCGAGCTCGATGGTCTTTTCCTCGTCACTCGCGCGGTCTTTGTACTTGAGGCCATTGACCTTCGAGCCATCGCCGGTGACCTCGGTGGTCTGGGCGTTGGTGAGGATCGTCACGTTCTTCATCGACTTCAGCTTGTCGACCAGCACCTGGTCGGCGCGCAGCTGGGTGTCGAATTCGATAAGGGTGACACTGCCCACGATGTTGGCAAGATCGATCGCCGCTTCGACGCCCGAGTTGCCGCCGCCGATGACCGCGACGCGCTTGCCCTTGAAAAGGGGGCCGTCGCAGTGCGGGCAGTAGGCCACGCCCTTGGTCTGATACTCGGCCTCACCGGGCACGCCCAGTTGGCGCCAGCGCGCACCGGTGGTGAGGATGAGCGAGCGGGCCTTGAGCGAGGCGCCGTTCTCGAAGACGACCTCGTGGTAGCCGCCCACGTCCTTGGACGGGATGAGCTTTTTGGCTCGCAGCAGCGGCATCGTGTCGATGTCGTACTCGGCGATGTGCGCGTCGAGGGCGGAGGCGAGCTTGGGACCTTCGGTGTAGGGAACCGAGATGAAGTTCTCGATGCCCATGGTATCCTGCACCTGGCCGCCCATACGTTCCGCGGCGATGCCGGTCGAGAAGCCCTTGCGCGCCGTGTAGATCGCTGCGCCTGCGCCAGCCGGGCCGCCACCGATCACCAGTGCCTCAAAAGGCTTCTTTTCGGCGAGCTTGGCCGCAGCCTTTTCGCCCGCCTTGGTGTCGAGCCTGGCGAGGATCTCGGCCACGTCCATCTTGCCCGAGCCCCACATGGCGCCGTCCAGGAAGACGGCCGGGACGGCCATGACGCCGCGATCCTCAACCTCGGTCTGGAAGGCACCGCCCTCGATCAGGGTGGCCTTTACGCCCGGGTTGTTGAGCGCCATCAGCGTGAGCGCCTGCACCACGTCGGGGCAATTGTGGCACGAGAGCGAGAAGTACATCTCGAATTCGTAGTCGCCCTCGAGCTCGCGGATCTGGGTGAGCACGTCCTCTTCGACCTTAGGCGGGTGGCCACCTGCCCACAGAAGGGCAAGGACAAGCGAGGTGAACTCGTGGCCGAGCGGAACACCGGCGAAGCGCACACAGGCTTGCGGGTTCGACGCGCGGCGGATTTCGAAACTGGGCTTGCGGGCATCATCGCCATCGAAGCTGACCGAGACCTTGTCGGACGGTTCGGAGATGGTCGAGAGCAGCTCGCGGGTTTCCGCCGACTTCGCATCCTCGCCAAGCGAGGCGACGAGCTCGATCGGTTCGCGCAGCATGCCGAGGTACTGGGAGAGCTGTTGCTTCAGATTGGCGTCAAGCATGTCGGGGTCCTTTCGGGGAGAGAAGAAAGAAAATGCGTGAGGGAGGAGAAGGTGGCGGTCCGGGGTCTGCCGCTTCGCTTCCGGCCGCGCACGGGGGCGCTTCCGGGGAAGGGAGATCCCGGGCCGCGCACCGTCCGCACGCGACCCGGATATCGCGGGCGGCGCTCAGGCCGCCCGGCGATACGTTGTCGCGTCGGGCTTAGATCTTGCCGACGAGGTCGAGCGAGGGAGCGAGGGTTTCCGAACCTTCTTCCCACTTGGCCGGGCAGACCTGGCCGGGGTTGTTGCGCACGTACTGTGCAGCCTTGATCTTGCGGACGAGTTCGACCGCGTTACGGCCGACGCCTTCGCAGGTGATTTCCATGATCTGGATGACACCGTCGGGATCGACGACGAAGGTGGCGCGATCGGCAAGGCCGGCTTCACGCAGAACGCCGAACTTGTTCGACAGCTCGTGGTTCTGGTCGCCGAGGAAGGCGAACTTGAGCTTGCCGATCTTCTCCGAAGTGTCGTGCCAGGCCTTGTGGCTGAAGTGCGTGTCGGTCGAAACGCCGAACACTTCCACGCCCATGCCCTGCAGGGTTTCGTACTGGTCGCCGAGGTCTTCGAGCTCGGTCGGGCAAACGAAGGTGAAGTCGGCGGGGTAGAAGAAGAACACGGCCCACTTGCCGGCAATGTCGCCTTCGGAGACGTCGAAGAAGTCCTTGCCCTGCTGGAACGCGGTGTTGGTGAACGGCTGGATCTTGCTGCCGATGATACCCATGAGAAATCTCCCTCGCTTGGGTGTGTTGAACTGACGAGGCTGAGATAGGCGGACCGGGTCACATTTTGTAGCGGGATGATCCGATTGGGTTGATCGATTTACGCGATTACCGGGTGATCGATTTAGCGAATTAGTCGATTATCGGCGGAGGTCTGCGGTTTGTGCCGGCATCATTGGGTCAAGCGCGCGGCGGGGTGGGCCCACAATGTGCGACTGCACGTGTCATTGCCGCGTTGAGCTTGGGGCTCGGGGCGGCTAAGTCCTTCGCCATGGCAGACAATCACCGCGACGAGCCGCGCCCCGGCGCACCCGCCAATCCTGACCGCCGCCGCCTGCTGACCGGCATGGCCACTGCGGCTGGCGCGGCTGCCCTCAGCGGGCTGACGCCGGAAGACGCTGCGGCGCGCAGCGTAGCGCAACAAGGCATGGCATCCCCGCCGCCTAGCGATGCCCAGCTGGCTGCGCATATCGATACGGTAGTGGTGATCTATGCCGAGAACCGCAGCTTCAACAATCTCTTCGGCGATTTTCCGGGGCTGGAGCAGCCGCTGTCCGAGGTTTCGACCGAGCGTGCGCGCCAGCGCGACCGCGACGGCTCGGTCCTGGAAGCCCTGCCCCCGATCTGGGAAGGCATGGTCCCCAACGAACAGGTGGTCGAGCATCAGGCCATCGCCATCGGTCCCGACGATCTGGCGCCGCTTGCGAACGCGCCGTTCGTTCTCTCCACCCCCGACGGCGATCCGCTGCCCCACGGCGTGGTAACGCGCGATCTGGTTCATGCCTTCTACAATAACCAGCTCCAGATCAACGGCGGGCGTAACGACGGGTTCGTCGCCTGGAGCGATGCGGGCGCGCTGCCCATGGGGTATTACGGCGACAACGCGGCGAACCTGCGGCTGTGGCAGATCGCGCGCGATTTCACGCTGTGCGACAACTTCTTCATGGGCGCTTTCGGGGGCTCATTCCTCAACCACCAGTACCTGATCGCCGCGCGCCCGCCGTTCTATCCGGAGGCTGATGCAAGCCCGGCCAAGGGACGGATAACGCAGCTCGAAGGCGAGGATCCGAAGGGCATCGTGCCGAAGCAGACCGCGCAGTCTCCGGCCAGCGCGATGGATGGCCCGGTGCGTTTCGTGCCCAACAGCCTCTCGCCCGATTTCTATGCGGTCAATACGATGCTGCCGCCCTTTGCCCCCACTTATGAACTGGACCCCGAACGTCCGGGCTATGCCAATGCGCAAAGCAGCCACACGCTGGTTCCCCAGAGCCACGACACCATTGGCGATGTGCTCTCCGAGAAGGGCGTGGACTGGGCCTGGTACGCGGGCGGCTGGGCTCAGGCGCTGGAGGGCCACCTCAATTCCGGGGACTTCCCCTCGCGCCCGAACTTTCAGCCGCACCACCAGCCGCTGAATTACTACACGCAGTTCGCGCCGGGCACCGAGGCGCGCGCGGCGCACCTGCGCGACGCTGGTACGGGCGAGACGGCGCGGACCAACCGCTTCCTCGCGGATGCCAAGGCGGGCTCGCTGCCCAGCGTCACGTTCTACAAGCCGCAGGGTAACCTCAACATGCACGCGGGCTATTCCGACGTCGACGCCGGGGATCGCCACATCGCGGGCATCGTCGAGGCGCTGAAAGCCTCGCCGCAGTGGGACAAGATGCTGGTCGTCATCACCTTCGACGAGAACGGCGGCTGGTGGGACCACGTGGCGCCGCCCAAGGGCGACCGCTGGGGGCCGGGCACACGCATTCCCGCGCTGGTCGTCAGCCCTCATGCGAAGAAGGGCGAGGTTGATCACACGATCTACGACACCGGCTCGATCGCGCGCTTCCTCACCCGCCGCTTCGGTCTGCGCAAGCTGCCCGGCCTTGCCGAGCGCGAGCAGGCAATGATCGCGGCCGGAGGCCCGCCGCCGGGCGATCTCACGGGCGCCCTGCGCTTCGGGTGATGCGCCGGAGGGACGCGTGGGCTCAGTTGGACGGATTGAGCCGCCCGGCCTCCAGGATCGGCAGGCCACCTTCGGTCGGCACGTAGATGATCTGCCCGCGGGACTGCTCAAGGTTCTGGATATAGAGATAGCGCAGGTAGCCTTCGGGGCCGCCCGGGCTGTCTGCGACAATGCGGTTGGCTTCGGCCAGGCCCTTGGCGCGCTCGACTTCGGCGGCGGCTTTCAGTTTGGCGCTGTCGAGCGCGGCCTGCGCTTCGAGTACGGCGATCCGGCGGTTCTGTGTTGCCTGAGCCAGTTGCGCTTCACCTGCGACCTGCGCGTTCCAGACACGCAGACCATTGTAGGCGGCGCACGATCCGAGGCCTCCGCCGACGAGCACGACAATCAGAAGGATAAGTGCCAGACCGACCCTGACCAGACTGTCGGACGTATGCCCCATGTGTGAACCCCTCAGTTGCTGTTAGCGCCATCTCTAGCCGGATGGGCCCGCTACACAAGCGGAAGCGCATCAGGGGCGTGCGGTATTCAGCTTGTATTCTTTATAGTTGGCCGGTCTGCGCCGCGCGGACGAGGCGGGTGACTACCTGGTCGAGCGCGGAAAGGTAGCGCGAGCGGTCCTGCTTGGAAAAGGGCGGTGGCCCTCCGATCTGATCCCCCCCGGCGCGAAGGTCGGCCATGATCGCGCGGGTGGCGATGGCGCCTCCGATGGAGGCCGGGGTGAAGGGCTTGCCGTTGGGCGCCAGCACCTCGGAGCCCGCCTTGAGGCACCTATCCGCCAGCAGGATGTCGGCGGTGATGACGATCGAGCCCTTGTCGCAGTTCTCGGCAATCCAGTCATCGGCCGCATCGAAGGCATCGCTCACGATCTGGCGTGAGATGAGGGGGCTTTGCGGAATGCGGATGATCTGGTTCGAAACGACGACGACCGGCACCTTGTAGCGGGCCGAAACCTTGTAGGTCTCTTCCTTTACCGGGCAGGCGTCGGCGTCGATCAGGATCCGGATCTGGGGCAAGTCGTCAGCCGCACTGCCCGCGCTGGAGCAGCTTGTGGTCGGCCAGCACCAGCGCCATCATCGCTTCGACTACGGGCACGCCACGGATGCCCACGCACGGGTCATGGCGGCCCTTGGTGAACAGTTCCATCGCCTCGCGCTCGCCCTTGTCGTTGGGGCGGGTGACGGTGGGCTGGGGGGTGAGGATCGAGCTGGTCGGCTTGAAAGCGACGCGGCAGGTGACCGGCTGGCCGGTCGAGATGCCGCCCGCGATGCCGCCTGCATGGTTTGCAAGGAACTCGGGCGCGCCGTCGGGGCCGGTCTCGGTGTTCGGGCGCATCGGGTCGGCGTTGCCTTCTCCAGTCAGACGCGCGGCGGCAAAGCCATCGCCGATCTCCACACCCTTCACTGCGTTGATGCCCATCATCGCGGCGGCAAGGTCGGCATCGAGCTTGCCGTAGAGCGGGGCGCCCCAGCCTGCGGGCACGCCGCTGGCGTAGCATTCAACCACCGCACCAACCGACGATCCGCTCTTGCGGGCATCATCGACGATCGCTTCCCAGCGCTTCGCGGCGGCCGGGTCCGGGCAGAAGAAGGGGTTGTGGCCGATTTCTTCCAGGTCGAAGTTCGCCGGGTCGATGAGGTCGCCGCCGATCTCCGAGACATAGGCGACGATAGTGACTTCGGGAATGACGAGGCGGGCGACCGCACCGGCCGCCACGCGGCTGGCGGTCTCGCGCGCCGAGGAACGTCCGCCGCCCCGATAGTCGCGAAAGCCGTACTTGGCGTCATAGGCGTAGTCTGCGTGGCCCGGGCGATAGGCGCGGGCCACGTCCGAATAGTCCTTCGAGCGCTGGTCCATGTTCTCGATCATCAGGCTGATCGGGGTGCCGGTGGTGCGCTGCACGCCGTCCGGTGCTTCGAACACGCCCGAGAGAATGCGGACCGCGTCCGGTTCCTTCCGCTGCGTGGTGAACTTGCTCGTACCCGGGCGGCGCGCGTCGAGGAAGGGCTGCACCACGCTTTCGTCGAGCGCGAGGCCCGGGGGGCACCCGTCGACAACGGCGCCGATGGCGGGCCCGTGGCTTTCGCCCCAGGTGGTGAATCGGAACAGGCGGCCAAACGTGTTTACGGACATAGCGGGCGCTTTGTCGCGCAACGCATCGTTTGTCCAGTATTAGCGCTTGCATACGATTGTTGCGGGCCCCATCTCGGGCCGCGATGTTTCTCGTCGTCTTCCGCAACCGCAAACGCGCCGATATCGACGGTGCGGCCTACGCGCGCGATGCCGCCGCGATGGAGGACCTTGCGCGCCGTCAACCCGGCTTCCTCGCTTTCAAGAGTTACACCGCGCAGGACGGGGAGGTCGTTGCCCTCTCCGAATGGGCGGACGAAGCGGCTGCACGCGCCTGGGGCCGGCAGGCCGAACATGCACGCGTGCAGGGCGAAGGACGCCATCGTTACTATCAGAGCTATACCCTCTTCGCGTGCGATTCGCCGCGGATCCATGAATTTGAGAACAAGGAGGCCTCTTCGTGAGCCTTGAAGTCTACGGCATTCCCAACTGCGACACCGTGAAGAAAGCCCGCAAGTGGCTTGAGGCTCGGGACATCGAATACACCTTCCACGACTACAAGAAGGAAGGCGCGGATCCGCAGAAGCTGGCAGCCTGGGTCGAGGCCGAGGGCGTGGAGACGGTCCTCAACAAGCGGGGTACCACCTTCCGCAAGCTGTCGGATGAGGACAAGGCCGACATTGATGCGGCCAAGGCGGTGCGGATCATGGCGGAGCACACTAGCACCATCAAGCGCCCGGTCGTCGAGCACTCCAAGGGTATTCTGGTCGGCTTCAACCAGATGCAATGGGAAGCCGTTCTGAAGTGAATGAAGTTTACCAGTCGGAAGGATTAAGATCCGAGGGCCAGCGCCCTCGGGCGCACCAGTGTCGCGCTGCAGTGGTCGAGAAAGGTAAAGTCGCCGATTGCGGGGGCAAGGGGCGATGGCTCCTTGAAAATCCTTTTTTCTGTTGGCTTTTTCAGCTTTCTACCGAAGTCCCGAACAGCGCAGCGGCAAGGCCAAGCACAGTCAACGCTCCGAACCCGGCAACGCGCAAAGGCCCAGCATCCGCCGTGCGCGAGCGGATCGCGGCGAGCGCGGACTGGATGGCATAGTAGAAGGCAAAGGCGCGGCTGGCGAAGCTGACGATCTCGAAGACATCGGCCAGCCAGGTGAGGGCGATGCCCGCCGCGATCAGCAGGACATAGGTCGGCTTCATGCCAAAGCGCTGGTGTGTGAGTTCGCTGACAAGCCCGCCTGAGCCGTTGGTGTCGGCCACCGCAGCGCTGAACTGGGCGCTGAGCGCTGCGAGGATGAGCAGCGGCCCCAGAATTGCCGAGACGGTGCGCATCATGTCGATGATCGCGGTTTCACTGAGTTCGAAGCTGCCACTGCGAAAGCTGATGGCCAGGAGCACGACGTAGGCCATGTAGATGGCGCTGGCGATCCATTGGGCCAGCTTCATCGAACGCTGGCGCTCGGCTGCGGTATAGTGATCGCCGAGGTAGCGCGAGGTCTCGAAGCCCTGCACCGTAACGATGAGGCCGAACATTAGCTGCAGGGCGGGCCAGGGCGAGAGCGTCATGCCGCTGCGCATGACCGTGCCAGTCTCCCATTCGATCCCGGCGTGGACCGCCAGCGCACCGATAAGGGCGGCGATAATGATGAGCTTGACCGACACGGTTAGCTGTTCGAGCCGCTCGAGAAGAGAGAAGCCCTTGGTGAGGCCCGCCACCAGGATCAATGCATAGGCCCCCGTGGTGATGAGCCGCGCGAGCGTGTCGGAAGGGGCGCCGAAGATGCGTGCGGCAAAGACACCGAACAGGTTGAGGTAGTAGGCGACCGAGATCACATAGGCGGCCGCGAGTGCCCAGCTGGAAATGCGCTCCAGCCCATTCGAGAGCCGCGTCTCGTGCGCGCCATCCTCTAGCCGGGCGATGTTGGTGCGGATCGCGGCGCCAAAAAGGTAGCCGGCAAGGCACAGAAGCGCCATCGCAGCGATGCCCCAAGTGCCGAAGCTGTCGGTCAGGATCGGCCCGAGGATCAGGAACCCGCTGCCGATGATCGAGGCCAGCGGGGTGATCCCGGCGCGCCACAGCCGGGCGCGCGACAGGCGCGGCCAGGCGAGCAGCGCAGCGGTGCCGAGCCCCGCAAGCGCGAGGGCGATCTCGATGCCAAGCTGGCCCATGGGTGCCGGGTTCAACCCTCGGGTACGCCCGCGCGGCGCGCGGTGACGATGAAGTTGAGCGAGAGATCCTCGGAGAGATGGAGCCCGCGCGCCGGTGACCATGAGATTCCGGTGGGCTCGCCCAGTTCGAGGCCCGCCTCTTGGGCAAGCTCGGTCAGTTCCTCGAAAGTCGGAAAGGCCGACCAGTCGTGCGTGCCGCGCGGGACCATGCCAAGCCGCTCGGCACCCTCGACCAGCAGAAGGCGCGAGAGCGCGCTGCGGTTGGGGGCCGAAAGGATCATCAGGCCGTCCTCGGCAAGGGTGGTGGCAAGCCCATTTAGGAAGGCAGCCTTGTCGGCAACGTGCTCGATCACTTCGAGCGAGCAGACAAGGTCGTAGCCAGCAAGGCCCAGGCCGGAGAGCTCTCCGCAGCGGTAGTCGATGGCAAGGCCCGAAGCCTCGGCGTGGGCGGAGGCGGCCGCGATATTCTCGGGCGCGGCGTCGACGCCAGTGACCTCGCCGCCAAGGCGCGCGAGTGGCTCGCACAGCAGGCCCGCTCCGCATCCAGCGTCGAGCACGCGGCGTCCGGTCAGAGGCTTGAGCGCGCGCGAATCACCTCCGAAATGCGCATCGATCGCCTTGCGGATGAAGCCTAGGCGCACCGGATTGAGCTTGTGCAACATGGCTGAGGACCCCTTGGGATCCCACCATTCCGCCGCCATGGCGCCGAAGTGGGCGGCTTCCTCGGGGCGGATCGTGGCCGGGGTGGTCGCGTCCGGCTTTGCCTGCTCGGACGCACGGGGAGTTGCATTGTTCATAAGACCCCCCTAACAGCGCGCCCGAACCTTATCCATATTGCGCGTCGATTGAAATTTTCGCAAACCGCCGCGCGATCCCCTTTTTTGACGGGAGCACTGACACCTTGGCCCGTATCGTGATGAAATTCGGCGGCACCTCCATGGCTGGGACCGAGCGAATCCGGCGCGTGGCGGGTATTGTCAAACGCCAGCAGGAAGCCGGACACGAAGTGGCCGTGGTTGTCTCTGCCATGGCGGGCGAGACCGACCGGCTGGTGAACTTCTGCCGCGAAGCCAACGCGCTTTATGATCCGGCCGAGTACGACGTGGTCGTTTCCTCCGGCGAGCAGGTGACTTCGGGTCTCCTCGCGCTGACGCTGCAGTCGATGGGCTGCAAGGCGCGTTCGTGGCTGGGCTGGCAGGCGCCGATCAAAACCGACGATGCCCACGCCAAGGCCCGCATTGAGGACATCGACCCCGAAGGTGTGCTCGCCTCGATGGCCTCGGGCGAGATTGCCGTATTTCCCGGCTTCCAGGGCGTTTCCCCCGATGGGCGCGTGACCACGCTTGGCCGCGGGGGCTCGGACACCTCGGCGGTGGCGGTTGCGGCGGCGATTGGCGCGGATCGCTGCGATATCTACACCGACGTTGACGGCGTCTACACCACCGACCCGCGCATCGTTGCCAAGGCCCAGAAGCTGCCGCTCGTGACCTACGAGGAAATGCTTGAACTCGCCTCTGTCGGCTCGAAGGTGCTGCAGACCCGCTCGGTCTCGCTCGCCATGAAAGAAAACGTGCGCGTGCAGGTGCTCTCCTCGTTCATCGACGAGAACGCCCCCTCGGCGGACGACCTGCCCGGCACGATGATTGTCAGCGATGAAGAATTGGAAGAAAGCGACATGGAACGCCAGCTGATCACCGGTATCGCCGCCGACAAGAACGAGGCGAAGGTCACCCTTACCCGCGTGCCCGACCGTCCGGGCGCGGTGGCCTCGATCTTCACCCCGCTTGCCGAGGCGAACATCAACGTCGACATGATCATCCAGAACGTGGCGAAGGAAAAGGGCGAGACCGACGTCACCTTCACCGCGCCGATGGCCGATCTCGCGCGTACGCTGGCCATGCTCGAAGAGCGCAAGGAGCAGATCGGCTTCTACCGCCTGATCTCGAACGACAGCGTCGCCAAGATCTCGGTCGTGGGCGTGGGCATGCGCAGCCATGCAGGCGTTGCGGCGACCATGTTCAAGACCCTGGCTGACCGGGGCATCAACATCCAGGCGATCACCACGAGCGAGATCAAGGTCTCGGTGCTGATCGACGCTGACGAAACCGAACTGGCCGTGCGCGTGCTGCACTCGGCCTACGGGCTCGACGCCAAGGGCTGATCTCGGGGCCTCCGGCTGCGACCGGAGTGGCATCGCATTTCAAGCGGCTCGGAAAAACCCTTGAAGGGGATTTTCCGAGCCGTTGGCGTGTGAGCCTCAGGCAAAATCCTCCTCACAGACCTGGGCGAGAGCGACGAGGTAGGTGCGCACGTCCACCGGCCATCGCGCCAGGGCCTCGCCGAAGGCCCCCATGTCGCCTGAAAAAAGTTGGCGCGCCGCGTCCTCGAACCCCGGGTAGTCCCCGGCAAGGGCTGCCATCGCGCGGTAACAGCGTTCCTGCGCGGTGCGCAGGGCCGTGCGCCCGCAATCGGCCCACCGCGCCTCATCGACAAGTCGCCGGAGCGCCTGCGAAGCGCCGCCCGACTGGCGCGCAAGCCAGTCCCAGTGGCGCGGCAGCAGCGTAAATTCGCGGGAGGTGACGACCCAGTCGAGGCCGTCCGCGCTTGCGCGGTGGTTCCTGCTCCTCCGGGGGAGGGGGGGCGTATCGCGCCAATCGAGATCGACCACCCGGCCGCTGGCATCCTCGAACACCAAGGCCCCGGTCGGATTGGCGCTAAGTTCGCGAACAAGCTCGGCGCGGGTGCCTGCGGCCAGCCGGCTCCTCTTCACGCTGCACCAAGGGAAGAGGCTGCACCGCGGTCTGCAGGCAGCGTGGAACACAGCGGGGGAGGGCGGCCTTGCCTGGGATGAACGGGAAGAGCTGGACGGGGAAGAGCTTGGCCTTCCTGTCCCGCGCGTGCTCAAGGAGCGTCATCTGCACTGGCGGGAGAAGTTGGGTGCGACGCGCATCTGAGGGCAGTAGGTGGTGCACCCTGCCCAAGTGCGTGGGTTGCGACACAGTGGGCGTCATAGGTGCTTTTTTTTACGTCGATTTACCGCTACGCGGATAGTGTCGGGCTTGAGAATATATCGTGCCTGCCCGTGCAACCTAGTCTCTCGCGCAATAATAGGACGCGGCGCAGCGGTGTGAAAGAAATTGGGGCAGGGCGAGGCCGCCCACCCATGCGAGAACATTGCGCCGGACGCATGAGAGGCGTCCTGACCCGCGCGTCGTTTGCAAAGCCTATCTGGAGTACATGATTTGAAAGCCAGCCTCCCCACCGCACTCCGCACACCGACGCGCCGCTTGCTCGGGCGTCTGCTCCTGATGGCGACCTGCATGGTCCCGGCAGGCGCTCTCGTCGTGGGCGGCATGGTGACGCGGGCCGAGGCGCGCGTCGCAGCCGGTCCCGAGGACGAGGCGGTCATGGCGCGGGCAAAGGCGCTTCTGACGCAGATGACGCCCGAGGAGAAGGCCGGGCAGCTGGTCCAGTACTTCTACCTTGGCGAGGCAGCGGCGACCTCGTCCGAAGCGATGACGAGCGTGATCAGCGTGGAAGACGCCGTTGCACGCGGCGAAGTGGGCTCGCTCCTGCTGATGACCGACCCGGTCGAGATCAACCGCTTGCAGAAGATCGCGGTCGAAAAGACACGGCTGGGCATTCCGCTGCTGTTCGGCTTTGACGTGATCCACGGTTTCCACACGATCATGCCGGTACCGCTGGCGATGGCTGCGTCCTGGGACCCGTCTGTCGCCGAGAAGGGGCAGGCGGTCGCGGCGGCCGAAGCGCGAGCCGCCGGTGTCAACTGGACCTTCGCGCCGATGGTCGACATCGCGCGCGACGCGCGCTGGGGTCGTATCGTCGAGGGCGCGGGCGAAGACCCGGTGCTGGGCGCGGCGATGGCGGCCGCCCAGGTGCGCGGCTTCCAGGGCGAGAAAATTGGCACGCCGGGTCGCATCCTGGCTGGTCCCAAGCACTTTGCGGGGTACGGCGCGTCGCTTGGCGGACGTGACTACGACGAGGTCGACCTCTCCGACAACGAGCTGCGCAACGTCTACTTCCCGCCATTCAAGGCGGCCATCGATGCCGGCGCGGGCAATATCATGGCTGCCTACATGCAGCTCAATGGCGTGCCCGCGACAACCAGTTCGTGGCTGCTGAACGAGGTTCTGCGCAAGGAATGGGGCTTTGACGGCTTTGTCGTCTCCGATGCCAACAACGTTTCCTCGCTCGTGCGCCAGGGCGCGGCGGCGAATCCGGAAGAGGCGGCGGTCCGCGCGATCCGTTCCGGGCTCGACATGTCAATGGAGATGCCGTCCAAGAACAGCCCGATGCTCTCGCTCGCGCAGTCGCTGAAGGACGGCACGCTCGACGCAAAGACGCTCGACACGGCCGTGCTGCGCCTGCTCGAAGCCAAGATCCGTCTTGGCCTGTTCGAACAGCCCTACGCGGATCCTGCGAAGGCAAAGTCCGTGGCCCAGAGGGCCGAGCACCGCGACATCGCGCGCATGGCTGCCGAGCGCGCCGCCGTCCTCCTGGAAAACAGCAAGGGCGTGCTTCCGCTCGACACCAGCAAGACCCAGTCGATTGCGTTGATCGGTCCCTTCGCGAATGCGCCGCATGACCAGCTTGGCCCCTGGGTGTTTCCCGGCCCCAAGCCGACCGGCGTCAGCGTTCTGGAGGGGCTCAAGGCCAAGCTGGGTGACACGGTCAAGGTGACTTACGCGCCGGGCGTGCCGATCCCCACGCGCATCAATCGCTCCTTCTTCGACCGCATCAACCCGCCCGTTGACCTGCCCGAATTTGCTGATGCCAACGAGGCGAAGACGGCGGCGGAGTTCGACCGCGCGGTAGCCGCGGCCAAGGGCGCGGACGTTGCCGTCCTGGTCCTTGGTGAAGCGCAGAATATGGCCGGAGAGGCGGCTTCGCGTGCCTCTTTCGAACTGCCCGGGCACCAGCAGCGCCTGCTGGAAGAGGTTATCGCGACGGGCAAGCCGGTCGTCGTCGTTCTGATGAACGCGCGTCCGATCAACCTGCAGGGCGCCAAGCCCGATGCCGTGCTCGAAGCCTGGTATCCGGGCTCCGAGGGCGGCCCCGCCATCGCCAACCTCCTCACCGGCGACGCGGTGCCGGGTGGCAAGCTACCGATCAGCTGGATCTGGGATGGCTCGCAGGCGCCCTTCAGTTATGATCGGATGATCTCGCACGCGCCCTGGGGCGCGGACACGCGCTACTGGGACCAGCCGAGCAACGCGCCTCTCTACGAATTCGGCTATGGCCTGAGCTACACGACCTTCGAATACGGCAACCTCACCGTGGCAAAGGATGCGGTGGCCAAGGGGGAGCCGGTCGAGGTTTCCTTCGATCTCACCAACACCGGTTCGCGCAGCGCGGACGAGGTGGCCCAGCTTTATATCCACCAGCGCTCGGGCACGTCTTCGCGTCCGGAGCGTCAGCTCAAGAAGTTCCGCCGCATTGCGCTCCAGCCGGGTGAGACGCGGCGGGTGACCTTCACACTGAGCGCGGAAGACCTGCGCTACTGGAGTTCGGTCACCAAGGACTGGATCCAGGATGCCAGCGTCTTCGACGTTTGGGCAGGTGGCAGCTCCAAGGCTGATCTGGCAGGGGAGTTCACGGTTACGCCGTAAGGGCGCCGAGTACGCGACCCCGGATCCTCGTGGACCGGGTTGGACGTCCGCCGGGCATGGTCTCATGGGGGTGAGGCCTTAATGTTACGCGGATCGCGACGCGACCAGGGGGCGGGGGGATTGCCCCCTGGTCGCGCTTTAATCCCGATAGGCCGTGCCTTTGGAAAATGTCGCGGTCGATGGGGCTCTCCGGCAACTGGCCGGGCCCGCAATCAGGCCGCGACGCGCCGCAGTTCGGCAAGGCGCGCGGCAATATCCTCCTGCTCGCGCTTCATCGCGCCGGTGTTGCGATCGTTGAAAGCATCGAGCATGCGCGCGATGCTCGGTTCCAGTTGCAGCCAAGTCGCCTGCGGCAGGCGCGGTTGCAACTTTACCCAGGCGTCGTGGATGTCGATAACATCCGGACGAGCGACCATGTCGGTCGTGCTGGCGGCAAGCCGAACGGCGGCCTCGAGGTCGAGGACGTCTTCAAAAGTCTCGCCAGTGAGCCAGTAATCTGATGGAATCTGCATGACCTTCCGAAATGGGGCGGCTGGGTTCAGCCCTTCGGTCTTGGATAGGAACATGCAGCTGCCTTTGTAAAATGAACGTCGGTTCATAACGGAGGCGATCCGATTTGGTTCCTGCTTCGCGTCTTGTCGGGGGCGACTCGTGCCCTTATGGCGCTTCGTTCGGCTTCACGCGCAAAGGACCTTCGATGACCGCACACGACAAGACACTCGCCCTGATGGCTCGGGGGCGCGAATTCCTCGGGACCGAGACGGCGATCCTGTGCGGCGCCATGTCGTGGGTGTCCGAGCGCAACCTTGTTGCCGCAATCAGCAATGCCGGCGGCTTTGGCGTGATTGCCTGCGGGGCAATGACGCCGGAACTGCTCGATGCCGAGATCGCGGCAACCAAGACGCTGACGCAAAAGCCTTTCGGCGTTAACCTCATCACCATGCACCCCCAGCTCTTCGAACTGATCTCGATCTGCGCGCAGCACGGCGTGGGTCATGTTGTGCTGGCCGGTGGCATCCCGCCCAAGGGCAGTGTCGAGGCGATCAAGGAGGCTGGCGCCAAGGTGATCTGCTTTGCCCCCACGCTGGCGCTGGGCAAGAAGCTGCTGCGTTCGGGCGCCGACGCGCTGGTGATCGAGGGCAACGAGGCGGGCGGCCACATCGGTCCAGTTTCCACCTCCGTTTTGGCTCAGGAAATCCTGCCCACGCTGGCCGAGGACAACATCGTCTTCGTGGCAGGTGGTATCGGCCGCGGCGAGGCTATGGCGGGCTACCTCGAGATGGGCGCTTCGGGCGTGCAGCTGGGCACGCGCTTTGCCTGCGCCAGGGAATCCATCGCGCACCCAGATTTCAAGAAGATGTTCTTCCGTGCCTCGGCACGCGATGCCATAGCCTCGGTCCAGGTCGACCCGCGCCTGCCGGTCATCCCGGTCCGCGCGCTGCGCAACAAGGGCACCGAGGCGTTCACCGCCAAGCAGATCGAAGTCGCCAAAAGGCTCGATGGGGGCGAGCTCGACATGGGCGAAGCGCAGCTGGCGATCGAACACTTCTGGGCCGGTGCCCTTCGCCGTGCGGTCATCGATGGCGATGTCGAGGGCGGCTCGGTCATGGCGGGCCAGTCGGTTGGTATGGTCAAGGCCGAGGAGCCGGTGGCCGAGATCATCGCGGCACTCCTTGTCGAGAGCGAGGCTGCGCTCACCAAGCGTTCGGCGGCCTGAGCGCCCATCGCGTGCCCGTCGCTGTGCCGGGCAGGCGTCGGGACGGTACATTTTTGCAGGTGATCAAGGCCGTCCCGGGCTCGACATCCGGGGCGGCCTATCGCATTCTGAACAGACAGGAATTCATGTTGCCGTTCGATGCGGGCAAGGGCGCGCGCCATCTGCATATCAGCCTTTGCCATCTCCCCCGTTCGGTCGGCTTCTGGAAGACGCTCAAGACGAGGAAAGAAAAATAGTGTCGCAGCCCCTCATTCTCGCGCTGTCGTGTGCGGACAGGCCCGGTATCGTCGCGCGCGTGACCGGCTATCTCGCACAGTGCGGGTGCAACATCGTCGAGGCGCAGCAGTTCGACGACCTGCTCGAAAACAAGTTCTTCATGCGCGTGGCCTTTGATCCAGGCACGACCGACCGCGAAGAGATACGCGAGGGCTTCGGACCCATCGCGCTCGAATACGGCATGGCCTGGACGATGCTGCGCCGCGACCGTGCGCGCCGTGTCCTGCTCATGGTCAGCAAATTCGATCACTGCCTGGCCGATCTGCTCTATCGCCAGCGCATCGGCGAGATCAACATGGACATCGTGGGCGTGGTCTCGAACCATCCGCGCGAGGCGGTGACGACGCACCTGCTTGACGGCATCCCCTTCCACCACCTCCCGATCACCAAGGAGACCAAGCCCGAGCAGGAAGCCAAACTGCGGGCGCTGGTCGAGGAGACCCGTGCCGAGGTGGTCGTGCTGGCCCGGTACATGCAGGTCCTCTCGGACGACATGACCCGCTACCTTTCCGGCCGCTGCATCAATATCCACCACTCGTTCCTGCCCGGCTTCAAGGGCGCCAAGCCCTACCACCAGGCTCACGCGCGCGGCGTGAAGATGATCGGGGCGACCGCGCACTACGTGACTGCGGACCTCGATGAAGGGCCGATCATCCACCAGGACGTGGAGGCCGTCACCCACGCCGCGACGCCCGAGGACATGGTGCGCAAGGGCCGCGACATCGAACGCCGTGTGCTCGCCGAAGCGGTGCGCCTGCACCTTGAGGAGCGCGTCCTTCTGAACGGTAGCCGTACGGTCGTCTTCAAGGGCTGATTGCCCGGAATCCGCGTTTCGTGAAGGGCCCGCCCCGCGCCGACCGGCATGGGGCGGGCCTTTTTGCACCAGTTAGGGCAACTGTGGGCCTCGCCAGCGCGTTGCCCGCCCGATAGTCTGGTGCGAGCGCCAAGTGAGGGAGATGAGTATCCATGTGCGACGAATTTACCGAGGCGGATGAGGCGACGCGCCGCGAAGGCGGGCTCAACCGCCGCCAGTTCGCCGCGTTGGGTGCAGGAGCGGCGCTCGTCGGCTGTGCGGGCAAGGCAGGCAGCGCAGGCGAAGAGGGTTCGGACCTGCGCGAGCGGATGGTCTCGATCACCACCAAGGATGGCGTGTGCGACGCTTTCTTCGTGCACCCCTCGACCGGGCAGCATCCGGGCATCGTGATGTGGCCGGATATCGCGGGCCTGCGCGATGCCAAGAAGATCATGGCGCGTGCGCTGGCGGCAGAGGGCTACGCGGTCCTTGTCGTCAACCAGTACTACCGCTCCAGTCCCGCGCCGGTCCTGACCAGTTTTTCCGACTGGCGGACCGAGGAGGGCAAGGCGAAGATTGCACCCATGCGCGAAGCGCTGAGCCCGGAAGCGGTGACCCGCGATGGCGCGGCCTTCGTCGTGTTCCTCGACGCGCGCGAGGAAGTCGATACCTCCCGCAAGATCGGCTCGAACGGCTATTGCATGGGCGGGCCCTTCACCGTGCGCACGGCCATTGCCGCTCCCGAACGGGTGGGGGCGGCCGCCTCGTTCCACGGGGCAGGGCTGGTGACGGGCGAGCCCGACAGTCCCGACGCACTGCTGGACGAGACCAAGGCATCCTATCTTTTCGCGATTGCGCGCAACGACGATGCGCGCCAGCCTGAGCAGAAAACGAAGCTGCGCGAGGCTGCCGCGAGCGCTGGACGCGAGGCCGAGATCGAAGTTTACGACGCCGATCATGGCTGGTGTGTTCCCGATTCCCCGGCGTGGGATCCCGAAGAGGCTGACCGCGCGTGGAAGCGCATGATGGTGCTGTTCGCCAGCCTCTAGGCGAACTTGGCATTTGCGCCGAGATGCCCATATCGCTTGGCCTGAGACAGCGGAGAAGCCGATGACCGACGACAAGCTTGCCATGACCGAAGCCGAATGGCGCGAGAAGCTCACGCCCGAGCAGTACCATGTGCTGCGCGAGGCCGGAACCGAGCGCGCCTTTACCGGCAAATACGACAAGAATTACGCGGACGGCACCTATTTCTGTGCAGGGTGCGGCGCGCCGCTCTTCACCAACGAGGCCAAGTACAATTCGGGCTGTGGCTGGCCCGCCTATACCGCCCCGGTTGAGGAAGATGCCGTCGAGACACGGCGCGACATCTCGCACGGCATGGTGCGCGTCGAAGTGCTGTGCTCGCGCTGCGAGGGGCACCTGGGCCACGTCTTCCCCGATGGTCCTGGTCCGACGGGCCTGCGGTATTGCATCAACAGCGCCTCGCTCGATTTCGAGCCGGAGGACGGTGAGTAGAGGGGCCTTGGAACAGTGATTTCGGAGGGCCATCACCCTCGGGCTACCCGAACTGTCGACTCCACCTTTCCCGTGCGGCTTTGGATGAGAACGGTGAGGTCGCCGGTTCTGGGGGCAAGGAGTGATGACCCCTTGTATCCTGTTCTTCGCCTCAGGCTTCCGAGATGGGCCGCTAGCCACTCGATGAAGCGTTGAACCCGCTCGCCGGGGGCTGTTAACGGCAGGTTACAATTCCTTCTGCAAGGTGTAGGGCGTCGAACGGACAATCGTCGTCCGCAAGAGGGAATTCCACTACTCCGATGGCCAAGAAACCCGGCCGGCGCCCCGCATCC
The DNA here is from genome assembly GCF_008107685.1 of Novosphingobium sp. BW1. GTDB lineage: Bacteria > Pseudomonadota > Alphaproteobacteria > Sphingomonadales > Sphingomonadaceae > Novosphingobium. The sequence continues at coordinate 117,803 of NZ_VIRF01000089.1, forward strand.
GGCGCGTCCCCCCGCAAGAGATCGCCGTCCAAGCCGCCCCTGGCGCGTCGCATCGTGCGCGGCGTGCTCATCTGGGGAACGGCACTGACGCTACTCGGCGCGATTTTCCTCGGCACGGCCGTGTTCTTCACCATGCGTGAACTGCCGGGGATGACCTCGCTCAAGAGCAGCCAGAACGGGCAGATGATCGTCGTGCGGGCGAACGATGGTTCCGAACTGGTCTCGCTCGGGCCCAGCTACGGAAAATGGCTCAGTTACGACCAGATTCCCAAGGTGATGAAGGACGCCATTGTCTCCACCGAGGATCGGCGTTTCCGCGATCACATCGGCGTCGACCCGGTGGCGCTGGCGCGTATTTTCAAGGTGCGTGTGGAGCGCGGGCACTTCCGCGAAGGCGCTTCCACGATCACCCAGCAGCTGGCGCGCAACATCTTCCTCAACAACGCTCGCACCTTCGGTCGCAAGGGGCGCGAGATGATCCTGGCGCTCGCCATGGAGCGCAAGTTCAGCAAGGACCAGATCCTCGAGCTCTATCTCAACAAGGTCTACTTCGGCGGCGGTGCCTATGGCATTGATGCAGCGAGCCGCAAGTTCTTCGGGCACCCCGCGACCGAGCTTTCGACAGGCGAGGCGGCGATCATTGCCGGTCTCGTGAAGGCCCCCTCGCACTATTCGCCGACTGCCGATGTCGAAGCCTCGATCGGGCGCGGCAAGGTTGTGCTGGGCCTCATGGCGGAAACCGGCGCAATTTCGCAGGCCGAGGCCAATTCGGTTGACCTGACCCAGATCGAGATGGCGGTCGATGCGGGCCAGAATTCGGTACGCTATTTCACCGACTGGGCGCTGCCCCAGCTCGACATGCTGCTGCCTGAAACCAGCGAGCCGATCGAGGTGTGGACCACGCTCGACCCCAAGATGCAGGAAGCCGCGACCAAGGCCGTCGACGCTAATGCGCCCGAGGGCGCGCAGGGGGCGCTCGTCAGCCTTGACCGCGATGGCGGCGTGCTGGCCATGGTCGGTGGCACCGATTACGTGACCTCGAACTACAACCGCGCGACGAGCGCGGTGCGCCAACCCGGTTCGGCCTGGAAGCTGTTCGTCTACATGGCCGCGCTGGAGTCTGGCTATACGCCCGATGACACCGTGGTCGACGAGCCGGTGACGATCGATGGGTGGAGCCCGCAGAACGCCAACCGCAAGTATTCGGGCGAAATCGACGTGCGCAGCGCCTTTGCCTATTCGAAAAACACGATCGCAGCCAAGCTGGGCTCGGAAGTGGGCTTCGGAACGGTGGCCAGCATGGCGCGCCGCTTTGGTATCTCGACGCCTGTCTCCACCAACCCTTCGATGGTGCTGGGGACCTCGGAAGTGCGCGTGATCGACATGACGCAGGCCTTTGCCGCTGTTTCGGCTGGTGGTACCTCGGTCGAGCCTTTCGGGATCCGCAAGGTCACCACGACCACCGGTGAGGTGCTGTACGAGCACAAGTCGGTCCAGGGCCAGATGCTGGTCCCGCCCTATGTGGCCGCGGGCATCACCGATCTGCTCCAGACGACGGTGGCTACCGGCACGGGCCGTGCCGCCCAGATCGGACGTCCCGTTGCGGGCAAGACGGGCACCACATCTTCCAACAAGGACGGCTGGTTCCTGGGCTTCTCGAGCGGGATCACGACAGGCGTGTGGATGGGCCGCGACGATGCAAAACGTGTGGCGGGCCTGTCGGGTGGACACGCGCCCGCCCGCGCCTTCCATGACTACATGGCCGTCGCGGTAAAAGGGCGCCCGGTCGAGCAGTTCGAGACCGAGCTTAAGTTGCCGGAATGGCAGCTGGAGCCCGACGACGAGTATCTCCAAGGCGACCCGGACGAGTACTATTACGTCGATGAGTACGGCAACGTTGTGTACCCCGACGCGCAAGGCCCGGGCGCGAACCGCGATGAGCCGCTCTACGAGGACGGTTCGGGCGTTGGCGATCCGGCCTATGGGCCGGGGCCCGCTCCTGCTTATGCCCCGGCGCCAGCTCCACAGGGACCCGCCGCGGCGACCGATGATTTCCTCAACCGCGCGACCGGCCGTCAGCCAAATGGGCCTCCCCCCGTCAACGTGACACGGGGACAGGGCAATCCGCGTCCGGTACGAACACCGCCGCCTCCGGTGGACGAAGCGCCGGGGCAGATTCCTTACTAGCGATGTTCAGGAGCGGCGGCGGACCGGGCAGGGGCCGCCCCCGTCGCCGTTCAGAAGCTGTCCCGGTCGAGCTCGGGAAGGTCGAGCGCGTCGCACAGGACCGCGCGCGCGGCGATGCACTGGGCCCAGAGCTCGGCGCTCGCGAGGTCTGCAGGCGCAATCGTCTCGGGCCAGTGGGCCTCGACCACGGCGGCGATGGCGTCGAGCTTCTCGGGCGTTGCGAGAAAACGCGGATCGACACGGGCCGGATCGGCGACCACGCGCAGGCGCAGGCAGGCAGGCCCTCCTCCGTTGGCCATGGATTCGCGAAGGTCATGCACGAAGAGCTGGCGGATCGGTCCGTTGCCCGCGACATCGGTCTCCAACCAGTTCCAGACTGCAGGCGTCTCGCGCGCTTCGCCGGGCAGCACCAGCGCCATTTCGTCCGAGGGCAGCGTCACCAACTGGGCGTTGAACAGGTACGAGGTGATTGCATCGGCGAGGCTGACCGCGTGGGCGGGTACTTCGACAATCTCGATCTCAGGCAGTTTGGCACGTAGCTCGGAATAGAGTGCGTCCTTGTCGGCAAAAGCCTGCTCGTGCGTGAAGAGGACACGCTCGTTGGCAACCGCGACGACATCGTTGTGAAAGGCTCCGGCCGCAATGGCCTCGGGCGACTGGCGCGCGAAGACAGTGCGGGCGGGATCGAGCCCGTGGCGTCGTGCGATGGCCTCGCCCGCCTCACGGTGCTGGCGCGCGGGGAAAGGGCCGCCGGTTTGGCCGTAAACAAAGACCTCGGTGCCCGGCGCATCATGGCGTGTACACAGGCGCATGTGGTTCGCCGCGCCCTCGTCGCCGAACGGTGCCGGGACGGGCGCGTGCACGGCAAACGCCTCTTCGTCCGCGAAGGCGAGGAGGAGCTGGGCGAGCGTCTCGCGCCATTCATGGCTGCGGTGGGGCATGGTGACCAGATTGGCAACCGTGATGTGGCACCGTCCATCGGCGCAATCGGCGCCCGGACTGACCGTACCCGCGTTCGCCGCCCACATCGAGGAGGCGGAAAGCGCGTTCGCGCGCAGCGCGGGACTGGCCGCTTCGATTTTCGTGCCCAGCTGCTTCAGCCAGCCTTCGTCGGGTCGGCGCTGGGGCAGAAACAGGCCCTGGTGCAAGCCGCGTTCGAGGTTCGCGCGCATCTTGGCAATGCCCTGGAGGGCTGCTTCGCGTGGGCGCGCAATCTTGCCGGTGTTCTTCGCCGAGGCGAGATTGCCCAGGCTTAGGCCAGCGTAGTTGTGGCTGGGGCCGACGATGCCGTCGAAGTTGATTTCGGTGATCATGCTGGGTTGCTTTCTCAGACAGGCGCGATGGTGACGATGTCGCCGGGGGCGACCTGCAGGAGCGCGGCGCTTTCCTCATCGAGCGTGATCGCGCCGCTGCCAGCTTCGTCAACCTGCGCAAGGCAGGCCCGGAAGTCAGCGAGCTTGCCGTACGAGACGATGTGGCTGGGCGGGTCCTCGCTGGCAATACAGAGACTGGCGATGCGCACGTCCTGGGCGCTCTGGATGGTGCGGATGCGGTCGGTCTCGGCCATCATCGAGGGGCCGCCGTCGAAGATGTCGACATAGTTCTGGAAGGCGAAGCCCTCGCTCTCCAGCATGCGCTTGGCGGGGCGCCCGGAATAGTGCGGTTGGCCCATGACCTGCCGCGCGGCCTCGGAGAGGAGCGCGGTGTAGATAGGGTGCTTGGGCATGAGATCGGCGATGAACTGGTGGCCGTGGCGGGCATTGAACTCGTCCGCGTCGCGAAAGGACATGTCGAAGAAACGCCCGGCCAGCCCGTCCCAGAAGGGCGAGTTGCCCGCATCGTCGATAGCGCCGCGCAGTTCCGCCAGTGTGCGGTCGGCGAAGCGCGCGCGGTGGCCGCGCATGAACAGATAGCGGCTGCGCGCGAGCAGTTTGCCCACTCCGCTGGCGCGTTCGCCGGCATCGAGGAACAGGCCGCCCACCTCGCTCGATCCGTCCAGGTCGGTGCACAGCGTCAGCATCTCGGCGCGGAAGGTGCGGTCCAGCTCCTTGGAGTGCTGGGTGATGCGCCCGATTCGGTAGGAGTAGAAGGGGTACTTGATGCCCACCTGCGAGAAGATCTGGCAGGTCCCGGCAATGCGCCTGGTCTCGGTGTTCTCGAGAATGAAGAGGAAGAGATCGTCGCCCAGAGCTTCTTCGGTGCGCGCGAAGGAAGCGGCGGCGGTCTCCAGCTTGGTGCGCAGGGTGGGGCGGTCCGGCGGCAGATTGGTGAAGCCCCCGCCCGTCGACTTGGCCATGCGGTAGAGCGCTTCGAGATCCTTTTCGCGGGCAGGTCGCAGAAGGAAGGTCATGCAGGCAGGCCTTTGCGGTCAATGCGGTAGAGAACGAGCGCGGTCAGCTGCGCGCGGGGGGCGAGCGAAGAGGCAACCATGAACTCGTCGGGTGAATGGATCGCACCGCCGAGAACTCCCATGGTGTCCAGGACAGGGACGCCGGTCGCCGCGATGTTGTTGCCATCGCACACCCCGCCTGTGTCCTTCCAGCTCATCGCCTGGCCAAGGTCCGAGGCGGCCTTCGAGACAACGCCATAGAGCGCGTCGGTGCGCATCGAGATCGGCTTGGGCGGGCGCGAGACGCCGCCGTGGACGTGGATTGCGACTTCGTGAAGGCGGGTGACCTCGGCAATGGCGGCCTCGACCAACGCTTCGGCGGCTTCGGCCAGTTCGGGCGTGCGCGGGCGCAGATTGACATGGAGGATGGCAAGATCGGGCACGGTGTTGTTGGGGCCACCTCCCTCGATCCGGGCGGGGTTCACCGACAAACCATCGCGCCGTCCTGCGGCAAGACGCAGGGCGAGGTCGCTGGCGGCCAGGATGGCGTTGCGCCCGTCCTCCGGGTTTCGCCCTGCATGGGCCGAGCGGCCATGGATCACTACCGCGTAGTTCCCCGAACCGGGCCGTGCGCGGGCCATCGAGCCATCGGGAAGCGCGGGCTCGTAGGTAAGGGCAAAGAGCTTGTCCTTCGCGAGCCGGGCAATGAGCGCGTTCGAGGAGAGCGATCCTGTCTCCTCGTCGGCGTTTATCATCACGTCGTAGCCCAGCGTCGGTTGCGCCTTTTCGTAGGCCAGCAGCCCTTCGAGCATGAGCGCAAGGCCGCCCTTCATGTCCGCCGTTCCGGGGCCGTGCAGGGTATCCGCATCGAGCCAGTCGCAGGTCTGGAAGGGGTGCTCCCTAGAATAGACCGTGTCCATGTGGCCGGTCAGGATAACACGCCGTTCAGCTTGAGGTCGGACCGAGAGGACTAGGTGGCGTCCGTGCGGCTGGGCCTGGGACTTGCCTTCGCTATCGACTTTCTCGACCTCGGTCGGTTCGACGAGCGAGACCTCGCCCGGCAACTGCGCGAAGGCATCGGCCAGCTTATGCGCCATGGTAGCCAGCCCGTCCAAGTTGGCGGTGCCGCTGTTCACGCCCGCCCAATCGAGAGTGCGCGTCTCGATTGGTGCGCGTTCTATGGGCGCAATCAGCGCCTGTTCCTCGTGGGTCAGTCCGGTCATCCGGCGCGGTCCTTTCCCTGTTTTATCATTTTTCGAGTACGAAACATAATTATAACGGGAGGGCAAGCGCGGGGTTCCGCCTCAGGTATGGAGGTGACTAGCCATGGGCGCCGAACTCGTTGGCAATGGCGGTGGTGATGCGAAGGCCCAGCGCATGGCTGCGCTCGATTGGCTGGATGTAGTCCTCATGGATCTGGCCATAGCCGGCCGCGCTGCCGTCGGGGTATTCGCTGGGCTCGTCGATCTCGAAGTCCTGGATCGAGGGGAAGTGGATCGGGAACGCGCGGCGCAGCTGTGCCAGGGCATCTTCGGTGCGCAGGGTGAAGACCATCTCCAGCACGTCGTCGCGGCTAATGTCGTTGGCACGGCTGAAAGCCGGGACCATGACCGCGCGCAGGAACATGTGCTTCATCAGCGCGATGCGCAGGGCCTGAAGCACACCGAGTGAGCGGCGGGTGTGCTCACGGTCGGGCAGGGGCTGCTCGTCGGGGACAAGGTCCATCAGCTTGTGCAGCTTCATGGCGTCCACCCTGAGGCGCGAGGCAAGACGGCGAAAGACGCCGGTGCGGTCGTCCTTCGTCAGGTACTCGCCGATCTTGAGGCAGGCATCGGTGATATACTGTTCATCGCCCCTGTACGGACGGCTGGCCCAGTAGGCGGAGTTGAACAGCTCGCCATAGGCGCCCACCGTCTTGATCGAGGCAATGGAATCGGCGGCACGTACAAGGCGCATGATCTGGCGCCCGCGCGCGCTGTCCTTGAGAAGCTCCGCGATCTCCTCGACGTTGCCATCCGCCGCAGTGCCCACGCCGGCTATCACGTTGACCGGATAGCCCAGTTGCTGGAGGATCGCGTTGTGCGGGATCGCACGGATCTGCCGCAGGTTCATTGTGCGGTCCGAGGGGAGGTCGGACTGGCGGCGTGACTTGCGGCTGCCGGTATCGTTCAGCATGCCAAGGCCAAAGGCCGTGATTGCGCGGCTGTAGGTGCTGGATTCCAGGTGCGCGTGCTGAACGCTGCGGATGTTGCGGTAGAAGTCGAGGCTGAGGTCGGTACGCCTGTAGAAGACGTCGGTTTGTGCATCGGCATCCGCGCCCCATAGCGGCCGCTCGGCCATGCGGGTGAGCGTTGCGAGCGCAAGCTCGTCAGAGCCGAACCACAAGTAGCCATCTCCGCCCTGAAAGGAGACTTCGGGCTCAAGTTTGATCCCGGCCCGCAGGAAGCGGCGTCGCGCCCAGGGTGACATCTGCCAGTCGAAGCGGTCATCGACGCTGGAGGGATGGCAGCCACGGCCCATCGACTCGCCGCCGGTGTTGAAGATGAGCGCGGCAACATCGGTCATGGCATTGGCTGCCATGGCTTCGGCAAGACGTCCCTGCAGGCGCTCGATGGCGAGTGCGGCTGGGATCTGCCCGACGAAGCGGCCCGCGTCGGAAAAGCCGGTCTGGATGCAAACCCGGCCGCGCAGGCGCGCGTAGTCGCGGAAGGCCGGTTCGGCGAGCACGGCGTCGAGGAAACGGCCGCCGTGTTCGAGCGCGGTCTCGGTCTCGAACAGGGGCGAGACATCGACCATGTCCTCGATCCCGAACTTGCGCGCGAAATAAAGCGCGGCAAGCACCGTGGTGGGTTGCTCGCACTCGGCCACCAGCATGCGGATCGGGGAATCGGCGTCGATGTGGGCCAGGATCTGCGCCATGGCGAGGAACTGGCGCACCGCAGTGCTGTTCTCGATCGCGAGGGCCGCGAAGTTGGACTTCACCGGCTTCACCTCGGCCAGCAGTTCGCGCATGCGCATGAGCGCGGCCTGGCTGGAGAGCGAGAGCTTGCCGTCCGGATCAATGCGGCGGCGTATCGCGTTCTGGAGCTGGGAGGCGTTCACGCGGAAATGGATCCCGCCCATGCTCAGTCCATCGGCGCGCATCGCGGCGGCGACAACCAGCAGGTCGCGGGCGGTTTCATGCCCGGCGTGGCGTGCTTCTTCTTCCAGTTCGACGATTATGCCATCGAGGCTGACGAGCTTGTCGGGGTGGGCGGCCGTGAGCGCGTTGGCAGCCTTGGAGAGCGCGCCGGGATCGGAGAAATCCTCTGTAAAGAGCGTGGCCATCTCGGAAGTGTGAGTGGCCGAGCGTGCCAAGCGTCCCGCGATTTCGGGTTCGAGGCCCCCAAGGCTGGCCGCATAGCCTTCGAGCCGCATCGCCTTTTCCTGGAGACGGTAGCGGATCGAGGTGTTCCACGAGATGTCGGTGCGTCCGTCCATGTCGTAGCCGACCCAGGTGGCAAAGCGCACGGGGCAGGGCTGGAGGCTCTTCCAGCGCTTGGGCCAGCGAGTCGCGGCGAGGTCGAAGAGGCGTCCGGCAATGCGGTCGCGCGCTTTTTGGCCTCGGGCCAACGCGGCCATCGCCTTGGTGTGCTCGTAGTCAAGCGTGATGGTGTCGCGGGTCGCCTCGGCGGTGCACACGCTCGCCTGCGAGAAATCGCCATTAGAGGCTGACCCGGCCACGGCCTCGGTCTGCGCCTGTGTCAGGAGGAAGGTGGGGTGTGCGGTGAAAACGACGTGGCCAGCGGGGCGCTGCCAACGAGCGGCGAAGGCGGTAAAATCGTCTTCGCTGGCCGCTGCGTCGAGGGCTGTGTCGTTCGCCTCGGGGGCCAGTGTGCCCAGGATCCGGTCGAGCCGGGCGGCGCGGGCGCGAAGGCCCTCGCACTCCATCTCGGCGACCAGAGCTTCGATGTCGTCAAGCGACATCTCCCCGTTTTCCAGCTTGCGCGAGAGTTCGAGGCCGAGCTGGAAAACGGGGTTGTAGAGCGGCGTCTGGGCCGTGAGCTTGTGCAGTTCACGAAGGCGGGCGGTGAGGTCGTCGACGGTGGTGAGGGCGGGTCCGGTCATCGTCATGTCTCCTTCGCGAACTGCAGGCAGGTGGGGAGGGAAAGGGGGGGGGTCAGGCCTTCAGGGCAGCGGCCTCGCGCGCATCGGCCTCGATCTTCGCAACGTCGGGCGCGCCCTGGGGCACCATCCAGCTGCCGCCCACGCAAATGACCGCATCGAGCGCGAGCCAGTCGGGCGCGTTGGCGAGCGAGACGCCGCCGGTGGGGCAGAACTTAGCCCCGGCGAGGGGTGCCGAAATGGCTTTCAGAGCCGGGGGGCCACCTGCGGCCATGGCGGGGAAGAACTTGAGGCGTTCGAAGCCCATGTCGAGCGCGAGCATGACGTCGGTTGCGTTCGAGGTGCCCGGCAGTAGCGGTGCATCGGCCTTGAGCGCGGCTTCGCCGAGCTGCGGGGTAAGGCCGGGTGAGACGAGGAACTCCGCGCCAGCATCGAGCGCCTTTGCCATGTCGGTCGGGTTGAGCACGGTGCCTGCGCCAACGGTCGCGCCGGGCACGGTCGTCATCGCCTTGATGACGTCGAGTGCGCAGGGCGTGCGCAGCGTGACTTCCAGTGCCGGCAGGCCACCGGCGACGAGCGCCTCGGCAATCGGCACGGCGTGGGCGACATCCTCGATCACGAGGACGGGGATGACGGGGGCGAGGCGCATCACGGCCTCGACGCGGGCTGCGTAGTCGGACATCAGGAAAGGTGCTCCCGGACATAGGCTGCGGCGGCTCCGAAGAGGCCGGGCTGGGGATGGGTGATAAGCTTGACGGGAAGGTTTGCCATGAGGTTGGCAAAGCGCCCCTTGGCGCAAAACTTCTCGGAAAAACCGGACTTGAGGATGGTCTCGCGGATGCGGTAGCCTAGGCCACCTGCAATGACGACACCGCTGGCCCCCTGGGCAAGGGCGTAATCGCCTGCTGCCGCGCCCAGCGAAAGGCAGAAGCGGTCCACCGCGGCGGCGGCCAGCGGGTCTTCCTTGGAATCGGAGGTGCCCGCAGTCCAGATCTCGATGTCGGTCTTGTCAACATGCGGGGTCTGCTGCATCGCGGCCAGCGTCTCGTAAATATCGACAATGGCTGGCCCTGAGACCACCCGTTCAACCGATACGCGGTTGTGGCGCTTGCGCAGCCGCGCCAGGATCGCATCATCGATGAGGTCGAGCGGCGAGAAGTCGATGTGCCCGCCCTCGGTTGCCTGGACGTGGTAGCCCTTCGCGCCATCGCGCCAGACATGGGCAACGCCAAGGCCGGTGCCTGGCCCCAGAACGCTGAGGGTACCGCGCGGTGGCAAGGGCGTGTCAGGACCTGCGAGGTGGACGAATTCGCTTTCTTCGGCGCAGGCAACCGCGTGGCCAACCGCTTCGAAATCGTTGACGATGGTGAAACTGGTGGCGCCAAGGCGCTCCTCGATCATGGCCGGGCGGATGATCCAGGGATTGTTGGTGAACTTGATCACCTCGCCCCCGACCGGGCCGGCCACCGCGAAGGAGACGGCCTTGGGGAGCGTGCCCCCGTTCATCTGGGCAAAGGCCTGCCAGGCAAGCTGGAAGCTGCCGTGGTCCTTGGTGTGGAGCGTGGCCGGTTCACCCAGCGTGATCGCGCCATCGGCATCGACCGTGGCAATGGCAAAGCGGGCATGGGTTCCGCCGATATCGACGGAGACAAGCTGGGTCATCTCTCTCTCCGATTGCCCGGCCACGCCATTAGTCGGCGTAGCTTCGGGCCGTGCGATCGTCCCGGCCGCGCTCACAGCCCTGCGACCTGGAGCATGGCCGAACCGCCCTGTTCCGCACCGCTGGCGGACAGGCGGAACATGGCAAAAAGCTCGCGGCCCATGCCCATTGCGGGCTTGGGCGCTTCGGCGGGCGCGCGGCTGGCAAGATCTGCGGTAGTGGAAAGTTCGCCGGTCTCGGCGCAGACCTTCACGATGTCGCCATCCTGGAGATAGGCGAGCGGGCCCCAGTTGCCCTCGACATCCGCCAGGGCTTCGGGGGTGACGTGGATCGCGGCGGGAACCTTGCCCGAGGCGCCGGACATCCGCCCGTCCGTCACCAGCGCAACCTTGTAGCCACGGTCCTGCAAGATGCCGAGCGGCGGGGTCAGCTTGTGCAGTTCGGGCATGCCGTTGGCGCGCGGCCCCTGAAAACGCACGACGACAACAACGTCGCGGTCGAGCTCGCCCGCCTTGAACGCGGCGGTGACCGCTTCCTGGGTGTCGAAGACGCGGGCCGGGGCCTCGATCGTCCAGCGCTCCTTCTCGACCGCGCTGGTCTTGAAGGTGGCGCGGCCGATGTTGCCTTCGACAAGGCGCATGCCGCCATCGGACTGGAAGGGATTGGCAGCGGAGCGCAGCATGGTGTCGTCGCCCGAGGTTTCCGGTGCGGGCTTCCAGGTCAGCTGGTCGCCGTCCATCGTCGGCTCGGTGGCGTAGGCGCGCATGCCGCCCTCCGCGATAGTCAGGATGTCCTCGTGGGCAAGTCCTGCGTCGAGCAGTTCGCGCACGACCCAGGCCATGCCGCCTGCGGCGTGGAAGTGGTTCACGTCGCCCGACCCGTTGGGGTAGACGCGAGTAAGGAGGGGGACGGCGGAGGAAAGCTCGGAGAGGTCCTGCCAGTCAACAAGGATACCCGCCGCGCGTGCCATCGCGGGAATGTGGATGGCGTGGTTGGTCGAGCCACCCGTCGCGAGCAGGCCGACCATGGCATTGACGATAGCCTTTTCGTCGACGACTTCGGCCATCGGGCGGTAGTCGTCGCCCTTGCGGCTCATCGCTGCAACTCGCTGGGTGGCGGCGCGGGTCACGGCCTGGCGCAGCGGCGTGTTGGGCGGCACGAAGGCGGCGCCGGGCATGTGCAGGCCCATCATCTCCATCATCATCTGGTTGGAGTTGGCCGTGCCGTAGAACGTGCAGGTGCCGGCCGAGTGGTAGCTGGCGCTTTCACTGGCAAGCAGTTCCTCGCGGCCGACTTTGCCCTCGGCGTAGAGCTGGCGGGTTTTCTGCTTCTCCTTGTTGGAGATGCCGCTGGGCATAGGCCCCGAGGGAATGAAAGCAGCCGGCAGATGCCCGAAGCGCAGCGCACCAATGACGAGGCCCGGGACGATCTTGTCGCAGATGCCCAGCAGGGTCATGCCGTCGAACATTGCATGGGACAGCGCGATGGAAGTCGAGAGCGCGATGGTGTCACGGCTGAAGAGCGAGAGCTCCATGCCATCGAAGCCTTGCGTTACCCCATCGCACATGGCGGGGACGCCGCCTGCGACCTGCGCGGTGGCGCCCACTTCTCGCGCGAACAGCTTCATCTGCTCGGGATAGCGGCCGTAGGGCTGGTGCGCGCTCAGCATGTCGTTGAAGGCGGTGACGATGCCGATGTTGATCGTGCTCATCGCCGCAATCGCACCCTTGTCCTCGCCGCTGGCGGCAAAGCCGTGAGCCAGGTTCGAGCAGGACAGGAACGAGCGGTCCGAGTGCTTTCCGGCTTCGCCGCGTACCATCTCCAGGTAAGCCGCGCGGCTTTCCTTCGAGCGTTCGATGATACGGTCGGTGACGCGGTCCACCACGGGGGAGAGGTTGGTCATGGGTATTCTCCTGATCGCGCTTCACGCCGCCTGCCCGGCCGAGCGGTGCGGCGCGTGCGCGTGCAATCTTCATGTTTACGGCCCGAAAGAAGGGCCGCGAGAGGCCGCGGGACGGCCTTATTCGTGCCAGGTCACGCCGTCGCGCTCGGCAAGGGCGATGGCGGCGGACGGTCCCCAGCTTCCAGCCGTATAAGTCTTGGGCTCGATGCGGTGTTCCTCCCAGGTGGCGCGGATCGCGTCGATCCACTCCCACTGGGCCTCCACTTCATCGCGGCGGACGAACAGGGTCTGGTCGCCTTCGATCAGATCGAGCCAGAGGCGTTCGTAGGCGATGCGCCGCTGCGGGCCAGCAAAGGCGTCGGGCATCGAGATCGCGAGCGGGATCGCGCGCAGGCCGAAGCCCTCACGGTCGAGCCCGGGCATTTTGGCCATGAGCGAGAGCGTGATGTTCTCGTCCGGCTGGAGCGAGATGACGAGTCGATTGGGCACCGTGCGGGCGCCGCGCCCCGAGAAGATCGAGTGCGGCACGTCGCGGAACTGGACGACGACCTCGGTCGTGCGTCTGGGCATGCGCTTGCCGGTGCGCATGTAGAAGGGCACGCCCTGCCAGCGCCAGTTGTCGATGTGGGCCTTGATCGCGACGAAGGTTTCGGTGTCGGAGGGCTTACCCAGTTCCTCGTCGTAGCCCGGGACGGCTTCGCCGTTGATGGCGCCCGCGCGGTACTGGCCGGTCACGGTTTCCTCGGCCTTGATCTGGCGCAGCGAGCGCAGGACCTTGACCTTTTCATCGCGTACGGTCGTCGCTTCGTACGAGACGGGCGGCTCCATCGCGACCAGCGCGAGGAGCTGGAGCATGTGGTTCTGCACCATGTCGCGCAGCGCGCCCGAATCGTCGTAGTAGCCCACCCGTGATTCCAGGCCCACGGTCTCGGAGACGGTGATCTGGACATGGTCGATATGGGCCGCGTTCCACAGCGGCTCGAACATGAGGTTGGCAAAGCGCAGCGCGATCAGGTTCTGGACGGTTTCCTTGCCCAGGTAGTGGTCGATCCGGAAGATGCGGTCCTCGGGAAAGGCCGAAGCGACGGCGTCGTTTATGACCTTGCTGGATTCCAGGTCTATGCCCAGCGGCTTCTCGAGAGCGATGCGCACGTTGGGGCCGGCCAGACCGTTTTGTTCCAGGCCGCGGATCGTCGGCTCGAACAGGCTGGGGGCGGTTGAAAGGAAGATCGAGAGGCCTTGGTTGGGCTCGCCGACCTTGGCCGCGAGCGCCTTATAGCCTTCCGGGTTGTTCGCATCGAGCTGCTGGTAGAACAGGCGGTTGAGAAAGGTCGCCATGCCGCCTCGGCGTTCGGGCGCGAGGAACTGCTCCAGCGATTCGCGCGCGAAGTTGCGGAATGCCTGGTCGTCCATCTCGGAGCGGGCGGTGGCGATGATCTGGATGTCGGGATCGAGCAGCCCCTCGGCGTCAAGCGCGCAGAGCGAGGGCAGGAGCATACGACGCGATAGGTCGCCCGTCGCGCCAAACAGGAGGAGTCGATCAGAAGTGAATTTGGTCACGTAAGCCTTTCCACCTGAGGCCGAGCTCCTCCTCCCGGCCATCTTGAATCTTGTGTCACGGCCTCTTTGGACCACGCAGGCGCAGCATATCAAGGGTATATGTCATCCGCTAGGTAGTTGCTCCGTTTTGAATGCAGCTTGCGCCCGACGCGCGGCGCAGATGTGCAAGATGCACTGCACAGCCTGGCCGCTTGCCATAGGACTGTCGTCTTGCGCTTCTAGCAAGGCTTGCTGATCGTGCGGCGGCGTTGCATGACGGAGTTTCCGTTGCGGAGCTGTAAGGGGGGAACCCTGGCACTGCAATAGCCTCTGGGGCAGGGGTGGACCGCTGGTGGATGAAGGTTGAGGATACGCGATTGATGGTCATCGAAGGGGTGGATCTGCTGGAAAATCTCCAGACACCGGCGGTCATGATCGCGCGCGGGCAGGTGCGATTTGCCAATTCGGCGGCGAAGGACCTGTTGGGCGCGCACATCGTCGGGCAGGACGTGCGTATTGCGATCCGCGATCCCAAGGCGGTCGCCGCTATCCTCAGTGAGAGCGGGGGTACGGCACGGATCTCGGGGCTTTCCACCGGGGGTAGCGTTTGGGAGGTAGACTGCAAGGTGCTGTCGGGCGGTAACAGGATTGTCAGTCTCTACGATCTTTCCGAGCGGGTGAGCGTGGCCAAGTCGCACGCCGACTTCGTCGCCAATGCCAGCCATGAGCTGCGCACGCCGCTCGCCAACGTGATCGGCTACGTCGAAACGCTGATGAATCCCAAGGCGGGTGGCAACGAGGAACTGCGCGAACGCTTCCTGGGCACCATCCGCCACGAGGCGCAGCGCATGCAGGCCCTGATCTCCGACCTCATGTCGCTCTCGCGCATCGAGGCGGTCAAGCACGAAGTACCTTTGGACAGCGTCGACATGGCCCAGCTTGCCCAGGAGGTTGCCGGGGAATTCCGCAGCAGCGCCACGATCGAGCTGGTCGTCAACGCAGAGCACGCGGTGATTGCAGGGGACAAGGGGCAATTGCTGCAGGTCCTGCGCAATCTCATCGATAATGCGCTCAAGTACGGGAAGGCCGATGGCACCGTGCACCTCTCGGTGGAGGTCGCGCGCACCGGCTGGGTGTTGGTCATGGTGCGCGACGAGGGTGAGGGTATCGCGCCTGAACACCTGCCCCGCGTGACCGAACGCTTCTACCGCGCCGACAACAGTCGCAGCCGCGCGGCGGGTGGCACGGGGCTCGGACTTTCGATCGTCAAGCACATCGTCGAGCGTCATCGTGGCCGTTTCGATATCGACAGCCGTCCCGGCGCGGGCACGACCGCGTCGCTGATGCTGCCGCTGCGCGAAAATTGATTTAAGTACGAAGACAAGCACTTGAGCATTTGAACGCGTCGTTGCTTCGGCGTTCGTCCCTCTGTTGCCGGCTCGTGTCATCAAAGTGACATTTGCTGGTCATATTGGCGTCGCCGGACAGACACATCGACGTTACAAAATGAGGTCTCGGGTTGCGTTCAGTTCTTGGAATTTCGGCAACGGCCGTTGCACTTGTGCTGGCCGGTGGTGCCCCCATCGACGCCTATGCTGCGGATGGCGCGCAGGCAGGTGCGGATAGCGCCGTTGCGCGTGAACTCGCGGAGATGCGTGCGCAGATGGCGCGCATGGCTGCGCGTATCGCGGATCTGGAAGCTCAGGTCGCACAGGGCAGTGACGCCCCTGCGATCGCTCCCTCGGCGGCTGCGCCCGCGCTGGCAGGCAACGCCGCGCCAGCCCCCACTCCTGTTGTGACCGCCTCTGCCGCGCCTGCAAAAGCGGCCGGACCCGACGTGAAGGTCAACTTCAAGGGCGGTCCCGAGGTCACGACCTCGGATGGCTGGGCTTTCAAGCTGGGCGGGCGTCTCAACCTCGATGCCGGGTACATCGATGCACCCGACAGCCTGGGGCCGAGCGACGGCTTCGGTAGCGAAGTGCGCCGTGCGCGTCTGCGCGTGACCGGCAAGATTCCGGGCGGCTTCGGTTACAAGTTCGAGACCGAATTCGCGCCGGGTGCTGCGGACTTCACCGACGCTTACGTCAGCTACCAGGATGGTGGTCTCACCATCGAGGCGGGCCAGCACAACACCTTTCAGGGGCTGGAGGAACTCTCGAGCAGCCTCAACACCTCGTTCATCGAACGTGCGGCCTATACCGACGCCTTCAATTTCGAGCGTCGCATCGGTATTTCGGCCCAGTACAGCACCGGCGATCTGCTGCTGCAGGGCGGCATCTTCTCGGACAACGCCGAGGATACGCCCAACAAGAACTTCAGCGTGGACGCGCGCGTTGTCTATGCCCCCAGGATCGGCTCGGCGCAGGTGCACCTGGGCGGTTCGTACCATTACGCCAAGCTGCCCGAAAAGGGCTCGGCCGTGCGCTACCGGCAGCGTCCCTTCGAGCACTTCACCTCGACCCGCTACATCAACACCGGGCTCTTCTCGGCCGACGCGGAGA
Organism: Novosphingobium sp. BW1; assembly: GCF_008107685.1. GTDB lineage: Bacteria > Pseudomonadota > Alphaproteobacteria > Sphingomonadales > Sphingomonadaceae > Novosphingobium. The sequence continues at coordinate 134,026 of NZ_VIRF01000089.1, forward strand.
TCGGCTACGGCCTCGAAAGCGCGGTCATTGCCGGACGCCTCCACGCCAGCGCCGAAGGCCACTGGCAGCATGTCTCCCGCCCGGTGGGCGATGCTGATCCGACCTTCTTTGGTGGGGCCATCGAAGTGGGCTACTTCCTCACCAAAGGCGATACCCGCGGCTACAAGCACGGGACGTTCGACCGCGTGAAGCCGGCGCGCCCGGTGGGCGAGGGGGGCTTCGGCGCGCTCCAGGTGAACTTGCGCTACGATTATCTCGACCTCACCGATGCGGGGATCGTGGGGGGCAGCCAGAAGGGCTACGAGGCCTCGCTGATCTGGACCCAGACCGATTACACCCGCCTCATGCTCAACTACGCGCGCCTCGACTACACCGACGCGTTCTATCAGACCGCGGACGGTAGCCGTTCCTTCGGTGTGGACGTGATCGCGATGCGCGCGCAGGTCGATTTCTGATCCTGCCGTGATGGACGGGAGGTGCGCGGCGGGTCGCAATCGACGTCGCCTGCGCCTCCCGGGCTCCAGCCTTGCGGGTTTTCCTGTTCAAAAGGAGTAGGAAATCCCGATCTTGGCGTGCCCGGTGCAGCTTGCATCGCCAAGGGGCACGCCCTAGACCCGCATCAGGAGGACCTGCCCACGAGCGGGTGCCGCCTGCGCGGAAGACCAACTTAGACCGAACCTGATACGACCTATTCCGGGCCCCGCCGAAGAATGTCACGCTTTCGTCATGGAAGTGTCATTCAAGGCCAATAGGGGCGTCGGCACGTCCAGACCAAGGGATATCTTCATGCGATCCATCAGTTCTCTCGTCCTCGCCGCGGCTTCGGTACTTGCGCTCAGCGCCTGCGGCAGCTCGGGCGGCGGCGCCTCGGGTGCGCGCGACTACGTGACCGCCGTCGGCTCCTCGACGGTCTATCCCTTTGCGACCGCGGTCGCCGAGGACTTCGCCCGCAGCTCGGGCAGCAAGTCGCCGGTTATCGAATCGACCGGGACCGGCGCAGGTATGGAACTCTTCTGCCAAGGCGTCGGCTTCGACTTCCCCGATGTCGAGGACGCCTCGCGCCGGATGAAGAAGTCCGAATACGAAACCTGCAAGGCCAACGGCGTCACCGAGATCATGGAGATCCAGGTCGGCATCGACGGCATCGCCTTCGCCGAGGCCAAGGACGGCCCGGGCATGGAGTTGACGCCTGCCGACATCTACAAGGCGCTCGCCGCCAATCCGTTCGGCAAGCCGAACACCGCCAAGACCTGGAAGGATGTGAACCCGGCGCTGCCCGACATGCCCATCCTCGTCTACGGTCCGCCTTCTACCTCGGGCACGCGCGATGCGCTTAAGGAGCTGATCCTGGAAGCGGGCTGCAAGACCGACGCGGCGACCAAGGCGCTCAAGGACAGCGACAAGGACAAGTATGAGGCGACCTGCCACCAGATCCGCGAGGACGGCCCCTATGTCGATGCGGGTGAGAACGACAACCTGATCGTTCAGAAGATCTCGCAGAATTCGAAGGCCGTGGGCATCTTTGGCTATTCGTTCCTCGAAGAGAACGGCGATGTGCTGAAGGGCATCCCGATGTCAGGCGTGACCCCGACCTACGCCTCGATCTCGGACTTCTCGTATCCCGGCGCACGTCCGCTTTACATCTACGTGAAGAAGCAGCACATGGCCCCGATCAAGGGCCTTGCCGACTACGTCGCGGCCTGGCCCAAGGCTTGGGGCCCCGACGGCATTCTCAAGGCAAAGGGCATGGTGATCTCTCCCGATGACGTGCGCGAAAAGAACGCGAAAGTCATCGCCGAGGGCACTCTCCTCGATCCAAGCGAACTGAAATAAGAAGGACCGGCTGCCGGCCATGATTTTGACAGGAATTCTCCTGGCCGTAGTGGGCCTGGGCCTCATCGGCTGGTTCGTGGGGAGGGGGCGTGCGCGCCTCCTCTACCACGGGCGCGGATCGATGCACTCGATGCCCAACTATCATGGCTGGCACCTGGCGCTGTGGATCGTGGTCCCGGCGCTTGTCGTCTGGGCCGTGTGGTCGGGCATTCAGCCCGGTCTTGTCGAAGGCGCGCTGCTGGCCGATCCGGCCGCTGCCGCGCTTCCCGACAACGCCATGCACCGCAGCGCAATCATTTCGCAGGCCTACCTCCTGGCCAGCGATCCGGGCGCGGCAGTCTTTGCCTCCGAGGCGCAGGCCCTTGCCGCGCCGCTGCGCGCGATCATCACCCGCTTCTCGCTGATCGGCGCGCTTCTGGTCACGATTGTCGCCTTCACCGGCAGCGCTTATGGTTTTACCCGCATTCGCGCGCGCTTCGAGGCGCGCACCCAGGTGGAACGCGTGGTCATGGGCGTGCTCCTGCTCGCCTCGCTGATGGCGATCCTGACTACCTTCGGCATCGTCGCCTCGCTGGTGTTCGAGGCCGGGCTGTTCTTCAAGGACGTCTCCCCGATCGCGTTTCTCACCGGCACCCACTGGTCGCCGGGCAACGCGATGGGGGCCGATATCGACGAGAACTTCGGTGCGGTCCCGCTGTTCTGGGGCACGATCTACATCGGCGCGATCATTGCCATGGCTGTCGCCATTCCGCTTGGCCTGATGAGCGCGGTTTACCTCACGCAGTACGCCTCGCGCCGCGTGCGCAAGTGGCTCAAGCCCATCCTCGAGATCCTCGCCGGCATCCCGACTGTCGTCTACGGCTACTTTGCCGCGCTGACGGTGGCGCCGATGATCCGCGACTTCGCCGCCTCGATGGGGGCGAACAATCCGTCGACCGAAAGCGCGCTGGCCGCCGGTCTCGTCATGGGGGTGATGATCATTCCCTTCGTGTCCTCGATGGCTGACGATGCGCTTGCCGCCGTGCCGCGCGCGATGAGCGACGGCTCGCTGGCGCTAGGCGCAACCCGTTCCGAGACCATCAAGAAGGTGCTGCTGCCTGCCGCGCTTCCGGGCATCGTTGCGGGCGTCATGCTGGCGATCAGCCGCGCCATCGGCGAGACGATGATTGTCGTCATGGCTGCGGGCGCCGCGGCCAACCTTTCGGCCAACCCCCTCGATTCGATGACCACGGTCACCTTCCAGATCGTCCAGCTCCTGACGGGCGACCAGGAATTCAACAGCCCCAAGACCCTGTCGGCCTTCGCGCTGGGCCTGATTCTGTTCATCGTCACCCTCGTCCTCAACATCATCGCGCTACGCGTGGTGAAGCGGTTCCGGGAAGCTTATGAGTAATCCAACCTGGCACTCGCCCGAGGCGCGCAGGCGTCTTGCGAAGCGGCACGCGTCCGAACGACGGTTCAAGGCAATGGGCCTTGGCGCCATCGTGCTCTCGGTCGCGTTCCTGGCGCTGCTACTCGTCATCATGCTCAAGAACGGGCTGGGCGGTCTCGACTGGTCCTTCCTTTCGGGTGCGGACTCCACAAGCCCGGACATCGCGGGTGTGTGGGGCGCGGCCAAGGGCTCGCTCCTCACCATGCTGGTGACACTGCTCATCGCCTTCCCGATGGGCGTGCTCGCCGCGATCTACCTTGAGGAGTTCGCGCCCAAGAACAAGTGGGTCGATATCGTCGAGGTCTCGATCAACAACCTGGCCGCGGTACCCTCGATCATCTTCGGCCTGTTGGGCCTTGCCGTCTTCATCAACACGCTGCACCTGCCGCGTTCCTCGCCGATGGTTGGCGGCCTGACGCTTGCGCTCATGACGATGCCGGTCATCGTCATTTCCGGCCGCAACGCGATCAAGGCCGTTCCGCCTTCGATCCGCGAGGCCGCTTACGGCATCGGGGCGAGCAAGGTGCAGACGACTTTCCATCACGTGCTGCCGCTGGCTCTTCCGGGCATTCTCACCGGCACGATCATCGGCATGGCCCGCGCGCTGGGGGAAACCGCGCCGCTGCTGATGATCGGCATGCGCGCCTTCGTCGCCACCCCTCCGGGCGGCGTCACTGACCCTTCGAGCGTGCTCCCGATGCAGATTTTCCTGTGGTCGGACGAGATCGACAAGGGCTTTGTCCAGAACACCTCGGCCGCCATCATTGTCCTGCTGGTCTTCCTGCTGGCGATGAATGGCCTGGCCATATACCTTCGAAACAAATTCGAGGTCCGCTGGTAGAATTATGACCGAACCCAAGCTTATTGCCCGCAACGTCGACGTCTTCTACGGCGAGAAAAAGGCGATCGACAACGTCTCGATCGACATCGACAACGGCATCGTCACCGCCTTCATCGGCCCTTCGGGGTGTGGCAAGTCCACCTTTCTGCGCTCGCTCAACCGCATGAACGACACCATCGCCGGCGCGAAGGTGACGGGGGAGATTCTGCTCGACGGCGAGGACATCTACGCGGCCTCGATGGACCCGGTGGCCCTGCGCGCGCGCGTGGGGATGGTCTTCCAGAAGCCCAACCCGTTTCCCAAGTCGATCTACGAGAACATCGCCTACGGGCCGCGCATCCACGGACTTGCACAGGGCAAGGCGCAGATGGACGAGATCGTCGAACGCTCGCTGACCAAGGCGGGCCTGTGGGACGAGGTGAAGGACCGCCTTTCGGATGCAGGGACCGCGCTTTCGGGCGGCCAGCAGCAGCGTCTGTGCATCGCGCGCGCCATTGCGGTCAGCCCCGAGGTTATCCTCATGGACGAGCCGTGCTCCGCGCTCGACCCGATCGCGACCGCGCGCATCGAGGAGCTGATCGACGAGCTCAAGGACACCTACGCCATCGTCATCGTCACCCACTCGATGCAGCAGGCCGCGCGCGTGTCGCAGCGCACCGCCTTCTTTCACCTGGGGCACCTGGTCGAATATGGCGAGACGAGCGAGATCTTCACGACCCCGCGTGAGGATCGCACCAAGGACTACATTACCGGCCGCTACGGCTGATAGCTTCAGTCCCGCTAGACCCCTACAAAAGGGGCGCGGGCCAACAGGGACATTCGTATGGTTGATCATACCGTCAAGGCCTTCGATTCCGAGATCGGTCAGCTGCGCGGCCTCGTAGCCGAAATGGGCGGCCTCGCCGAAGTGGCCATCCGGGACGCGATCAAGGCGCTGACCCGGCACGACGACGAGCTCGCGCGCGAGGTTGTCGCCAACGACGCCAAGCTCGACGCGCTCGAGGCCGAGGTGGACCGGCTTGCCGTGCGCACCATCGCGCTGCGCGCGCCCATGGCCGACGATCTTCGCGACGTTATCGCCGCGCTCAAGATCTCGGGCGTGATCGAGCGTATCGGCGACTATGCCAAGAACATCGCCAAGCGCATCGACGCGCTCGATCGCGCAGCCAACATCGATCCCGTGACCCTGGTCCCGACCATGGCCGAGATCGCCGAAGGTATGGTGCGCGACGTCCTCAACGCCTACGGTTCGCGCGATGCGCAGCTGGCGGTCGAGGTCATCCGCCGCGACGCCAAGCTCGACCATTTCTACAACACGCTGTTCCGTTCGCTGCTCACGCACATGATGGAGAACCCCTCCACCATCACCGTGGCTGCGCAGATGTTGTTCATCGCGCGCAACCTCGAGCGCATTGGCGACCACGCGACCAACGTCGCCGAGATGGTCTACTACGCCGCAACGGGTGAATACTGCACCGAGCGCGACAGCCAGACCGACGATACCGGCGGCTTCGCCTGAATCCTGTAAACCTGATCCCGGGGCGCCGGGCAGGTGCCTCCCCAGCTAGGGAAGATCCGATGAACCCCTCGGTCCTTGTTGTCGAAGACGATGCCGCCTTGTGCGAACTGCTCACCTGGAATTTGTCCGCCGAAGGCTATGACGTGCGTAGCACGGGCGATGGCGAGGAAGCCCTCGTCATGGTGCGCGAGCAGGCGCCCGATGCCATCGTGCTCGACTGGATGATCGAGCAGATCCCGGGCATCGAGGTCTGCCGCCAGCTGCGCAAGAGCCAGGAAACCGCGCAGATCCCGGTCATCATGGTCACCGCACGCGGCGAGGAAGAGGACATGATCCGCGGCCTCAAGACGGGCGCCGACGATTATATGACCAAGCCCTTTTCCCCGCGCGAGCTGATGGCCCGGATCGAGGCGTTGTTGCGCCGCTCGCGGCCCAGCCTTGCGGGCAACGTCCTGAAATGGGGCGATATCGAGCTTGATGCGACGAGCCACAGGGTACGCCGCGGCGGTGAGCCGCTGCATCTGGGCCCCACCGAGTTCCGTCTGCTGCGCTACTTTATGGAGCGCCCGAACCGCGTGGTCTCGCGTCAGCAGATCCTGGATGGGGTGTGGGGCATGGATTCCGACATTGACGAGCGCACAGTGGATGTCCACATCCGCCGCTTGCGCAAGGCGATCAACCGCGAGGGCGAGGCCGATCCCATCCGCACGGTGCGAGCGGCGGGTTACGCGATGGACATCAACTGAATATCCGCCGGGGGTCGAAAGGCTCCCGGCGTTTTCATTTCAGGCAAGGGGGACGGCAGGGGCGGTAAAGGGCGCCTCTCAGGCCGCTTCGTGCGCGTGGCCGTCCTCAGCCGCCTCGACGGCGCGGGTGATGGCGGTCACGAACTGGTCCGTCGCGCGCTCCCAGGAATAGAGGCTGCCCAATGTCGCGGCATCTTCGCGCGGGATGGTCAGTGCGCCCTCGATGGCCCGCGCAAGGTCGGTGTCGAGCACGCCTGCCGGGCAGACGACCGGAAGGTCCACGCCGCACCCGTCTTCGCCCAGGATGTCGATCGGGCCGGTCACCGGATAGGCGGCCACGGGTACGCCGCAGGCGAGGGCTTCGATCACGACGAGGCCGAAGGTGTCAGTGCGGCTGGGGAAGACGAAGCAGTCGGCCGCGCGGTAGGCGCTCGCCAGTTCCTCGCCGCGCATAGGGGCGAGGAAGTGCGCGCCGGGATAGCGGCGTTTGAGGCTTTCGAGCGCAGGACCATCGCCTACCACGACCTTGCTGCCCGGAACGTCGGCGTCGAGGAAGGCTTCCAGGTTCTTCTCAGGTGCGACGCGACCGACGTTGAGAAGGATCGGGCCCGGCAGCTTGGCCATCAAGGGGTGGCGCGAACCTTCCGGGCGGAACAGGTCATGGTCGATGCCTCGGCTCCAGGGCATGGTCTTGGCGATCCCGCGTCCCGCAAGTTCGCGCGCGAAGCTGCGAGTCGAGACGAGGACCCCGCTTGAAGGTGCGTGGAAGCGCTGCATGATCGGCCAGAAACGCTCGGCGCTGATCCCGGTGCGCACCGCGGCATACTCTGGAAAGCGGGTGTGGAAGGCGCTCGTGAAGGGGACCCCGCGTGAGAGGCACCAGCCGCGCGCGGACCAGCCAATGGGGCCTTCGGTGGCGATGTGGACGAGTTCGGGCTGAGCGGCATCGAGCATGCGCCGTACGCCGAAGCGCGGGGCCATCGCCAGCCGGATTTCGGCATAGCCGGGCATGGGGACGGTCAGGAACTTGTCGGGGGTGACCATCTCGACGCTGTGGCCACGGGCCGTCAGTTCCTCAAGCGTGGCGCACAAGGATCGGACGACACCGTTGACCTGCGGTAGCCAGGCATCGGTTGCAAGGACCAGTCTCATGCAAGGGCTCCGGTTGCCGTGGGGGCGGGCAGGGGGGCGGGCTGCTCGGCGCCATGGGGTGTGTGTTCCGGGGCGGCGGCAGGTGCGGTGCGTCCGCCCGTCTCGGCGACCCAGTCAACGATGGAGATTGTGCCGGTGAAATCTTCCACCAGCGCAGTGCAGCTCTCCACCCAGTCGCCGTCGTTGTAGTAGGTGATGCCGCCGAATTCGCGGATCTCGGCGCAGTGGATGTGGCCGCAGACAACGCCGTCGAAACCGCGCTGGGTGGCTTCGGAGGCAACCGCCTCCTCGAACGAGGAGATATAGGCCACCGCATTCTTCACGCGCTTTTTCATATAGGCCGAGAGTGACCAGTAGGGCATCTTGAGACGGCGGCGCACCGCGTTGAAGACGATGTTCGCGCGCAGCAGCAGCCCGTAGGCCTGGTCGCCAAGGTAGGCGAGCCACTTGTGGTAAAGGACAACGCCGTCATAGGCATCGCCGTGGGTGACAAGGAGGCGCCGACCGTCGCGGGTCTCGTGGATCGCTTCCATGACCAGTTCGACCCCGCCGAAGGTGAGACCGGCGTAGTCGCGCAGCATCTCGTCGTGGTTGCCCGCAATGAAGACCACGCGCGTGCCGCGGTGGGCCATCTTGAGGATGCGGCGGATCACTTCGTTGTGGGCGTCGGTCCAGTACCAGTTCTTGCGCAGGCGCCAGCCATCGACGATGTCGCCCACCAGGTAGAGCGTGCGGCACTCGACCGAGCGCAGGAAATCGACAAGCATGTCCGCGTTGCATCCGCGCGTGCCCAGGTGCACGTCGGAAATCCAGATGGTTTCGTACTTGCGCTTGGGACGAAAGCCCTTGGGGTCTGGCAGGTCGAGCCACTCGGGGATCTTGCCTGCCATCTCGAAAAGTGCGTCCACGTCCTTGGCCATGCGTGGCCTCCCCGGTTGCTCCAGCGTGTCCCTGTGGACTGCCATGACGGGGTTGCGTGGGCGTGACGGTTGGGCGGCACTTGTGTGACAATCTGTACCTGTGTGCCAAATTCGCGCGGACGTCGCCGATTTGTCACCTGTCCGTCACACTTCGCCTGCAAGTAGCCGCGGAACCTTAGGGGAAAAGGGGCCAATGCGGCGTATTGATATCCTGTTGGCCAGCGAACTCGCAGGCGGCTACGCGCCGTTTCGTCACGACGATTTCGACGTGGTGCTGCACCGCTGGACAGACTATGGCGAACTGCCGCTGATCGAGGGCGCGTTGTGGGTCTTCGTGGATTGGGTGCTCCCCGAGATGTCGGGCCTGGAGCTGTGCCGCCGCCTGCGCGCCGATGGGCTGACTGCGCATGCGCATGTGACGATGGTGCTCGAAGAGGATAATGTCGAGGATCGCAAGCGCGCGCTGCGCATGGGGGCGGATGACTACATGGTCGGCCCACTCGTGCGCAACGCGCTGCTTGACCGGGTGCTGGGGGCCAACGTCAGTGATCATGACGCCACTGGAATCCGGACCGTTGCTCAAGGCGATCTGACCGTCGATGTCGCGGCCTTCCAGGCGCGCTGGCAGGGCAAGCCGATTTCTCTCATGCCCAACGAGTTGCGTCTCCTCCGCTACTTCATCGAGCATCCGGGGCGGGTTTTTACCCGTGCACAGTTGATCGCGGCGCTCGGCAAGCAGGAGCCGCCAGTCGACGAGCGCACCGTGGACGTGTGGATCGGTCGCTTGCGCCGCGCGCTCAAGGGCGTGGGGGCGGGCAATCCGCTGCGCACCGTGCGCTCGCTCGGCTACGTGTTCGACGCGGCCTGAACGGCTGCGCCGTCACGCGCCCGTCAGGCTGTCAGACCGCACCCACCGCGTGCTCGCCCGCGTTCTTCGCGTGGATCGGCTTGCCGGTGATGAGCTTGTAGACCTGCTTCAGACCCATGTCGGCGGTCCACACTTCGCCATCAGCAATGTCGAAGCGCAGCATGACGACATCGGGATCGTCCTTACCTTCGGGAAACCAGGCCTCGACCGCGTTATTCCAGAGGTCTCCGCGCCGCGTGACGCTGGTGTCCTCGGTGAGGGTGCCCGACAGGCAGGCGAAGACGTCGTGGCCCTTGGTCATGGCCTGGCCCATCGCCTTGCCGCCGCCCGCGATGCGGTTGGAGCGGCGCGCGAAGAACCAGATCGAATGCGTCGCCTCCTTGTCGAGCATCGCTGTCATCGGCTCGGCGTGGCCGGGCGCATCGGACAGCTTCATCATGATGAAGGGGCTGTCGGCAAAGGCCTTCCAGAAGGTGTGCTGAACCTTGTCGTCCATGGTGTGTCTCCTCGTGTTGGTGTTTGAAACCTCAACGCGAGGGAGGCGCCATGCGTTCCGACAAAGGGGTCAGCCGACCCAGCCGGCGGTCTGGACGAGGAGCCACAGGCCGATGGCCACGAATAGCAGCGCCGCGATCACATGGACCACGCGCATAGGGACGCGTTCGATGAGGGCATTGCCCAGGAACACGGCAGGCGCATTGGCGATCATCATGCCCAGCGTCGTGCCCAGCATGACCGGGACGACACTCTCGAAGCGGGCGGCGAGCGCCACCGTCGCGATCTGGGTCTTGTCGCCCATCTCGACGAGGAAGAACGCGATCACGGTGGCCAGGAACGGCCCGAAGCGGCCCGGCTTGGGCTCGTCGTCCTCGTCGAACTTGTCGGGGATCAGCGTCCACAGCCCCATGACGATGAAGCTGGCGGCGACAAGGTAGCGGAACCACAGGCCATCGAGGAACGCAGCGGCCTGTTCGCCCACGAGCGCGGCCAGGAAATGGTTGGCGAGCGTCGCCACCAGAATGCCCGCCACGATGGGCCAGGGCTTCTTGAAGCGGGTGGCGAGCACGATTGCGAGCAGCTGCGTCTTGTCGCCGACTTCGGCGAGCGCAACGACCGCGCTCGAGGTGAGAAAGGCTTCCATCATGTCGAATTTCTATCCGGGCCGGGCGGGCAGTGAACGCAAAGAGGCCATAGGCCCCCGCCCGGCCAGGCGATGGCGTCCGGCGTCTCTGGTCTTGCCCGAAGCGCAATGGGCAGGCCCTTGGGCCATTCCGCGCGATCTCCTGTGCGCCATGGCCTCTCGGCCAAGTATGTTGACGACAGGGCCTGCCGGAACCCGTGCCCGAAGCAGGGGTGCGATGGCAGGCGGCTACTCCCCGTGTGACGAACCTGCCGCCTAGCCGTGCGACCACTTCGGCGCAAGATGGGCGTGCAGGCGATGTTCGAAGGGCGGTAAACCAAAAAAGAGCCCGGCCGCATCGTGGCGGCCGGGCTGTGAGGTCACGCGGGGGAAGGGGGCTTCCCGGCGTGTTCGCATGAAATGATCAGGTCAGAACTTGATCGAGGCCGACGCCTTGAACACCCGGCCCAGAGCGTAGGTGTTGAACTGGACGTCGCCGTCCTCGAAGCTCTGGTATTCCTTGTGCGCACGGCCGGTGAGGTTGCGGCCCTCGAACTTCAGTTCCAGTTCGCTCGCCCCGATCATGATGCCCTGGCGCACGATCACGTCGATTGTGAAGCCGGGGTGCTCGAAGATGTCGGGCTGGCGGATGGTGCCGTTGACGCCGCGGCTGGTCACGCGCTTGGAGGCGTAATTGAGCATGATCGTCTGCTGCGAGAGGCTGTCAGTGTCTTCCAGGCCGAACTGCAGGTTGGCGATGTGCTTGGACTGGCCTGTCAGCGGCGCGCCGTCAACGAAGTAGTTGGTTGCGGCCGAGAGGAAGCCGTTGACATTGGTCACGTCATCGGCGGTCACGTTGAGCTGCGACTTGGTGTAGGTGTAGTTCGCGTTGACGGCGATGCGGCGGGTCTCGAAGAACGAGCCCAGGTTGTAGAGGTCGAAGTACTTCTGCAGTTCGACTTCCGCACCATAGAGGTCCGCGCTCGGTGCGTTGGCGTAGCGGGTGAAGTAGCCGTTCGAGTAGAGCAGGTAGCTCTCGATCGGGTTCTTGATGTGCTTGTAGAAGCCGCCCAGCGAGACATGTTCGTCGCGGTTGAAGTACCACTCCCAGCGCGCTTCGGCGTTGTAGAGCTGGCTGTCAATCAACTGCGGGTTGCCCTGGTAGGTGCGGTTGGTTTCCGGATCGAAGAAGTTCTGGAAGATCAGCTCGCGGAATTGGGGCCGCGCGATGGTCTTCGAGCCGTTGATGCGGATCTGCATCTCGGGATCGATCTCGTAAGTCAGCGTGGCCGCCGGCAGGAAGTACTCGTTCTTCAACGTCACGCCGCTTTCGGCCACCCCTTCGACCGGGACCAGCAGCGACTGCTCCTTGGCCCACTCCCAGCGCACACCGGCATCGAGGGTGAGGCCATAGGCCAGCGTGCCGTCGACCTTGGCGTAGAAGGCATGGTTGAGCAGGCGTGCGCGGTAGTTGGCGTAAGGCGCGGTCGGGTCCTGCAGCTGCAGGTCATAGTCGAGCCCGGTGCGGTCGAGGTACCATTGGCCCGTCTGGAGCAGCACGTCGAGACGCGCGGTGCCGAGCGCTTCGATCAGTTCGGAATCGCCGTTGGCAATGACGAGGAACTGGCGCTGGCGGCTTTCGCGCGAGTTGATCTGGTAGGCATAGCCGACAGTGCCCGACCAGTTGGTCGAGAAGCGATGGCTGACATCGGCACCCGCCGACCAAACGTCTTCGTTGAGGCGCGAGAAGGAGATCGAGGTCGGTGCCGAACCCGTGCCGCTTCCCAGGGCGTTGGTGAACAGGTCACCCACGCCGCCATCGCCGGTGTTGCGGCGGATGTAGCGCGAGACGATCTCGTAGGGCGCGATGCGCTTGGAGTTGGCGTAACCGGCGCGCAGGTCGATCGTGGTGTCGTCGGTGGGCTTGAATTCGCCGGTGAACTGGCTGTCGATCAGCTGGCGTTCGTACCAGCCGGTGCTCTGCTCCATGAAGTCCCAGTCATCGTTCTGCTGGGGCTGCTTGAAGGAGGCGAGGGCCGCGTACTTGTCGGTATCGTGGATATAGACGTTGGTCCAGCGGATCGAGTTTTCACCCCATTCAAGGCCAAGGCCAAGGAGGCCGTTGACGATCACGCGGTTGTCGCTCTGGACGGTGGTGCCGTCCTGATCGCGGTCTTCGTAGGCGCCCGAGAGAAGTTGGGTCGACTGGCGCAGCGCCTGGCGGGTCTGCGTTGTGTTCGAGTAGCCCGCCGTCGCGATCACGCCCAGCGTCGCCCCGCCCAGATCGAAGGAGGTGCCCGCCGAAAGATCGGCGCTGAAATTGGGCTGCGTGTTCTCGATGGTCTGGATTACTGAGTTGCGCGGCGTGAACAGGATCGAGCCGATATCGTCGGCCAGCTCGCTGGTAGGGTTAAGGGCCAGATTGCTGTCGAACAGCGCCTGCATGTCATGAGGCACGCGGCGCAGGCCGTTGTCGTAGCCTGTCCAGTCGGTCTTGGAGCCGTAGTAGGAATAGCTCAGCTTGTTGGTGGTCTCGCTGTCCCAGCCGATGCCGCCGCCGATCTTGAGGAAGCTTTCCTCGGGGACGGCCTGGGTAGTCAGGTTGATCACGCCGCCGCCAAACTCACCCGGGAAGTTCACCGAGTAGCTCTTCTGCACCATCGAGGAGGCCACGACGCTGGTCGGGAAGAGGTCGAGGGGAACCACGCGCTTGAGCGGTTCGGGGCTGGGAAGAGGCGAGCCGTTGAGCAGCGCGAGCGAGTAGCGGTCGCCCAGGCCACGCACGTAGACATAGCCGTTGCCCACGACCGAAAGGCCGGTCACATGGCCAAGCGCGCCGGCAATGTCGCCTTCGCCGGTGCGCGCAATGTCCTCGCTGGAGAGAACCGAGAGAACCTCGGTTGCGGAACGCTCCACGTTGACGGTGCGCCGGCCGGTCACGATGATCGCGCCGCCCGGGATCGAGACGTCGGGGCCATCGTTTTCGGCTTCGTCCTGCGCAGTCTCGGCGGGAGCGGCAAGGGTTTCAGGCGTTGTATCGCTGTCCTGCGCTTGCGCGATACCCGGTGTCATCACCGTGGAGAGAAGCAGGAGCGGGACGAGCGGCGACTTGGTCATGGGAAGGTTCCCCCTCAGAAACTCGTAAATTCGGATCAGCGAAAGGGGCGGTCCGACAGACCGCCCCTTTCCCCGTTCAACGGGTGGCCGTTCAGGCGACCGGAAGGCCGGTGCAAAGGCTGCCGGTGCCGAAGTCGGCGGTGGCGTTGTCGCAAGTCCAGCCTCGGTACCAGGTGTCGTTGGCATCACGCACGGCACCGATGTAGTCGACCACGTCGAAGAAGCTCGAGAAGTCGGCGATGTTGGCGTAGGCCATGACACCGTTCTCGTTCGAGCCATTGACGAAGGTGCTGGTCAGCGTCGAGGTGATCGAGGCATTGTTGTTGGTGCCCGCGTTGAACATGTCCTCGGCGGTGTTCGTACCCGAGTACTGGCTACCCGTACTCAGGAACGGACCGGTGTCACCGCAGGTCATCACGACCGAGTTGGCGGTGAAGGTGGCCGAACCGGTGGCGGTGCGGCCATCGATGCGGATGCACTCGTTGCTCGGCGTGTTGATGATGCCGTTGACGAAGTTGATGTCCGCATCGCCGCGCACCAGGATGCTGGCTTCGTCCGAATTGTCCGGACGGTTGCCCGACTGGATCGCGGTAAAGTTGGCGAATGTCGACTGCTGACGGTCGGCCGGATCGGAGTTGATGTTGTTGTTCGAGTCGATCTCGAAGAAGGCATCGCCGGCGCCTGCACGCTGGAGCAGCAGCAGGTACTGGAAGTTCCCCTTGAGGCCGGTGTCGGTGTCGAGGCTGTCATCGTCGGCGTTGACCGCGATGTAGTGCTTCATGTTGACCGCGCCGCCGAAGAACTCCGATCCGTCATCCGAGCTGTTGACGGTCTGGATGTAGTCGAGCGTGGTGCCTGTGCCCAGGCCACCGCCGGTGAGCGACTGAAGTTCGGCGTCGGGCGCGAGGTTGTAGCCCGAATAGCGGATCTGCACGTAGCGCATCGAACCGGCGCTGTAGCCGTTATTGCGGCCGCCGAAGGTGGCGGGGGTCGCTGCGCCTTCGGTCTCGCGCTGGCAGTCCTGCGTGGCGACGCTGCCGCCTGCGGTGCAGTCGGTGATGATGCCGCGGCCGAGCAGCACAATGCCGCCCCACTGGCGATCCGAGCTGTCGGTGGCCGAGCCGACCACGTTCTGGCGGCTGGTGAAGACGATCGGCGAGGAGGCCGTGCCGTTGGCCTGGATGGTGTTGCCGCGGTTGACCGCGAGCCAGGCCGGATCGGCGGCGTTCTCGGCGTAAACGATGACGCCCGGATCGATGGTCAGCTCAACCGAGGTGTCCGATGTCAGGTTCGAGATACCGGCGTTGAGGCACGAGGCGGTGGTGGTGGTGTAGGGCGAACCCGAAGTCGGGACCGAGAAACCGCCATCGCAGCCCACGTCCACGCGGCCGTTGATGCGGTAGAGAACGCCCGCCTCGTTGGGCAGGCTGGAGCTCGCATCGACCAGCGCGGGCAGGGTGCAAATGCGCCAGGAGTTGCCGTTCGGGTCTTCGATGGTGCCGTCGTTCGACAGGCCACCGGTGGCGTTGAAGGTGGGGCATTCGGCCGCCGCTTCGATGATGCCGGTGGTCGGTGTGGGCGTCGGCGTGGGCGTGCCGCCGCCGTTGTTGACCACGACGCTTCCGGCGCCGGGCGAGGCAATGTCATCGGCCCCGCAGCCCGCAAGTGCGAGAGCGCTGCAGCCCAGGAGCATCAGGCCAGAGAATTTCTTCACGTGTATTCCCCCGTTGGATCGGTTTCGATCGAGTGGATCAAATTCGACGATCGCGGCGGGCCCGCCATCGTTGGCGGCGTCGTAGGAGCCGGGGGTGACAATTTGTTGGCGTTGCCATGACAGAAATATGGACTTTTCTGACTGGGGTGTGACGGCCATGTGTCAAGGCGGGCAGGGGCGAAAAAACGCTTGCAGCGACTCACGTATTTCTGCGGTGTTCACGCTGAGATTGCAGTTTTATGACACTCTTGTCATTTTGCTTGAGGGTTGTGGCTTTTCGCGCACAATCGGCTGCATTGATGAACTCGAGGGAGAAAAACAGATGTCCTTGACCGCCGCAGCCCTGGCTCTCCTTGCTGGCCAGTCCGCCCTTTCGCTCACAGTCGAACTGCCGCGCGCCGAATCGCAGGACGTCGCCTATGCTGAACTCGTGGCGGGGCAGGATCAGGCGGCGCTCGCGAAGTTGCTGGCCGCGCGCGAGGTATGTGGAGAGGACCCTGCCCTCCTGATCAACCTGGGTGCCGCTTACACCCGCCTTGGCCGTGTTCACGAAGCGCGCAAGGCCTACGATGCAGCCATTGTCAGTGACGAGCGCTACGACCTCGAAACCGGCAGCGGCAAGTGGATCGATTCGCGCTACATCGCCCGCACCGCCAAGCGCGAAGGACTCGACGCACAGCGCACGCTCGCCATGCTCTGAGGTTTCGCCTTCCTTTTCGGGAACCGGGCCCACTCCCTGTCATGCGCGCGCGTCATTAAACTTGGGTGGTTCCTTGTCTGTGTGCTCTTCCGTTTCCGATCAGGTGCGCGCGCGTGAGATCAATTTGCACCTGGCTCCCCGATGTGGCCGGGGCTGGCCCGCTCATCCCTTCTAGCCCCGTTCCTACCCCCTGATGCCCTACCTCGGATGGTCGCCTTTCGGGTCGCGCTGGCACCATCTAGTGGATTGATCGGAACAGATGATTCCGTTTTCGGGATTCCCTTGAACGGGGGGACATGCGAAGATGGCGCATGCGAACGGGCATCCAGATTGAGGTTACAGGACCGGACACCAAGCGGCTCGAA
>NZ_VIRF01000127.1 GCF_008107685.1 Novosphingobium sp. BW1
AATACGCCGAAGAACAGCTTCAGTCTCTGGACCACCTATGACATCTTCCCGAAGACCACCATCGGCGGCGGGGCTTTCTATGTCGACAAGGTCTATGGCGACGTTGGCAATACCGTCTATGTCCCCGATTACTGGCGCTATGACGCAATGGCCAGCTACAAACTGAGCAAGAACGTCGATTTCCAGTTGAACGTGCAGAATGTGTTCGACAAGAAGTACTTCGACAAAGCCTATGCGGCGCACTATGCGTCCCAGGCCGCTGGAAGGACGATACTGTTCAGCACCAACTTCCACTTCTGACAGCCGCTCTCGCTCCCCACGAAAGCCCCATTCCCCCTGCGGGATGGGGCTTTCCCGCATCCAGGTGGGTAAATAGAGCGTAAAGAACGTTAATTCGGCTTTATCGCAACTGATTATCAAATAGAATTGC
>NZ_VIRF01000132.1 GCF_008107685.1 Novosphingobium sp. BW1
CTCGAGTCTTCTTCGGCGGGTTCTGCGATGGGCGTGGCTTCCATCTGCTGGCGCAAGGCGTCCAGGCGCTCGCGCAATGCTGCAGCGTTCTCATCCTGCAGGCTTTGCAGTTGTTCGATCGAGTCGTTCTCGCTTGTAATGTCGTCCGCGCTGGCCAGCAGTCCCCCGGAACGGTGCGGGAAGGGCAGGCTTTCCAGGCGCCCGCCGCGCTGCAGTTCGACGCGGTCGCGGTAGACCGCGTGCAGCTTCACGCCGTCGCTGATCTCGCCGCCGACCGCGTAGCGGTGCGGCTTGTCGCCCTGGCGCTGGATGATCGCGCTGGACAGCTTGGGATCGCTCTGGACGAAGC
>NZ_VIRF01000133.1 GCF_008107685.1 Novosphingobium sp. BW1
TGGCGGTTCGATAACCGCGACAGAGGCCTGTCGAGCAAGATGGCGCTGGCGGGCAAGCCGTATCTGCCGCTGGCCTATGTGAAAAACCTGCTGGGCTGGCCCCTCAAAACCTCCTACACCCTCGATGACATGGCTGAAGACGCGCTGTGCTTGCTGGCGGCCCTGCGCATTGCTCAGGCGCACGTGATCGGCGTGTCGATGGGCGGCATGATCGCGCAAGTGATGGCGGCGCGCGCGCCGCCATCACTTGCGCGATCATGCCGCCCATCGACACGCCGATCACGTGCGCCTGAGCAATGCGCAGGGCCGCCAGCAAGCACAGCGCGTCTTCAGCCATGTCATCGAGGGTGTAGGAGGTTTTGAGGGGCCAGCCCAGCAGGTTTTTCACATAGGCCAGCGGCAGATACGGCTTGCCCGCCAGCGCCATCTTGCTCGACAGGCCTCTGTCGCGGTTATCGAACCGCCA
>NZ_VIRF01000022.1 GCF_008107685.1 Novosphingobium sp. BW1
CGGTGGTGGTACAGGCCCCAGCGGCTCTCGGTGCGGAACAGCGAGGCGCGCGCGGCCATCTCCGCGCAATCGCGGATAACGCTGACTTCCAGGGCGCGCATCAGCTCGTGGGGGTTGTCCGCCTTGATCCGCTCCAGATCCTCGGCGATGGCCTGGATGCGTTGCAGGCCCAATTCCATCTTGCGGGTCACCTTGGGCGGTTGCAGGTAGTCGTTGACCAGCCGGCGCAGCTTGTACTCCACCTGCGCCGCCGGCAGGCCATGCTCGCGCAGCAGCGGCGCCTCGATCCGCGCACGCTCGCGCTCGACCTGGGCGCTGTCGACCGCGCTGAAGGCGCGCCCGGCGACGTATTCGGCGGCGTTGCGCCCGGCGAACCAGCCATAGGTGAAGGCGCCGAGCATGTAGTTGTGCGGCACCGCGGCCATGTCGCCGGCGGCGTAGAGGCCCTTCACGCTGGTCTCGGCC
>NZ_VIRF01000134.1 GCF_008107685.1 Novosphingobium sp. BW1
AGTATAATCAGCACGCCCCCGCCAGACACTATGCATACCGACAATATAAAGTTATTATTTAAAGCCATAATTGTGCTTATGCCATAAGTCATGGACGCTAATCCACACTTCTTACGATTGCCTGCCCTGCAGAGGTTAGCGTCATAAAAAGGAGTGATGACGATCACATTTTAAAATCAATTCAGCTGACATCCTTTATTCCATCATACTGATACGTAGCAAATGAATTAGCGTTTTATTTTATTATTAGCACCTGTTTGGAGATGACTGGACAATGGCTGACATTGCAATTCGACAACAATCGCCGACCGCGTTTTATATTAAAGTTGACCCGACAGATAATGTGGCGATTATTGTCAACGATCGCGGCTTAACCGCCGGAACGCGTTTCCCGGACGGCCTGACGCTCGTCGAGCATATCCCGCAGGGTCACAAAGTTGCCCTGGTGGATATCCC
>NZ_VIRF01000067.1 GCF_008107685.1 Novosphingobium sp. BW1
ATGCACGATCCGATGGTCAACGACTCCTACTGCGAAACCTTCGGCTGGGTGAGTAAAGAGAATCTGGCGCGGATGCGCGAGCTGACCTACAAAGCCAACGACGTGCTGAAAAAACTGTTCGATGACGCCGGTCTGATTCTGGTGGACTTTAAGCTGGAGTTTGGTCTGTTCAAAGGCGAAGTGGTGCTGGGCGACGAGTTTTCGCCGGACGGCAGCCGCCTGTGGGATAAAAACACCCTCGATAAAATGGACAAAGACCGCTTCCGCCAGAGCCTTGGCGGCCTGCTCGAAGCCTACGAAGAAGTGGCTCACCGCCTGGGCGTTAAGCTCGACTAACCCGCCCGCCGCCAGAAGATGGCCTCATCTTCTGGCGTCTCTTGCTGTTTCCTGTGGTAATCCTGCGCTGAACCGCCTACGATCTCTGCTATTGATACATAACAGGGAATGAG
>NZ_VIRF01000116.1 GCF_008107685.1 Novosphingobium sp. BW1
CATTATCCAGCCATTCGTGAGCTGGCAACGCCCGCCGCAGTCTCACGGCAGGAGCGCAGCGACTGAGTGAGCGAGGAGGCGTCATTTCACCGGGATCTGCATTTCGCACTTACACACCGGTGCTGCATTTCCCGGTACCACATGAAGCACTTTCGTAAACCATTACTGCGTTGTAACATTTTAAGCCAGTATACACTCCGCTAGCGCTACGTGACTGGTTCAGGGCTGCGCCCCGAAACCCGCTAACAACCCCTTAGCTACTGGATATCACCCCATGCCATCTGAATATGATGAACAACGGGATGCGACTGATACGCAGCTTCCCGGCGAATATGACCTTTTTGATTTAATGGCGCAGGTTACTGAAGAGAACCTGCACGCCCCGGTGGATTTTGGGCCGCCTGTCGGCCGGGAAGCGTTATAACTTTTTTCGCTGGTCAGCGTACGTG
>NZ_VIRF01000039.1 GCF_008107685.1 Novosphingobium sp. BW1
AGGACGAGCCCAGAAACATCAGCTTTTCGACGTCCGCCTTATGGGCTGCGTTGGATGACGTTCGCTTGCAGGATCAAGTTGTCGTAAAGGAAGTCGGCCGGAGAGGTGGCGTTCACAAGCATACCGCCGACTCGCGCTGCAGCCAGGAAGACGGCGTCGGGACGATTCTTCCTCATCCAGGCCTCCACCTCGTCCTCCCGCCTGAGATCGACTTCGGCGCGGGTGGCGGTCAAAATCTCGCAGCCCTCGGATGCGAGGCGCCGCACAATTGCAGAGCCCACCATGCCGCGGTGGCCCGCGACATAGACCCGTTTTCAGGCGAGGCTTAGATCACCTCAGGCATAGGCCAAACCCTTGGTAACACCGACCGACGGACCATTTCGTGCCATCACTTTCAGGTCCTCGCGGACTATCTCCGCTACCAGCTGATCAAGAACATACG
>NZ_VIRF01000087.1 GCF_008107685.1 Novosphingobium sp. BW1
TCGAGATAAGGCTCAAGCTGGAGAATGGCGGCGGCTTTATCGATGCGTAAGGCGATTTCGGCCTTCGGCGTACCAATATTGCGCAGGCCGAAGGCCATGTTCTCGCGGGCCGTCATATGGGGGTACAGCGCGTAGTTCTGGAAGACCATCGCGATATCGCGATCCTTCGGCTGTAGATTGTTCACGACCCGGCCGTCAATGCTGATTTGCGCGGCGGTGATATCCTCGAGCCCGGCAATCATGCGCAGCAATGTCGACTTGCCGCAGCCGGAGGGGCCGACGAGAATGGTAAATTCACCGTCGGCGATCTCGACGTCGACACCATGAATGATGTCGACCGTGCCGAAGGATTTCTTGACGTTTCTGATGCTCAAGCCAGACATTTAGTACCCCTTGTCATCTTCTAGCGCTTCCTGCGCACGCGCAGCGCCTGGTAC
>NZ_VIRF01000109.1 GCF_008107685.1 Novosphingobium sp. BW1
GATAAGTAATGAATGATTTAATAATTAATCATATAGCAGAATTAATTTTACCGAGATCAACAGATAAACCTTTGAAGGGTAAGGAATTAGATGAATTAAATGTTGTGAAAAATGGTACAGTTGTCATTAAAGATGGCAAAATTGTATATGCTGGAACACATACAGATGACTACGATGCGATTGAGACGATTGATGCTAGTGGGAAGGTAGTGTCCCCAGCATTAGTAGATGCACATACCCATTTAACATTTGGTGGATCTCGAGAACATGAGATGTCATTAAAACGTCAAGGTAAGTCTTACCTTGAAATATTAGAAATGGGTGCTGGCATATTATCTACCGTTAATGCTACTAGAGAAACATCCGAAGATGACTTGTTTAAAAAAGCAGAGCATGATTTGCTTACTATGATTAAACACGGCGTGCTTGCAGTTG
>NZ_VIRF01000069.1 GCF_008107685.1 Novosphingobium sp. BW1
TCGAGCCGCTTGGTGTCCGGTCCTGTAACCTCAATCTGGATGCCCGTTCGCATGCGCCATCTTCGCATGTCCCCCCGTTCAAGGGAATCCCGAAAACGGAATCATCTGTTCCGATCAATCCACTAGGATCACCAAGTACCGGGGGCTTGTTGCCACCTCCACGCTCGCTGTGGCGCTCGCATCGTCGCCTGCACTTGCACAGGACAGCGTCGTTTCCGCCGATGAAAGCGCGGCCAACGCCATCATCGTCAGTGGTCTTCGCAGCCAGCCGCGCTCGGTCACCGATTCCGCCGTGCCGGTTGACGTCTTCAGCGAAGAAACCATCGAGCGCGCCTCGCAGACCGACACGCTCGACATCCTGCAGACGCTCATTCCGTCCTACACCGTCAACCGTGCGGCCAACACCACGTCGGACACCTTCATCCGCGCGCCCAGCCTGCGCGGCCTGCCCGCCGACAAGACGCTGCTGCTCGTCAACGGCCGCCGCCGCCACAAATCGGCCAGCGTGGGCGTGAGCGGCTACGGCAGCCACGCTGCAGACTCCGCGGTGATCCCGGGCATTGCGCTCAAGTCCATCGAAGTCCTGCGCGACGGCGCTGCCGCACAGTACGGCTCGGACGCCATCGCGGGCGTCATCAACTACGAGCTCAAGGACGCCAACCACGGCGGCTCGCTCGTCGCCCAGGTCGGCCAGTACTACGAAGGTGACGGCGAAAGCGTCCAGATAGCAGGCAACATCGGCCTGCCGCTGACCGACAACGGCTTCATCAACATCTCGGGCCAGTACACCGACAACGACTACACCAACCGCGCGCGGACCTTCGATTCCACCTCGTGGAACCCCTTCGACGCCTATGAGAACGATCCGGCCTACCGTGAGGCGGTGGACGCGGCCGGTATCGACCTCTCCAAACCCATGGAAGTGCGCGGTCAGCCCAAGGAACGCGCAGGCCGCATCGTCGTCAACTCAGGGATCGACCTCAGCGACGACACCGAGCTTTACGCCTTCGGCAATTTCTCCCGTTCCAAGGGCACCGCCATGGCGACCTTCCGCGTGCCCGGCGGCGGCCACGTGGTCATGGACAACCCTGTGCGCCTCGAGGACGGCTCGACCTGGCGTTTCGCCGACCGCTTCCCGCTCGGCTACCAGCCCAACTTCTCGGGCAAGGTGACCGACTGGAGCATCGCAGGCGGCTGGCGCACCGAACGGGACCTCGGCGGCGACCAGACGTTCTCCGCCGACATCGCCGCACGTTACGGCTGGGACAAAATCGAATACTCGATCGCGGACACAGTGAACCCCTCGATGGGCCCGGATTCGCCGACCGATTTCGACGCCAGCACCTACACCTCGGACGAGTTCGCGCTCAACGCCGACTTCGTCTACACCGTGGGTGTCGGCCTCGCTGGTCCCCTCGTCTTCAACTTCGGCGGGGAATTCCGCCGCGAAGGCTTCAAGATCGGCGCGGGCAGCCCCGGCTCCTATACCGGTGGCCCCTGGGGCATGGCCGACCCGTTCAACTTCTGCTCAAACCAGGCGGACTTCGCCGACCGCTCGCTCAACGCGGGCGCGCCGATGGGCATGGGCATTTCCTGCACCGATCCTTCCGACCCGGTCTACACCATCATGCAGCCCGGCTCGAACGGCATCACCGGCCTCTCGCCCGATGTCGCCAGCGACTTCACGACCGAGAGCAAGTCGGCCTACGCCGAACTCAGCGCGGACGTGACCGACGAATGGTTCATCGACTTCGCGGGCCGCTACGAAGACTACCAGAGCTTCGGCGACAAGTTCGTCTGGAAGGTCGCCACGCGCTACAATGTCACCGACTGGGCCGCCGTGCGCGGGTCGCTCGGCACGGGCTTCCGCGCACCGACAGCCGGCCAGCTCAACATGACCCAGTCCGCGATCAACACCGTGGGCGGTGTGCCGATGAACATCGGCCTCTACCCCGCCTCACACCCGGTCGCGCAGTACCTGGGCGGAGAGGACCTGGGGCCCGAGACCTCGAAGAACTATTCACTGGGCCTCACCCTCAATCCCTTCGACGGCTTCACGCTGACGGTCGATGCCTACCGCATCAAGATCGAGGACCAGCTCTACGCCACCTCGCGCATCACCGTGACGGACGACATCCGCGCGGCCATGATCGAGGCGGGCATCGAGGGCGCGGGCGCCATCGACCAGATCCAGTTCTTCCAGAACGCGATCGACACGACGGTCGAGGGCATCGACGTGGTCGCCTCCTACCGCGGCTATTTCCTGGGCGATGAGCCCACCACGATCACCGCCGCGTTCAACACGAACTCGTACAAGATCGACCGGGTCAACATCGCGCAAGTCTCGTTCAACAACGTGACCGTCTACAACTTCGAGAACAACAACCCCGACTGGCGCGCCAACGCCACGGTGTTCCATGACTTCGGACCCATCCAGGCCATGGTGCGCGCCAACCTGTTCGGCCCCTGGTCGCGCCAGACCACGCGCGCGGGCAATGCCATCCAGGACTACGGCACCGAGGTTCTTTTCGATGCCGAACTGACCGCCCCCCTGGGCGATGGCTACAGCCTGACGCTCGGCGCCCGCAACCTCTTCGACGGCTACCCGCCGGTGAACCGCATCGACGACACCAACGGGCGCACCTACGTCGACGGGCCTATGAGCTGGCAGGGCGGCTTCTATTACGCGCGTCTGAACTTCGACTTCTGATCGCACGTATAGGGGCCGAAAGGCCCTACCCGATCGGCCCCGAGGCCGCCTCCTGCCCTTCGCCGGGGCGGCCTCAGGAACGATCTTCATTTCGAAAACACCCTACCTTGACCGGGTCCGAAGCCACGCGCTTCGGGCCCGCTTTTTTGCCTCCCCCCACTTCTTTCCCATGCCCCTGCGCCAAAGGAGCGATCCGCATGAACGAGACCCCTTCCCCCGTTCTCAGCCGACGCGGCCTGCACGTCACCGGCGCGGGCCTTGGCCCGCTGGCCGCAGGTCGACTTCTCCGAGCACGAGACCGTGTTCTACGCGCCCACCGGCGGCGTCGTGAAAGCGCGCGAGGCGATGATCGCCGTGCCCGAAGCCTTCATGCACAAGGGCGGCACGATGAAGATCGGCCACGCCAAGCCCGCCCCGGCAGGAGGCTCCGCACCGCTCACAGTCGATGGTGAGCCACTGGCCTGCGGTGCCGCGCTCTTCGCGTGCGGCCACTGGCTGCCCCGCATGTTCCCCGAACGGCTGGGCGACCGCATCGTTACCCCGCGCCGCGAGATTTTCTACGTAAGCTCGACCAGCCGGGCGACAACGCCACCGATGCGCTGTTCTCGCTCGCTAACCACAAGGCGCGGACGCACAAGTAGGGTTTAGGAAAGGAATAATTCCGAAAGCGCCCCCCTCGGAAAACGACCTTGTTTTAACTCAGAACAACACCGACCCGTCCTCCACGGGCGAGCGGGGGAAGGAAAGAACCTGCGTGATGGTCCCCACCCGGATGTCGAGCGCAGCGAAGTTGGCGTATTCGGCGGCAGGTTTTGCTTGGGGCACCATAAGGGTTCCAGATGGCTGTTTCTTGGGCAGTCTAGCGGCTGGACAAAGGCGGCGGCGCCCCTTGTCTGCGGGGCCCGTGCGACATTCTACCGCGCCTTTCACGCAATTCGGTGGCATGTGCCGCCCGGCATTCGCATCCAAGCACCACCCGCTCGCGTGCCCCGCCTAGAACGAGGGCACGACGTCGACTCCAATTGCAGGGCCACAGATGACCGACACCCTCGATACGCGCACCGCCCATCCGGGCGAGAGCCTCGCCAACCCCGCGCTTTTTCGCCAGCAGGCCTTTATTGCGGGCGAGTGGGTCGCTGCCGATGGCCGCGCCATGCTTGACGTTACCGACCCGGCGAGCGGCGCGTGTGTGGGCACGGTTCCCGCCTGCGGCACGGCCGAGACCCGCCGCGCGATTGCGGCGGCCGAGGCCGCGCAGGCGCAGTGGCGCCACCAGACTCCCCAGCAGCGCAGCGCCGTCATCGAGGAATGGCACCGCCTCATCCTGGCCAACCAGGTCGACCTTGCCCGCATCATAACCGTCGAGCAGGGTAAACCGCTTCCCGAAGCGGCGGGCGAGATCGCCTATGCAGCAAGCTTCGTGAAGTGGTTTGCCGCCGAGGGCCTGCGCATCCACGGCCACGAGGTCGGCTCGCCCTTTGCCGACCGCCGCATCCTTGTGCGCAAGGAACCCATCGGCGTCACCGCCGCGATCACGCCCTGGAACTTCCCCGCTGCCATGATTACCCGCAAGGCGGCACCGGCGCTGGTTGCGGGCTGCGCGATGATCGTGAAGCCCTCCGAACTCACCCCCTTTACCGCGCTGGCGCTGGCCGCCCTCGCCGAAGAGGCGGGGCTCCCCAAGGGTGTTCTCAGCGTCGTCACCGGCCTTCCCGCCGAGATCGGGGCAGAGCTGACCTCAAGCCCCGTCGTGCGCATGCTCACCTTCACCGGCTCGACGCGCGTGGGCGCGCTGCTGATGGAGCAGTGCGGGGCCACGGTGAAGAAGATGGGGCTGGAACTGGGCGGCAATGCGCCCTTCATTGTCTTCGATGACGCCGATGTCGATCTTGCCGTCGAGGGTGCGATAGCCAGCAAGTTCCGCAACGCCGGGCAGACCTGCGTGTGCACCAACAGGTTTTACGTGCAGGCGGGCATCCACAACCGCTTCGTGGAGAAGCTGGGTGCAGCCGTGCGTGCGCTGAAGGTGGGCCCAGGCACCGAGGACGGCGTCGAGATCGGCCCTCTCATCAACCAGGCCGCAAAGGACAAGGTCGAGGCCCACGTCAACGACGCGCTCGCGAAAGGGGCCCAGATCGCCGCGCAGTGCGCCGCACCCGAAGGGTTTGCCGCCCCCATTGTGCTGGCGGGCGTCACCGAGGACATGCGCGTGTGCCATGAAGAGACCTTCGGGCCGCTTGCCCCCGTCATCCGCTTCAGCGACGAGGCCGAGGCGATCCGCGCGGCGAACGATACCCCCTATGGCCTTGCCGCGTACTTCTACACCCGCGACATGGACCGCGCCTGGCGGGTCAGCGAGGCGCTGGTATTCGGCATGGTTGGCCTCAACACCGGCGCCATGGCGATGGAAGTCGCGCCCTTTGGGGGCATGAAGCAATCGGGTCTTGGGCGCGAAGGCGCGAGCGAGGGCCTGGAGGAATTCCTGGAAGCCAAGACCTTCCATTGGGCCGGGATCAAGGGAGCCTGAAGCGAATGAGTGAACGTACCTATCGCATTGCCGTAATTCCCGGGGACGGGATCGGCAAGGAAGTCATGCCAGAGGGCGTACGCGCGCTGGAAGCTGCGGCCAGGACTTTCGGTTTCACGCTGGAACTGGAATGGCACGACTTTGCCTGCTGCGAATACTACGCCGAGCACGGCAAAATGATGCCCGAGGACTGGAAAGCGCAGATCGGCGATGTCGATGCGATCTACTTCGGCGCGGTCGGCTCGCCCGACACCGTGCCCGACCACATTTCGTTGTGGGGCTCGCTCATCCAGTTCCGCCGCGAATACGACCAGTTCGTGAACCTGCGCCCGGTACGCCTGATGCCCGGTGTGCCCTGCCCGCTCGCTGGCCGCGAGCCCGGCGACATCGACATGATGATCGTGCGCGAGAATACCGAAGGCGAATATTCAGCCATCGGCGGCGTCTCCTTCCCCGACACCGAGCGCGAGATCGTGGTGCAGGACACAATCATGACCCGTTTCGGCACCGAGCGAATCCTGAGGTACGCCTTCGACCTCGCCATGACCCGCCCGGAACGCCATGTCACCTCCGCGACCAAATCCAATGGCATCGCCATCACCATGCCGTGGTGGGACAAGCGGGTGGAGGACATGGCAGGCAAATACCCCGAGATCCGCACCGACAGATACCACATCGACATCCTCGCCGCGCAATTCGTAATGAACCCGGACCGTTTCGACGTGGTCGTCGCCTCCAACCTCTTCGGAGACATCCTCTCGGACCTGGGCCCGGCTTGCACCGGCACGATCGGCATCGCGCCGTGCGGCAACATCAACCCGGACCGCTCCAAACCCTCGCTTTTCGAACCGGTCCACGGTTCGGCCCCCGACATCGCCGGCCAGGGCATCGCCAACCCGGTGGGGCAGATATGGTGCGGCGCAATGATGCTGGAACACCTGGGCGAAACCGAGGCCGCCGCCGCCATCGTCGCGGCCATCGAGAGCGCGCTGTCGAAGCCTGAAACGCGCACGAAGGACTTGGGCGGCGCGGCTGACACCGTGGGTTGCGGCACCGCCATCGCCGAAGCTATCGCCTGATGAAAGATCGGCCACTCCTGCGCATGGCAGGAGTGGCCCGACACGGCACGAAAAAGCCCGGCCAGGAACCTATCTTGGCCGGGCTTTTTCGTGCCGGGGAGCTGCCGCTCAGCGCGAGAGGCCCGGGGCGTGCAACTTGACCGGGGCCTGTCCGCGCGCCACCGCGGTCTTGATCACGATATAGGAGAAGTACTTGGAAACGCCGATGCCGCTTTCGAGCAATTCCTCCATCATCTCCTGATATTCGGCGATGCCGCGCACCACGAACTTCAGGAGATAGTCGAAGCCGCCACTGACGAGGTGGCATTCGACCAGTTCCTCGTACTGCGCGATGCGCGTCTCGAACTTCTGGAAGTCGGCGCGGCGGTGGTCGCCCAGCGTCACCGAAGTGAAGACGATCTGGCTGGTGCCGATCTTGGCGAGGTTGATGATCGCGCTGTAGCCCGCGATCAGCCCTGCCGATTCCAGCCGCTTGACGCGGGTGAGACAGGGGCTGGCGGACAGGCCTACCTTGTCCGCCAGCTCCGCGTTGGTGATGCGGCCGCTTCGTTGCAGTTCGGCCAGGATATTGATGTCGATCCGGTCGAGTTTCGGTGCATTGATCATGGTGCGGCCTTTTTCTTTTCCGTTATTTAATCCCCGTTGCGTAGCTCTTCCTGATGCGCCTTCACAAGATCGGCCATCGAGTTGAACCGGAAGTCGTAGGTTGGCTCGTGCGAGGGGGTCATGGTCGCACCGAAACCCGCTTGCGCGTGGCGGCGATATATCCAGCAGTTGGCAAGGCCAAACTTGCGCGCGGGAACGTGGTCGTGGAACAGGCTCTCGGCCGTGTGCAGGATTTCACCGGGCTCCAGGCCCAGATCGCCGATGTGGCCGTTCATGTACTCGAAATTGCGATCCGAAGGCTTGTAGGCGCCCACGTCCTCGGCCGAATAGATCGCGTCGAATTCGACCTGCAGCTTCTCGTTCGAATACTGGAAGGTCTTGTTGTCGACGTTCGAGAGGATGATGAGCTTATAGTATTTCTTGAGGTACTGCAGTGCCCCCGGACTGTCGACGAACGCTGGCCAGTTGCGCACCGATCTCCCATATTCCTCGCACTCGGCCTGCGAGAACGGAACGCCCCACTGCTCGGCCAGGCGCTTATAGACGATGGGCAGGAGGTCCCGGTAAGGCTTGCCCGGCGTCTGCGCCTGCTGCCGGGATTCGTGGCGGGCGTGGGCCTGCAGGATCTCGTCTCGGCTCATGTCCGTGCCGACCCGCGCGGTCAGTTCGCGCAGGCCCTCGATCATGCCCGATTCCCAGTCGATGAGCGTGCCGTAGCAGTCAAACGACAAGGCCTTGTAATCACCCAACCGCATCGCGGATCTCCTTGATAGTAAGCAGTTCGTCGAGGCTCTTGCGGAAACGCTCCAGCATGAGGCCGACTTCGTCGGTGGTGATGCACAGCGGCGGAGCGAAGCCGACGATGCCATCCCCGAAGGCCCGGAACACCACGCCGTTGCGATAGCCGATATCGGCAAGGTGCTGGGGCAGTTTCATCTCAGCAGTTGGACGCGTTTTGGCCACCTTGTCGGTGACAAGTTCGACACCGGCCAGCAGCCCCTGCGAGCGCACGTCCCCGACCAGCGGATGATCGCGCAGCGCTTCCAGGCCCTTGGCCAGATGCGCGCCCGAGGTGACGCCGTTGGCGAGCAGGCCGCCCTCTTCGTAAAGGCGCAGAACCTCCAAAGCGATTGCCGCGCTCACCGGATGGCCCGAATAGGTCATGCCGTGGCCGATCGAGACGCCCGGAGGGGTCGCATCGGCAATCGTGCGGTAGATGCGGTCCGACATGAAGAGCGCGCCCATCGGCGCATAGCCCGAGGTCAACCCCTTCGCGGTGGTCATGAAGTCGGGGGTCAGCCCCTCGTGCTCACAGGCGAAGAGCGGGCCGGTGCGCCCGAAGCCGGTGATGACCTCGTCGATGCAGAACAGGATATCCAGTTCGCGGCAGGCGGCCTGCATGGCGCTGAGCCAGCCCTTGGGCGGGACGATCACACCGCCCGAGCCCACGACCGGCTCACAGAAGAAGGCCGCGACGTTCTCCGCGCCCAGTTCCTCCACCTTCGCCTTCAGTTCGGCGACAGACGACGCGATCAGCGCGGCATCCTCGCCCTCGAAGCGGTAGGGATAAGGGCACGAGATATGGTGCTGGACGGGTGTGGGCACATCGAAGCCAGCGTGGAAGGCGGGCAGGCCGGTCAGGCCCGAGCCGGTGCTGCTGGAGCCATGGTAGCCGCGTTCCAGCGCGATCATGTGCTTCTTCTGCGGGCGGCCCGTGACGTTGTAATAGTAGCGGATGAAGCGCACGACACTGTCGACCGCGTCCGACCCACCGAGCGAGAAGAACACGTGGTCGAGATCCCCCGGCGCGCGCTGGGCGAGCTTGGTGGCAAGCTCGATCGCAGGCTCGGAACCGAAGTGGAAGTAGCCGGTGGCATAGGGCAGGCGCGACATCTGCTCGGTCGCGGCCGCGACGATGCTGTCCTGGCCATAACCCACGTTGACGCACCACAGCCCGGCGAATCCATCAAGCAGCTCGTGCCCGTCGATGTCGGTGAGATAGGTGCCCTTGCCCGAACGCAGGATCGTGGCCCCGCGCGCCTCGTGGTCGCGCCACGAGGCCACCGGGTGGATCCAGTGCGCCTTGTCGTTTTCCAGCAGTGAATTGGCGATCATAT
The DNA here is from genome assembly GCF_008107685.1 of Novosphingobium sp. BW1. Classification (GTDB taxonomy): domain Bacteria; phylum Pseudomonadota; class Alphaproteobacteria; order Sphingomonadales; family Sphingomonadaceae; genus Novosphingobium. Next base: position 9,040 of record NZ_VIRF01000069.1, read on the forward strand.
TGTGTCCCTTGCGGCTCGGCCTTCCGTTGTAGTGGGACGGAGGTGTCTTTGCTCCCGATTGCCGAGGGGGCTGCCGCGTCTTCTGTCGTTTTTGGCCGGACGCACAGGCGAATCTGCTTCACACACGCGCACGAGCGACGATACCGAAAATCCCGCAGAAACCCTCACCTTTTTAGCCCTTACCACGCGTGTTTCACGCAAGGGCGTGGACGACACGAGGTGATCCGAAGCGCGCGACCCCGCCCCAATCGGTACTATCTGCCGCGCAGCCAAGTCCCGCTCAGACGAGATCCTCTTCGCGCAAGGGGAGCTTTCGGATACGCCTCCCCGTCGCCGCGAACACCGCGTTGACGAGCGCCCCCACCACTGGCGGCAGCGCAGGTTCGCCAAGGCCGGTGGGGCCGTTGTCGCTGGGCACGAAGGCCACCTCGATCTCGGGCACCGCGTCCATGCGCATGAAGGGGTGCGTGTCAAAGTTCGCCTGCTCGACCGCGCCGTCGGCCTGGGTGATCTCCTGGCCTGCGAGCGCCTGGCCCAGCCCCTCGATCACCGCGCCGCGCACCTGCTGCTCGGCATTCAGCGGATTGACGATCTGGCTACCGACATCGCCTGCCGCCCAGACGCGCGGCACCTGCACCTCACCTCCGGTCACTTGCGCCTCGACCACTACCGCGAAATACCCTGCGTGGCTGAAATAGAAGCCAAAGCCCTTGCCGCGCCCGCTTTCGAGGCCATCGCGACCGGCCCAGTCGGCCATGGCGAGAACCTTCTCGATCACGCCCCGCGCGCGGCCGGTCTGGAAATCGGCTTCGCGCGGGCCACTGCCCGGGATCGTGCGGGCCTCTTCGCCGAGCAATTCCAGAAGAAGCGCCGGGAGATCCCGTCCGCCCGCCTGCGCGACCTCGTCGAGGAAAGAGAGCAGCACGAATCCCAGGCTGTTCGAGCGTGGCGCGCGCAGCCAGCCGGTGGGCAGGTTGGTGGCGATCAGGCTCTGCTCTATCCGCGCGTGGGCCAGGAGGTTGGCCGGAACGATCCCCGCGGCAACCTCGGCCCCGCGCGAGGGCTCTGCGTCCACCCCGAAGGTAACGTAGTGGTCGCGAAAGGCCGTCAGCCGTCCCGCCGCGTCGATCCCCGCCTCCAGTTCATGCCAGGCGCCGGCTCGAAAGAAGTCGCGGCGAAACTCGTCCTGACGGCTGTAGAGGAGCTTGACAGGAACGCCCGGAACCTTGGCCGCGATGGCGGCGGCCTGGACCATGTAGTCGCCCATAAGGCGCCGCCCGAAGCCTCCGCCGATACGGGTGAAGTGGATGCGGATCGCCTCCTTTTCCAGCCCCAGGGCTGCGGCGACAAGCGCGCGTCCGCTTTCCGGGTTCTGTGTGGGCGACCAGATCTCGATGGCATCGCCGGTGAAAAGCGCGGTCGTGTTCTGCGGCTCGAGCGTGCCGTGCGCCAGGATCGGCACGGCATAGCGCGCGGTGACCCGCTGGCGGGCGCCTTCCAGCGCAGTGGCAACATCGCCTTTGTCCAGCACGGTCTTCTCAGGTCCGCGGTCCAGCGCTTCGCCCGCGCACTTGGCATAACCTTGCGTGGAGTAACCCTCCACCGCGCGGGTGTCCCATTCGACCTGGAGTGCAAGGCGTGCCTGGTCGGCGCTCCACCAGCTTTTCGAGAGGATCGCGACGCCGTCGAGCAGCGATTCCGCCTGCCCGTCCCCTTCGATTACGAAGACATGTTCAATGCCGGGCATCGCGCGAATTTCGTCGAGGTTGGCGGAAACGAAACGTCCTCCTACCGCCGGACAGGTTTCCAGCACGGCGTGGAGCATACCCGGCCGGTCCACGTCGATCCCGAACAGCGGCTTGCCCTGCGTGATCGCAGGCGTATCGACCCCCATGACCCGCGTCCCCACGATCCGGAAGGCGGATGGGTCCTTCAAGGTCAGTCTTACAGGATCGGGCGCTGTCTGGCTCGCGGCACCTGCGGCAAAAGTCGCATAAGGCGCCGCGCGTCCGCTCGCTTCGTGGAGCACCCGACCTTGCGTGCTCGTCAGTGTGGAGACAGGCACACCCCACTCCTGCGCAGCCGCCGCCAGCAGCATCGCGCGCGCGGCCGCACCTGCCTGGCGCATGGGCAACCACTCGCGCCCCGTGGTGCGGCTCCCGCCTGCCGACTGGGCACCGTAAATCGTGGCATCGGCGTCAGTCTGCTCGACCGTCACGTTGTCCCAGGCAACGTCGAGCTCCTCGGCGATGAGCATGGGCAGCATGGTCTTGGCGCCTTGCCCGATCTCGGCGTTCTTACCCCCGATTACGACGCGGTTGTCCGGCAGGATGCGCACGAAAGCGGTGATCGGCGTGGCATCCATGCCTTGCGCAGAGGCACGACCCAGCGGCAGCGCGAACTCGAACGCGACGCCACCTCCGGCAAGCAGGCTGGCGGCGATGAAACCCCGGCGGCTGAGAGAAGTTCGTGCCATGGTCATGCCTTCTTCGCCTTTTGCGCCGCATCCTTGATGGCGGCGCGGATGCGGGTATAGCTTGCACAGCGGCACAGGTTGCCCGCCATGGCCGCGTCGATATCGGCGTCACTGGGCTCGGGCACTTCGTGCAGCAAGGCAGTCGCATTCATGATCTGCCCGGCCTGGCAATAGCCACACTGGGGCACGTCGAGCGCGCACCAGGCCGCGACCACATGATGCCCCACAGGATCGGCCCCCGCTGCCTCGATAGTGGTCACGCTCTGGCCTTCGATGAGCCCTACAGGCGTGATGCACGAACGCGTGGCCACCCCATCGACGTGGACGGTGCAGGCTCCACACAGGCCCGCCCCGCAGCCGAACTTGGTGCCGGGCAGGCCGATATCCTCACGCAGCGTCCACAAGAGCGGCTTGGCCGGATCGACATCGAGCGTCGTCTCGTCGCCATTGATGGTAAAACGGATTGCCATTGTGTCCTCCAGAGGGCCTCAAGACCCTTGCGTCCCCTATTGCCCGGTTACAGCACAGGCCCTATCGCGAACCAACCGGGATTTTGTGCCGGATTGCCCCGGATGGACGCGCCACTCCTGCCGTCTGCGCGCGCCCTGCGCGGGAGAGCCCACCTTCGCGCCTGATTTTCCCGGTCTTTCTTTGCAGGACGGCCTTTGCGCCCGTCCCGGCATCGCTAGGATGGTACAGAACCACAGGACCACAGGACCACAGGACCACACACGCCATGACAGATCTCGTCATTCTGACCGGCGCAGGAATTTCCGCCGAAAGCGGCCTTGCCCGAGCAAACGGCGCCGTCACTGTCGAGGTCAACCCGGTTCCGACCGGCGCCGCGGACATCCTCCATGTCCTCGAGGGGCCAGAAAGCAAAGAGGTGCCAAGGCTCGTGGGCGACCTCCTTGCCGGAGCCCACGCCGCCCCCTTCTGAGCCGCGCACCGGCAAGACGTCCCCATCGTCCTCAAGCTGTCACGCGAAGGCCATAGGCGGCGTCCCCAAGGGGATACGGGGCTGTCACGATGCACTTCGACGAAACGGCGTACCGCAAACTGCGCACCGACATCTACGGCTTTGCCTATAAGCGGCTGGGCGATCATACCGCGAGCGAGGACGTGGTGCAGGACAGCTTCGTGCGCCTGGCCAATTACGCCCCCGATACCGTGCGCAACGTGGGCGCCATGCTGCGCCAAATCGCGCGCAACCTCATCGTCGACCACGCGCGCCTGGGCCTGCGCCGCGCTGAGGACGTGCCCGCCAGCGAGATCGAGATTCCCAGCGAGCAACCCTCCCAGGAGCACGCCATGCTGCAACGCGAACGGATGAACACGGTGTCTGTCATCATTGCCGCCATGCCCCGCCAACGCCGCGAGGTCTTCATCCTGCGCCGCCTCCACGGGCTTTCCGCCAAGGACGTCGCCGCCCAGCTCGACATCAGCCCGAGCGCGGTCGATGCCCACGTCGCGCGCGCGGTGCTTTCGCTCCACCGCGCCATGGCCAGCCAGGACGAGCCTGCATGACGCCACCCGACGACACTCTACCTGGCGGCGAGGATGAAGCCGCCGCGCTCTGGGTGGCCCGCCATCTCAGCCATGCGGTCGATAGCACCGCCTTCGAGGCGTGGCTTAGAGGCGCGCCAGGCCGACGTGCGCGCTTCGAGGCGCTCTGGGTGACCTGCATGGACGAGGCGGTCACCGAGGGCCTGCGCCTTCATGCCGAAACCGCCCCGCGGCCCGCAGGCAACGACAACGCGGGAACAGTTCCGCGTGCATCGCGGCGCCGCGCCCTTGGCCTGGCTGCGGGCGGCGTACTGCTCGTTGGCGCGCTTGCCCTTGGCCTGCCGCAGCTGCGCTTTCAGCTCACGCCCGAGAACAGCTGGAGCACCGGCCCCGGCGAAGTGCGCGCGATCACGCTGGCCGATGGATCGCAGGTCCATCTCAATGGCAACAGCCGCCTTTTCGCCCGCATTGGGGCCAACCGGCGCGAGGTCCGTCTCGAGACGGGCGAGGCGCTGTTCGACATAACGCACGACCCGGCCCGCCCCTTTACCGTGAGCGCACAGGACAGCACCGTGACCGTGCTGGGCACGCGCTTCGACGTTGCCCTCAACGGCGAGGCCGTGGACTTGCAGGTCGAGCGCGGTCTCGTGCGCTTTGCCGCCAATGCACCGGGCATCGTCCCTGTCAGGGTTCCCGCCGGTCACGGCACGCGCCTCGCCCATGGTGTGATCGCCCCGCTCGCGCGCATCCAGGGCGAGGAGGCCGAAAGCTGGCGCAACGGCTGGTTGCGGGTCCGCGACATGCCGCTCGACGAACTCGTCCCCCAGCTGGAGCGCTGGACCGACCGGCAGATCCTGGTCGAGGATCCGGCTCTTCTGCGCACGCGCGTCGCAGGCCGCCTGCACCTTGCCGAGCCGGTCGCGGTGCTGGAGAACCTGGGCCTCCTCCACGGTTTCTCGGTGAAGGACACCGGCCATGCCCTGGTGCTCGACCGCATCTAGCACGGCCCCCTTCGGCTGCCGGGTAGGAGGCTAGCGATGCGCCTCGCAACCGCTGCCAGCCTTGCTGCAATGGTGGCGCTTGTGGCCTCCCCGGCGGATGGCCGCACGCGCGACTTTGCCATTCCGGCAGGCGCGCTGGGCGACGCGCTCAACGCTTGGTCGGGGCAGAGCGGCATCCAGGTCCTAAGTTCGCCCGAAACGCTGGAAGGCCGCCGCAGCCATGGCGCGCACGGAGAGATGACGGAGACAGACGCGCTCCAACGCATCCTTGCGGGCACGGGCCTCATCGCCCAGCGCCGGACGGGAGCCGTCCTCATCCGCGCGCGCGCAAAGGCCTCCGCCCGCGCCGGCCCTGCATCGCATACCCCGTCCAGGGCAGCGCCCGCCTACGCACCGCCCCCGCTTACCGGTGACCCCATCCACATTATTGGTCTTCGCATATCCGAACGACGCGCACGAGCGGCCAAGCGCGAGGCCCGCGTCATTGCCGATGCCATTTCCAGCGATGAGGTTCGCCGCCTTCCCGACACCAGCGTGGTCGATGCCATGCGCCGGATCCCCGGGATCTCTGTGACCCCCATTGCCGACAACGAACACCCGCGCGACGTGCCCATAGCCCCGGTCGTGCGCGGGCTCACCCAGACCTACAACAACGTCACCGTGAACGGCCTTGCCATTGCCTCGACCGGCATTCCCGAAGCGGGCTCAAACAGCGCCAGCCGGGGCGTGCGGCTCGACATCCTGCCCACCACCCTGGTGAGCGAGCTTGTCGTGCTCAAGACCTACACGCCCGAGCGCGATCCCAACGCCATCGGCGGCGCCATCGACATCCGCACGCGCAGCGCCTTTGCACGCGGCGGTGCCCCCTTCGCCTCGCTCGAAGCCGGGCTTACCCGGCCCAGCCGCCATGGCGAAGTCCAGCGCCAGTCTACCCCCGGGCTACACGCCAGCGGCACCTTTGCCACGACCTTGGGCCCAGAGCGCCGTTTCGGCCTCGTGCTCTCGGCCAACGCCCGCCGCCTCCAGAACAACAGCGACATGCATGGCACCAGCGACAGCGGCTTCCTCGCCTTCTACGCCGCGGATGACACGCGCGTGGACGAAGCTGACCCGCGTGCACAGGGGCGTCCGGTGCCGGTTCAGGACAAGTACTGGATCAACAGCTCGGACCGCCGCCGCCATGGTCTCTCGGCCCGCTTCGAGGCCGATCTGCCCGATCTTGCGATCTCCACGTTCCTGGGCAGCTTCACCTTCCGCGATGGCTTCATCCGCAACGAGGTCGTGGTTGAGCCGCGCGGCGCGATCACGCGGCGAAGCGACACCTCGGGCCACTTCACGCGCGGCGCGGTGCAGGTGGGCTACCGCGACGGCGTGACCCGCACCACCACCCGGCTTGCGCTGTTCGACGCCACCTGGTCGCCATCGGACCAGGACCGCCTCTCTCTTCGCGCCGCGCGCACCCGGGCCACCATGGGCGAGGCCTACACCATGGTGAAATTCACCTCCGGCCGCGACGCGAACGGGGAAGTCACCGGATCGGGGGCCTTCCCGGTCATCTACGATACGAGCACGCTCCACCACAGTTTCACGGTGCCCCGCGACAGCTACACGGACCTCTCGCTCTATCCTGCCGCCTATTGGCGCGAACGGGCACGCAGCGCGGTCTCCGACCTTGACACCGCGCGGCTTGACTGGCGGCGCAACATGGCGCCCGGCGGGAGCGGACTTGGCCTTGCCGCAGGAGGTGGCGTGCAGCGCGCGCGCTATCGCTACCGCTATGCCAACACCGCGTGGAACACCGACAACCAGAACCTGACCCTGGCAGAGGCGGGAGAGGTGCGCGCCGCCCCCCTCCCCTTCAACCGCGCGGAGCTGCCGCTGATCGCGATTGATTCCGACAGGGCCTGGGCGCTGTTTTATGCCAACCGGAACGATATCGCGCGCACCTCGGACATCGGCGATGCGCTGCGCGACCGCTTCGACCATGACGAGACGACGCTTTCAGCCTACGCCATGGCGCGCCTGGTGCGCGGCCCCTGGGAGCTGGTGGGAGGGCTCCACCTCGACCGGACCTCGCTCTCGACGCAAGGCTACATCGAAGCGGGAGACACCTGGAACGCGATGACCGCCGCTTCGGGCTACACCCGGCTGCTCCCGGCCTTTCTGGCCAATTTCGATACCACGCCGTCCCTGCGCCTGCGCGCCGGGTACAGCCGCACGCTCGGGCGTCCCAGCTACGAGAGCTACGCCCCACGCGCCTCCATTGACTTCGGCGGCTCAAGCCTGGCCGGAAACCCGCAAAGCCCGGACGTCACCGTCCGGCTCGGAAATCCGGAGCTTTCTCCGCGCACCTCGGATAATTTCGATGTGAGCACGGAGTGGACGCTGCCCTCCCGGCTCGACGGTCTCGTCTCGGCCGCCCTCTTCCACAAGCGCATCCGCGACGAGATCTTCGATGCCATGACCCAAGGGTACACCTGGGAGGGCGTGCACTACGCCTCAGCCCAGGTGATCCGTCCTGTGAACGCCAGCGCGGCGCACATATCGGGAGTGGAGCTGAGCGCGAGCGTAGGCTCGCTCGGCGCGCTCTCGCGCCACCTTGCCCGCTTTGGCTTCACCGCCAACTGGACCCGGCTCGACGGGGCCATGTCGGTCCTGCAAACGACCGGCTCGCAGCGTGTGGTCGAGCGGCTGGTCGGCCAACCCTCACAGATCGCCAATGTCAGCCTGTTCTATGCCAAGGACGGCCTGGAGCTGCGCGCCGCGCTCAATACCACGGCGCGCGCGCTTCGCGCCATAGCGCCCGACGCGCCCTCGCAGGACGTCTACTGGGCGCCGCGCCGCCAGGTCGATCTCCAGGCCCGCTACCACTTTGCGCCGCGCTGGAGCGTGGTGTTCGACATCTCCAACCTCACACAAGCCCGGCTGACCAGCCTGACGGGGCCCGCACATGGCTGGCTCAAGGACAGCTACGCAGTGCCGCGCAGCGTGCGCCTCAGCCTGCATTGGGGGCTTGGAGGGTAGGCTGCAACCTCAGCGCCTCGCGATGCCGCACTGGCGCACCCCCTTGCGAAGCGCGGCGGGATAGTCGGTCTGGATCACCGACACGCCCTTGGCGCGAAGCGCCAAGAGCCGCTGGCAGATGGCTGCCTCGTCGCCCTGTCCCAGCACGGCATCCGTATCACCCAGCGCGTTGGCCCAGATGCGGGCAGGGAGCGCCGCAATCGCCGCGCTTGCCTCACGGGTGAGCGACCTGGGATCGCCGTGCACGATGGCAACCGGAGCCAGCCCCCGGTTGATCTCCTCCAGCGTCGGGCCGTCTGCACGCAGGCGCGTCATGACAGACACCTCCGGCACGAAGCGACGTCCGGCCCGCAGGGTTTCGCTTTCGGAATCGAACAAAATCACCTGGTCCGCCATCCCCAGCCCCTCGACCACGGCCAGCACCGGAGCGACCTCGTCGGTCTTCATGTCAAGATCGACCAGCGCCTTGCCGCAGGATTTCACGAGCAGTTCCTGCAAGGTGGGCGGGCTCTCGGCGCTGCCTTTCAGGCGCAGCGCACGCAGCTGCGCATAGGTAACATCCACGTTGGAACCGGCGCCATTCGTGGTACGATCCAGCGTGCTGTCGTGCATCACGTAAGGCACGCCATCGGCAGTCACGCGCACGTCGATCTCGATGATGTCGGCTTTCTCGGCAATAGCCTCGGCGATCGCCGCGCGTGAGTTCTCGGGCGCGACCAGATGCCCGCCCCGGTGCGCGGCGATAAGAATGCGCCCGTTCGGATCCGCGCGCTCGACCTGAAGGCGCGCGATATGATGGTTTGTCCCACAGAAGGGCTCGGCCGCCCACGCAGCTGGCGCTGCCAGCGCCAGTGCGACCACCAGGCCTGCGCGATGGAGTAATTTCATGATCGAAGTTCCCCTGCCCCGACCGGGGCAGTCTAGATGGATGAGAAGCCTAAGGCGAGGGCTCCAGCGCAACGCATGTCCCGCTGGAGCCCTGCTGTCAGGTTCCTGAGGCGAGGGTCGTGCGCGATCAGAAGCGCGCGTTGACGCCGAGCCAGAGAGTACGGCCTTTCTGCGCGCGCTCGGCAAGCAGCTGGCCATCGGGCATCTTGCGGAAGTACTCGATGTCGGTCTTGGTCAGGTTCTGCCCCTCGGCGATCACGGTCACACCCTCAAGGACCTTGAGGCGGATCTGCGCAGAGAGCTCGCTGCGGTGCCTGGAGTGGATGTCGAAGAGGTGCGAGTCCTCGTTGATCGACTTCAGGTAGTCCCCCACGTAGCTGTAGGCGAGCGAGGCCCCGAACACGCTGTCCTCATAAGAAAGCGAGGCGTTGGCGAGGAATTCGGGCTGGCCTTCCAGGCCATTGACGTGGCGGGTCGTCTCGTCGGCCTGGATCACCGTCTGCTTGCCCTTGATGTAGGTCGCATTGGCGTTGAGCACGAAGTTGCCCAGGAAGCCCGGCGCGATGTCGCGGAAGTCCTGGCGGGCCGAGATCTCGACGCCCTTCAGCGATGCACTCTCCGCATTCATCGGGGTGGTGATGCGCGCGGTATAGAGGTCACCCTGGTACTCGAAGCCGTCAACCGAGATGTTCTGGGTGAAGATGAGGTTCTTGATGTCCTTGTAGAAGGCCGCAACCGACAGCATGGAGCCCCGGGTCGGGTACCATTCGAGCGAAAGGTCGAAGTTGCTGGAGGTGCGCGGCTTGAGGTCGGCGTTGCCGCGCGTCACCGAGATGATGTTGTCGCCCTCGACCTCGTCGGGAAGGCCGATCGATTCCGAGATCGCATAGTAGTTGAAGTTCGGGCGCCCGATGGTCTTGGAGTAGCCCGCGCGCAGCACCACGTCGTTATCGAAACGGTAGCTGGCGATGACCGAGGGCAGGAGGTACTGGTAGGTCGCCCGGCGATGCCCCTCGCTATAGCTGTCCGCATCCTGGACGCCGCCCACCAGATTGGCATCGCGCACCCACAGGTCGATGTCGTTCTCGGTCGCATCGAGGCGCAGACCGGCAAGGACATTGAAGTTCTCGGTGCGGTAGCGCGCCTGCGCGTAGGCCGCGTAGACCTTCTCATTCAGGTCGTAGTCCGAGGAGATGTTGGTGTCGCTGTCGTCCTGGACGTCAGTGTAACCCGCCGCCTCCCAGGCCGCGCGCACCGCTTCGTCGTTGATGAGAAGGAAGTCGATGCGCGGATCGGTGGTGGTCAGGCGATCGGGACGATCATAGCCGACCAGCGTGATGCGATCACCGTTTTCATCGTAGAGGTTGCCCGCGAAGCGATCCTGGTCGTAGCTCTGGTCGGTCGTCTGGAAGCTGGCGCCAAGATTGAAGCCCAGGCCATAGTCGTCTGCGGCAAAGTTCTGGCCCACATCAAGACCAACGAAGGTCAGGTCCTGCGCGGCGCGCTGGGTAATGTGCTGGATGTAGCTTTCGTTGTAGGTCGCCGGATCGTTGACGTAGTCCGGGTTAAGCAGGGTCAGCTGCGGGTTGGCGCTCGACAGATCGTAGGCGAAGGCGCCCTCTTCGTTGTAGTCGCCCTGGAACTTGGAGCGGTCGCGGATCGTGTTGAGGCGCGCGCGCGAATGGGTGGCCTTGAGGCTGGCCTCGAAACCGCCGCCCAGGTCTTGCTCGACAAGGCCCGATACGACGAAGGTCTCGCGCTTCTGGGGCTGGTGCGAGTAGCCCAGCGCGGTGCGCCCCATCGCCCAGGTTCCCGAGGTCGCATCCTGCGCGACCAGACCCGCGCTGTCGCGCGATTGGGCGAGGTACTCGTTCCGGACCTCGTCTTCCTTCTGGTAGAAGTAGCCCGTATAGAGCGAGGCATAGGTCGCTGTGCCCGGATCATATTCGAGCTTCATCACGCCCGAAGCGCGCTCGACGCTGTCGGTATAGGCGAAGATCTGGTTGCGCGCGGCGGCCGACCAGCCGTTGGCGGTCGACAGGTCGTTGTAGTCGCTAATTTCCGCGCCATTGTCGTCATAGAGCAGGTAGCTGGAATCGACTGCGCCTGGTTTGTAGTCATAGTTGCTCGAATTGTAGCGCGCGTAGGAGCCCGAGAGGACGACGCCGAAATCGCGGTTGGCGCCGAACACACTCGAATAGGTGAGGTCGCCGCGGAAATTCTGGCCCTGGTCCTTGTGCGCGAACTGGCCCGCGGTGCTGTTGTCGCCGACCGAGGCGCGCGCGACGACAGTGGTCTTTCCGGTATCGAAGGCGCTCGCCGTGATGAGGTCGAGCTGGCCGCTCAGCGCATGAGGATCGAGGTTCGCGGTAATAGTCTTGGCCGCATCGATACGGCTGACGAACGAGGGCGGCAGCAGCTCGATGCGCGCACCGCGGCTGCTCGAAGAGGTCGTCGCGAGCGGCATGCCGTCGATGGTGACGATGTTGTAGCTTGACCCGATACCGCGGATCATGACGCTTTCGGCAAGATCAGGCGAACGGTCGTTCGAGGTGGCAAAGTCGGGCACGAGGGCCACACCGACAATGCGCTGGGCGACCTGTGCGATCGTGAGATCGGGCAGAAGGCCGGCCTGATCCTGTGCGATGGAATCGCGGATTCCGACCGCATCGCGCTTGGCCTCGATGGCCGCGACGTTGGACGAGCGGTAGCCGGTGACGAGGATCGCCTCTTCGACGGTGTCTTCCTTGGCGCGGTGATGGCGTGCGGTCTCGGGCTCCTCCTCACCGGCCTGCGCCGTGGGGCTGGCATTGGCCGTCTGGGCATGGAGCGGAGCCACGGCCAGCATTGTGGCAAGCGCGGGAAGAGCGGCGGTCAGGCCAAGAACATGGATGCGTTTCATGGATACAACTGTCCTGTGAAGCAAAAAGCAGGTTCGAAAATTCAGCGGTAAAGGGAGTGGGCGCGCCTTAGCTCGGCGTGCAGGCGAAGCTGCGCAGGCCGCTTCGCGAAAGGTAGTCCTTGAGGATGCCGGGATGATCGGTCTGGATTGCGTCGACACCGTAGGCGACAAGGCGCCCCCACACGGCGTCCGGGTCCTCCAGAGCGGCGCGGTCATCGTAAATGCGCCCCGCCAGGCTGTTGACCCAGTAGCGCGCACAGCTTGCGCGCAGCGTATCGGTCAGGCGCGGCAGGAACCCCTGCGTCTTGACATCGATCTCGAAACTGACAGGCGCAAGCGCGTCGTAGGACGCAAGCGCTGCAACGGGATCATCCGCCATGCGCGGCTCCCGCAGGATCGGCTGGAAGTGGACATCCCGGACGAAAGGCGCGCGCGCCGTGATCTCGGAGGCCGAAGCTTCAGCCTTGAACAGGACGTGGCCGCGCATGCTCGCCTCGTCAACGATACGCAGGAGAACGAACGGGTCGACCGCCTTGGCATCGAGGTTGACGAGGATCTCGCCGCCAGTGGCCGCAAGCGCCTCGGCAAGCGTGGGAATGCGCCGCTCGGTGAGGGCACTCGTCCCGCCCATGCCTTCACGCAAGTGCAGCGCGCGCAGGTCTGCCAGCGTCAGATCCTCGACCCTGCCCCTGCCGTCCGTGGTGCGCGCAACATCCGCGTCGTGCATCAACACCGGCACCCCGTCCCGGCTGGTGCGCACGTCGAGCTCGACCATGTCGATGCCTATCGCGCGGCACTGCATGATCGCATCCAGGCTGTTTTCCGAGGTGGCCTTCCAGCAGCCCCGATGCGCAACGACCATCACGTGCCCATCGGGGCCGGCCAGCCGCCGGGCAAGCTCGGCGCTCCTCGCGGAGGGCGTAGCCGCCGAGGTCGTCGGCGCCAGCTGCGGCAGCGCGGCAAGACTACAGGCAGCAAGAACGCAGAGCGTTCCTGCACGCACTTTCGTGGCAGAAATCACGTCTGACCCCCCGGTCAATCGCGCGGCACAGGCCGCCTTCGAAAGGGAGACGCTGGCCGCTCCCAAATCTGACAGGGCAAGGCCAACTTTTTTGCACGGATCGACAGACCACCCATACCGCTCGACAGGACTGTGGCCTCAGGCCTTGCCGATCATTGCCTAAGGCTCAGCCGACCGGCATGGTCTGCCGCGAATTGCCAGAAGGGGCCCCCGACCCATGAAGACCATGCGCTTTTTCGCCACCAGCCTGCTTGCGCTGAGCGCCGCGATCGCGGCCACTGCCGGACATGCAGAGGAAGGTTTTTACCAGTATCCCAGCGCGCGCGGCGACGTACTGGTCTTTGCCAGCGAAGGCGATCTGTGGCGCACCGGGCGCGAAGGGGGGAGCGCCATCCGCCTCACCAACCATCCCGCCGAGGAGACCGACGCCCACATCTCGCCCGACGGGACAATGGTGGCCTTTACCGCCAGCTACGACAGCGATCAGGACGTCTATGTCATGCCCGTCGCTGGCGGTACCCCGCGCCGTCTGACCTTCGAGGGGGGCCAGCTGCGCACGGTTGGCTGGACGCCCGATGGCCGCGTCATCTATTCCTCGCGCCTGACCGGCGGCGGCCAGGGCGAGATCCTCTATACCATCGCCCCTACTGGCGGCGAGGCCACCCCAATCCCGCTGTGGCGCGCCAACGATGCGACCTACGGAAAAAATGGCACCACCCTCTTCTTCAGCCGCCGCGGCCTTACCGCCCGCGCGCGCGACCACGCCGTGCTCTACCGTGGCGGCGGCATGGCGCAACTCTGGCGCTGGCCCGGCACTACAAACGACGAAGCGGTCCAGCTCCTCCCCGATTTCGGCGCACCAATCCGCTTCCCCATGGCTAACGGCGGCAAGGTCTACTTCATTTCCGACAAGAGCGGGGGCGATGCCGTCTGGTCAGTCAACGAGGATGGTTCAGGGGCAGCCCAGCTCTCGTCCGAACTGCCCTTCCCCGTGCTCCAGGCAAGCCTCGACGGCGATGCCATCTACCTCCAGAACGGCGCGGACATCCATGTCTTCTCGCGCACGAGCAAGAGCTTCCATACCCTCGCCATCGACATCGTGACCGACCGCGCGCAGACCCGTCTGCGTTCGATCGCCAACCCGGTGTCGCAGATCGAGGGCGCGCACATTTCCCCCTCGGGTGAAAGCGTTGCGGTCACCGCCCGAGGCCGGGTTGCTCTGGCCGCTCCCGGAGCCCAGCGCCGGGTCGAGTTTGCTGTTCCCCTCACCGCGCGCGCGCCAGGCCGTTGCCGGCCCCAAGGGCGAGCGCGTGTTCATGATCCTTGACCAGGGCGAACAGGGCGATATCTACGCCATGTCCGCCGATGGTTCGGGCGAGCCTGTGGCGATTACCCAAGGCTACGACGCGTACATCTGGTCCTTTGCCATCGCACCGGATGGAAAGACCCTTGTACTGTGGGACAAGCAGGCACGCCTGCAAAAGGTCGACATCGCCAGCGGCAAGGTCACCCTGCTCGCCGCCAACGGCACCGGCGATGACCAGCCATTCCACCAGCTCGCCTTTGCGCCCGGCTCCACGCACATCGCCTATGCCGAAGTGTCGCGCGCGAACAACGCCAACACCACCGATCTGTTCGTCCAGGACCTTGCCACTGGCCAGCGCGTGCAGGCGACGTCCAGCAAGTACAACGACTATGCACCGGCCTTCGCGCACGACGGCGCCTGGCTCTACTTCCTGTCCGACCGCAACTTCGCGCCAACCCCGGGCAGTCCGTGGGGCGATCGCAACATGGGCGTTGCCTTCCCTGATCGGGGAGAGATCCACGCACTCCAGCTCGATCCGTCCGCTCCCTTCCGCTTCCGCGAGGACAACGAACTCACTCGCAGCGCTGACGAGGCCGAGCCTGCGCCCTCCCAACGTTCCAAGGACACCGCGAAGGCGCCGAAAGAGGACAAGGACACCGCAGCTCCAAAGCCCGCCCGCATCGTGCTGGATGGCCTTGCCGAACGGCTCTACAAGCTGCCGACCGCGCCCGGCATGTCCGGCCTTCTGCTCGCCTCGAAGGACTTTCTCTATACCCAGAAGGGCGAGGACCTCGTTTCCATTGCCATCGACAAGCGCGATCCCAAGGTCGAAACCTTCGCCGAAGGGGCGCTGGGCGCCGACCTCTCCGCCGATGGCAAGACGCTGCTCGTCGCGCGCGGATCGCGTGAGAAACTCGAGATCGCGCTCGTTCCCGCCAAGGCCGAGATGCCCGAGGATGTCGCGCCCGACACCGTGCGGCTCGACGACTGGCGCCTCGCCATCGACCCGGTGTCCGAGTGGCGCCAGATGTTCGTCGATGCCTGGCGCATGCACCGCGATTTCGCCTACGATCCGGCCTTGCGCGGCGTTGATTGGAACGAAGTTCGCACCCGTATCGAGCCGTTCCTAGAGCGCATCGGCCACCGCGCGGAACTCAACACCCTACTTGGCCTCATGGCCTCGCAGCTCGGCATCCTCCATAGCCAGGTGCGCCCGGGCGACCTGCCGAGCGACACGGAAAACAGCGCCATGGCCTTCCTCGGCGCCAGCTACGCGCCGGTCGCGGACGGGCTGCGCATCGAGGAGATCTGGCGCACCGAGGCGGACCTTGTCGCGCTGCGCCCGCCGCTACGGCGCCCGGGTGTCGACGTTCGTGCGGGCGATGTGATCCGCCGCGTAGATGGACGCCCCATCGCCTCGCTCGCCGCGTTGCGTCGCGAACTTGCGGGCAAGGCCGGGCAGGAAGTCCGCCTCGATCTCACCCGCGCGGGCGCCTCGATGAGCGCCATTGTCGAACCGATGACGCAGGACGGCGAAGTGATGGCCAGCTACCGCGATTTCGTCGAAGGACGCCGGCATGCCACGCAGGAATTGTCAGCCGGCAAAGTCGGCTATCTGCACCTGCGCGCCATGGGCCCGGACGACATCGCCAGCTTCGCGCGCGACTACTTCGCCCAATTGGGCAAGGACGGCCTCATCATCGACGTGCGCGGCAACAGCGGCGGCAATATCGACAGCCTCATCATCGGCATGCTGATGCGCCGTCCTTGGGCCTTTTGGGCCAGACCCGACGGCACCGGGGTTCACACCACCAACATGCAGAACGCCTACCGCGGCCACGTCGCGGTGCTGATCGACGAGCGCACCTACTCTGACGGCGAAACCTTTGCCGCCGCGATCAAGTCGCTGGGCATCGCGCCGCTGGTGGGCACGCGCACGGCAGGCGCAGGCATCTGGCTCTCCGACCGCAACCGCCTCTCCGACCAGGGCGCGGTGCGCATCGCCGAGAACGCTCAGTACGCCGCCGATGGCAGCTGGATCGTGGAAGGGCACGGCATCGCTCCCGACATCGAGGTAGAGAACGGCCCGCACGCCGCATTCGAGGGCCGTGATGCGCAGCTTGAAAGCGCCGTCGCCCTCCTCCAGCGGCAGATCGCCCAGGACCCGGTCCGCCCGCTCATTCCTCAACCCCTGCCCCCGCTCGGCTCCCCGGCAGGCGACGTCACCCCGCTTGCCTCGCGCTAGGCGCGACGGCGCGCACCGCATCGGCGGCTTACGCCGGTGCGATGCCACAACCACCTGCCAAGGCAGCCTGAAACGGCATAAGCGAACATCAATCTGAGAAGAAAAGGCGTGGAGCGGGTAAGGGGAATCGAACCCCTCTAGCTAGCTTGGAAGGCTAGAGCATTACCACTATGCTATACCCGCGACACCGGCCTGACAGCGCGTCGGGCGCTGCCAAGGCGAGCCGCTTGCCACGACAGCGCGCGTCTAGTCAACATATCTTTTCGCATGCCCGGCGCTCGCACCCAGCCCCGTTGCGGATCTCGGCTCAGCGCGCGCCGGTTCCCGCCCCTTATCGCGACTGGTAGACTGCCAGCGTCCCAGACGAGGAGGAGCGAATCGCCGTGGCCACGACACATCCCGACCGCACAGCCCCACCCCCACAAGCGCCAGCGGCTTCGGCAGTCAATGCAGCCTCAGCCCGGCTGCGCAAGCCGCTCGACCTGTTGCTCGGAGCCGGTCTCGGCAAACTGCTTCGCAGCATCGGGATCGGACAGCCAAGCGCGCCCGGCGAAAATCTCCTCGACCTTGCCGATGCGATTCTCTCGGTGCGAGGACGCGCCTCGGGCCCCTCGCTCGCCGCCGCGTTCTTCCGCCTTTACGAAAGCCGCTCGCAAGCCCAGCGCCGCCGCTTTCTGGAAACGATTCACGAACGCTATCCCCTCAATGCCCACGCCATCGACAAGGCCATCGCGCAGTGGCAGGCCAAGCGCGACGAGGCCTCGGGCCTTGCTCTTCACGCGGCCAGCAAGTCGCCCTGCCGCCGCCTCATCAACCTTCTCAACACCGCCCCCGACGGCACGCAAAAACTGCTTTGGCTGCGCGAGGACCTGCTTTCGGTCGCGCGCGACGACCGCTCGGCGGGCCTTCTTGCCTTCGACCGCGAACTCGAAGGTGCCTTCACCGCCTGGTTCAACGCAGGCTTCCTCGAACTGCGCCGGATCGGCTGGGATTCGCCTGCGGTCCTCCTCGAACGCATCATCCGCTATGAGGCGGTCCACGCCATTCGCGGCTGGGACGACCTACAACGCCGGGTCGAGCCAGTCGACCGGCGCTGCTACGCCTTTTTCCACCCGCAGATGCCGCTCGACCCACTGATCTTCGTCGAGGTCGCCCTGACCCGCGAAGTGCCCGGCGCCATCCACGAAGTCATTGCCGAAGAGCGCGAGAGCGTGCCCGTCGCCGAGGCGAACTGCGCGATCTTCTATTCGATCAGCAATTGCCAGAAGGGTCTCAAAGGCATTCCCTTCGGCAACCACCTCATCAAGCGCGTGGTCGGACAGCTGCGCGAGGAACTTCCCCATATCGAAACCTTCGCGACGCTGTCACCCGTCCCCGGACTTGCCCGGTGGCTGGACGGGGAAGACCCCGGCAAAGCACCGGCCCTGACGGACGATACCTTGCGCGCCGAGGCCGCGCGCTATCTCGTCCTGGCCAAAGGGCGGGGCAACCAGCCCAGCGATCCGGTCGCGCGTTTTCACCTGGGCAACGGCGCCCGCCTTGAGGCGATCCATGCGAATGCGGACCTCTCCCCCAACGGGGTCAGGCAATCGCGCGGCATCATGGTCAACTATCTCTACGACCTCGACTACATCGAGGCCAACTGCTTCGCTCTGGCCGAAATGGGCACCGTCGCGACCTCAAAGAAAGTGCGCGCGCTCCTTGACGATGGCAGCGATGAAGAGAGTGGCGGCAAACGCAGAAAATCGACCGATGCAGCCTGACGGCTGCCCCCCTACCCCAGTGCCAGGACCTTAGTGTCCAGGATAATCGAGCAGCGCCTCGACCGCGACACCGGCGTTGCGCAGACGCTCGGCGCCGCCAAGATCGGGAAGGTCGACGAGGAACAGCGCCTCGGCGACAACTCCGCTTGCCCGGCGTAGCAGTTCGCATGCAGCCAGGGCCGTGCCGCCGGTTGCCAGGAGATCATCGATCAGGACAATCCGGCTGCCATCCATCACCGCGCCCGGATCGACCTCCAGCGTGTCGGTGCCATATTCCAGCGCATAGTCGATGGCGAGGACCGGAACGGGCAGCTTGCCGGGTTTGCGCACGGGGATGAAGGGCATGGCCAGTTTCGCAGCGATAGCCGCGCCGAAAATGAAGCCGCGCGCCTCGATCCCGGCAATCGCCTGCCCCTCACAGGCCCGCACCTTGTCCGCCATCATTCCGACCGCCGCGGCAAAGCCGTCCCCATGGCCCATCAGCGTGGTGACGTCGCGAAACAGGATACCGGGCTTGGGAAAATCCGGGATCGTGCGGACAAGTGGCTTCAGGTCTTCAGGCGTCACGTGGGGCTACTCCGGGAACTCGTTGAGGAACACAGCGGTGCCTCCATAGCGAAAGACCCCCTCCACCGCGAGGATGGAGAGGGTCTTTGCATCTACCGGGACGCCAAAGCTCAGTGCTTCTTGTTCGCCCAGATGTTGCGGTAGGACATGTAACCCAGGATCGTCGCGAAGAGCAGGAAGCCCAGGATCGGCCAACCGGTCTGCTTGCGCTTGTCCATGGTCGGCTCGGCGGTCCAGATCAGGAAGGCCGAGACGTCCTTCGCCATCTGGTCGACCGTGGCCGGCGTACCGTCCGAATAGGTAACCATGTCCTCCATCAGCGGTGCGGGCATCGCCAGGTTGAGGTTGGGGAAGTACGGGTTGTAGTACAGCCCGTCCGGGGTCTTGGCCTCCGGGAAGTGCTTGAGCAGCTCGGCTGGCTGGTCCTGGTACCCGGTCAGCAGCGAGTAGACATAGGGTCCGCCGTCGTGTCGCGCCTTGGTGATCAGCGAAAGATCGGGCGGCGAGCCCTGACCGGCGTACATGACGGGCGGGAAGTAGTCGGTGGGCGTGCCCTCGACGGTTTCCACCATGCCAGTCATCTCGTCGTACTTGGGGATCTGGAACTGAGCCGCGATGGCCTTCACTTCCGGCTCGTTGTAGCCGATCTTTTCGAGGTCACGGAAAGCCACGTGCTTCAGGGCATGGCAGGCCGCGCAGACCTGCTGGTAGACCTGGAAGCCACGCTGCAGCTGCTGTTTGTCGAACGTGCCGAAGGGCCCATCGCTGGCAAAGCTCACGTGCTTGGGATGCTCGTGGAATTCGTGCTCGGCGGTCGGCTGAGCCGGCTCGGTGGCCCAGGTATAGAACCCGAGCCCGAGGGACCAGGCCAGGGCTACCGTGAAGAACAGCCCGACGAGGATCGAGAGAATGCGTGCCATGTCTTTCGTCTCTTTCTGTCTTGCTGTTGATCAGGCCGAAGGCTCAAGCTTCGCGTCTTCGTCCTTCCCGAGGACAGCCTCGGTGATGGAGAAGGGCAGCGGCTTGGGCTTCTCGATAGCCGAGACGATCGGCAGGATGATCAGGAAGTGCGCGAAATAATATAGCGCGGCAATCTGGCTGATCATGACATAGGGCTCTTCGGCTGCGGCACCGCCGCAGTAGAACAGCACCGCCATGGTCGGGATCAGACCGAACCAGAAGAACTTCTTGTACAGCGGACGATAGGACGACGAACGGATCGGCGACTTGTCCAGCCAGGGCAGGAAGAACCACACCAGGATGGCTCCGAACATCGCCAGCACACCCATCAGCTTGGCCGGGATAAAGAAGAAGTCCTGGGTGAAGGCGCGCAGGATCGCGTAGAACGGCCAGAAGTACCATTCGGGCACGATGTGCGCGGGCGTCGACATCGGGTTGGCCGGAATGTAGTTGTCCGGGTGGCCCAAGTAGTTCGGCGCGAAGAACACCATGGCGCAGTAGAGGATCGCGAAGACGCCGATCGCCCAGCCGTCCTTGGCGACGTAGTAGGGGTAGAACGGAACGGTGTCGCTCTCGCTCTTCACTTCCACGCCGGTCGGGTTCGACGAGCCCGGGATGTGCAGCGCCCAGATATGCAGGATGACCACGCCCACGATCACGAAGGGCAGCAAGTAGTGCAGTGAGAAGAAGCGGTTGAGCGCGGCGTTGTCGGGCGCAAAGCCGCCGAGCAGCCACTGCTGGAGCGGTTCGCCGACCAGCGGGATCGCGCTGAACAGACCGGTGATCACCTTGGCGCCCCAGAAGCTCATCTGGCCCCAGGGAAGCACGTAGCCCATGAAGGCGGTCGCCATCATGAGAAGGAAGATCACGACGCCCAGCAGCCACACCATCTCGCGCGGCGCCTTGTAGGAGCCGAAATAGAACCCGCGGAAGATGTGAACGTAGATAACGACGAAGAAGGCCGAGGCGCCATTGGCGTGCGCGTAACGCATCAGCCAGCCCCAGTTCACGTCGCGCACAGTGTGCTCGATAGTGTCGAAGGCAACCTCAGTATTTGCCGCGTAGTGCATCGCCATGACGATGCCCGTGACGATCTGCAGCACGAGGCACAGCCCCGCGAGGAAACCGAAGTTCCAGAAATAATTGAGATTACGCGGAACCTCGTAGCCGCCGCCGACGGCGTTGTAGACAAGGCGCGGCACCGGCAGGCGCTCGTCCATCCACTTCATAAAGGGATGGCTGGGAGTGTATTCCTTGGCCCAGGGAAAGCTCATGTTCTTGATCCTCTCTCTTGGGCTTAACCGATGGTCACGACAGTGTCGGACGTGAATTCGTAGTCCGGAACCTGCAGGTTCAGGGGCGCGGGGCCCTTACGGATACGGGCGGCGGTGTCGTAGTGCGAACCGTGGCAGGGGCAGAAATACCCGCCGAACTCACCGCGCGGCTCACCCTCGCCGGCGCCCAGCGGCACGCATCCCAGGTGCGTGCAAACGCCCATGGTGATCAGCCAGTTGGTCTTGCCTTCCTTGGTACGCTCTTCCAGCGTCTGCGGATCGCGCAGGCTGGCGGCATCGACCGCATTCGCCGCGTCGATCTCGCGCTGGGTGAGATTACGGATGAAGACCGGCTGCTTGCGGAAGATCGCCTTGATCGCCTGCCCCGTCTGAACAGAAGAGATATCGACCTCGGTGGTGGAAGCCGCGAGGACATCGGCCGAGGCCGACATCTGGCTTACCAGCGGAATGACTACCCCTATTCCGGCGACTCCTGCCGCGCTTACCGCCGCGACATTGATGAAATCGCGCCTCCGCACGCCATCTTCTTCTGCCATGTTTGCCCTTGCCTTGCTTTAGACAACCCCCCGCCAAAACCGACGTGCGCCGGAACCGACAAGGGGCCAGGTTGCTTACCTACGGTTCGCTTGGATCCCCCCAACGTACGGTACCGGAACAAGATATATCTCGTCCTCACTACCGACTTGGCACGGCTGATATACACGAAAACCAGCCCTGCCAACCGTGTTTTTGGTCAAGCAAGCCGCAAGAAAGCACCCCAGGCGCCGTTGTAGTGGCTCTGTTCGGGGGCTGTCTTGACCTAGGTCAAGCCAATTACGGATATCTGGCGTCCGTAATTTGCCGCGTCCTGATGGGCCGCCCGCCGGAACGAGAAATACCGCTCGGGCGCCGCATAGGTGTCGAGCCCTAGGGTCTCGATTCGGCCCACTCCCGAAGCGGCCAGGCGCGCGGCGACATAGGCTTCCAGATCAAACTGGTGATGACCTTCGCGCCCGGCGGCAAAGAAGCCCTCGTTCACCGCGTCGGCTTCCACGAAACGGCGGAAAAAGGCCTCATCGACCTCGTAACTGCGGCGCGCGATGCACGGGCCCACGGCCGCGACGATACGGCTCCGGTCGGCCCCCAGCGCTTCCATCGCCGCAACCGTGCTGTCGGTCACACCGGCAAAGGCGCCCTTCCAACCCGCGTGCGCAGCGCCCACGACCCCTGCCTCGCGATCGGCCAGAAGCACGGGCGCGCAATCGGCCGTGAGGATGCCCAGGAGCACGCCTGGACGGTTCGTCGCCATCGCGTCCGCGCGGGGCCGCACGGTATCGCTCCAGATGGGATCGGAAACTGGCACACAGTCGGGCGAATGGACCTGGTAGACGGTCGTCAGCTGCGCTCCGGGGAGCACGGCGTCTACGACAAGCGCTCGATTCGCATCAATCTTGTCGCGGTCATCGCCCGAGCCGTAGCCCACGTTGAGCCCGGCCACTTCGCCTTCGCTGACGCCGCCGCGGCGGCCAAGGAAACCGTGCGCGATCCCCTCGAGCGCTTGGGCACGGGCGACATCGACGCCCGCCGTCTCCAGGTCAGCCAAGGCTCTTGCTCACCTGCTCGCGTACATCGCGCGACAGATCGGGCTCCTGCGCGATGCGCTCCAGCTCGGCGCGCATGAGCTTGGCGCGCGCTGGCTCCACCCGGCGCCAGCGGCCGAGCGAGGGCACGAAGCGCGCCGCGGTCTGTGGATTGATCGGGTCGAGGCGGCGGATGATGTCGCCGATCATGCGGTAGCCCTCGCCGCTCGGGTCGTGGAACGCAACCGGGTTCATGGCCGCAGCCATGAAGACCGAGCGCACGCGGTTTGGGTTCGACATGCGAAATTCGGGGTGCTTGGCCAAGGTGCGCACATGTTCCAGCACGCGCGGGTGGAGCGAACCGGCCTGAAGCGAGAACCACTTGTCGATGACGAGCGCATTGCCCTCGTAGCGCGCGAGGAAGTCGGCCAGGGCCTCTTCGCGTTCGGCGCAATCGAGGCTTGCCAGCACCATGAGCGCGCCCTGACGGTCGGTCATGCACGATGCCGCGCGGTACTGGGCGATGCCGCGCGATGCGCCTTCGGCACTGTCGCCCGCCGCGATGTAGACAAGCGCCTGCGTCTTGACCTTACGCGCGCCGCGGGCCTCAGCCTCGCGGCTGTAGGGCACCGCCGAGACGCGATCGTGCAAGGCCTTGAGTTCGCCTGCAAAGGTCGCGCCGAGCCAGGCCTTGAGTCCTTCGCGCTCGGCGTGGATCGCGCCCGGATCGGAGACGAGGAGCTGCTCGGCCAGATAACTCTCCGCCGGGAGCAGCATCAGTTCGCCTCGCATCAGATCATCGAGTTCGGCGTCGGTCACGATGGCGCGGAACGCTTCGCCAATGGCGGTGCGTCCGGCCCTGCGCTGGCCGTCATCGAGGCCGCCGCCGACCGCCGCGACAAGGTGCTGGACGACAAGGCTCTGCATTGCCTCGTAGCGGGCGAAGGGATCATCGTCGCAGGCGGCGAGGAAGACGAGGTCGGAATCGGGCCGCGCCATCTCGATGGCAACCGGGGCCGAGAAGCCGCGGTTGATCGAGAGCACCGGATCGGCAGGCGCATTGGCGAATTCGAAGCGCCCTTTGGCCTTGTCGAGCACGATCAGGCTCTCGCCCGAGTGGGTGCCCGTCGCGCGGTCGAACAGGGCGACCCGCAGCGGGATCGGCATGGCCTGCTTCTCGGGCTGGCCGGGCGTGGTCGGCACGGTCTGGTGGAGGGTAAGGACCGCCTTGCCGTCCTCCTGCGCAAGGCTTGCCGCGACCTGCGGCGTTCCGGCCTGCGAGTACCACAGGCGGAATTGCGTAAGGTCGAGCCCCGCGCCATCCTCGATTGCCTTGACGAAATCCTCGCAGGTCGCTGCGGTGCCGTCGTGCCGGTCGAAGTAGAGATCGGTGCCCTTTCGGAAGCGCTCTTCTCCGGCCATGGTCCGCATCATGCGGATGACCTCGGCGCCCTTGTTATAGACCGTCGCCGTGTAGAAATTACTGATTTCCTGATAGGAATCTGGACGAATCGGATGCGCGAGCGGACCGGAATCCTCCGGGAACTGAGCAATGCGCAGGATCCGCACGTCCTCAATGCGCTTGACCGGCTCCGAGCCCATGTCGGCGCTGAAGAGCTGGTCGCGCAGTACCGTGAAGCCTTCCTTCAAGGAAAGCTGGAACCAGTCGCGGCAGGTCACGCGATTCCCCGACCAGTTGTGGAAGTACTCGTGCCCGATAACCCCCTCGATAGCGTCGTAGTCGCCATCGGTCGCCGTGTCGGGGTCGGCCAGCACATAGCGCGTGTTGAAGACGTTGAGCCCCTTGTTCTCCATCGCCCCCATGTTGAAATCGGATACGGCGACGATGTTGAAGAGATCAAGGTCGTACTCGCGACCGAAGGTCTCCTCGTCCCACTTCATTGTGGCAATCAGAGAATCGAGCGCGTGCTGCGTGCGGCCTTCATCCCCAGGGCGCACCCAGACGTTGAGAACGACCTTGCGGCCGCTCTTCGTGGTAAAGGTGCCGTGATTGGCGATCAGTTCGCCCGCGACGAGTGCGAAGAGGTAGCTGGGCTTGGGCCAGGGATCGTGCCACTCAGCCCAGTGCGTGCCGTTTTCGCCGTCGCCCTCGGCAGTGCAGTTGCCGTTGGCGAGCAGGATCGGGAAGGTCGCCTTGTCGCCCGACATGCGCACCGAATAGGTCGAGAGGACATCGGGCCGGTCGGGAAAGAAGGTGATGCGGCGAAAGCCCTCGGCCTCGCACTGCGTGCACAGCATCCCGTTGGACGCGTAGAGCCCCATGAGCTGGCTGTTGCCGGAGGGCACAAGCGCGGTCTCGATGGTGACCTCGTGCGCATCGCCCGAAAGCTCGACGAGGAGATCGGGCCCGTCCATGCGCCAGTCGCTGGCTGTCTCGCCATCGACACGGATCGAGACCGGCGAGATCTGGTCTCCGTTGAGGCGCAGCGTCGAAGCCCCGTTGCCTTCGGGGTTGCGCTTTACCGACAGCGTGGACGTGACCTTCGTCGCATCGAGGCCCAGATCGAAATCGAGCGCGATCTCGGGAACCAGCCAGGCCGGGGGCAGGTAGTCCTCGCGCCGGATCACCGGCGGGGCCTGCGGCGCGGGCGCAGCGTCGGCAGTCTGGGGGTTCTGTTCGGGCTCGGCGGGTCTGCTGGCGATGTCCATGCGCCTTATCTAGCCCTTCCCGGCGCGATTGCCAGACAGGGGAGATACGTTTTGCGCGCAAGGCGCACACTTTGTCGAATGGGCACAAGGCTGCTAGGCCTTCCCCCATGCCTCGTTTCTTCATCTTCGGCCTTGGCTACACCGCCTCTGTCATCGCCCGCGCCCTGGAAGCCAGAGGCTGGGAAGTCATTTCCACCGGCCGTTCGGGCACGCTCTCCTTCGACGATGAAGGCTCGGTGCGCACCGCTCTTGCCGATGCAGACCATGTGCTGTCCTCGGTTCCGCCGGGCAAGGAAGCACGCGGCGAACCGCTCGATCCGGTGCTGGAGACCTACGGCGATGCGCTCAAGGGCAAGGCGCTGTCCTACCTTTCCTCGACCGGAGTCTACGGCGATGCGGGCGGGGCCTGGGTGGACGAGGCAAGCCCCATTGGCACCGGACGGCGCACCGCACGCGCCGAAGCGGACCGCGAATGGCAGAAACTGGGCGCGCGGGTCTATCGCCTGCCCGGCATCTATGGTCCGGGCCGCTCGATCCTCGAGCGCATGCAGGAGGGCCGCGCGCACCGCATCGACCTCCCCGGCCAGGTGTTCAGCCGCGTCCACGTGGAGGATATCGCGGCGGGCGTGCTGGCCGGGATCGAAAAGCCCGCGGGTGCCTACAACCTCGCCGATGACCTGCCCTGCCCGCAGAACTGGCTGGTCGAGCACGCCTGCGCGCTGCTGAACCTGCCCCTGCCCCCGCTCCAGACCCTTGACGAAGCGGGGCTCTCGCCCATGGCACGCGGTTTCTATGCCGAGAACCGGCGCGTGGCGAACGGCAAGGCCAAGCGCGTGCTGGGCTGGCGCCCGCGCTATGCGACTTACGTGGCGGGCTTGCGCGCGCTCAGCGCCACGATGAGCCCGAGCGTGGCCAGCGCCGCGCCGGAGCCCGCCAGCAGCGACCAGCGGTAACCCTCGAACACGGTCGAGAGCAGCATCGCGATGACGACGACCGCCACCCCGTTATAAGCCGCGCGCCCGGCTCCCAGCTTGCGGATCAGCGTGTAATAGAGCGGGAAAGTCACGACCGAGCCGAAGATGGCCAGGTAGGCCGTCCCCAGCCAGTAGCGCGGCGCAGTGGGGATCACCGGCGGCCCGTCGCGCAGCCAGGCCACCACGATATCGGCCAGCGTGCCATAGAGCATGGCCCAGGCAAGCAGGCTCACCATCGGCAGCTTGCGGCCCGTCTCGTTGGCCTGGATCACGTTGGAGATCGAGGCGCAGAGCATGGCCGCGAGCGCCAGCACGACGCCCAGCCAGACCGAGCCCGCCAGCGGCGCCTCGCGCGCCTCATGGAGAAGCAGGAGGCCGATCCCGGCAATCGCGATCCCGCTGCCGACCAGGAACCGGGTCGTGATGGGCTGCCCCAGAAGGACACGCGCCAGAAGCGCATTGGGCACAAGCATCAGCGCGATCATCACCGCGACGATCCCCGACGTCAGGTACATCTCGGCGCTGTAGACGAAGTTGTAGTTGCCGCAGAACTGGGTGATGCCCACCAGCATGGCCAGCACGTGCCCGGCGCGCCCGATGCGCAAAGGGCGCTTCATGGCGGCCGCCACGAGGAACATCGCCGGCGTTGCCAGGAGAAAACGCCAGGCGACCGACCAGCCCGCCGGGGCCGCATCGATCTGCCCGGTGATCACCCACCAGGTCGATCCCCAGATCAGGCTGACGAGCAGGAAGGGCAGCGCCACGGCCGGGCGCAGCAGCGAATCCTCGTTCATGAAAGGTGCGTGTCCATCGTGCCTGGCGCCTAAAGCGCGGCGATGGCCCGTGCAAGCGCGGCGACGTCCTCGGCCTTCGCATCCCAGGCCGTGACAAGGCGCGCGGCCTCGGTGCCCCAGTCGTAAAAGCCGAAGCCCTGCTGGCGAAGCGCGCTGCGCTCCGCCTGCGTGCAGGCGAGGAAGACTTCGTTCGCCTCGACCGGGTGGAGCAGGCGCTGCCCCGCCGCCGTTGCCAGTTCGGCAGCCGCCGCATTGGCGCTGCGCGCGTTGGCGAGCCACAGGTCATCCTCCAGCATGGCGAGAATCTGCGCGGCAAGGAACCGGCCCTTGGACTGCAACTGCCCGGCCCGCTTTCGGCGGAAACGCAGGACCTCGGCTGCCTCGGGGTCGAACAGCACCACGGCTTCGGCGCCCATCGCCCCGTTCTTGATGAAGCCGAAGCTCAAGGCATCGACACCCGCGACAATATCTCCAGGCGCGATATCGAGGAAGGCCGCCGCATTGGCAAAGCGCGCGCCGTCCATATGCAGGCCAAGGTCATGACCACGGGCAAAGGACGCCAATGCGGCGACCTCGTCCGGGCGGTAGACGCAGCCGTATTCGCTGGCCTGCGTGATCGAGACCGCGTGCGGGTGGACCTGGTGAACCCCATCGCGGGTGCCGGAGACGGCGGCCTCCAGCGCCTCGGGCGCGATCTTGGCGTGCTCGCCCTCCAACGTCATCAGCTTGGCGCCGTGGAGGAAGAAGCCCGGCGCCCCGCCCTCGTCCATCTCGATGTGCGCCTCGCGGTGGCACAGCACCGCGCCGTGGGGCTGGACCATGGTGGACAGCGCCAGGCAGTTGGCCGCCGTGCCGGTCGCGACCCAGAGCGCCGCGCATTCACGCCCGAAGAGTTCGGAAAAGGCGGTGTCGAGCGCGCGGCTGAGCGCGTCGCCGTCATAGGGCGCATCGGCTGTGTCGGCGGCCTGCATGGCTTTCCAGACGGCGGGATGAACAGCGGCGGCATTGTCGGAGAGGAACTGCATGACCATATGCCTCACCAGCAAGCCTTGCGGGCGTCAAGCCCGCCCGTCCCACGCCGCGCAATCAGGAGACCCCATGGTCGGCCTTACCATCACCCGCCACGAAACGAACGAGGGCGGCGAATACCGCGCCCACCCCGCCGACAGCGAAGCGCTGGGCCAGCTGACCTGGACCGCGCGCGACGGCATCCACTACGCCGAGCACACGCTGGTCCCGCCCGAAATTGGCGGGCGCGGGATTGCCGGGCGCCTCGTCGAGGCGATGGTTGCCGACGCGCGCGAAAACCATTTCCGGATCCAGCCGGTGTGCAGCTACGTCGTGGCGGCCTTCGCCCGCCATCCCGAATGGGATGATGTAAAAGCGTAAAGGCGCCCTGGGCCAACGCCGCGTTACCGCGCAGCGAACATCTGCAAGGTTGCGCAAGGCAGGACCCGCCGCCCCCCGCATGGCGGGACCTGTGAAACAAACGCAGGCCGCACGCGCTTGTCCCTCGTGACACCCGCGCAAGGCCGGGACGGGCCGCAAGGCCCTGAAACGACGATTACGATCAAGAGGACCCGCACGACATGGCTTATTCCGATTTCCTGAAACAGCAGTGCTATATCGATGGAAAGTGGTGCGATGCGGACTCCGGCGCTACGCTTGAGGTGACCAATCCGGGCACCGGCGAAGTCATGGGCACGGTCCCCAAGATGTGTTCGGACGAGACCTTGCGCGCCATCGATGCCGCCGAAGCCGCGCTTCCGGCCTGGCGCGCCAAGACCGCAGGCGAGCGCTCGAAGATCCTGCGCAAGCTCTACGAACTGATGATGGACGCGCAGGATGACCTGGGCGAACTGCTCAGCCGTGAACAGGGCAAGCCGCTCGCCGAAGGCAAGGGCGAGATCGCCTATGGCGCCAGCTTCATCGAATGGTTCGGTGAAGAGGCCAAGCGCGCTTATGGCGACACCATCCCCGGCCACGCCAGCGACCGCCGCATCGTCGTCATCAAGCAGCCGGTCGGCGTTGTCGGCGCGATCACGCCCTGGAACTTCCCCAACGCCATGATCACCCGCAAGCTGGGCCCCGCGCTCGCGGCGGGCTGCACCATGGTCATCAAGCCCGCCTCGGCGACCCCGTATTCCGCGCTCGCCATCGCCGCGCTATGTGAGAAGGCTGGCATTCCCGCAGGCGTCGTCAACGTGGTGACGGGCAGCGCCGGGCAGATCGGCTCGACCCTCACCGGCAGCCCCAAGGTCGCCAAGATCACCTTCACCGGCTCGACCGAGATCGGCCGCCAGCTCCTCAAGGAATCGGCCGACACGGTCAAGAAGTGCTCGATGGAGCTGGGCGGCAATGCACCCTTCCTCGTCTTCGACGACGCCGATGTCGATGCCGCGATCGAAGGCGCGATGATTTCCAAGTTCCGCAACGGCGGCCAGACCTGCGTGTGCACCAACCGCTTCTACGTGCAGGACGGCGTCTACGACGAATTCGTCGAGAAACTGGCCGCGCGCGTGAAGGCGATGAAGGTGGGCTACGGCCTCGACGAGGGCACCGAAGTGGGCCCGCTGGTCGATGAAAAGGCCGTCGCCAAGGTCGAGGAACACCTCAAGGACGCCGTCGACGGCGGCGCGACCGTCCTTGCAGGTGGTTCGCGTAACGAACGCGGCGGCAGCTACTTCAACCCGACCGTGGTCGCCAACGTAAAGCCCGACATGCTGCTGGCGCGCGAAGAGACTTTCGGGCCGCTTGCCGGTGTCATCCGTTTCACCGAGGAAGCCGAGGCGATCGCCATGGCCAACGACACCGAGTTCGGTCTCGCAAGCTACTTCTACGCCTCGGACATGAGCCGCGTGTGGCGCGTCGCCGAAGCGCTCGAAGCGGGCATGGTGGGCATCAACACCGGCCTCATCTCCACCGAAGTCGCCCCCTTTGGCGGCGTCAAGCAGTCGGGTCTGGGCCGCGAAGGCTCGCACTACGGGCTCGATGACTACATGGAGTTGAAGTACCTGTGCATGGGCGTGAAGCCCGCCTGACGATTTCGCCCACGGCGAATGAAGAACGGCCCCGGCAGGACCTTCGCGGTTCTACCGGGGCTTTTTCTATCGGACGCCCGCACCGTCCAGATCGCGGGCAAGCCGGGCCATGGCGATGCGCGCGTTGGCGAGGTTCAGCATCCCCCGGTCGAGCGCGACGAGCACCATGAGGCCCGGCACCTCGCCCAGAGGACGGGCGAACCCGACATGGCGGGCCGTAGTCACCGCGACCTGCTCGACACGCTCTGCATGTGGCCCTGAGGCCAGCGCCTGCGTTTCAGCCCGCGCCAGCCCGGCCATGAACTGCGCGGCCCGCGGCAGGTCGAAGCCGGGCCCACGGCGCAGCTGCGAGACCACCTCGCCCCCTGCGCTCGCCACCAGCGCCAGGCCGACCAGCCCCTCCAGGCCGGCCGCCTCGACCAGCCGCTTGCCCAGTTCGACGACCAGTGCGCGAAAGGCCAGGTCATCCTGCAGCGCGGCGAGCGTCTCGCCCTCGAGGGCAACCTGCCCTTGCGCGAGCGCCTGTGGGATCGGCAAGGGCGCGACAGGCTCCTCGCGCGCCTCGACGCTGCAGCTTGCCGCGCACCAGACCATGTCCACGGTTCCCCCGTCGCTCGATACTGGCAGCAGGATGCCGCGCGCCTTCACCTTTTCGCCAAGGCGGTTGTCGAACTCGGCCTCGAACCAGATCGGCGAGCGATTGGAAACGCATTGCGCGCAGTTTTCGGTGAGATGCGCCAGCAGGGTTCCAGCCGGGACATCATCGCGGCGCTCCAGCCGGGCCCCTTCCCCGCAATCCCTGCGCAGGTTCGCACCCACGAAGGTCAGCTGGGGGGCCGCGCCGTCCTCGTAAACCTGCACGATCGCACTGTCTGCGCGGAACGGCTCAAGAGCGCCATCCTCCATGTCCTGAAAATCGGGATAGGGACGTGACCGGGCAAGCCGAGCCCACTCATGGTAGACCTGCATCTGGAGCCTGCGCTCCTCAAGGTCCTGGTCTTCACTCGTCATTCGGACTTGCGCCCCATACCACCGCACAGCCCCGAAGGACCGCCACCTTCCCCATCATCATGACGCCGCGCGCCAACGCACGGCGATCAATTTTCGGGACGCTATCGCCGGAATGACTAAATACAACTTAAAGTGCTGTAAAATCTACCGCTTTTTCATCATCCGAAGATCAAGAGGCGGACTCCAATGTCCCTAGACATGCGAAACCCCGGCCCACCTTGCCGTGGACCGGGGTTTGCAGAGCGGGACCATGGGCTCCGCAGCCGTGCGCGGAGGCTCAGACTTTGAGGTCGGCCTCGATGCGCGAAACCTTGAAGCGGGCCATGCCCAGGTTCGCCTTGGCCTTGTCAAGCACAAGGTAGAGGAACAGGCCCTTGCCCGAATCGTCAGTGAGCGGGCGGATCATGTGGTACTGGCTCGAGAGCGAAATGAGCACGTCCTCGACTTCGTCGTCGAGGCCCAGATCCTTCATGGTGGCCACCTTGGCCTTCATCACGTTGGTGTTGCCCGCCGCCGCGACGTTGAGATCGAGACCGTTCGAATCGCCCGCGGTCGCGACCGCCATACCGGTGGCGAGATCGACCAGCGCAACGGCCTTTGCGCCATCGATTTCGAGGCATTCGTTGAGCTTGGCTTCAAGTGACATAGGATATCCCTTTCTGGATTGAGATGTGGGCTGGGAAACACGTGTGACGAAGGGCGGGACGCGAGACCCTCTCATGGAGCCCGTGCCGCCAGCTACCCTTCTGAAAAGTCTTAAAAACATTATGCTAGTGCGCGCGGCCAGCAGGTCAGGCGGAGCCCGGAATCAGCCTGTCATGAGCGCCTCGCCCAGTTGCCGCCGCGCGTTGGCGAGGTTGCCGCGATCCCTGTCGAGCGCGGTAAGCACCAGCAGGTCCTCCACGCCTTCCAGAGCTTTCAGCAACCAGAACTGGCGCCGAGTCGTGACGATCGCTTCCTCGAGTCGCTCGGCCAGGCCGCACTGGGCGATGACCTCGCGCTTGAGGCGGATGAGTTTGGCACCGCTGGCGGCGACGCCAGCCAGATCGAAATCACCGACGCAGGCCAGCTGCGCGCTAACAGCGCCATCGGCGATATCGACCAGAGCAAGGCCGACCAGACCGTCGATGTCGCGGCACGCGGTCAGCTCTTGTGCCAGACGCTGCGCCTCCGCACTCGGCACGTCCGTTGCCTTGGCCTCCGCCGTCTGGGCAGCGGCGTAGTCATTCGAAGGCGTCGCGGCGGGCACTTCGTCGACGAGTTCGAGTTCCTCGGCCATGGCGGCGAAGTCGGCCAGGGGCTCGCTCTTGCTGCTGGTCACGCCCCAGACGGTATCGACGTTCTGCCCATCGCTTGAGATCGGCAGCAGGATGCCCCGGTAGTGCACGTTCTCCTCCAGGCAATTGATGAACGAGGCCTCGAAGCCGACGGGCGCCCGGTTCGCGACGCACTGCAGGTAGGTATCGGTAAAGCGCGAAAGCAGCGTCAGTCCCGGCACGTCGGGCAGGCGCTCGATACGCGTGCCCTGCCCGCAATCCCGGCGCAGGTTGCTCCCGACGAAGGCGATGATGGGGTCCCTCGCATCCTCGGTCATCTGCAGGACCACGCTGTCCTCGTGGAACCCCTCGAGCGCAACCTCCTCCATGTCCTCCATGGAGGGAAACGGCTTGGCCTTGGCCACGCGCGCCCACTCCTGGTAGACCTGAATCTGCAAGCGGCGCTCGGTATGGTCTTGGATCTCGGTCATGACTGGACGGCAATTCTTCTCCCGCTTCCGGCTCCGTCCAGCACGGGCAGGCGAGAGCCGGGGGCGGCTCGCGATCACCTGCCATGTGGTGTCCCGTCCAAAAGCGATGTCGGGTTCAAACATGACGTAAAGGACATGCGGGAGATCACCAGGCAGCCCACCGCGCCGCGGCTCCGCCCGCCGGACCAGGTCCGGCCACGCTCGGGGAAAACATCCCTGGACATGTGCATCCCGCACCGATTCCTCGCTGCGTCGCGGCACGGTATCGGGAATAATCTCTAAGGAGTCGTTAAGCACATGCTTTAGAAGGAATTTACTTCTATAATCGGATTATATTTGCGGTAAATACATCGCATAACTTGCGGCCGCATACATTTACTACGCACCTGCACAAACCCGGGCGATCACCTGCACACCGCGCACGACGGATACCGCAAACGGCATCACGCTTGCAGCCTTCGCAGCACCTTTCCCGCTTGTATCGCTGGCCATACCTGCCCATTATGGCGCCCCATGCCGACCGCACCCCAGACCGACGCCACGAACGAACGCAAGCTGATCGAGGCCATTGCCCTCAGGCGCCACATCCGCGCCGAGTACAACGGCACCGAGATGCTGCTTGCCCCGCACCGCCTGTTCAGCCGCCACGACGAGCTGTTTCTCAGCGCGTTCAACCCGAACAAGAACTGGCGCAGCGAGGAAGAGCGGCGCCTCGGGCACTTCAAACTTGACGGGCTTTCCAACCTCTTGGTGACCGAAGAGATGTTTGAGCCCCTGCCCGACTTCGACCCGGCCCCGCCGCGCGAAACCGACGAGGAAGTGTTCACCGTCACCGCCTGATCGGTACGCGGCCGCCTACCGCCACCTCTCCGCGCCTCTCCCCCAAATGCAAAGGGTCGACGACTTGCGCCGCCGACCCTCGTTCCACATGGGGGAGTGGACCTCGTAAAAGAGCGAATCAGGCCTTCGCCTTCGACTCTTCATAGCGTTCAATCGCTTCGAGCACGATCTGACGCGCATCGGCTGCGCCGCCCCAGGTGCCCACGCGCACCCACTTTTCCTTTTCGAGGTCCTTGTAGTGCGTAAAGAAGTGCTCGATCTGGGCCAGCAGGATCTCGGGAAGATCTGCCTTTTCCTTTACGTCGATATAGTAAGGGAAAGTTGAATCTACCGGTACGCACAGCAGCTTTTCGTCGCCACCATGCTCGTCCTCAAGGTTGAGCACCGCGATCGGACGCGCGCGCACGACGCAGCCCGGGATGAAGGGCGAGCGCGCGATGACCAGTGCGTCAAGCGGATCGCCGTCAGGCGACAGCGTGTGCGGCACAAAACCGTAGTTCGCCGGGTAGCGCATCGGCGTGTGCAGGATGCGGTCGACATAAAGAGCACCCGACTCCTTGTCGAACTCGTACTTCACGGGTTCACCGCCGACGGGAACCTCAATGACGACGTTGAGACTTTCCGGCGGATTGTCCCCAACGGGAATCATGTCGATGCGCATGGTCGTCCTTCTTCTTAGACACTTAACAAAGTATCGATAGTAATCTCAGTGGAACGCGGCTTAGCGGCGCACCGGGAAGGCCGCAACAACCTTGTATCCACACGAATGGATAGAGCGGGAGCCTGGAAGGCCCCCGCTCTTAACAATTGACTTATATCTCTTGGAACCCGACCTTGGTCTAGGCTCCAGCATCACGCTTCAGCGCGTGCGGGCGTCAAGCAGACGGTCGAAGCCGTTTTCCTTGCCCGGCGTGGTGCTTTCCAGCCAGGGGAAGCGCAGGCCCTCGTGGTAGTCGATCGCCACCGTCTCGTAGTGATCGCCGCGCTTGACCAGCAGTTCGATCGGCTTATCGGCCCCCGCATTGCCGGTCTTGGCTGCGGTGATGGCCTTCTTGATGGTGTCGGCGCTGTAGGCCTCACCGTTCACGGCGACAATCTGGCTTCCGTTGACGAGCCCGGCATCGAAAGCAGGCGAATCCCACAAGGAGCTGCCGACCGTGCCGTCGGCGCTCAGCCCGACGCCCAGCGAATAGGTCAGGTTGAGCGAGTTGGAGTAACCGGCACGGCCCTTCTCGTAGGAGTTGGGCTCTTCCTTCCAGACCAGCTTGTAACCGGCCATCTCGATGCCACGCATCGGTGCAGGCTGGTTGGTCTTGTAGAGGCGCGTCTTCAGGAAGTCGGCCCAGTCGTAGGCGTAGACCCCGTTCAGCGTCTCGACCACTTCGTCGAAGTCGTAAGTCAGTTCACCCCAGTCGCCATTGCGCATGCCGAAGAAGGCCTTGGCGAAGTCGTCGAGGCCCTTCTTGCCCTTGGTGCCGCTGCGGATGATCTGGTCGGCTTCCAGCCAGGTCAGCGCACCTTCGACGTAGTAATCCTCGCTGCGGGTGAGCGAGACGAACGGGAGGGGACGGCGGCGCGCCAGCTGCGGCGCGTTGGTGGTGTCCTCGACCGAGCGCCAGCTGCGGCCCGGAGTTCCTTCAAGGTACTTGGCCGCGGCCACCGCGAACTGATCGATCACGGTCTGCTTGGACTGCACGCCCGAACGCGCGGCCAGGATGTAACCCCAGAACTGGGTCTGGCCTTCGTAGACCCACATCAGCGTGTTCTGCATGGGCTGCTGATAGTCGGGCGTCCACAGATCGGCCGGGCGGCGGTACTTGCCGTTCCAGCTGTGCACGAACTCGTGCGCGATCACGTTGTGATCCCAGTCCATCGCATCCCAGTCGATGAATGCCTTGGGCTCGTACTGGTTCTCGCTCGAACGGTGGTGCTCAAGCCCGATGCCGCCCATGCGGTCGGTCAGCGCGAGGAGGAAATCGTAGGTATCGAAGTGGCGCGCACCGAACGTCGCCAGCGCCTCATCGACGAGGTGGCGGTAGTATTCCATGTGCTCGGGTGCAATGCCCAGCAGTTCGGGCTTGTCGGCCACCGCGTTCATGGTGACGTCGTGACCCAGGTTCCAGCTCTGCGCGTACTTGCCGGCAAAGATCGGCGAATCGACGAGGCGCTGGTAGTCGGTCACGTCCCAAGTCAACGTATCACCGCTGCGCACCTTGCCGTCGAGCGCGGTGAAGACATCCCAGCCCGCGGGTACCTTGACGGTCGCCTTGTAGGGAATGCGGCGGGTGTAATAGCCTGCCGGGTAGAGACTCATCTTCTCCCACTGCAGGTTCAGCATCTCGCGCGTCATGGTGATGCGCCCCTCGTTCCCACGCACGGGCGAGGTGTGCACGAAGCTGGCGGTCACCGCCTTGGTGCCTTCGGGCAGGGCGAGGTGGAAGGCGTTCACCGCCACCGTGTCGCGCACCCAGGGAATTTCCTTGCCATCGGCGTAGAAGTGGAAGTTCGCCAGCAGCGAGTAGGGGCCGGTCTCGGAGTGGTTGCCCGGCAGCCAGCCCGGCTGCATCAGGATCAGGTTCTTCGTTCCGGCCGCGACCGGGAAGACCTGCGTGACCGAATAGACGCCGCGCGCCACATCGGTCGCGTCGATGTCGAGCGAGACGGTGCCAGCATAGTCGACATCCTGCGCCGCGGGCATCGCGGGCGGAAGGTCCGGAGCCATCGGGGTGGAGCGGGCCGCGTCCTGGGCGTTGAGGGCCGAAGAGGCGAAAAGGAGAGCGGAGAGCGAAACGAGCGCGGTATGATACTTCATTACGCGTACACCTACCCGCGCCGCGCGCCGATTGGCAACCTTGTAAATGGCGCGTTTCAATCGCGCACTTTATCCTTTTCCGCATTCGGGCTAAGCGCGCGCGATGAGCAAGACACCACAGGCCATTCGCGGAACCCAGGACATCTTTGGCGCCGACGCCGAAGCGTTCGCCCACGTCGTTGCAACCTTCGAGCGCATGCGCCGCCTGTACCGCTTCCACCGCGTGGAAATGCCGGTCTTCGAGAAGACCCCGGTGTTCGCCCGCTCGCTGGGCGAGACGACGGACGTCGTCTCCAAGGAAATGTACTCGTTCGACGACCGTGGCGGCGAATCGCTGACCCTGCGCCCCGAGTTTACCGCTGGCCTGGCGCGGGCCTACCTCACCAATGGATGGAAGCAGTTTGCCCCGCTCAAGATCGCGACGCACGGCCCCATCTTCCGCTATGAGCGCCCGCAGAAGGGCCGCTACCGCCAGTTCCACCAGATCGACGCCGAGATGATCGGCGCGGCCGAGCCCACATTCGACGTTGAACTCCTCGTCATGGCCGACCAACTTCTCAAGGAACTGAGGATCGCGGACGAAATCACGCTGCAGCTCAACACGCTGGGCGACGGCGAAAGCCGGGAAGCCTGGCGCGCCGCGCTGATCGAATACTTCCGCGACCACTTCGCCGAACTGTCCGAAGATTCGCAGGAACGCCTCGAGCGCAACCCGCTGCGCATTCTTGATTCCAAGGACCCACGTGACAAGCCCTTCACCGCCGATGCGCCCAAGATCGACGATTTCCTGTCAAGCGCCGCGCAGGACTTCTTCGGCGCGGTCAAGCAGGGGCTCGACGCGGCCTCGGTGCGCTATGTGCGCACGCCTTCGCTGGTGCGCGGGCTCGACTACTACCGCCACACCGCCTTTGAGTTCGTCACCGATCGCCTTGGCGCGCAGGGGACCGTACTGGGCGGTGGACGCTACGACGGCCTGCTCGAAGCGCTGGGCGGTCCTGCCACGCCGGCTGTGGGCTGGGCCGCGGGCATCGAGCGCCTCGCCATGCTGGTCGCGGATGCCGGCCTCGTGCCGCACGGCCAGCTCACCTGCGTGCTCGCGGTCGAAGACGACTCCGCCCTGTCCTTCGCGCAGAAGGCGATTACTGCGCTGCGCTTCCAGGGTATCGATGCCGAGATGATCGCCAACGGCTCGGCGCGCAAGCGCTACGACAAGGCCGTGAAGGCGGGCGCCCAGGTGATCGTCTCCTTCATCGTGAAGGACGGCGTGCCTACCGCGAACGTCAAAACCTCCGAGCCGAGCGCGGAATCGCTTGCGGTCGAGCAGGTTCTCCAGCAGATCCATCCGTGAGCCGCGACGCATGATCCTGTCCGACGACCGCCTGCGCCAGATCGCGCATCGCTTCGGCGAGCTCGAAGCGCGCCTGGCTTCGGGCACGCTGGAGGGCGACGCCTTCGTTGCGGCCAGCCGCGACTACGCCGAACTCGAGCCGGTCGCGCGCGTCGCGGCCGAAGTCGCGGCCATGCGCGGCGAGCTCGCCGATATCCAGTCCATGGAAGAGAGCGACCCCGAGATGCGCGCGCTGGCCGCCGAGGAAGTGGCGCGTCTCAAGGGCGAACTGCCCGAGCGTGAGCGCCAGCTCGCCATTGCCATGCTGCCGCGCGATTCGGCTGACCAACGCCCCGCGATGCTGGAAATCCGCGCGGGCACGGGCGGCGACGAGGCCGCGCTCTTCGCCGCCGACCTCTACCGCATGTACGAGAAGT
This sequence comes from Novosphingobium sp. BW1, assembly GCF_008107685.1. Classification (GTDB taxonomy): domain Bacteria; phylum Pseudomonadota; class Alphaproteobacteria; order Sphingomonadales; family Sphingomonadaceae; genus Novosphingobium. The sequence goes on from NZ_VIRF01000069.1 coordinate 47,206, forward strand.
ACGCCGCCGAACAGGGCTGGCGGGTCGAAATGGTGAGCGCGAACGCCAGCGATGTCGGCGGCTTCAAGGAAGTCGTCGCCAATGTCACGGGCACGGGCGTCTTTGCCAAGCTCAAGTTCGAGAGCGGGGTACACCGCGTGCAGCGCGTGCCCGTCACCGAATCGGGTGGGCGCATCCACACGTCGGCGGCCACCGTCGCGGTCCTTCCCGAACCCACCGAGGTCGACGTCCAGATCGAGGACAAGGACCTCAAGATCGACATCTACCGGGCAAGCGGGGCGGGCGGGCAGCACGTCAACACCACCGATTCGGCCGTGCGCATCACCCACCTTCCGACCGACATCGTCGTCACCTGCCAGGACGAGCGCTCGCAGCACAAGAACAAGGCCAAGGCCATGCAGGTCCTGCGCGCGCGTCTCTACGAGAAGATGCGCGACGAGGCGCAAGGGGCCGAGGCCGAGGCGCGCAAGGCCATGGTCGGCTCGGGCGACCGTTCGGAACGCATCCGCACCTACAACTTCCCGCAGGGGCGCGTGACCGATCACCGCATCAACCTGACGCTCCACCGCCTGCCCGAAGTGCTGGAGGGCACAGGACTTGGCGAGCTTATCAACGCACTCATCGCCGAGGACGAAGCCAAGCGCCTCGCCGCGATGGATGGCTGATGTCGCGGCCGCGCTGCGCGCGGCAACCGAACGCCTGGCCGCCACCAGCGACACTGCCCGGCTCGACGCCGAAGTGCTCATGGCGCATGCCTTGAAGGCCACGCGCTCGCAGTTGCTCCTGCACCACATGCGCGATCCCGAGCCTCAAAGCTTCGCCCAACTCGTTGCACGCCGGGAGGCCCATGAGCCAGTCGCTTACATTGTGGGATCGACCGATTTTTACGGGTTGGAGCTCGCCGTCTCCCCGGCCGTCCTGATCCCGCGCGGCGACAGCGAGACGGTGATCGAGGCCGCACGCACGGCGCTCGGGGACCATCCCCCGCAGCGCATTCTGGACCTTGGCACCGGATCGGGCGCGCTTCTCATCGCCACGCTTTCGCTGTTTCGCAAAGCCGAGGGCCTTGGCATCGATCGTTCCGGCGATGCGCTGGCCGTGGGGGCTGCAAACGCCGCGCGCCACCCCGAAGCCGCTGGAGAGCGCGCGGCGTTTCGCCGGATCGACTGGACGCGGGATAACTGGCGCACAGACCTGGGCCGTTTCGATCTTATCCTTGCCAACCCGCCCTACGTGGAGGACGACGCCGAACTCGACACCTCGGTTCATGCCTTCGAGCCCGCGGGAGCGCTCTTCTCCGGCCCAGACGGGCTCGATGACTACCGTATACTCGTGCCCCAGTTGCCCGACCTGCTTACCCCGGGCGGCCTTGCGCTCGTCGAGATCGGCTACACCCAGGCCGAGGCCGTAATGGCCCTGGGGAAGGCGGTAAATCTTTCGACACGACTCTATCGAGATCTGGCAGATCGGCCGCGCGTCATCGCATTTTCGCACATTGTCCACTGATACGGGCAAGATTTAACTTGGAATCGCTCTTTGGAGTGCCTATGGATTGCTGCGAACCGGTTGATGGATGATTTTTCCCCATAACCCGGTTCACTCCCAGCATTTGCGGGTAGTGTCCCTCTCATCGGACAGCATTGAAGCAAATGTATAAGTCTCGGCAGCCGGGGGGCCCGCCGTGTCATGCGACATTCGGCAATCCTGCTCGTGATCGAGTGGATGCCAGGGGTTTTGAGGAAAATTATCCTTGAATAACAATCGTGGTAATAACCGCAGGCGTGGCCGCGGTAACAATCGCCAGCAGAACGGCCAGCAAATGAACCGCATCGACAGCCGGGCGCGCGGCAATGCGCCCCAGCTGCTCGAGAAGTACAAGAAGCTGGCCCACGACGCGATGCTCAACGGCGATCGCGTCCAGGAAGAGTACTACCATCAGTTCGCGGACCACTACTTCCGGGTGATCGCGGACCAGAAGCAGCGACAGGAAGAGGCCCGCCAGCCGCGTCGTGATGATCGCGGCCAGGACGACAGCGACTCTTCGGACAGCTATGGCGACAATGGCCGCGACAGTGGCCGTGAGCGCCCGCGCGACACCCCGCGCCGTAGCGACGCCTCCTCGAACGACACCCGCCCCAGCACGGACGGATCGGACGCATCCGACGACGGCGAGGAGCGGCCCCGCTCGTTCTACGAACCCGCCGACAACCCCTTCGTGCGCGACAACCGCTCGGGCACCAAGACCCGCAAGCCGCGCCGTGGCAAGGACGAGGAAAGCAACGAGGCGAGCGCGGACACCGGCTTCGATTCGAGCGTCCTTCCGCCCTCCATCCCCGTAAGTGGCGAGGAGAGCGACGCGGACAACGAGGCACCTGCGGAGGACAAGCCCGCCAAGCGCACCCGCGCCAAGAAGGCCGCTCCGGCTGGCGACAAGCCCAAGACCACCCGCACCCGCAAGTCGGCCGCCAAGAGCGCGCCCGACGTGGAAAGCACTGGCGAAGTGGCCGGTGACGACGCGGGCGAGGCCAAGCCCCGCACCCGCCGCCGCACTACCCGCAAGACTGTCTCGAACGATGACGCGGCCTCCAGCGCTGCCGAAGCCGAGGCCTGATCCTTTCCCGGCCGGGCCCCGTGCCCGGCCGAACCCCTTTTCAGCAAAATCCGTGCCTGCCCGCGCTCCTTGCCGCGCGAGTTTGCTTGCGTCCCGGGCGCGCCCCACTAAAACCCCTCGCCGATGGCTTCCCCTCGGCACGACGCGTCCCTTCCACGACGCCTTCATGCGCTTTGGCGCTCCCCCCGCATTCCGGCACTTGCCGCGGGTGCCACAGCCGCCTGCGGCTTCCAGCCGCTCGCGCTCTGGCCCCTGACGCTATTGGGCATCGCGGTACTGCTGGAACTGGTGGCCCGCAGCCCCAGGCCCCGCGAAGCCTTCGCGCTGGGCTGGTTCTTCGGCCTTGGGCACTTCGCTCTTGGCAACAACTGGATCGCCACGGCTTTCACCTACCAGGCCAATATGCCGGCCTGGCTCGGCGGCATGGCGGTGGTCATTCTCGCGACCTACCTCGCCCTGTTCCCAGCTCTCGCCAGCCTGACCGCACGCCTGCTCGTCCAGCGCCGCATTCCAGCTCCCTTGCCCGCCCACGGGGTGTGCCCTTCGCTGCCATACTTCCCGCTGGCGCTCGCCTTCGCTGCGACCTGGATCATCTCGGAATGGCTGCGCGGCTGGCTCTTCACCGGCTTTGCCTGGAACCCGCTCGGCATTGCGCTGCTGGGATCGTTCGAAAACCGCGGACTGGCGCTGCTCTCGCCCTGGATCGGTAGCTACGGCTTGTCCGGCCTGCTGTGCGTCCTGGCCGCCCTACCCGGGTTCTTCGTGCGGCTCGCAGCCCCGCGCGGGAAACCGGGACGCATTGCCTGCGCCCTCCCCCCCTGCGCGATCCTCGGGGCGCTCGCCATCCTGCTCAGCCTCCCCGATCGCTGGGCCCACCAAGCCGAAGGCACAGTGCGCTACACCCTCGTCCAGCCCGATATCCGGCAGGAATTCATCGACGACCCGCGCCAGTTCGAGGCCAGCTTCATCAAGCTGGCCCGGCTCTCTCTGCCGCAGGTTCCAGGCCGTCGCCGCATGGTATTCTGGCCCGAGTCGGGCCTGGGCGACTACATTCGCGACGGCTACCCCCCCTACGTCTACCGCATGTTCACCTATGCCGGAGACCCGAAGCTCTCGCGCGAGCGTATCGGGCGCATCATTGGCCCCTACAGCCGGCTGATGACCGGCGCCGTCGACCTGGTGATGAAGGGCGATGACAACCTTGCCGCGCGCAATTCGGTCACCGTGCTCGACGGGGGCGGCGATATCCTCGCCAGCTATTCCAAAGCGCACCTGGTGCCCTTTGGCGAATACCTCCCCTTGCGCAGCCTGCTCGAGCCGATCGGCCTCTCGCGCCTTGTACCCGGCACGCTCGATTTCTGGCCGGGCCCCGGCGCGCGCACTATCGACCTGGGCCGGTACGGGCGCGCCGGCGTCCAAATCTGCTACGAGATCGTATTCTCGGGCGCCGTGGTCGACCCCGCGCACCGGCCCGACTACATCTTCAACCCGTCCAATGACGGCTGGTTCGGCGCCTGGGGCCCGCCCCAGCATCTGGCACAGGCACGCCTGCGTGCTCTCGAGGAGGGCCTGCCGATCCTGCGCGCGACCACCACCGGCATCAGCGCGGTGATCGACGCGGACGGCATCGTGCGCAAATTCGTGCCGCGCCACACCGCCGGACGGCTCGACGGCTTCATCCCGCCCGCCCACGAACCCACGCTTTTTGCCCGCCTGGGCAACGCCATTCCGCTCGCATTAGCAGGCATTCTTTCGCTTCTTTCCCTTTCCATGGTTGCACTTCGCAGCCGTCGCAGGTAGAGCAGGAACCGCACTTAAAGATTTCTTTATATCCCAGGTGACTCTATGCGTAGCGACTATGTCTTCACATCCGAGAGCGTCTCGGAAGGCCATCCCGACAAGGTTTCGGACCAGATTTCGGACGCAATCGTCGACCTTTTCCTGTCCAAGGATCCCGAGGCGCGCGTCGCCTGCGAGACCATGACCACGACCCAGAAGGTCGTCCTCGCTGGCGAGATCCGCTGCAAGGGCGTCTATGAGAACGGCGCCTGGGCCGATGGCGCTCTCGAAGAAATCGAGAAGGTCGTGCGCGAGACCGTCAAGAAGATCGGGTACGAGCAGGACGGTTTCCACTGGGAGACCTTCGACTTCGAGAATTACCTCCACGCCCAGTCCGCGCACATCGCGCAGGGTGTCGATTCGAGCGGCAACAAGGACGAAGGCGCGGGCGACCAGGGCATCATGTTCGGCTTCGCCTGCGACGAGACCGACGATCTCATGCCCGCCACGCTCGACTACAGCCACAAGATCCTGCAACAGCTCTCGGCCGACCGCCACTCGGGCGCCGCGCCCTTCCTTGAACCGGACGCCAAGAGCCAGGTCACGCTGCGTTACAAGGATGGTAAGCCCGTCGCCGCGACCGCAGTCGTCCTCTCGACCCAGCACAAGCCGGGTTATGACGAGGGCGAAAAGGAAGCCGAGCTCAAGGCCTACGTGAAGAAGGTCATTTCCGACGTCCTGCCCGACGGCCTGATCTCGGACGAAACCGTCTACCACATCAACCCGACCGGCACGTTCGAGATCGGCGGTCCGGACGGCGACGCAGGCCTCACCGGCCGCAAGATCATCGTCGACACCTACGGCGGGGCAGCCCCGCACGGCGGCGGCGCCTTCTCGGGCAAGGACCCGACCAAGGTCGACCGCTCGGCTGCATACGTCACCCGCTACCTCGCCAAGAACGTCGTGGCCGCGGGCCTCGCCAAGCGCTGCACGATCCAGGTTTCCTACGCGATCGGCGTCTCCAAACCGCTCTCGCTCTACGTTGATCTGCACGGCACCGGCACTGTCTCCGAAGAGGCGCTGGAAGCGGCACTCACCAAGGTTTCGGGCGACAAGCTGGGTGGCCTTACCCCGCGCGGCATCCGCGTTGGCCTCGGCCTCAACAAGCCGATCTACGCGACCTCGGCGGCTTATGGTCACTTCGGTCGCAAGCCCGAGGGCGAGCTGTTTCCCTGGGAGCGCACCGACCTTATCGACGACCTGAAGGCCGCACTGGCCTAACACCAGCTGCCTTCGCGCGTCAGAACACAGGGTCCGGCGACCGCATGCGGTCGCCGGACTTCGTGCATCTGCCATTCGTGACAGGGCGCCCTCTTCGCGCAGGGCCCGCTTTGCGCTATGGGGCCGCGCATGATGAGCCCTTCCGATCCTTCCCGGCCCGAGCTGTCCACCGCCGCGCACAATGCGCCGATCTGCGTCGCCGCGCTCTACCAGTTCGCGCCCTTTGACGACCATGCCACCCTGCGCGCGCCACTCGCCGCGCTGTGCGAGGAGGAGGGCATCCGGGGCACGTTGCTTCTCGCACACGAAGGCATCAACGGCACCATCGCGGGCACGCACTCCGGGATCGAGCGTGTCATTGCGCATATCCGCGCGCTGCCCGGCTGCGCGGATCTCGACGTCAAGTTCTCGGGCGCGCGCGAGATGCCGTTCCTGCGCATGAAGGTACGCCTCAAGAACGAGATCGTGACCATGGGCGAGCCGGGCACCGATCCCCTCGCCACCGTCGGCACCTACGTGGCGCCCGAGGATTGGAATGATCTTATTTCCGATCCCGGCACAATCCTGATCGACACGCGCAACGATTACGAAGTGGCGATTGGCACCTTCAAGGGCGCGATCGATCCTGAAACCGCCTCCTTCCGCGAATTTCCGGTCTGGTTTCGCGAACAGCGCGAAAAGCTTCTGGGCGAAGGCAAGGCCCCGCCGAAGGTCGCCATGTTCTGCACCGGCGGCATCCGCTGCGAAAAGTCCACCGCGTTCCTCAAGCAGGAGGGCGTCGACGAGGTCTACCACCTCAAGGGCGGCATCCTGAAATACCTGGAGACCGTCGCGCCCGAGAACAGCCTGTGGGAAGGCGAATGCTTCGTCTTCGACAACCGCGTCTCGGTCGGCCACGGGCTGCTACAGGGCGACTACACGCTGTGCCACGCCTGCCGCCTGCCGCTGAGCGCCGAGGACCGTGCCTCGCCGCTGTTCGAGGAAGGCGTCGCCTGCCCGCACTGCCACGATGAACGCACCGACGAGCAGCGCGAACGCTACCGCGAACGCCAGCGCCAGCAACTCCTCGCCCGTGCGCGCGGGGAGGAGCATGTAGGCGCCGCCGCGCAGGCCCGCGCCCACCCAGCAGATACCTCCGCCGATACGCCCGCCGACATTCCCGACCCGGCATGACCAGCCCCGTGCCGCCTGTCCTCTACAGCTTTCGCCGCTGCCCCTATGCCATGCGCGCAAGGCTGGCGCTGCGCGTGGCGGGCATCGCTTGCGAACTGCGCGAGGTGAAGCTGGCGAACAAGCCCGACGCGATGCTGAAGGCCTCACCCAAGGGCACCGTGCCCGTGCTGGTCCTCCCCGATGGCAAAGTGGTCGAGGAAAGTCTCGAGGTGATGCACTGGGCACTCGAACGCAGCGACCCCGAAGGCTGGCTGCAGCGCGGCGATGCCCAGCTCATCGCGCGCAACGACGGCCCCTTCAAGCACGACCTCGACCGCTACAAGTACCCCGAGCGCCATGGCAGCGATCCGGAAACCCACCGGCAGAGCGCGCTGGAAAGCCTGCGCGATCTGGACACGCACATTGCGCAGAACGGCCAGCTGTGCGGCGACCGCCGCGGCCTGGCCGACATGGCGATCATGCCCTTCATCCGCCAGTTCGCCGCGACCGACCGCGCCTGGTTCGACGCGCAGGACTTTCCCGCCCTGCGCGCCTGGCTCGATGGGCACCTGGCGTCCGAACTCTTCACCTCGGTGATGACCAAGTACACGCCCTGGCAGCCGGGTGATGAGCCGGTGTGGTTCGGGACATAGAGACAAAGAAAAGAAGAATTCGAGGACCATCGCCCTCGCACTCCTCGAACTGTCGACATCACTTTGCTTGCGCCATGGCAGACGAGAGAGGTGATGTCGCCCTGTCTGGGACTAGGTCTATCTTACGCGCCGGTCGCGATGGGACGCGCCGGATCGCTGGTCCACTCGCTCCACGAGCCGATGTAGACGAAGGCGCCCGGAATTCCCGCGATCTCCATGGCGAGCGCATTCTGGCACGCGGTCACGCCGGAACCGCACTGCAGGATCGCCGGGGCATCGCCCAGGAGCGCCTCGAAGTCGGCCTTGAGTTCGGACGCCGCGCGGAAGGTCCCGTCGTCGTTGAGGTTGTTCTGGAAGAAGCGGTTCTTCGCGCCCGGAATATGGCCGGATACCACATCGTTGGGGCTGGGCTCGCCGCGAAAGCGCGCCGGGTCGCGCGCGTCGAGGATCTGGGCATCGTGCGTGTCGATGTTGGCAAGGACATCGTCCGCATCGACGGTACCGGCCACCAGCGGTACGCCCGCTGTGAAATCGCCCTCGGCCCGCACTTCGGCGGCCTTGCCCGTTTCCAGTTCGTGGCCCGCCGCGATCCAGGCGTCGCGCCCGCCGTCGAGAACCGCGACTTCGGCGTGCCCCATCCAGCGCAGCATCCACCAGGCCCGTGCCGCACCGGCATTGCCCATGCCGCCATAGGTCACGACCTGCTGGCCGTTGGAGAGCCCCTGCCCGCGCAGCCACGCCGCAAACGCCTCGCGCGTGGGCAAGGGATGGCGCCCGTTGCTGCCGGACGGCGTTCCCGAGAGGTCATGCTCCAGATGCGCGTGGCGCGCGCCGGGCACGTGGCCGGTCTCGAACACCGCCGGACCGTTCTTCGGATGGGCGAGGTCGAACGCGCAGTCGAGGATCAGGATATCGGCCTCAGCATCGAGCAAGGCCTTGAGTTCATCGGCGGAAATAAGCGTGCGGTGGGTCATGGACGTTATGTTACCCGAGCCGGAAGCCTGCGGCCAGCGCGATTGCACGCGCCCGCCACCAGCCGCCCGCCCCATACGCTCAGGCGTCCAGAAGTGCCTCGATTTCATCAAGAGTGCGCCCGAACCCGGCAACGAGATCGCGGTAGGGCGGGGGCGAAGCCATATCGAGCCCGGCGCGCTTCAGGATATCGGTTGGATAGTCCGAGCCCCCGGCGCGCAGCACGCCGAGGAAATTCTCCCGCTCGGCCTTGCCACCGTCGAGCACCGAGCGCGCGAACCAGGTCCCGGCCGTGATCGAGGTCGCGTACTGGTAGACGTAGAAGAAGCGGTAGAAGTGGCCGATCATCGCCCATTCCATCTCGTAGAGCGCATCAATGGTGAAATCGGGCCCGTGGTAGCGCCTCAGGATCTCGCCATAGACGCGGCTGATGCTCGCGCCCGAAAGCCCCTCGCCGGCCTCGGTCCTCTCGTGGATCTTGAGTTCGAACTCGGCGAACATGGTCTGGCGGTAGAACGTGCCACGCAGGCCTTCCAGACGCATGCCCAGGAAATAGAGCTTCTCTTCCTTCGTCTGCGCCCGTTCCAGCATGTACTCTGTCAGGAAAACCTCGTTCGCGGTCGAGGCGATTTCGGCGAGGAAGGTAGGATAGCGTGCGGTTTCGTAAGACTGGGCTTTGGCCGCGATCAGCGTGTGCATCGCGTGACCCCACTCGTGTACGAAGGTCGAGACTCCGTCGAAGTTCTCGGACAGGTTGAGGAGGAGATAGGGGTGCACGTCATAGACCGCCCCGTTCATGTAGGCGCCTGCGCGCTTGCCCGGCCGGGGGAAGGGATCCATCCACTTCTTCGCGGTCGCCTCGCCCATTACCTGCACGTAATCACGGCCCAGCGGCTTCAGGGCTTCCAGCGCAATAGTGCGCATGTCGCCCAGCGTGAAGGTCCGGTCCATCTGCACCAGCGGGGGATAGATGTCGTAGTAGTGGATGTCGGGCAGATTGAGCATCCGGCGGCGCAGCTGGAAGTAGCGGTGAAGCTGCGGCAGCCCCGCGTTCACCTCCGACACGAGGCTGCGGTAGACCCCTTCGGGAATGCGGTTGGCGGCAAGCGCCATGGCAAGGCAGCTCTCGTACCCCCGGTTCTCGGCCTCAAACACATCGCCCCTGAGCTTGGCCGCAAGCGCGGCGCCAAGCGAGCCTTCGTAGCCCTTGAATGCGCTCCAATAGCTGTCGAAAACGCGCTTGCGGTCGGCCCGGTTCGGCGCGTCGCGGTTATGCGAATAACCCTGCGAATCAAGGCGCACCTCGCGCCCGTCCGACAGCGTGACCGTGGGCCAGGGAATGTCCGAGGCGACAAGCTGGTCGCGCACGCTGCCCGGCCCTGCGAGCGCCGCCGAGGCTGAGGCGAGAATCGCCTCGCCCTGATCGTCGAGAATATGCTCGGCGCGGCGCAGCGTATCGCGCAAGGGGAAGGCAAAGCGGCGCTTCAGCGTTTCGTCTTCGGCAATGAAGCGCTCGATCGTCTCTTCGCCCAGGTCCAGGACCTCCGGGTCCACCCAGGCCGTCGCCTGTCCCATCTGGCTGAACATGTCGCGCGCCTGTGCCTCGCGCTCCTGCGGGGCGGGCGCGCGCACGTCCTCGTCGGCCTGAAGCGAGGAATAGACGTAGACCCGCATCGCCTTGAGCTTGGTCACTGAGATATCGTCCAGCGCGCGCGCCAGCGCCTGCGCACTCGTCCCCAGCGTCCCCTTGTAGGCGGCAAGGCGCGGCAGGGCGGCCAGCACGGCCTTGCGCGCCGCGTCCCAGGCTTCGAGGTCGGGAAACAGGTCGGTCAGGTCCCAGCTGGCGCCCGATCCCGTGCCCCCCTCGTTTGCGTGCGCGGCGCCAAACCCCGTGAGCGAAGCGGCAAGGGGAAGGCTGGCGGCAAGCGCCAGGGCCTGGCGGCGGTCAGGTGCGAACATCTTGGATAATCCTTTTCAGGCCGTGGGTTGGGATGGGCAGGACCATGGCGCGGGAGGCTACCGTTTCATGACCGCGATACAAGCCATGGTGTGTCGTTGGTCGATCCGGGTGGGCATTTCATCGATGGGGCAGGTTACACTGTATCCCTATCCCCACCCCTGATATGCTTTGCGCTGGACTTGGCCGCGTTCCTTGAGGAAATCCGGGCTATTCCCAGGAGGAGGACCCCTGACATGATCGCCCGTACGACATCGCTTCACGCCGCCAGCGCCGCCACGCTGTCGCTGCTTTTCGCCGCCACGTCGACCACCGCCCGTGCCGATGAGGGCATGTGGACCTTCGACGGTTTCCCCGCCGATAAGATGCAGGCTGACTATGGCTGGGCCCCGGACCAAGCCTGGCTCGACACGGTGCGCGCCTCGGCCGTGCGCCTGACCGGCGGATGCTCGGCGAGCTTCGTTTCCGATGCGGCCCTCATCCTCACCAACCACCACTGCGTCGCCTCGTGCCTCTACGACAATTCGACCGGCGACAACGACCTGCTCGAACACGGCTACATCGCCGCCTCGCTGCGCGACGAGAAGAAATGCCCAGGCCAGCAAGCCGAGGTCGTCACCAAGATCGAGGACGTGACGGGCGAGGTAAAAACGGCCATCGGCGCCCTTACCGGCGAAGCGCTGACCAAGGCGCGCGACGCCAGGATCGCCGAGATCGAGGCGGCCAACTGCCCCGACACCGCCAAGTTCCGCTGCCAGGTCGTCACCCTGTTCGGCGGCGGGCAGTACAAGCTCTATACCTACCGCAAGTATTCCGACGTGCGCCTCGTCTGGTCGCCCGAGGACCGCGCGGCGACCTTCGGGGGCGACCCCGACAACTTCAACTTCCCGCGCTACTCGCTCGACGGCTCGTTCCTGCGCGCCTACGAGGATGGCAAGCCGGTGAAGACGCCGGCCCACCTCACCTGGAACCCGCGTACGCCCAAGGCCGACGAGGCGACATTCGTGGTCGGCAATCCCGGCTCCACTTCGCGCCTCTACACGCTGAGCCAGCTCGCCTTCGAGCGCGAGGTGCGCCTGCCGATCACCGTGGCGACCCTCTCGGAACTGCGCGGCCGCCTGATCCGCGCGATGGAGGAAAGCCCCGAGCACGCGCGCGAGGGCCTCGACCTGCTGAGCGGCGTCGAGAACAGCCTCAAGGTCTACATCGGCCGCACCAAGGCGCTGAACGATCCCGCCTTCACGGCCAAACTGGCCAAGGCCGAAGCGGACCTGAAGGCGAAAAGCGCGGGGAACGCGGCCATCGGTGATCCCTGGGCGCAGGTGGACGCGGCGGCCGAGGCCTACCGCACGCTCTACATCCCCTACCGCTACGAGGCCCCCTCGGGCACGCTCTACAGCTACGCGCAGGCCCTCGTGACAGGCGCGACCGAACGCGCCAAGCCCAACGCCGAGCGCCTTCCCGGCTACACCGACAGCGCCCTGCCGCTGACCGAGAAGCGCCTGCTCGACGAAGCGCCAGTCTACCCCTGGCTCGACGAATTGCAGATGGCCTGGAGCCTCTCGAAGGCGCGCGAATACCTGGGGGTCGATGATCCGCAGACCCGCCTGCTCCTCGGCAAGGAAAGTCCCGAAGGCCTGTCCGAGCGTCTTGTCGCGGGCACGAAGCTGGCCGATCCGGCGTATCGCAAGCAGTTATGGGACGGGGGGCTTGCCGCGATTGAGGCCTCGGACGATCCGATGATCCAGTACGCCCTGAAACTTGACGCCAACCAGCGCGCGCTCAAGCAGAAGGTTGACGAGGCCTATGCCGGGCCGGTCACGCAGGCCGGCGCCAAGCTCGCCGACGCGCGCTTTGCGGCCTATGGCGACAGCCTTTACCCCGACGCCACCTTCACCCTGCGCATCAGCTACGGCCGCGTGAAAGGCTGGACCGAGCGCGGAAACGAGGTGCCCTTCCAGACCACCATGGGCGGCACCTTCGAACGTGCGACGGGCGCCGAACCCTTCGACCTGCCCAGCCAGTTTGCAGCCAAGGAAAGCGCCATCGACAAGAGCGTCACCTACGACTTTGTGACCACCAACGACATCATCGGCGGCAACTCGGGCTCGCCGGTGATCGATAAGGCCGGCACCGTGATCGGCGCCGCCTTTGACGGCAATATCCACTCGCTCGGCGGCAACTACGGGTATGATCCAGTGCTCAACCGCACCGTCGTCGTCTCCACTGCCGCGCTCCAGGAAGCGCTGGAAACGATTTACCCCGCCCCGCGCATCGTGAAGGAACTCGCCGCGAAGTAGATTGATAGTGCAGGCGCGTAGGGGCGGATTTCGTCAAAGGGCCCCTTCGCGCTTGCAACCGCTGCGCTGCAGCATAGTTTCATACCCATGACCGACTTGCTTCAGGACCTGATCGGTGAGCTGCCGGATTGGCTGCAACAAACGATCGTCGCTCTCATCGTGGCCGTTTTCGCGGTTGCGGTCGCGCTCTTCATCCATGCCCTGCTGTTCCGGCTGCTCCGGCGCTTTGCCAAGGCGAGCGAGAGCGATTCCGACAACCTGGTGATCAAGCGCCTCGCCCGGCCCAGCCGCTGGGCGCTGGTCTCCCTCGCGCTTGTCCTCGCCGCGCGCGAGACGCCCGCGCTCGAAGCCATGTGGGAACGGATCGGCGGGCTGATCATGCCGCTCATGGTGGGCTGGATGGCGCTGGCGATCCTCAACGCCTTCGTCGAGGCCATGGTGTTGCGTACCGACATCTCAATGGCGGACAACCGCCGCAACCGCCGCCGCCGCACGCGCCTCACGATCTTCGGACGGATCGCGACGTTCGTGATCGTGTTCCTGACCATCGCTCTGATGCTGCTCTCCATTCCCGGCGTGCGCGACATCGGCGTGACGCTGATGGCCTCGGCCGGTCTGGCTGCCCTTGCCGTTGGCGCCGCTGCGCAGCCGGCACTGAAGGCGCTGATTTCCGGCTTCCAGATGGCATTGACCGAGCCCGTCGTGATCGGCGATGCGGTGATAGTGGGTGGCGAATGGGGCTGGATCGAGGAGATCAAGACCACCTACGTCGTCGTCAAGGTCTGGGACGAGCGGCGTCTGGTGGTCCCGACCAACAAGTTCCTGGAAGAGATCTTCCAGAACTGGACCAAGACCACTTCGCAGCTGATGGGCACGATCCTGCTCTACGTCGATCCGGCGACCCCGCTCGACCCGATTCGGCACAAGTTCATGGAGATCGTCGCGGCGAACGAGCGCTGGGATGGCCGGGTGCGCCATATGCAGATTACCGAGCTGACCCGCGATGCCATCGAGGTGCGCTTCCTCCTCACCGCCAAGGACAGCCCTACCCTTTTCGACCTGCGCTGCGATGTGCGCGAAGCCCTGATTCAGTGGCTCGCTGCCGAGATGCCCGAGGCCATCGTGCGCAGCCGCCTGCTGCCCGTCGGGCCGGTCGAGACGGCCCCGCTCGGCGCGCCCTCGGGCGCGGCCATGGCTCAGATGGCCGCGCAATAGGTATTTGCCCCTATTTGCCAGATAGGGGCGTTCCCGGCATGCTGCCCCCTGCGCGAAAGGGGAGCGGCAATGTGGCAAATGGCACGAAAGGCTTTGCGGGCCGCAGCGGGCCTCGCCCTTCTGGTGAGCGCCCCGCTCAATATCACCAGCGCCTCGGACGATTTTCCGGTTTCCCAGGAACTGCGCCAGCGCAGCGCGGAAATCCTCACCATCCTGAACGGCGGCGGTGATCCCGCCACGACCTTCGCGGCCTCCTTTCGCAAGGCTGTGCCCGACGTGCAGATACAGGCCCTGATCGCCTCGCTCCAACGCCAGCTTGGCATGGCGAGGGGCATCGAACACGTGACACCATTCGGCGAGCACGAGGCCACCCTGCGCCTCACCTTCGAAAAGGGGACAGCGCGGGCCTGGATCGCACTTTCACCCCAGCCCCCGGGGCAGGTCACCGGATTGCGGGTGACCGGCATCATGCCCACAGACATTGCCGGGCTTGCCAGCCTCGACGAAGTGGCCGCGGCCTTTGCCGCCATGCCCGGCGAGGCCGGGTTCCTGGTGCAGAACCTGGACGAGGACAGCCCCGCCGTGGCGCTGCGCGGCGAACGTCCGCTCGCCATTGGCTCGGCCTTCAAGCTGGTGATCCTGGCCGAACTGGTGCGCGAAATCGATAACGGCGTGCGCGAATGGTCCGACACGATCACACTGGACGGTAGGGAACTTCCTGCTGGGGGCTTTCGCGCCATGCCGCCGGGCACGCAGGTCAGGCTGCGCCGGCTCGCCGAGGAGATGATCCGGGTGAGCGACAATTCCGCGACCGACGTGCTCCTCGCCGAACTTGGCCGCACCCGCATCGAGGCCATGCAGGCCCGCATCGGGTTCACCAATGGCGCACGCAACATACCCTTCCTGTCGACGATGGAGGCCTTCAAGCTGAAAGGCGTCAACGCAGGCGCTCTGGGACGCCATTATCTGGCGCAGGATATCAACGGACGGCGCGCCATACTGGCGGGCGACGTGGCCGATGTGCCCGGCCGCGCGGTGGGCGATCTCTTTGCCAACGGACACCCTGTGATGATCGAGCGACTCGAATGGTTCGCCTCGCCCGCTGACCTCGCGCGCGCGATGCGCTGGTTCAAGGGCCGTCAGGAAAGCGCGAACGGCCGCGAGGCGCTGCGCATCCTCGCGCTCAATCCGGGCCCTGCGGCGAGTTTGACAGGAGAGGTGGACTACGCGGGCTTCAAGGGCGGATCGGAACCCGGCGTCGTCAACATGACGGTCCTGCTCGAAAATCGGAGCGGGCGCTGGATGGTCGTGACAGCCAGCCTCAACGATCCGCGTGCGGGCGTGGACGAGGCGCGCTTCCAGGCCTTGTTCACGCGCGCACTCGAACTGGCGGTCACAGGCTGATCGCAATTCAGCCTTGCGCAAGGTGAAGGGGTTAGGCAGCACAGCATCATGCTCCGTGTCCCGCGTGCCCCCAGGGCCCTTCTCCTCGCCCTTGCCCTCCTTCCGCTCGCCAGCGGCTGCGGCGCGGAGGCGGCTCCCGCCCCCGTCTGCGGCTTCACGATCGAGGAGAGCTATCCCCACGATCCGGAAGCCTTCACCCAGGGGCTCTTCTTCACTGACGGTGTCCTCTACGAAAGCACCGGACGCAAGGGGCGCTCGCGCGTCTTCAAGCGCACCTTGCAAAGCACGACGCCGCTCGTCGAAGGCGCGCTCGACCCGACCTTCTTCGGCGAGGGAAGCGTTGCCTGGGGCGACCAGGTCATCAGCCTCACCTGGCGTGACGGAATGGCCTATCGCTGGGATCGCACGACGCTCAAGCCCATCAAGCTCTTCCCCGTCGCGGGCGAAGGCTGGGGCCTCACCATTCACGAAGACACGATTTACCAGAGCGACGGATCAAGCCGCATCACTTTGCGCGATCCGGAAACCTTCGCGTCGACCGGCACGCTCGAGGTCACGGACCAAGGCCGCCCGGTCGCACGGCTCAACGAGTTGGAATGGATCGACGGGGAGATCTGGGCTAACGTGTGGATGTCCGAGCGGATCGCGCGCATCGATCCCGAAACGGGCGTGGTGAAAAGTTGGGTAGACCTTTCCGGCCTCACCGCGAAGAGCGGCGCGCGCACCGCCGACGATGTCCTCAATGGCATCGCCTGGGACGCGAAGAAGGACCGCATCTTCGTGACGGGCAAAAACTGGGACACGCTCTACCAGATCATGCCAGATTGCCCGTAAAGAAGAATATCCAAGGGGCCATTGACCCTTGACCCCATACCTGTCCAACTCCCTTTCTTAGCCGAGCTGCCGCGCGAAAGGGGAGAACGACAGTTTGCGGCATCCAAGGGCGCTGGCCCTCGGATACCCTCTTCTACCCGTGCTTCAATTCCCGCGTAGACTCGACCATGCCTGGCGTAATGAAGCCCAGCGGCGCCACCTCCATCGCGCGCCTCTTGAGCTCGCTCTGCATCTTGGCGTACTCCTCCTCCATCTCGGCCGAGACCGAGGCCCGGCTGTCTTCAAGCGCGTTCTCAAAGTCGGCCATGGTCACCTTGTCGACTTGCGCCCCTTCGCGACGGATGGCGAGGAGACCCGCGCGGCGCACTAAATCCTCAAGGTCCGCGCCGGTGTAGCGCTCAGTCCGCTCGGCGATGACATCAAGCGCGACGTCCTCAGCCAGCGGCATGGCCTCGGTGTGGATGCCCAGGATATGCGCGCGGCCTGCCGTATCGGGCGTGCCGACGTAGACCAGCTCATCAAAGCGGCCAGGGCGCAGAAGTGCCGGGTCGACAAGGCCCGGACGGTTGGTTGCCCCCACCAGGACCACCGACTGGAGTTCCTCCATGCCGTCCATTTCAGCGAGGATCGTATTGACCACCCGCGCGGTCACCTGCGGCTCGCCAAGCCCACCGCCCATGCCGCGAGCGGGCACCAGGCTGTCGATCTCGTCGATGAAGATGACACACGGGGCGACCTGGCGCGCGCGGGCAAAGAGGCGGGCGATCTGCTGCTCGCTCTCACCGTACCACTTCGAGAGCAGGTCAGAAGACTTGATCGAGATGAAGTTGGCCTCAGCCTCCTTGGCGACCGCCTTGGCGAGAAGCGTCTTGCCCGTGCCCGGAGGACCATAAAGCAGGAAACCCTTGGCCGAGCGGATACCCATCTTATGGAACGCGGCCGGGTTCTTGAGCGGCAGCTCGATCCCTTCCTTGAGGCGTGTCTGCGCTGCGTCTAGCCCGCCGATGTCGTCCCAGCCAATGTTCGGGACCTGTACCATGACCTCGCGCATCGCCGAGGGCTGCACGCGCTTGAGCGCCGCGATGAAGTCGTCGCGCTCGACCGACAGGTTTTCGAGCACTTCGGGCGGAATCGCGCGGGCTTCGAGATCCAGTTTCGGCATGATCCGACGCACCGCCTCGATCGCGGCCTCACGGGTGAGCGCGGCCAGATCCGCGCCGACGAAGCCGTGCGTGGTGCGCGCCAGTTCTTTGAGGCTCACTTCCTTGGCCAGCGGCATGCCGCGGGTGTGGATGGTGAGGATTTCACGGCGCCCCCGCTCGTCCGGCACGCCGATCACGATCTCGCGGTCGAAGCGGCCAGGACGGCGCAGTGCTTCATCGATGGCGTCGGGGCGGTTGGTGGCGGCGATGACGACGACATGGGCACGGCTGTTCAGGCCATCCATCAGCGTGAGCAGCTGCGCGACGAGGCGCTTCTCCGCCTCGCCGTGGACCTGGTCGCGCTTGGGGGCGATCGAATCGATCTCGTCGATGAAGACGATCGCAGGCGCAGCCTTGGTGGCCTCTTCGAACACCTCCCGCAGCGCCTTTTCGCTATCGCCATAGCCCGACCCCATGATCTCGGGGCCATTGATCGAGAAGAAGTTGGCCTCGCTCTCGTTGGCGACCGCCTGGGCAAGACGGGTCTTGCCGGTCCCCGGAGGTCCGTGCAGCAGCACCCCCTTGGGCGGTGCGACACCGAGACGGGTGAACAGTTCGGGATAGCGCAGCGGCAGTTCGACCATCTCGCGCAACTGCCGGATGGTGTCCTCCATCCCGCCGACATCGTCGTAATTGACATCGCCGCGCGGCTCGTGCGCTTCCTCGAAGGTCTCGCGCAGTTCAACCTCGGTGTTCTCGTCGATGTGGACGATCCCCCGCGGGGTCGTCGAGACGACGTTGAGACGGATCTGGGTCAGCGAATAGGCGGGCGCGTTGAACATGCGCCGCAGCTGCGGGGGAATGTCCGCCACCTGCTGTTGCCCGGCGGTGGCGACAAGATCGCCCTGCACCATCGGGCGCTGAAAGAAGTTGCGCTTGAGCGCGATGGACGGCCCCTGCAGGCGCATATCCTTGTGCGCGGGCGCGAAGACGACCCGCTGGGCGGGGCGCGATTCGGCCTTGCGCACGGTGACATGATCGCCTGAGCCAACTTCGGCATTGCCGCGCTGGAGGCCATCGAGGCGAATGACGGAGAGCCCTTCGTCCTCCGGGAAGGCCAGCACGGCGCGTGCGACGGTGACCGACTTTCCGGTCACTTCGAGAACGTCGCCCTCCATAGCTCCGATGGCGGAGAGCGCTTCGCGGCTGAGCCGGGCAATCCCCTGGCCGCTTTCTTCCTGACGTCCGGCCGCAACCTGCAGCCGCACCGTGCGATCCTCGACCCTTGATTCGGCGTCGACCATGTCTGTCCTTTCCAAGAACGGTCCGCGCGCCTCGCCTGTACTTCGGCCAAGGCACGCGACCTCACGTGTTTCACGAATAGGAATTAGGAACGAGCCCACACGATTTCGAACCGTTGACCCGCGACGGCTCCGGTTGATCGCCCCGGATGCACGCGTGTTAAGCAGACAAAAAAAGACCCGGACGTTGCCGACCGGGTCGTGGAAGTTTTGGGAGAGGATGCCTGAAAGGCAGGTTCCTTATGACCCGAATCGGGGTGTTGTGCAAGTGCGAAATAGCGCGCTCGCGATGCATAGGAGGCAAGGTTAATTGCAAAATATGCAATACAAGGGTGCAAATTTCGGCATCTCGAGACGCAATTCCGCCATTCCAATTCCTGAATCAACCTTCATGATATTGCTTCGCTCACAACTCGCCCAAATGTCTCGCGGCGCCTGCCAGGACAACCCATGCTGCACTGCGGAAATTATTGAGCTTCCTTGACAATTGGCGAGCCTGGCTGTGCTAACGCTACCATTTGTGGGAGCGGCGATCGCGTGACCGCCAAGGACAAGCCAGCACCAAAAGCGGCGCCGATCCCTCCAGGGATGGCGCCGCTTTGTCCATGTTTCAGGTCCGTGATGAAACGGACGGTCGCTCAGTGGGCCAGGAGCAGCGCCGGCGCGGTCTCCTCGTCGAGGAAATAGGCGGTCACCCCGCCGAAGAGGAACTCGCGGAAGCGGCTCTTGCCATAGGCGCCCATGACAAGCAGCTCGGCGTGCGCCTGATTAACCGCGACCGCCAACGTCTCCTCGGTCGAACCGCGACGTTCGTGCTCTTCGAGCTCGGCGTGGATGCCATGGCGCGAGAGGTAGCGCAGAGCGTCGGTGGCGGGAAAACCACCCGACTTTTCAGCCACCGTCACGACCTTGACCATCTGGCAGTCCCCCAGCAGCGGCACCGAGGCGCGCAGCGCGGCGGCGGCCTGCTCACCGCCGTCCCAGGCGATGCAAGCCCGGCGGATCGGGAATTTCAGAGGCGTGTCATCGGCAAGGACAAGGACCGGGGTGGCCGACACCAGCGCCAGTTCACCCGCCAGGCCGCCCGAACGCGAAAGGATGGTCACGTCCGACAAACGCGCAATGCTGCCCAGCGCACTGACCGGATCGTCTTCACTGCGCAAAACATCGAAGGAGACATCGTTGCGCGAAAGCTTGGTCTCGATCTCGCTCGCCGAGGCATCGTCCTCGGCCCGTGCCTTGTCGAGGGCCTCGGAGATCACGTAGCTGCCCCCCATCGGGTCCATCGCGATGTAGCGCGCGACCGGGGTGTCAACGAGCGCAGTGACATGGCCGCCCGTCTTGCGGGCGAGGTTGAGGGCGGTTTCGATGCGGGCATCATTGCCCGGCTTGCGATCCGCATTGACGAGTATCGAGCGCATTGTCTGGTCTCCCGTTTACCCGCCCAGTCTAGGGCAAGGCTTCCTCTTCACAATGACGAAGATCAAACATCGTCTTGATAATCAAGGTTCGATTGCAAAACTGTTCAAGAGCGCGCGCCTTTCGAACGCCGCCCTTCTGTGCCCGGCTCGATCCGCAGCGAGGCCGCGCGCGCGAACAGGTCGAGGATGATGGGATCGCGCTCCTGCGCCCGTACGGCCGCCTCGAAATGAACCACGTGCTCCGGACGCGGGAGGAACTCGGCCAGTTCTCCGCGGGCAAGCTGGCTGCGGATCATCGTCTCGGGCAGCACGGCCGCCCCCCTACCCTGCGCGACGATCTCGATCAGCATGCGCACGTTGTTGCAGGTGTGGAGCGTGGGGCGGGTGCGTCCGGCCGCCTCGAGCGTGAAAAGGGTCACGCGGTGGAGGGGGGAATGGTCGGGCAGCGACCAGATCGGCAGGCCGGGCGTCTCGGGCCCGGCGCGCGCCACGTCTGGGCTCGCCGCCCAGACCAGGGCCACCGAACCAATCGGCGCGGTGCGGATGCCCGGGCTCGCAACGGGCCCGGCCAGGAACACGATGTCGCGCGTGCCGCCCAAAAGCTGCTGCATGAGCCGCGCGGTCAGGTCGAGCTCGATCTCCATGGTGACGCCGGGGCGTTCGCGCTCGATCGCCTGGACCCAGGCGGGCAGGCAGCTCGCCGCCGCAATCTCGCCCGATCCGATCCGCACCGCACCCGCCGCCCCGGCAAAATCGCTGGCTTCAAGGAGGGCCTTCTCCAGATCGCGGCACAAGGGCTCGCACTGCTGGATTAGGCGGCGTCCGCGCGTGGTGAGAACCATCCGGCGTCCCTCGCGTTGGAACAGCGAGAGGCCCAGTTGCTCCTCGATCTCGCGCACCCGCGCCGAGATCGCGGGCTGGGTGGTGTTGAGACGCTGGGCGGCCGCTGCGAACGTGCCCAGCCGATCAATCCACATCAGCGTTTCAAGGTGGAAGAGCGCGATCCGTTTCATAACCAATGCATATCATAATCCATAAAAATTAATCGCTATTTGTGATGCGAAGGGCGCGGTAGGCTCCCGCGCGGAAGTTGGAGAAGGAAATCCATGAAAAAGCTCTATCCCAGCGCGGAGGCCGCGCTTGATGGCCTGCTGTCGGACGGCATGCTGATCGCCAGCGGCGGCTTCGGCCTTTGCGGCATCCCCGAGCGCCTGCTTGACGCCATTCGCGATGCGGGCGTGAAGGACCTCACCTTCGCGTCGAACAATGCCGGCATCGACAACGAGGGCATCGGCAAGTTGCTGCGCACCAAGCAGGTCAAGAAGATGATCTCGTCCTACGTGGGCGAAAACAAGGAGTTCGAACGCCAGTACCTCTCGGGCGAACTGGAAGTCGAGTTCTGCCCCCAGGGCACGCTGGCCGAGCGCATGCGCGCAGGTGGCGCTGGCATCCCCGGCTTCTACACCAAGACCGGCGTCGGCACGCAGGTCGCCGAGGGCAAGGAAGTCAAGGAATTCGGCGGGCAGGAATACATCCTGGAGGAAGGCATTTTCGCCGATCTCGCCGTGGTCAAGGCCTGGAAGGCGGACGAAAGCGGCAACGTGATCTTCCGCAAGACCGCGCGCAACTTCAACGTGCCCGCCGCCACCTGCGGCAAAGTCTGCGTGGTTGAAGTGGAAGAGATCGTGCCGACCGGCTCGCTCGATCCCGACCACATTCACCTGCCCGGCGTCTACGTGCAGCGCCTCGTGCGGGGCGCGCCCTACGACAAGAAGATCGAATTTGTGACGACCCGCGAAAGGGAGGCCGCATAAATGCCCTGGAACCGTAACGAGATGGCCGCGCGCGCGGCCAAGGAACTGGAAGATGGCTTCTACGTGAACCTCGGGATCGGCATACCCACGCTCGTTGCCAACTACGTGCCCGAGGGCATGACGGTGACGCTGCAGTCGGAGAACGGGATGTTGGGCATCGGCCCCTTCCCCTATGCCGGCGACGAAGATCCCGACCTCATCAACGCGGGCAAGCAGACCGTCAGCGAACTGCCGCAGACGGCCTATTTCGACAGTTCGACGAGCTTTGGCATGATCCGCGGCGGGCACATCAACTTGGCTGTTCTGGGCGCGATGGAAGTGGCCGAGAACGGCGACATCGCCAACTGGATGATCCCGGGCAAGATGATCAAGGGGATGGGCGGCGCAATGGATCTTGTCGCGGGCGTGCAGAAGATCATCGTCGTCATGGAGCACTGCGCGAAATCGGGCGATTCCAAGTTCATACCCGAATGCACCCTCCCGCTGACCGGCAAGAACGTGGTCGACATGATTGTCACCGACCTTGCCGTATTCCAGCGCCCGGACCACGACAGCCCGTTCCAGCTGGTTGAACTCGCGCCGGGTGTCACGGCCGAGGAAGTGGCCGAGAAAACGGCGGCGAAATACGAAATCGCGCTCTAATCGAGCGCACGATTGGACGAGCGGCCTTCAGGGCCACGCCGTCCATGCACGTGTCAGGGCGTCAGCAACGAAGGGCCGAGCCCTCGTTGTGGCGCCCCAGCACGATCTTGCGGTTTATTCCGCATGGCGAATCGGCACACCCGGCGACCTTGCCGCCTGTTCAGGCGTCCCTACATCGGGATCGAGCTTGAAAAGACGTGATGCACCAACCGGAGTAGCCCCAACATGACCGATATCGCCACTATTCCCCTGACCCGGATCGACGGCACACCAGACACCTTGGGCGCCCATGAAGGCAAAGTGCTGCTCGTCGTGAACGTCGCCTCCAAGTGCGGCCTGACCCCGCAGTACGTGGGACTTGAAGAGCTCTTCCAGCAGTACAAGGACAAGGGCCTGGAGATCCTGGGCTTTCCGGCCAACGACTTCGGCGCGCAGGAGCCCGGCAGCCACGAGGAAATCGTCGAATTCTGCAAGCTGAACTACGGCGTCTCCTTCCCGCTCTTCGCCAAGGCCGACGTGACCGGCCCCGACATGCAGCCGCTCTACAAGGAGCTGACCCAGGCGCACCCGACCAAGCAGGGCCCGGCAGAGGAATTCCGCGAACGCTTGCGCGGCTTTGGCCGTACGCCCACCGAGGACCCGGACGTGCTGTGGAACTTCGAAAAGTTCCTCGTCTCCAAGGACGGCAAGGTTGTTGACCGCTTCGCGCCGGGCGTCGAGCCCAAGGATCCCACACTGGTTGCAGCGATCGAGGCGGAATTGGCGAAGTAAAGACTTCAAGGGCCCATCGCCCCTTGCCCCCAAAACGGACGACCTCACCTTTCTCAGCCAATCCGGCGCGAGATAGGTGGGGTAGACAGTTCGGGGAGCCCGAGGGCGATGGCCCTCGGATACTCTCTTTTCGGGTTTAGTGCGCGGCGCCCCAACTCGGCCCCGAGCCGATCTCCACGCCCAGCGGCACGGTCAGTTCCACGGTCGGGCCTGCCGCTTCGGCCATGACCTTCTCGATAACATTCGAAGCGGCTTCGACATCGTCTTGGGGCAGTTCGAAGACAAGTTCGTCGTGCACCTGCAGCAGCATGCGCACGTGGCCAAGGCCCGCGTCTTCCAACGCTGGGGTCATGCGTGCCATTGCGCGCTTGATGATGTCGGCGCAGGTGCCCTGGATCGGCGCGTTGATCGCGGCGCGCTCGGATCCCTGACGCTCGTTTCCGTTCTTGGAATTGATGCGCGGGAACCAGGTCTTGCGGGCAAACAGCGTTTCCGAATAACCGCGCTCACGCACGCCTTCCAGCGTCGAGACAATGTACTTCTGGATGCCCGGGAAGCGCTCGAAGTAGCGGTCGATCATCGCCTGCGCCTCGTCGGCATCTGTGCCCAGACGCCCGGCCAAGCCCCAGCGCGAGATGCCATAGAGGATCGCGAAGTTGATCGTCTTGGCCCGCCCACGCGTCTCGCGGGTGACTTCCCCGAAAAGTTCGGTCGCGGTGCGCGCGTGAATGTCCTCGCCCTTTTCGAAGGCCTCCTTCAGGCTGGGAACGTCCGCCATGTGCGCGGCAAGACGCAGCTCGATCTGCGAGTAGTCCGCTGCAAGCAGGACATTGCCCTCCTCAGCCACGAAGCAGTCACGGATCTGGCGGCCTATCTCGGTGCGGATCGGGATGTTCTGCAGGTTGGGATCAGTCGAGGACAGGCGCCCCGTCTGCGCGCCGACCAGGCTGTAGCTGGTGTGGACGCGGCCCGTCTTGGGGTTGATCGCGGCCTGCAGCGCCTCGGTATAGGTCGAGCGCAGCTTGGAAAGCTGGCGCCATTCCAGTACCTTAGTTGCGACCTCGGCGCCCTCTTCGGCCAGGCGTTCCAGCACCGACTGGTCGGTCGAGTACTGGCCCGACTTGCCCTTCTTGCCGCCCTTGTAGCCCAGTTTGTCGAACAGGATCTCACCCAGCTGCTTGGGGCTGCCGATGGTAAATTCCTGGCCTGCGACCTCGTGAATCTCCTTTTCCAGCGCACCAATGGCTTCGGCGAACTGGGCCGAGAGACCGGCCAGCTTCTCGCGGTCGACCTTGATGCCGTGACGCTCCATCTGCGCCACAACCGGGATCAGCGGGCGATCCACCTTCTCGTAGATACGCGTGCCGCCTTCCTCGGAAAGGCGCGGCTTCAGCAGGCTATGGAGGCGCCAGGTGACGTCCGCGTCCTCAGCGGCGTAGTGGGTCGCCTTGTCGAGCGGAACTTCGCCGAAGGGAATGGCCTTCTTGCCCGTGCCGCACACGTCCTTGAAGGCCATCGGCTTGTGGACGAGGTGGCGCTGCGAAAGCTCGTCCATGCCGTGGCCGCCGCCCACACCATCGGTGCCCCGCCCGGCATCAAGGCAGAAGCTTTCGATCATGGTGTCATCGATGGGGGCCACCATGATCCCGTAGCGGGCGAGCACGTTGATGTCGTACTTGATGTTCTGGCCGATCTTGAGGACCGCATCGTCCTCCAGCAGCGGCTTCAGGAGCGCGATGGCGGTGTCCATGTCCACCTGCGGCGGCTTCTCGGCGAACATGTCGCTGCCGCCGTGGCCGAGCGGAATGTAGCAGGCTTCGTTGGGGCCGATGGCCAGGCTCACGCCGACGAGGTCAGCCTGCATCGCCTCCAGCGCCGAAGTCTCGGTATCGACCGCCAGGACATGCGCGGCCTGGGCCTTCTTGACCCAGGCTTCAAGCGCCTCTTGCGTCTGCACGCATTCGTAGGCCTCGTAGTCTACCGCAGGCATCTCGGGGAGCGACTGGCGCGCGGCGCCCTCGGCTGGGCCTGCGCCCGCATTCTGCGCCTTGGCCGGGTTGAGATCGGTTGCCTTGGAGGGACTGCCGTTGCCGGTTTCCAGGCGCTTGAGGAGGCTGGTGAAGCCATGCTTGCCCAGGAACTCGGCGAGCGGCTCGATGGGAATGGTGTTGAGCTTCACCTCGTCGAGCGCCATCGGCAGCGCGCAATCTTCCTTGAGCGCAACAAGGACGCGGCTGAGGCGGGCCTGCTCGGCCTGCTCGATCAATCGCTCCTTGAGCTTGGACTTCTTCATGTCCGGCGCGGCGGCCAGCACGCTTTCCAGGTCGCCATGCTCCTGAATGAGCTTGGTCGCAGTCTTGGGCCCTACGCCAAAGACGCCCGGCACATTATCGACCGCATCGCCCATGAGCGCGAGCACATCGCCCACTTTGTCGGGGGTGACGCCGAACTTTTCCTCGACTTCGGGAATGTCGATGCGCAGGTTCTTCATCGTGTCGAGCATGTCGACCTTGCCGCCACCCTCGCCGCAGGTGCCAACCAGCTGCATGAGGTCCTTGTCCGAGGAAACGATAGTGACGTCCCAGCCCTCACGCGCCGCGGCCCGCGCGTAGGAGGCGATAAGGTCGTCTGCCTCGTAGCCCTGCTCCTCGATGCACGGCAACGAGAACGCGCGCGTCGCATCGCGGATCAGCGGGAACTGGGGCACGAGGTCTTCGGGCGGCGGGGGACGGTTGGCCTTGTAGTCCTCATAGATGTCGTTGCGGAACGATTTGCTGCCCGCATCGAGGATCACCGCCATGTGCGTGGGCCCTTCGGCCTTGTCGAGGTCTTCGGCCAGCTTCCACAGCATCGTGGTGTAGCCGTAGACTGCGCCCACGGGCGTGCCCTCCGGGTTCGTGAGCGGGGGAAGACGGTGGTAGGCGCGGAAGATGTAGGCCGACCCGTCGACGAGGTAGAGATGCTGCTTTGGCTCCATGGACATGGCTCTAGCAGCGCTTTGCGTCGAGGTCAGCAGGCAGCCGCGCTGGGCCGTGCAAAAGCGCCGGATCACCGACCCTCACGCGGCTCCCCGACAAAAAGCTTCGGTCCGTCGCGGGAACCAATTGTCTATGCACAGGTTGGTTGACGAGTGCTTGAACGGGACGTCCGTGACTTCTAGCGCACGGAAGAAGTCGTCTCAGGAAGGCTTGTAACACGCCGCAGGGGCGTGCCGGATTTGGAAGTAGCAAAGAGGGAATACTGAGAGATGCGCAAGATTCTGATTGCCACCACCACCGCCGTCGCCGCGCTTTCGCTCGCGGCTTGTTCGGAACAGACTGAGGACGCCACCGAAGCGGCAGCCTCGTCGGCCGCCGACGACATGGGCTCCTACGCCGACCAGGCTGGTGAAGAGATGGACGCAATGGGCGATTCGATGGAGGGCGCCGCCAACGATGCGGGCGCCGCCATGGACGAGGCTGGTGACGATGTCGAAGACGCAGCCGCCAACGCCGCCTCGGACGCCGAAGCCGCCGCCAACGACGCCGCTAACGAGATGGCCGACCACACCGACGGCGATCCCAGCACCAACTGACCGCAACAGGGACTTCACCGCTCCTGTTGCCACTTGGCAAGTTACGAAACGGGCGTTCGGAGAGATCCGGGCGCCCGTTTTTGCGTTGCGAACTGCCTGCTTCTGCGTATCTCACTTGAAAGTGGAGACCGCGCGGGAGACGCTGGCATGCTAATGGAGATCCTGTTCATGCTCGCGGCACCACAAGCCCGCGACTGCGCGATCGACCGGGACGCCCTTCTCGCATTGGACCAGCCCGCGTTCGATCACGATCTGGAGGGCGGCTGGCGCATTCTCGCCGCTAGGGGTTGCCACACCCAGGCCGCCGACCTCATCCGGGACTGGCGCCAGATCCACCGGGCGCAGGATGCGATCCTCACTTGGCACGAAGGGCAGATGCGCGCCTTCGCGGGCGACTATGCCGCTGCGATCACGCTGTTCAAGCGTTCTCGCAAACCTGCGGATCGGGATGATTTCGGCTGGAATCTCTATGTAGATGGCAGCATCGCCTTCCTGTCAGGCGACAGGACGAAGCTGCGAGGGGCCCGGGCAGAGCTCGCCGCCATGGCCAAACCCGACATCTGGGCCCGCCTGCAAGATACCGATGGCAGGCCAACAAGCACACCTTGGCCACCGAATCTCCACGTTCTGGATGCCTTCATGCGGTGCTGGGGGATGCCCTATAGAGAAGCCTATAGCTGCCCCAAACCTGCCATGGCAGACGGAGCGAAGCCGTAACCTCCCCGCCTCAGCGCGAGGCGACGGCCCGCGCGCCGCGGGCTTCGGTCAGGTAACCATTGTAAACGGTGCGCGCGATGCTTGCGATGCGGGCCTCGCGGTTGGGGCGGCTGCCCTGCCCGGTGACGTAGATGGCAACGGCGAAGACATCGCCATTGGGCGTCTCGACGATGCCCACATCGCTCGACGTGTTGTGGAGCGAGCCGGTCTTGTGGTGGATCATCGCGCCATCGGGAATGCCGGCGGGAATGCGGCGGCGGCCGGTCACACAGCGGCCCATGATCGCGATCAGTGTGTCGCGGCTGCGCTTGCTCAGCCATTGGCCTTCGTAGAGACCGCGCAGCAGCGTCACCATCGCCATAGGCGTTGCGCTGTCGCGCTTGTCGATCACGTTGGCAGGGTCGAGCGCACCATCGTCGCGCACGAGCGTCGCGATATCGCGATCAAGGTGCCAGTCCTCAATGCCAGCCCGGCGCACCCAGGCGTTGACGGCATCGGGTCCACCTACGACGCGCAGCAGACCATCGGTCGCGTAGTTGTTCGAGCGCGTCAACATGAGTTCGAGCAGCTTGGCGGCGGTCAGGTACTGGCCTTCGCGAACCGGCGCGACGGCCGAGGAAAAAGGCTTGGAAGAGACCGGGATCAGCATCGGGAACTCGCTGGTGAGCGTCCACTTGCCCTTGTCCACGCCTTCCAGGAACGTCGCGGCAATGGCGATCTTGCTGGTGCTCGCCATCGGAAAGCGCTGGTCCCCCAGGATATCGAGCGTGCGGCCCGTACGCAGATCCACGGCGGCCACACCAATACGCCCGTTGGAGGCTTCGGCGGCGGCGGCCAGCTGGCGCTCGAACATTGTCGAGTAGACCGGCGGCCCGCGCATCTCGGTGCCGAAGAGAGAATCAAACGAGGTCTGGACGGTCCCGACATTGTCGGCGTACGCGGGCGCCAAAGGCACCACGCTGGCCACGGCCAATGCCGCGAACGAGAGAAGTCGCCCCGTGCCCAAGCGGCACTGCGAAAGGAGTTTGCCTGCCCTGATCATGCGAAACCCATCCTAGTCGTAACCACCTGACGACAGGTTAACACAGGTCCGACCAAACGCCACGAGCGCTCGACGAAGCGCATGGCGCGTGCGAGCAATTGCGCAATTGTGAAGTTTCGTGTCGCCTTGTGGTCGCAAAAGACCCCTTCGAAGCCTCAATCGCGTAGCCTCGCGATTCGCATGCATCTACTTTGCGCCGCGTGACTGACAGGGGATAGGAGGAGGGAGATATCCGAGGCCCATCGCCCTCAGCCTCTCCATCATGTCGACATAACCTTACACGCGCTGCGGAGGCTGAAAGGGGTGGGGTCGCCGGTTCCGGGGCCAAGGGCGATAGCCTCTTGAAAAGGGTCCTTCTTCCCGATTGTCGGCTCTTCGATCTCCCCAACCTGGCACGAGCCCGGCACAACGAAAAGGGCCGGGAGGATTGCTCCTCCCGGCCCCTTCGTGTTCAGCGCGTGGCTGGGACAGGTCGGCTTAGAAGCCGCCCATGCCGCCCATGCCAGCCATGCCGCCCATGCCGCCCATGTCGGGCATGCCGCCGCCGGCAGACTTGTCTTCCGGAGCCTCGCAGATTGCGGCTTCAGTGGTGATCAGCAGACCAGCAACCGAAGCGGCGTCCTGCAGCGCGGTGCGCACGACCTTGGTCGGGTCGATGACGCCGGCGGCCACGAGGTTCTCGTAGACGTCGGTGGCGGCGTTGAAGCCCTGGGTCTCGTCGTCTTCACGCAGCAGGTTGCCGGTGACGACCGCACCGTCGAAGCCGGCGTTGGTCGCGATCTGACGGGCCGGAGCCAGGATCGACTGACGCACGATGTCGACACCGCGGGTCTGGTCGTCGTTCTCGCCCTTGAGGCCTTCGAGAGCCTTGGTGGCGTAGAGCAGAGCCGTACCGCCGCCGGGGACGATGCCTTCTTCAACGGCTGCGCGGGTCGCGTGCAGCGCGTCGTCGACGCGATCCTTGCGCTCCTTCACTTCGACTTCCGAAGCACCGCCGACCTTGATGACAGCGACGCCGCCAGCCAGCTTTGCAAGGCGCTCCTGAAGCTTCTCACGGTCGTAGTCCGAGGTGGTGATCTCGATCTGCGAGCGGATCTGCTCGACGCGTGCCTTGATCTCTTCGGCCGAACCCGCACCATCAACGATGGTGGTGTTGTCCTTGTCGATCGTGACGGTCTTGGCTTCGCCAAGCATCGGCAGCGTGACGTTCTCGAGCTTGATGCCGAGGTCTTCCGAGACCATTTCGCCGGCGGTCAGCGTCGCGATGTCGCCGAGCATGGCCTTGCGGCGGTCGCCGAAGCCCGGAGCCTTCACGGCAGCAACCTTGAGGCCGCCGCGCAGCTTGTTAACGACGAGCGTAGCCAGAGCCTCACCCTCGATATCCTCGGCGATGATCAGGAGGGGACGGCCCGACTGAACAACCGCTTCGAGGATCGGGAGGATCGACTGCAGGTTCGAGAGCTTCTTCTCATGGATGAGAATGTAGGGGTTCTCGAGCTCGACGGTCATCTTCTCGGGGTTGGTGACGAAGTACGGCGAGAGGTAGCCGCGGTCGAACTGCATGCCTTCAACGACATCGAGTTCAAAGTCGAGGCCCTTGGCCTCTTCCACGGTGATCACGCCTTCCTTGCCGACCTTTTCCATGGCTTCGGCGATCTTCTCGCCGACTTCCTTGTCGCCATTGGCCGAGATCACGCCGACCTGCGCGACTTCCGCGTGGCCAGTGACGTCGCGCGAGCGACTCTTGAGGTTCTCGACGACCTTGCCGACTGCGAGGTCGATGCCGCGCTTGAGGTCCATCGGGTTCATGCCCGCTGCAACCGACTTCATGCCTTCGCGCACGATGGCCTGGGCAAGAACGGTGGCGGTGGTGGTGCCGTCACCGGCCGCGTCATTGGCCTTCGAGGCCACTTCGCGGATCATCTGGGCGCCCATGTTCTCGAACTTGTCCTTGAGTTCGATTTCCTTGGCGACCGAAACACCGTCCTTGGTGATGCGGGGCGCGCCGAAGCTCTTCTCGATGACGACGTTGCGGCCCTTGGGGCCCAGCGTCACCTTGACGGCGTTGGCGAGGGTGTCGACACCGGCGAGGATGCGCTCACGGGCGTCGCGCGAGAACTTTACGTCCTTGGCTGCCATTTTGGTATTCCTTTCAGGATATCAGGTAGAAGAAGAAAGCGGTGCTCAGCCGATGACGCCGAGGATGTCGCTTTCCTTCATGATGAGCAGGTCTTCACCGTCGACCTTGACCTCGGTGCCCGACCACTTGCCGAAAAGCACGCGGTCACCGACGGCGACGTCGGGGGCGACGAGCTTGCCGTCAACGACGGCGCCCTTGCCGACCGAGACGATTTCGCCTTCAGCGGGCTTTTCCTTGGCGCTGTCGGGGATAATGATACCACCGGCCGTCTTTTCTTCGGCCTCGACGCGGCGCACGAGAACACGGTCGTGCAGCGGACGGAAAGTCATGGGAGTCTCCCTTAAGTCCTATGAACAGGCAAAAACTGGGTTTGGCACTCTCAAGAAGAGAGTGCCAACGCGGCCGGATATGGTCACAGGCCCAGTTGGCGTCAAGCAGGTGGGAGGCATTTTTTTTTGAGGCCGCCAAACCTCGCCCGGGCGGTAACGGGGAGCGGCCAGGCACAGCCTTGCGTAAACACACGCGTGTTACCGTGCGATGGCACCTAGCAGTCCGAAGCGCCCGCGCCAATGCCAGCGCGCCATGAGCAGAGCCGCCGCCACGCTCAATCCCACGGCAAGACCAATCCAGATGCCCACACCCTCGAACGGGGTGAACAGGCCGAGCGCGGCCGAGACGGCGAAACCGGCCGCCCAATAGCTCACCACGGCAATCCCCATGGGCACGCGCGTGTCCTGGATGCCACGCAAGGCCCCGGCGGCCACCGCCTGGAGCGCGTCAGTGAACTGGAAGGCCGCCGCCACGACCAGATAGCGCAGTGCAAAGCCGACCATGATCGCGTTGGCGGGATCGTTCACATCGACATAGGCGCTCAGGACAAGGCGCGGAAAGATAAGGATGATGCCCGAGGTAACCGCCGCGAAGACAAGGCACACGAGCAACGCCGCGCGGCCTGCCGCCGCGACGCCCGCGACATTCGCTGCGCCGTAGTGGTAGCCCACCCGGATCGTCGCGGCCTGCCCGATACCGAAGGGCACTTGGAAAGCGATCGCGGCGATCTGCAAGGCCACCGTGTGTCCGGCAAGCTGCGCCTCACCAACGATCCCCATGAGAAAGGCCGCCCCGCTGAACAGCCCGCCCTCGGCAATGAGCGTGCCCGAGATCGGCAGCCCCAGCGTCAGCATCTGGCCCAGACGCGGCCATTCCGAACGCCACCAGCGCCCAAAGATGTGGAAGCGCCGCAAGCGGCGATTGCGCCGGATTGCGACGGCATAGGCCAATACGGTGAAACTTGCCGTGATGATGCTGGCAAGCGCCGCGCCGGTCAGCCCCAGTGCGGGCATGCCGAAATGGCCAAAGACCAGCGCATAGTCGCCCACGATGTTGACGAGGATCGAGGCCGCGGTGATCGCGGTCGCAAAGTACGGGCGACCGAGCGCAGACACGAAGGTGCGCAGGACATTGGCCACGCCCATCGGCAGGATGCCCACCGAGAGCAGGGCCAGAAAATCGCCGCCAAGCCGGGCGAGCGCCGGGTCCTGCCCCGTGGCCAGCATGAATTCCTCGGCAAACTGACAGATCGCGATGCACACTAGCGCCAGGATCACCGCCAGCCACAAGGCCATGCGGGTGGTCCGGCGCACCTCGCGCACCGCGTTCTCCCGACGCCCAAGCTCGGCCGCGATGAGCGGCGCGCAGGCCGAAGTCAGCCCGTTCACGCCCATCATCAGGACCGCGATCATGGCGACGGCGAGGCTGGAGGCAGCGAGCGCCTGCTGCCCCAATCGCGCCACGAACATCACGTCGGTGGCAAAGATCGCCATCTGCAACAGGTTGGCGAGCGCCAGCGGCCCGGCCAGAGCCAGGGTCCTGCCGAGTTCGGCGCGAAAATCGGGGGAGCCAATGCTGCGAGCCATGATGGATCGGGGCCCTACGCGGGCCGCGCGGCAAGCGAAAGCAAAAACGCATCCGTGTGCAGTTGTGCGACAGGTCCGGGAGCAGGACGGTCACAAGAAGAAGGAACAAGGATTATACAAGGGGCCATCGCCCCTTGACCCCATAACTGAAGACCTCTCCAGTCTCAGCCAGGTTGGCGCTGAAAAGGTGAACTGGACAGTTTGGGGAGCCCGAGGGCGATGGCCCTCGGAAATCGTCCTTCCACCCTTCTGTTGCCACAGCATACAATATCCTTGCCCCGCAGTGCCTCCCCGTCCTAGGTCGGCCACGGTTTGAGGAGAAAAGGACCCCCGATGAAGCTCACGTCCCTGATTTGCGCCAGCCCGCTCGTCCTGCTTGCCGCCTGCGGTGGCTCGGGCTCGCAGGAAGACAGCGCGGCGCCGGCTGCCGACACGGCCGGTGAGAGTCCGGCTGCCGCCGAAGCGGCACCAGCTGCGCCTGCCGCGGCCTCCGCAGCCCCTGCAGCGTTCCAGATCTGCAAGACCTGCCATGCCGTCGAGCCCGGTCAGAACCGCGTAGGCCCCACCCTGCATGGCATTGTCGGCAGTACGGCGGGCGAGGTCGAGGGCTACAACTTCAGCCCCGCACTCAAGGATTCAGGGATCGTGTGGACGCCCGAGGCGCTCGACAAATGGCTCCAGGGCCCGATGAAGATGGTTCCGGGCACCAAGATGGTGCAGATGGTTCCCGACGCGGGCAAGCGCCAGGAAATCATCGAATACCTTGAAACGCTGAAGTAACACCGCCCCGCACGGCCAATCGGGCCGCACGCAAGAAGGGCCGCCTCCCACCGGAGCGCGGCCCTTCTTGCTGTCGTCTTCCGCCGGGTACGGACACGAAAAAGGGCGCCCCTGTGAGGGAGCGCCCTTTCGAATTTTCGCCTCCGGCCCGAAGACCTGAAGAAACGAAGATTACTTGAGCTCGACGGTGCCGCCGGCTGCTTCGATCTTCGCCTTGAGCTCTTCAGCTTCAGCCTTCGAAGCGCCTTCCTTGACGGGCTTCGGAGCGCCTTCGACAAGAGCCTTGGCTTCAGCAAGGCCGAGACCGGTGATGGCGCGGACTTCCTTGATGACCTGGATCTTCTTGCCACCGTCGCCGGTGAGGATCACGTCGAATTCGGTCTGCTCTTCAGCAGCAGCGGCTTCGCCACCACCAGCAGCCGGGCCAGCAACGGCGACGGCAGCAGCGGCGGAAACGCCCCATGCTTCTTCGAGAGCCTTGGCGAGGTCAGCGGCCTCGAGGACGGTCAGCTGCGACAGTTCTTCAACAAGCTTGGCGATATCGGCCATAGTATTCACTCCTGATCTGTGGTCCCGCCGGGAACTTAGGCCGCCGCACGGGATAAATCGTTATTACGAAACGTGTTACCGAGACTAAGCTCAGGCAGCGTCCTTCTCGGCGTAGGCGTTGAAGACGCGGGCCAGCTTGGCCGCCGGAGCGGTCGAGAGCTGGGCAATCTTCGTGGCCGGAGCCTGGACGAGGCCGATGAGCTTGGCGCGCAGTTCGTCGAGCGAGGGCATCGTGGCGAGCGCCTTGACACCTTCTGCATCCAAAACATTTGCGCCCATCGCGCCGCCGACGATTTCGATTTTGTCGGTCGTCTTGGCGAATTCGACGACGGCCTTGGCAGCAGCGACGGGGTCCACCGAGGTGGCGATGGCCGTCGGGCCGACAAGGAAGTCACCGATACCGACATAGTCGGTGTCCGCGATGGCGATCTTGGCAAGACGGTTCTTGGCAACCTTGTAGGTCGCACCCGCTTCGCGAATCTTCGCGCGCAGCTCGGAGGACTGCGCCACCGAGAGGCCGAGGTTGCGGGTGACAACCACCACGCCGACCTCGTTGAAGACCGCATTGAGCTGGGCGACCGAATCGGCTTTCTGCGAACGATCCATGCCTTACTCCTTCACATATGACCGCTTGGCATTCCCGTAGGAGCGCCGCACGGCCGGCTACATTTGCGTGCCCGTGCACGACGCACGAGCCCATGGACACTGACGCGCCATGGCAAAGACCGTACGATGGGGAAGGAGTTTTTCGCGCCGGAGCGCGAGATGGACACCATGCTCGAAAGAGCGAAGGGCCGTGGAAATTTCCTGTTCCCCGCCTAGGCTGCAGATTAAGGGAGAAGCCCCCGGCAGCTGTCTCGGACGGTGAGCGACGCAGAATCATCTGCGCCGTTCGAGGGCGCCTTTGCCCCGCGCGCCGGAAAAAGTCAACATCGAAGCAAGCCCGGTGCGCCTCACGCGCATCTACGTAGGAGGGCGGTAAGAAAGCTCTAGAACCCGCCATGGCAGTACGGGCCCGGAGACGACTCCCGCCCTTCTCACCGCTGCGAGCCTGACCCAACGATGGAAATACTGCCGATCTCCACCGCGCTGGTTCCCGCCCCCGTGCGGGCCCGCGCCCGCGCCGGGTTTGCCGATGCGACGCCGCGCCTTGAGAGGATCGACCATGCTGGAACCCCATCGCCTGCCCCCCGCATCGGCTCGGCCAAGGCCGCCGAGCGCGCGCCGCGCTTCCAGTTCTCGGAAAGCGCCCGCGATATCCTCCAGATGGAGCGCTGGCACCGCGAATGGGCCGATGCGCGCCATTCGCTGGTGAGCGAGGCCTATAGCGCGCTGCACCGGAAAAGAGCCGGGGCCCTCTTCGATATGGCTGCCTGAACAGGCTTGCCGGACCGAAGGGGCCCCGTAAACCGCACGGCTCAAGGCCATGCGCATCAGGCAAGCGGACAACCGCCCGGCTAGTCGTCGGCATCCTCACCGGCATAGGCGAGCAGGTCGCCGGGCTGGCATTCGAGCACCCGGCAGATCGCTTCCAGTGTCGAGAAACGGATCGCCTTGGCCTTGCCGGTCTTGAGGATCGAGAGGTTGGCAAGGGTAATGCCGATCGCCTCGGCAAGCTGGGTCAGTGTCATGCGCCGGGCATGAAGAATATCGTCGAGCTTCACCACGATACGGCCGCCTTCCGTTTGCGCGCCCTCGCCCATCACACGGTCCCTTCAAGTTCTTCGCGCATCTCGGCGCCCTTGCGGAACACGCGGGCCAGGATGAACAGCACCAGCATCAGCAGGATGCCGTTGCCATCGAAGCCGCTGTCGAAATTGATCGCGGTCTCCATATCGTCCATCTCGGTCACGTTGTGGATCCAGGTCGCAAGTCCTGCCAGAGGCAACGCGACGATCTGCACCGCCAGCGAAAGCCAGGCCATGATCGTCATGCGCGTGGCGTTGATCGGCACGAAAGGATCGCCTTCCCCCACCGTGTCGATGATGCGCTTGAGCAGCCAGAGCATCGCCGTGATCATCGCCAGTAGGACCACGATCAGGACCAGAGCGCCGACCATCGCCAGGCGCACCTCGGCAAAATCGAAGCTCACGTGCGAGGATGCGAATTCGGCCGCGATCTCCTCGGTGAAGAAGGCCATTCCGACCCCGCCCGCCGAGACACCGAGGGCACCGAGCACGAGCCCCGCCATCAAGACATAGAGAATGATCTTCGCAATCAGCAGCAGCGGATCGCGCGCCGCATGGGTCGCCAGGTTCATCGTCGCTCCTCCTCTTTTTCGGCCCGCGCTTACATCAGCACCGGAGTGGGCGCGTAGGCGACGAAGACCTGCGTGGGCGCGGACTGGATCATGACACTGACATCGGCGGCGTGGGCCGCCTGGGGTGCGGTCAGCGTCGGCAGCCAGATCAGGGCCGTGAGAACCGCAGCCATGGCAGCGGCGATGGGCCGGGCAACAACTTGGGGGGCTGATTGATCAGGATGGAAGGCCATTGTTCGTTCTCCGATATGCTTGATATCGACATTCAATAATATCCGCTCGCCATATCGTCAAACAATAATATTGAAAAACAATATGCCGCTGATTGAAAGACGAAAAACCAGCCTTCCGCACCCAGCCTGCACGATGCGCACACGAAAATGGGGGCAACTCAGCAGGTGAGTCGCCCCCAAGGCTCGATCCGGCGATGCGGGGAAGGCCGGAGGACTGCCGGGCTCTGATCGGCTCAGGGAGGGTTTAGGGGTGGACGACCCGATCACCGGCCCGGCTATATCTGGTCAGACTTGACGGCGCGCAGGCTCCTTTCCCGGCTCGGACGCGCGATCACGGCGCCGGGCCCGGACTATGGCGGCACCCGACACCGCAAACGCGGCGACGAGGCCTGCAAGACCCGCCAGGGACAGTTTGCCAAGGCGCGCATTGCGTGCGCTCTGGACAGCATCGGGCGTGGCACCGGCCAACGCACGGACTCGGACGGAGGGGAGGTCGCCCGAGGCCAGTGCGCCACCGGCCACCGTTCCCGGCGCGGCCGCGCTGGGGACATGCGCCGCCTCGCCGCGGGTAGGGGCCGCGGCGAGCGGCGCTGCAAGACCGGCCACCCCCAGCGCCAGTAGCGCGAGGAGGAGTTCGGCCTTGCGGCTGCGATGGGTCGCGTATGAGGGGCTCGTCATCTGCATGCCCTCTCAACGCCCCGCCCCCGCCCCGGTTTTGGCGAAGAGCCGATTTTCCGCCCAAGCGTGGGCTGGAATGGGACGAACCGAGCCGCCACTCCGGCTGCAAACGAATATCCCCCCAGCCAGATGAGCGCGCCACCTGTTTGACACCGCAAGGGCCCGGTTCTATAGGAACACCAACGCCCCATCGCTTCGAGCAAGGCGTGCCCATGCGCGGGGGCACACCAAGGAAGGAAGCGGTAGAGGGTTCATCCGACGTATCAGGCTGCTGGCCGCAACGGGCTCCCACAAGGGTTTCCGCGCGTGCAAGGCGGCCTTTTGGCGTTTGATGGCCTGTCTGCAAGACGGGTATTTCGTCCACGCGTGACGATGTTTTCCCGGGCCCTTCGCCTCGTTGCGAATCGGCCCTGACCAGAAGCGAAGAGGCAAGACCAGCTCATGGCCACCCAGCCCATCGATACGGCGAAGCGCTCCGTCAAGAAGCGCATCCGCAAGATCTTCGGCGACGCCCACGAAGTCATCCAGATGCCGAACCTCATCGAGGTCCAGCGCGAGAGCTACGAACAGTTCCTGCGCTCGAATCCGGAGACCGGCTACGTCTCGGGCCTGGAAAAGACGCTGCGCTCGGTCTTCCCGATCCGCGACTTCGCCGGCACCAGCGAACTCGACTTCGTCCACTACGAGCTGGAAGAGCCCAAGTACGACGTGACCGAATGCCGCCAGCGCGGCATCACGTATGCAGCTCCCATGAAGGTGACGCTGCGCCTGATCGTCTTTGAAGTCGACGCCGAGACGGAAACCCGCTCGGTCCTCGATATCAAGGAGCAGGACGTCTACATGGGCGACATGCCGCTCATGACCGAGAACGGTACGTTCTTCATCAACGGCACCGAGCGCGTGATCGTGTCGCAGATGCACCGTTCGCCGGGCGTCCTGTTCGACCACGACCGCGGCAAGACGCACTCCTCGGGCAAGTACCTCTTCGCCGCCCGCGTGATCCCCTATCGCGGTTCCTGGCTCGACTTCGAGTTCGACGCCAAGGATATCGTCAACGTGCGCATCGACCGCAAGCGCAAGCTGCCGGTCACCGCGCTGCTCTTCGCGCTGGGTCTCGATTCCGAAGCGATCCTCGATCACTTCTACGAAACCGTCACCTGGAAGCGCGGCGATGGCGGCTGGCGTCTGCCCTACAACGTCGAGACCTGGCGCGGTGTGAAGCCGGCCTTCGACATCGTCAATGCGGACTCTGGTGAGGTCGTCTTCCCGGCTGGCACCAAGATCAGCCCGCGCGCGGCCAACAAGGCGGGCAAGGATGGCCTCGAAGCCCTCCTTATCCCAACCGAGGAAATCTTCGGCCGCTACATCGCCGAGGACATGATCGACGAGTCCACCGGCCGTATCTACATCGAAGCCGGTGACGAAGTCTCGCCTGAGAACCTCGAAGTTCTCGACGCGGCGGGCATCGACCAGCTCAACCTGCTCGACATCGACGATTCGAACGCCGGTCCCTGGATGCGCAACACGCTCAAGGCCGACAAGGCCGAGAACCGCGACATGGGTCTGGAAGCGATCTACAAGGTCATGCGTCCGGGCGAACCGCCGACGAAGGAAACCGCCGAAGCGCTGTTCGAAGGCCTTTTCTTCGATGCCGACCGCTACGACCTTTCGGCCGTCGGCCGCGTCAAGCTCAACATGCGCCTGGGCCTCGACGCCGAGGACACCGTCACCACTCTGCGCACCGAAGACATCCTCGCCGTGGTCAAGGAACTGGTGAACCTCAAGGACGGCAAGGGCGACATCGACGACATCGACAACCTCGGCAACCGCCGTGTGCGTTCGGTCGGCGAGCTGCTCGAGAACCAGTACCGCGTCGGCCTGCTGCGCATGGAGCGTGCGGTCAAGGAACGCATGAGCTCGGTCGACGTCTCGACCGTGATGCCCAACGACCTCATCAACGCCAAGCCCGCCGTGGCCGCCGTGCGTGAGTTCTTCGGCTCCTCGCAGCTCTCGCAGTTCATGGACCAGACCAACCCGCTTTCGGAAGTCACCCACAAGCGCCGCGTGTCGGCGCTCGGGCCGGGCGGTCTTACCCGTGAACGCGCGGGCTTCGAAGTGCGCGACGTGCACCCGACCCACTACGGCCGTATCTGCCCGATTGAGACGCCCGAAGGCCCGAACATCGGTCTGATCAACTCGCTGTCGACCTTCGCGCGCGTCAACAAGTACGGGTTCATCGAAACCCCGTACCGCCGCGTCATCGACGGCAAGGTCACCGGCGACGTGATCTACCTCTCGGCAATGGAAGAGCAGAAGCACACCGTCGCGCAGGCCTCGGCCGCCCTCAACGAGGACGGCTCGTTCGTCGAGGACCTCATCTCGGCCCGCCAGGAAGGCGAGTTCGTGATGAGCCCGTCGGACCAGGTCACGCTGATGGACGTCAGCCCCAAGCAGCTCGTCTCGGTGGCCGCCTCGCTCATTCCGTTCCTGGAAAAGGACGACGCCAACCGCGCGCTCATGGGCTCGAACATGCAGCGTCAGGCCGTGCCCCTCGTCAAGGCCGATGCGCCTTACGTGGGCACCGGCATGGAAGCGACCGTCGCGCGCGATTCGGGCGCGGCCATCTCGGCCCTGCGTCCGGGCGTGGTCGACCAGGTCGACGCCACCCGTATCGTCATCCGCGCCGTGGGTGAGGTCGAAGCCGGCAAGTCGGGCGTCGACATCTACCGCCTCCAGAAGTTCGAACGCTCGAACCAGTCGACCTGCATCAACCAGCGCCCGCTGGTGAAGGTGGGCGAATACGTGCAGGCTGGCGACATCATCGCCGATGGCCCGTCGACCGAGCTGGGCGAACTGGCCCTGGGCCGCAACGTGCTGGTCGCGTTCATGCCCTGGAACGGCTACAACTACGAGGACTCCATCCTCATCTCCGAGCGGATCGTGAAGGACGACGTCTTCACCTCGATCCACATCGACGAGTTCGAGGTCATGGCCCGCGACACCAAGCTGGGCCCGGAAGACATCACCCGCGACATTCCCAACGTCGGCGAGGAAGCCCTGCGCAACCTCGACGAGGCGGGCATCGTCTACATCGGCGCCGAAGTGCACCCGGGTGACATCCTCGTCGGCAAGATCACGCCGAAGGGCGAAAGCCCGATGACGCCGGAAGAAAAGCTCCTGCGCGCCATCTTCGGTGAAAAGGCTTCCGACGTTCGCGACACCTCGCTGCGCCTGCCGCCGGGCGTCTCGGGGACAATTGTCGACGTGCGCGTCTTCAACCGTCACGGCATCGAGATCGACGACCGTACCCGCGCCATCCAGAACGAGGAAATCGAACGCCTCGCCAAGGACCGCGAGGACGAACGCGCCATTCTCAACCGCGCCACCTACAACCGTCTGCAGGACATGCTGCTCGGCCAGGTCGCGGCCTCGGCACCCAAGGGCGTCAAGAAGGGCGTGGAAATCACGGAGGAAGTTCTCGCCGAGACCGAGAAGCACGAGTGGTGGAAGTTCGCCGTTGCGGACGACCACATGCAGTCGCAGCTCGAAGCGGTGAAGGCCCAGTACGACGAGACCGTCAAGGCGATCCAGGAGAAGTTCGAGGACCGCAAGGAGAAGCTCGAGCGCGGTGACGAACTCGCTCCGGGCGTGCTCAAGATGGTCAAGGTCTTCGTGGCCGTGAAGCGCAAGCTTCAGCCGGGTGACAAGATGGCTGGCCGCCACGGTAACAAGGGTATCATCAGCCGCATTCTTCCCCAGGAAGACATGCCCTTCCTCGAGGACGGCACCCCTGTCGACTTCGTGATGAACCCCTTGGGCGTGCCTTCGCGCATGAACGTCGGTCAGATCTTCGAGACCCACCTTGGCTGGGCGGCCCGCAACCTGGGCCGTCAGATCGGCGAGGCGCTCGACAGCTGGAAGGCAGCGAATCCCAACCCCGTGGCGGGCGAAGCCCCCGAGGCGGTGAAGGAAAAGCTACGCGGCATCTACGGCGCGAACTACAACGAGGATCTCGACGCACGCACGCCCGAGCAGCTCATCGAGCTGGCCGAGAACGTGCGCGGCGGGGTGCCGATGGGCACCCCGGTGTTCGACGGCGCGGTCCAGCAGGACGTGGTCGACATGCTCACGCTCGCAGGGCTCGACACCTCGGGCCAGAGCGTGCTGCTGGACGGCCGCACCGGCGAGGCCTTCAGCCGCAAGGTCACGGTGGGCATGAAATACATCCTCAAGCTGCACCACCTTGTCGACGACAAGATCCACGCCCGTTCGATCGGCCCCTACAGCCTCGTCACCCAGCAGCCGCTGGGTGGTAAGGCCCAGTTCGGTGGCCAGCGCTTCGGTGAGATGGAGGTCTGGGCTCTCCAGGCCTACGGTGCAGCCTACACACTTCAGGAAATGCTCACGGTGAAGTCGGACGACGTGGTTGGCCGTACCAAGGTCTACGAAGCGATCGTCAAGGGCGACGACACCTTCGAGGCGGGCATCCCCGAGAGCTTTAACGTTCTCGTCAAGGAAATGCGCAGCCTCGGCCTCAATGTCGAGCTCTCCTCGCTCGACGACGAGGACGACACCGACGCGCTGTCCGAGGCGGCGGAATAACGGGATCCAGGGGGCGGGCCTTCGCGGGCCTGCCCCTCCTCCCCCGTCCGCCTTACGAATTTACCCCCAGAGGGACTGAACTATGAACGACCTGACCAAGTTCACGAACCAGATGGCGAAGCCCGAGACCTTCGATCAGATCCAGATCGGCCTGGCTTCCCCCGAGCGCATCCGCTCCTGGTCCTTCGGCGAGATCAAGAAGCCGGAAACCATCAACTACCGCACGTTCAAGCCCGAGCGTGACGGCCTGTTCTGCGCGCGCATCTTCGGCCCCGTGAAGGACTACGAGTGCCTGTGCGGTAAGTACAAGCGCATGAAGTACAAGGGCGTCGTCTGCGAAAAGTGCGGGGTTGAGGTTACCGTCACCAAGGTGCGCCGCGAGCGCATGGGCCACATCGAGCTGGCCGCTCCGGTTGCCCACATCTGGTTCCTGAAGTCGCTGCCCTCGCGCATCGGCCTGCTGCTCGACATGCAGCTCAAGCAGCTTGAGCGCGTTCTCTACTTCGAGAGCTACATCGTCATTGAGCCGGGCCTGACCCCGCTCGAGAAGTTCCAGCTGCTCACCGAAGACGAGATGCTCGACGCCCAGGACGAGTACGGCGAAGACGCCTTCTCGGCTGGCATCGGCGCCGAAGCGGTCAAGATCATGCTCATGGAGCTCGATCTTGAACAGGAGCGCGCGGACCTTCTCCAGGAGCTCGAGACGACCAAGTCGGAACTCAAGCCCAAGAAGATCATCAAGCGCCTCAAGGTCGTCGAATCGTTCATCGATTCGGGCAACCGTCCCGAATGGATGATCCTTGAAGTCGTGCCGGTCATTCCGCCTGAACTGCGCCCGCTGGTGCCGCTCGACGGTGGCCGCTTCGCGACCTCGGACCTCAACGACCTGTACCGCCGCGTTATCAACCGCAACAACCGTCTCAAGCGCCTGATCGAGCTGCGCGCGCCCGACATCATCGTGCGCAACGAAAAGCGCATGCTGCAGGAATCGGTCGATGCGCTGTTCGACAATGGCCGCCGCGGCCGCGTCATCACGGGCGCCAACAAGCGTCCGCTCAAGTCGCTCTCCGACATGCTCAAGGGCAAGCAGGGCCGCTTCCGTCAGAACCTGCTGGGTAAGCGCGTCGACTATTCGGGCCGTTCGGTCATCGTGACCGGCCCCGAGCTCAAGCTGCACCAGTGCGGCCTGCCCAAGAAGATGGCGCTCGAGCTGTTCAAGCCGTTCATCTACGCCCGCCTCGATGCCAAGGGTCTCTCGATGACCCTCAAGCAGGCCAAGAAGTGGGTCGAGAAGGAGCGCAAGGAAGTCTGGGACATCCTCGATGAGGTGATCCGCGAGCATCCCGTGATGCTCAACCGTGCCCCCACACTCCACCGTCTGGGCATCCAGGCCTTCGAACCCGTCCTCATCGAGGGCAAGGCGATCCAGCTGCATCCGCTCGTCTGCTCGGCCTTCAACGCCGACTTCGACGGTGACCAGATGGCCGTCCACGTCCCGCTTTCGCTGGAAGCCCAGCTCGAAGCGCGCGTGCTGATGATGTCGACCAACAACATCCTCTCGCCCGCCAACGGCAAGCCGATCATCGTGCCTTCGCAGGACATGGTGCTGGGCCTGTACTACCTCTCGATGGACCGTGAGGGTGAACCCGGCGAAGGCATGAAGTTTGCCGACATGGCCGAAGTTCACCAGGCGCTCCAGATCGGTGCGGTGACGCTCCACTCGAAGATCGAGGCCCGCGTGCCGCAGACCGACGAGAACGGCGCGCAGTACATGAAGCGCTTCGAGACGACGCCGGGCCGTATGCTCATCGGCGAGTGCCTCCCCAAGAGCCACACCGTCCCCTTCGACGTGGTCAACAAGCTGCTGACCAAGAAGGACATCGGCGAGGTCATCGACCAGGTCTACCGTCACACCGGCCAGAAGGACACGGTCCTCTTTGCCGACGCGATCATGTCGCTGGGCTTCAAGAATGCCTGCCAGGCCGGCATCTCCTTCGGCATGGATGACATGATCATCCCCGCCCAGAAGGACCCGCTGGTCGCCGAGACCAAGGAACTGGTTGCCGACTACGAGCAGCAGTACCAGGACGGCCTCATCACCCAGCAGGAGAAGTACAACAAGGTGATCGACGCCTGGAGCCGTTGC
This sequence comes from Novosphingobium sp. BW1, assembly GCF_008107685.1. GTDB lineage: Bacteria > Pseudomonadota > Alphaproteobacteria > Sphingomonadales > Sphingomonadaceae > Novosphingobium. The sequence goes on from NZ_VIRF01000069.1 coordinate 91,092, forward strand.
GGCGATCAGGTGGCGAACGCCATGATGGACGAGCTCAAGGCCATGCCGATCGACCCGGAAACGGGCCGCCAGGCGCAGATCAACTCGATCTACATGATGAGCCACTCCGGTGCCCGTGGTAGCCCGGCCCAGATGAAGCAGCTGGGCGGTATGCGCGGCCTCATGGCCAAACCGTCGGGCGAGATCATCGAAACGCCGATCATCTCGAACTTCAAGGAAGGTCTGACCGTTCTTGAATACTTCAACTCGACCCACGGCGCCCGTAAGGGTCTGGCCGACACGGCTCTGAAGACCGCGAACTCGGGCTACCTGACCCGTCGTCTCGTGGACGTCTCGCAGGACTGCGTCGTCATCATCGACGACTGCGGCACCGAGCGTGCGCTCGAAATGCGCGCGATCGTTCAGGGCGGTTCGGTCATTGCCTCGCTTGCCGAGCGTATCCTGGGCCGTACCTTGGCCGAGGACATCCACGCCAAGGACGGCACGCTGGTTGCAGCCAAGGGCCAGCTTCTCGACGAAGCCGCGGTGGCTGCGATCGAAGGCACCGGCACCCAGTCGGCGCGCATTCGCTCGCCGCTGATCTGCGAAGCCGAACAGGGCGTGTGCGCGACCTGCTACGGGCGTGACCTTGCCCGCGGTACTCCGGTCAACATCGGCGAAGCCGTCGGCGTCATCGCCGCACAGTCGATCGGTGAACCGGGCACGCAGCTCACCATGCGTACCTTCCACATTGGTGGTGCAGCCCAGCTGAACGAAACCAGCCACCTGGAATCGATCTGCGAGGGTACCGTCCACTACCGTGACATCCCGACCATCACCGACAAGCGCGGCCGCAAGCTCTCGCTTGCCCGCAACGGTGAAGTCGTGGTCATGGACACCGAGGGCCGCGAGCGCGCCATGCACCGCGTCCCCTACGGTACCGTTCTTCTCCACGAAGACGGCGCCACGGTGGCCGAAGGCGAACGTCTGGCCGAGTGGGACCCGTTCACGCTCCCGATCATCACGGAAACCGGCGGTATCATCAAGTACCAGGACCTGATCGACAGCCGCACGCTGACCGAGCAGGTCGACGATGCCACCGGCATGACCAGCCGCGTCGTCACCGAGGATCGTTCGACGAGCCGTTCGAAGAAGAAGGAAGACCTGCGTCCGCGCATCACCCTTCTCGACGACAACTCGGGCGAATCCGCGCGCTACATGCTGGCGCCGGGGGCCACCCTCTCGGTCGAGGACGGCCAGATGGTCGAAGCGGGCGACATCATCGCCCGTGCCAGCCGCGAAGCCGCCAAGACCCGCGACATCACCGGCGGTCTGCCGCGTGTTGCCGAGCTGTTCGAAGCCCGCAAGCCGAAGGACAACTCGATCATCGCCAAGGTCTCGGGCCGCATCGAGTTCGTGCGTGACTACAAGGCCAAGCGCAAGATCGCGATCATCCCGGAAGAGGGTGAACCGGTTGAGTACCTGATCCCGAAGAGCCGGGTGATCGACGTGCAGGAAGGCGACTTCGTCAAGAAGGGCGACAACCTGATCTCCGGCTCGCCCGACCCCCACGATATCCTGGAAGTCCTGGGCGTGGAAGCTCTGGCCGAGTACCTCGTCGCGGAAATCCAGGAAGTCTATCGCTTGCAGGGCGTGAAGATCAACGACAAGCACATCGAGGTGATCGTTCGCCAGATGCTGCAGAAGGTCGAGATCACCGCGAGCGGCGACACCACGCTGCTTCCGGGCGAGCAGGTCGACTATGAGGAAATGAACGAGATCAACGGCAAGCTGAAGCCGGGCCAACAGCCCGCCGAAGGCAAGCCGGTGCTGCTGGGCATCACCAAGGCCTCGCTGCAGACCCGCTCGTTCATCTCGGCCGCGTCCTTCCAGGAAACCACTCGCGTGCTCACGCAGGCGGCCGTGGAAGGCAAGAAGGACTCGCTGATCGGCCTCAAGGAAAACGTCATCGTCGGCCGTCTCATTCCCGCCGGTACCGGCGCGGGCATGAACCGCGTCCGCGTGGCCGCTTCCAGCCGCGATGCGGCTCTGCGCGCCTCGTACCGTCGCATGCAGGAAGCGCTTGTCGCGGCCGACAGCGCGGCCCAGGAGCATGCAGCCGAACTGCAGCGAGATCCCGCCGATGACCTCGGCAACGATCCGCTGGCCGCCGTCGAAGGCGAAACCCACGGCACTGATGCCGACGCGGGCGAATACCTGATCAAGGGCGACGAGGGCGATACCGAGGCCTGAGCCTCCCCCTCTCCCGCCCGACAGGCACGAAAAAGGCCCCGCCGGAGCGATCCGGCGGGGCCTTTTGCTTGGGAGCCATCCATTCGACCAAGCGCCGACTCTTCAGGTCCGGCGTCATGGCCTGCTCATGCCCAGCACGGTAAAAGAGGCCCCAGTCACATAACCATGGACCGCCTCATGCCGCTTTCCGATTCCAAGGTCTTCGCCGCCGCCACCGCCTCGGTCCTGGCCATGGCGATCCTGACTCTGTTCGCGGGGCTGGCCGACTTCGTCGAGCTCTTCGCGCGCTGAAAGACAAGAAGGGCTTTTCCGAGGGGCATTACCCTCGGGCTCGCCAAACTGCCATGCTCACCTTGCACGCGCCGCCTTGGCTGAGACACCTGAGGTTACCGATTTTGGGATCAAGGAGCGATGGCCTCTTGGATATATCTTCCTAGTCCGCGACGCCCAGCAGCATCCGATCTCCCTGGATGGCGACACCGGGCAGCTTGGCGAGGAAGGACTGGCCAAGCAGCGACACGTCGAGCCCTTCCGGAAGGATTGCCGCCTCCACACCTTCCGCGCTCAAGCCATCAACCTCGATGTGCGCGAGTTTCACAGGTATGCCGTAGACCGTGCCGCTGGCGCCGCGCCCGACTGGCCTCACATCGTCCTCGTTCCAGTCGAGCCCAGCCGCATGGGCGTCCTCAGCCGTCAGCGCCACGATGCTGGCCCCCGTGTCGACGAGAAAGTGGACGCTCTGGCCGTCGACTCGGGCATCGAGATAGAAATGCCCGTCGCCCGCGCGTTCCAGCACGCTGCCACCGGCAAGCCAGGCCTGCCGCCGGACCTCGCCAGCGGCCTCCTCTTTGGCGGTTTCGGATGTTGTGGCATCGCGCGTGGATGTCGAGGTGGAAAGGCCCGGGGCCATCCAGCCGACGACGGCGGCGGTCAGGAGAAGAAGAACGATCGGAGCAGCGCGCATGGCCCCACTCTAGATGGCGGACACTTCTTCCGGGTTAATGGCGCGCGGGCCGACAAAGCCGTGATGCGCGCCTGTTCCGGCAACCGCGGCCATGAGCCCGACGACAAGCGTGTCGAAGGCCATGAGGCCCCAGAAAAGGGCGTCAGGCTGACCGAGTGCGGCAGTGTGGTTGGCCTCGTGCAGGAGTTGCAGGAAGAGCCAGGGCGGGGCGATGTAGAGCGCGATGCGCAGCGCCTTGCTCCAACCCCTGACGTAAGCGTCACGCAGCCCGAATGCACGGTCTCCGAAAATACCCGCGATCATCAGCACCACGCCCGGCAGGCTGACCAGGGTCAGGCTCAAGCCGATGGCCAGACTTGCTGCGGGTCCGAGACCGAGCGGGAGGCTTCCCGGGAGCGAGCACAGCACGAGTATGAGCAAGCCAAGGGCGAGCGGGCGCCAGGCGATATCGGAAAGGCTCCACCCCGGTCGTCCCGCAGCCCGGTTTGCCCAGAACCGGGCGGTGAAGAACACGGCCAACGCCAGGCCAACCAACTTGGCCGTCCCATAGGCCCAGCGCATGGGGTCCTGTGCCAGAGTACGGAAGGCCTCGTCGCTGGCGAACATGCCCAGCCGGATCTCGGCTGCGTGCTGGACAAACTCGGGCACCATCACCAGAAGAAGGGCGAGCGGCGCGAGCCGGAAGACCCGCAGCGCGTCGCGAAGGCTCAGGCCGAAACCGCGCAGTTCCGACCCGAGGCCGCTCACTCCGCGGGTTCCGCCGGAACCTTGGCGGCTTCATCGGCCGCCTCGATCTCGGCCGCCTTGGCCTCGACCAGCTTGACGATGTGGTCGAGCATGTCCGCATCCTCGACCGTGTGGTCGGTGAGGCCGGACAGATAGACCATGTGCTTGCCGTTGCCGCCGCCGGTAAGGCCGATGTCGGTCTCACGCGCCTCGCCCGGACCATTCACGACACAGCCCAGCACGGACAGCGAAAGCGGCGTCTTGATGTGCTGCAGACGCTCTTCCAGCGCCTCGACCGTGCGGATGACGTCAAAGCCCTGGCGTGCGCATGAGGGGCACGAGACGACGCGCACGCCGCGCGTACGAAGGCCCAGGGCCTTGAGCATCTCGAAGCCGACGCGCACTTCCTCTTCCGGTTCGGCCGAGAGCGAAACACGCAGCGTGTCGCCAATACCGGCCCAGAGCAGGTTCCCCATGCCGATCGAGGACTTGACCGTCCCGCCGATGAGACCGCCCGCCTCGGTGATGCCTAGATGCAGTGGGCAGTCGGTGGCGTCGGCCAAGCCCTGGTAGGCCGCGACCGCGAGGAACACATCGGAGGCCTTCACCGCCACCTTGTAGTCGTGGAAATCGTGGTCCTGCAGCAGCTTGATGTGATCGAGCGCGCTTTCCACCAGCGCCTCAGGGCACGGCTCGCCGTACTTTTCCAGGAGATCCTTCTCCAGGCTGCCGGCGTTGACGCCGATGCGAATCGCGCAGCCGTTGGCCTTGGCCGCCCTCACCACTTCGGCAACGCGCGCGTCCGAGCCGATGTTGCCCGGGTTGATACGCAGGCACGCCGCGCCCGCGTCGGCCGCTTCGAGCGCGCGCTTGTAGTGGAAGTGGATGTCCGCGATGAGCGGCACCGTGGCTGCGCGGGCGATCTCCTTGAAGGCCGCGGTGCTCTCCACGTCGGGGCAGGACACACGGATGAGATCCGCCCCCGCTTCCTCGCAGCGGCGGATCTGGTCGATCGTCGCCTTGGCATCGGACGTGAGGGTGTTGGTCATGGTCTGCACCGTGATCGGGGCATCACCACCAACAGGAACACTGCCAACCATGATCTGGCGGCTCTTGCGGCGCTCGATAGTGCGCCAGGGACGGATCGAAGACATGGCGCCCTTATAGGGACATGCTGCCCTCGTTTGAAGCCCGTTTGCCAGAAACCTCGCTTGAACCTTCGCGCATTTCGGGCATTCAGGTCTGCATGATCGATACCAGCCCCTACGACCCGACCGACGACACCGAGACGGGCACGCCCCTCCTGTTTGGACGCGTGCTCGACGGGCATGGCGGAGCGCGGGCGGTTTCGTGGGAGGAAGCGCAGGAGTGGCGCCCCGGCAAGCCCGGTGAAATGCTCTGGGTGCACTTGTGCCGCAATGCCGATGGCGTGGCCGAGTGGTTGGGCGAAGGGCTCGGTCTGCCCGAACCCACGGTCGAACTTCTCACCAGTGAAGACACGCGCCCACGCGCCTTTCGCGAAGGCAACGCGCTGGTCGCGACACTGCGCGGTATCAACTTCAACCCCGGCGCCGAGCCCGAGGACATGGTCTCACTGCAGGTGTGGTGCGACGGGCGCCGTCTCGTCACCTTGCGCCGCCGCCCCCTCCAGACCCCGCGTGCGGTGATGGCGGAGCTCGACAAGGGCGCTGGCGCGCTCGATGCGGGCGCCGTCATCACGCTCATGGTCGAGCATATGATCGCGCGCATGAACCGCTCGATCATCGACATGAACGAAGTGATCGACCAACTGGAAGAGACCGATCCCGACGAGGATCCCGAAGCCATGCTCGACAAAATCGCAACGATCCGGCGCAATTGCCTCGGCCTCAAGCGACACATGGCCCCGCAGCACGAAGCGCTTGAGCGGATCAGCCGCGAGGCGCCCGAATGGTTCGAGAAGCACGACCGGCGCGAGATCGCCGAGACCATCGACCGCTTGCGCCGCTATCTCGATGATCTCGACATCAGCAAGGAAAGCGCCGTGGTCCTGCAGGACGACCTGCGTGCCCGCGCGGCGGCCAGCGCGGACCGTACCAGCTATTTGCTCACCATCGTCGCGGCCATTTTCCTGCCGCTCAGCTTTGTCACCGGGCTGCTCGGCATCAACGTGGGCGGCATGCCCGGCATGCAGGACCCCGATGCGTTCTGGGTGGTCGTGGTGCTGTGCGCGGCGATCCTGCTGGTCCAGCTGGTGATGTTCTGGAAGTGGAAGTGGTTTTGAGAGCCTTATACGATTGCGCAGCGCTCAGAGCGTGAGCGCGTAAAGGAACTCGTCGTCGCGCTTTTCGCCGACCATGAAGAAGATATCGCCCACCTTCTCGAAGCCATAGCGCTGGTAGAACTTCTGCGCGCCCGGGTTCTCCGAATAGATCGAAAGCTGGATCTCGTCCGCGCCCTCGACCCGCGCCTTGGCCAGCGCCCAGTTCATCAGCTTGGCGCCAATCCCCCGCCCGGTCGCCTGCGGGTCGGTGTAGAGCTGCTTCAGCTCGATCACCTTTTCCCCGCGGGCATGGTCAGGCCAGCCGCAGCCAAGCTTGAGCTTGCAATAGCCAAGCAGGTGCCCGCCCTCGATCGCCAGCATGATCGGCATCGCCGGGTTGGCGATCTCGGCCGCAATGTTCTCCTGCGAATGCGCTTCAGCAAGGAAATTCGCCAGATCCTCAGGGCGGTAGAGCTCGCCAAACTTGGCCGTGAAGGAGCGCGCGCCCAGCTCGGCAAGAGCGGCCGCATCGGTGGGTCCAGCTTCGCGAAGGTCCATTACAATTCCCGCGTCATGCACATCGAAAAATCGTCCGCCACATAGTCGGCAAAAGGCGGGCATTCAACGAAGCCGTGCGCGAGGTAGAGGTTGTGCGCGGGCACGAAGGCCTGCGGGCGGCCGGTCTCCAGGCTCACACGGGTGTAGCCGCGCGCCTTCGCCTCTTCCAGGAGGTGGAGAAGCAGGCTGCGGCCCGCCCCCTTGCGGCGGTAGGCGGGCGCGACGCGCATCGACTTCAGCTCGCCATGGCCCGCATCCAGATGCTTGATCGCGCCACAGCCCGCGAGGCTCTCCCCGTCCCAGGCCGAAAAGAAAGTGACGTCGGGCTGGCGCAGCCGCTCGGCGGGCATCGCGTGGACGCTTTCGGGCGGGGACCACTGGTGCATTTCATCCAGGTGGAACTGGAGAAGCGCCAGGATCGCCTCGCCCGACAGGTCATCGCGGCAGATCGTGTAGCGGGTGGGGGTCACCGGGTATCCTTATGTATTCTTGTCGGCTTTGCGCACGCCCATGCGCAGGCCCGCTTCCAGCCGCGCGCGCAGCTGGGTGTAATAGGCCTCCAGGAAGGCGCGTTCATCGCCCCAGCCATCGTTGCGGCCGATCTTTTCGGAGATGGTATGGTAGACAGGCTCGATGGACTTGGCGCGTGTGTCCCGCAACACGCGTTCAAGCGCCTGGAGCTCATATTCGCCGTAGACCGCCAGTTCGTCTTCACTGAAGCGGTACTTCGGGCCCTCGGGCATCGTGGCTGCGCGCTCCACCGAAGCCGGGGCCTCGAGCGACAGCGCCTTGGCCAGCTTGGGCCGGGGGGCCTGGACGACCCAGCTGCCCGCGATGACATCGCCAGCGCGCAGGCCATCACGGTTGAACAGCGGGAAGAGCATGAAAATGAGGAACCAGGCCGTCGCCGCCAGCCAGGCAAGGCCGCTCTCGGCGCCAGCCGAGGCAACGAAGACGATGGGCAGGAACAGCTCGATGTCCCGCAGCAGGTTGCGCGCGATCACCATTTCCGGGGTAAGCCTGCCCCCATCGCGTGCGGCGATACGAATGCCATTGATACGCTTGCCCGGCGTCGCTCCGCGCGGCCCCAGCTCGAAGAACAGGAAGTAGGCGTTGCGGAACAGGAACAGGACGACAAGCCACACGACTATCAGGAATTGCAGCGCATGGCCGCTCGCAGTCCCACTCGAGAGCGTGCGCTCGATCGACGCCGCGCCGCCCGCCATGAACAGGAAAGCAACTGAGAGCGCCGTGATCAGCAGCCCAATGAACAACAGGTCGAGCAGCAGCGCACCGAACCGCGCGCCGCGACTGGAAATGGCGATCGAAAGCGAAATGCCCTCGGGGGTCAGCAACGTACGGCCAAGGCCGGGGGCTTCCTTACGGGGCCTGCGCGTCTTTCGTTCCTTGCCGGCCATCAGCGCATGCCCTCTTCCCCAATGCGCTCCTCACGCCAGTGGCGCGTGCCGGGGAACGCGAAGAAGTAGGCGCACCACAAGACCAGCATGAAGCCCCCAATGGAAAAGCGTCCCAGGGTCGTGTCGACGAGCTGGCGCGCGAAGCCTTCCAGAAGTGCGGCGATGACGAGCATCAGGACCACGCCCACCATGACCACGGCCGCACGCTGTCCAGCCGCTGCCGCGGCACTCAGCAGCGGCCTTGGCCCCGGAAAGGCGAGCGCGCGCCCGATATGAAGGCCAGCGGCGGCCGAAAGCAGAATCGCGAAGATCTCGGTCGTGCCGTGCACCGCGATCCAACCTGCAAAGTCAAGGGTAAGCCCCGCCCCGCTGTAGAGCCAGAGCATCGCGCCCAGCAGCGCCAGATTCTGCACCAGCAGGAGGACAGACGGAATGCCGAAGGCGAAGCCCAGCGCGAAGGCGAGGATCGAGACCTGCGCGTTGTTGCTGAAAAGCTGGGCCGCAAAGACACTGAGCCCGCCCTGGTCGGCGTTGTCGAACAGGGTCGCGCGCAGAATCTCGGGCGTGGCGCCCGGAACGCGCGGCCCCGCCATTTCGCGCGAGACGAGCGCAAAGTACCATTCGGGATCGTGGGCAACGAGAAGCCAGCCTGCCGCGACCGCCGCAACCAAGATCGCAAAGCAGGCCGCGACATCGGCGCCAATCGCGCGCACCGCCGCGCTCCAGCCCCCGGCAAAGAAGCCGCGCAACCAGCCAGCCAGCGAGGTGCGCGGCCCGTAGACGACGAACCACGCGCGCTGAACGAGGGTTTCCAGATAGGCCACCGTCGCGGCATCGAGCGAAGTTTCGCGCGCGACCGAAAGCCCCGAGGCCGCCGTGCGATACAGGCCCGGCAAGGCCAGCAGATCCTCGTCCGAAACCTTGCGCAGTCGCCCCTTCTCCATCTTGCGCACGATGGCCTCCAGGCGCTGCCAATCGGCCTCGCGCTCCAGACGGAAGCGGTCCGAACGCAGCGCCGCGTTCTCAATGGCGCCAAGCGCCGAAGCCGACTGTTCCCTGTGCTGAACGGCACCGCTCATCCGATGGCTCCTGCGCGCTTGATTTCAAGATAGGCATCGATGAGGCGCGGCCCGATGGCATCGTAAGGCGCCTCGATAACGTCGACACCCATTTGCTTGAGGCGTTTTAGGACCAGCGCGCGCTCGCGCAGCAGGAGGTCGGCGGCCACCGCTTCGGACAGGTCTTGGAGCGAATCGGGTTCACGCGCCGAAAGCGTCTCCAGCTCATCGTCGACCAGCGTCACGAACAGCACGACATGGCGTGAAAGCAGGCGCCCGACACTCTCGATCATCAGCTGCGCGCTGGTGAGATCGGTGAAGTCGGAAAAGACTACGATCAGCGAACGGCGCTGGAGCTGGCCCGACAAGGTGGCGAGCGCGAGCGTGAAGTTAGGTTCCTGCGCGCGGTATTCCAGCTGCGCTGCGGCGCGCTGGAGGCGCAGGAACGCGCCCGGCCCGGTCACGAATGGCGTGCGCACCTCCGGCCTTGCGGCAAAGCCGAAGAGCGCGATCTTGTCCCCGTCCTTGAGCGCTACGTAGGAGGTTGCGAGCGCAGCGGACACCGCGCGGTCGAGCCGGGGCATGCCGCGCACCGGACCGCTCATCGCCTGGCCGCAATCGAAGGCGAAGACAATCTGGTTGTTGCGCTCGGTCTCGAACTCCTTGGCGTAAAGATGCGAATGGCGGGCCGAAGCCTTCCAGTCGATCCGGCGCCGGTCCATCCCGGGCTGATATTCGGCCAGCGCCTCGAACTGGGTGCCCTCGCCCCGCATGCGCCGCGCGATGAGGCCGAACTGGGCGTCCTTGAGAAAGGTCTGCAACGCAGGCGAGCGCACCGCCGCGACATTGGGCCAAATGCGCACCTCGCGCTCCAACGTGCCGGTGAACTGCCGGGCGCCCAGCCCGAGCGGCCCCGTCCAGCGCAGCCAGACCTCGCCCAGACGTGCGGTACCGCGGCGCGTGGGCGAGAGGCCCCGCCCCCCGCGCCAGTCAGCCCCGTCCGGCGTCAGCGCGATCTCGCAGCGACCTTCCGGCACGAGACGGGGGTCGCCTTCTACCACCAGGAGCATCGCGCGCGCACGGCCGCCCAGCATCGCGGCATCGGCGTGCAGGACGAACTCACCGCCCACTTCGCAGTCTTCGGCAAAGCGCAGCGCGAGTGGCCCCAGCCGCCCGGCAAGCTGCGCGTCGATCAGGACCAGCGCGAGGACGACCAACGCGGCTACAGGCGCGATCAACCAGGCTTGCGGTGTTGCAGCCCCGATCACCAGGGCAATCGGCGCGGCGAGCGCCAGTGCCAGGACCGCACGCCCGGTCGGCAGCACTGGCAGGGTCCGCCCCTCGGGGCGATGCACCTGCCCGGACGCGGCCGCGGAGCCTTGCTCGGTCGGAAGGTCGGCCGGAGCACTCATGGCCTCAGCGCGGTGCCTCGGTCTGCGCGACGAGGTCTTCGACCAGCGCCTCGACCTGCTTGCCCTCAATCTCGGCGGCAGGGCTGAGCAGCAGACGGTGGCGCAGGACGGACGCGGCCAGTGCCTTTACGTCATCGGGCAGGACGTACGAACGGCCATCGAGCGCAGCGCGCGCCCGCGCGGCGCCTGCCAGCAGGACCGCGGCACGCGGGCTGGCCCCGCTGGCAAGATCCGCACTCTCGCGTGTCGCGCGCACCAGGCGCACGATGTACTCGGCCACCTCGTCGGCGAGCGTCACGGCGCGTACGGCCTCGGCCGCCGCGTCGAGCTGCGCGGGGGTGGTAACCGCCGCAATGCCGAGGTCCGCCGGCGAGGCGGCGCCCTTGTTCGCACCGAAGCGCGCCACGATCCCGAGTTCCTCTTCCAGAGAGGGATAGTCGACCAGTTGCTTGAACAGGAAACGGTCCAGCTGGGCCTCGGGCAGCGGGTAGACGCCTTGGCTCTCGATCGGGTTTTGCGTTGCCACCACCATGAAGTGCGCGGGCAGGGCATGGCGCTCACCATCGAGAGTGACGCGCCGCTCCTGCATGGCTTCCAGAAGCGCAGCCTGCGTCTTGGGCGGCGTGCGGTTGATTTCGTCGGCGAGCAAGAGGTCGCAGAAGATCGGTCCGCGCGTCAGCGTGAACTGGCTGGTCTGGAAGTTGAAGAGGTTGGAACCAAGGATATCGCCCGGCATGAGGTCCGGGGTGAACTGGATGCGCCCGAAATCAAGGCCGAGCGTCGCGGCAAAGCACTGTGCGAGGAAGGTCTTGGCCGTGCCTGGAGGGCCTTCGAGAAGGACGTGCCCCCGGGCCATGAGCGCGATCAGCAGGTGGTCGATGGTCTCGGCCTGGCCGACCACGGCCTTGGCAATCTCGTGGCGGATCGCATCGGCAAGCCGCGCGACTTCGGACAGCGGCAGGCCGTCTGTGGCAGGCGCCGCAGCGGGCGGGGTCTCGGAAAGCGGGGCCTGGTCGTTCATTGCGTCAGTGTCCTTTCGAGCGCGTGGAGATCACGCGCGGCCTTGAGGATGTCGTGGGGACGGTGCGCGGAGCGCAGGCGCGCGGCGACCGCCGAGAAGGGTTCGCGCTCCGGAGCCCGGGTGGCCAGCGCCCGGTCGATAGCGGCCTCTGCCGCCTCGGCATCAAGGGCACGCGGGAGCGCCAGTGCCGCCACCAGCCGTGTGCGTGCGCGCGCCGTGTAAGGCTCGCGCAGCAGGTGATAGCGGCGTGACCGGCGCACCAGCCCGGCCGCGTTGGCGACGAGCGCCTGCTTGCCCAACGCGAGGGCCCTCTCGGGCGTGGCGGGCGGGCCGAAGCGCACGAAACCGCGCCAGCCGACCAGCAGCGCGGCCAGCAGCAGGCACAGGCTCACGCCTGCAAAGGGCGGGGTCACCGCCAGCGTAAGCAGGTTCTTGGACTGTCCGAAGCCGCTGAGCGTGAGATCGAAAACGATGGGCCCATCCTCGTAGATCTCGAGCCTTTCGAACAGGTCCTCGATCAGTGCGGCGCTCTGCGGGCGGGCCATTCCGAAGTTGTCGAGAAGATCGGGCTCGAAGACGAGCACGAGCGGGTAGCGGTCCTCATCGTCGAGCTCGCTGCGGCGCGAGCGTTGCGCGACCTCCTCAAGGTCAGGATAGCTGCCGCCGTCGTCGAGGAGCGCGGCGAGGATCTGCCCCCGACCATTGCTCACGAGAGGAATGAGCCGCTCGCCCTCCCCCCAGGCCAGGAGATGGTCCTGCGGCAAGCGCCCGGCCACGCCAAGCCCCTTCCAACGCGCAGGATCGTCCTTGCCCGCGGCGGCCTTTTCCTCCGCGCCGCGGCCCAAACCGACCGCGACATCATCAAGGAAGCCGCGCCATTCGGGCGGGCGGGCCGAAACCAGGTTCACCCAGCCGCGCTCAGCCTTTTCCTCGCTGCGCTGCTTGTCCGTCACCGGCGTCGCGACCCACTTGGGCGCGACCACCAGCGTTGCGCCCTTGTAGCGATGGGCCGAGACGATGCGGTCGATCTCCTGTCCGTCGGCATCGGCAGGCGGGGTCAGGATGAGCAATCCATCGGGATTGAGGTCGTCCGGGCCATGACCCATCTCGACATCGTAGCCGCGCGCCTCCAGGTACTGCGCCATGGCAGCATAGCCGTTCAGTCCCCGTCCCTGGGCATGACCGCCCCCGTTATTGCCCGAGCCAAAGCCCGTTCCCGTGCCGATCATCCAAAGGAGGAGGACAAACAGCGCCCCGCCCGCGAGCACGATGCCCAGCACCGCACGCCGCGAAAAGGGATTGGGCTGTGCACCCTCAGGCCCGGCAACAGGGATCGCATGGGGGCTCATGCAGCCTGTGGCCCTTCGCGGAAGTGCAGCCGGGCAAAGTCGGCATAGGCCTCGCGCGCGGCCTGCCAATCGCCCGCATCCAGGTCCCGCAGCGCGAACAGGCTGCGCTCGACCCGCTCGGCAATGACCGTGAAGGCGCGGCGTCCGGCCTCGGGCAGGACCTGTAGCCCTGCAATCTCGCGCGCGGTGGAAGCTGGCCCCAGCCAGTCAGGTCGCTGGTCGTAAATCTGGCGTACGCTGCGGCGCAAGAGCAGGTGCGCAGCCTCGCCGTAGCGCCCCTGTGCCGCCAGCCGGTCGGCATCGGACAGAAGCGCCTCAGCCTCGGCACGCACAGGCACCCAGGCTTCCGGTTCTTCACCGGCGTTGCGCACTCTGCGGTTCTCCCACCAGGCCAAACCGATCCGCCACAGCACGTAGAGCAGCAGGAGCGCGGCAAGCGCCAAAAGGACCCACTGGAAGATGCCCCAGGACATACCCAGCAGCCGTCCAATAGGGGCAAAGATCGCCTCGAGGATGCGCCCCAGCACCCGCAGCCAGGCGGGCGTCTCGGGAATAGGCACTTCAGGATGGGGCACAGGCGCGAACTGTATCTCGCCCGAGGCACGCACGGCCTCCCAATCGGCGCGGGCCTCCGCCGCAGCGGACCCTGCCGCGATATGATCCGCTCCGACGCTCACCCGTGTCTAGTTGGCATGGGGGGGCCGGCGGCGCAAGAAGCCCTCGCGCCATTCCCGGCAAAAGCACTTCAAAAGCCGACGAAAATCACCGTTCGGCAAGGCCAGCCGGAGGCCTTATCCGCGCGGACGTGCGAGCCGGTAGGTGCCGAGCGGGCGCACGTACTTGCAGTGGAACGCCAGTTCCTGCATCGCCCGGTCCACGCGCTCCTCGCCCGGTGCGCCTTCGATGTCGACGTAGAACTTCGAGGCCGCGAAACTCGCGCCGGTCTGATAGCTCTCCAGCTTGGTCATGTTGACCCCGTTGGTCGCAAAGCCCCCGAGCGCCTTGTAGAGCGCGGCCGGCACGTTGTTCACCTCGAAGATGAAGGTCGTCATCGTCTTCTGGCCCTGCAACGTGAAGGGATCGAGCGGCTCGCGCGCCAGCACCACGAAGCGTGTGGTGTTGTCGTCCGCGTCCTCGACATTGTCCTCCACGATCTGCAGGTCGTAGAGCTCGGCCGCCAGCTTGGGCGCGATCGCAGCCAGCGTGGGGTCGCCCATCTCGCGCACATAGGCCGCGGCCCCTGCGGTATCGGCATAGGCCATCGGCACGATACCCTTCTCGCGCAGGTAGCGGCGCGACTGGCCGAGCGCCTGCGGGTGGCTGTAGGCTGCCGTAAACGGCCCCTCGCCCAACGCCATCAGCGCGTGATTGATCGGGGTAAAGTGCTCTCCCACAATCGATAGCCCGCTTTCGGGCAGCAGGAAGTGGATGTCGGCCACGCGCCCGTGTTGCGAATTCTCGATGGGGATGATCGCCCGTTCGGCCCGCCCGTCGCGCACCGCATCGAGCGCATCCTCGAAGGAGAAGCAGGGCAGCGGCAGGCACTGCGCGTCGTACTCGAGCGCGGCGCGGTGCGAATTGCACCCCGGCGCGCCCTGAAACGCGACGGCGCGGTCCGGCGCGGCAACAGCCGCATCCGACATGGAGGAAACCTGTGCGAGGGCGGGTTTGGGATAGGAGCTCATGGTGCGCGCGCGTTTACGGCGCTTTCCCACCATGCGCAACGCAAACCGGCATGCCCGCAAGGCCTGTCATGCAACCGAACCGAACAATCTGTAACTTCGTGAAATGCGCAATCGGTCTTGCACTCAAAGCCCCGGAACACTAGAGCCCAATGCCATAAAGAGCGAAAATACGTTTAAAGGTGGGGGCATTGCGAGGGGCTTTGTGAATGGATAATCGTTTCAATACCATCGCGGGCTGGGTGCTGGGAGCAGGCGCACTTGGCCTGGGCCTGACTATCGTCAGTTCGATGTATTTTGGTGCCGACAAGCACCACCGTCCGGAAACCATGGGCTACGCCATCGAAGGCGTCGAGGTCGAATCGGAAGATTCGGGCGAAGTGCCATTCGCGACGCTGCTGGCCAGCGCCGATCTTGCCAAGGGCGAAGCTTCCTTCGCCAAATGCAAGTCCTGCCACACCATCGAATCGGGCGGCGCCAACGGCATCGGCCCCAACCTGCACGGCGTTGTCGGCGAAGGCGTGGGCACGGGCGCTGGCGGCTTTGCCTTCTCCGACGCACTCAAGAGCGTGGGCGGCGAATGGACGTTCGACAAATTGAACGAGTGGCTAACCAGCCCCAAGGCCTTCGCGCCCGGCACCAAGATGACTTTCGCCGGTCTCGCCAAGCCCGAGGAACGCGCCAATCTCATCGCCTGGCTCAACACCCAGGGCTCGAACCTGCCGCTTCCCGAAGCGCCCGCTGCCGAAGAGCCGGCCGAGGATGAAGCCACGGACGCGGACGCCGCCGAAGGCGAAGCTGCCGCCGAGGAGGTTGCCGAGGAACCGGCGGCCGCCGAAGACGCCGTCGTCGAGTAAGCCCAGGGCGTGATGATATCCGGTGCGCTTCGGCGCATTGGTGGAAAACGGTCCGCGAACGTCACCGAGTCGTTCGCGGACCGTTTTCGTCTGAGCGGCCAGGATCTCAAAAGACCAAGGTTAGTTAAGAGTCAAAGACAAAGGGTCATCACCCCCTGCCCCCGGAGTGGGCGACCTCACCTTTCGCAACCAGAACAGCGCGAGAGGTGTGGCGGGCAGTTCGGGAAGTCCGAGGGCGATGGCCCTCGGAATCTTCCTGTTCTCGAACTTTCAGATCCCTCTAGCGAGGCGCTCTTACCCCTTGAAACCCTTGGCAATCACATACCACTCCGAGGAGTCCTTACGGCTCGCGGGCGGCTTGGCATGCTTGACGCTGGTGAAATGCTTCTTGAGCAGACCCAGAAGCTGCGTATCGGTGCCGCCCGCCAGGACCTTGGCGACGAAGGCCCCGCCCGGCGCCAGCGTCTGGATCGCGAAGTCCGCCGCGGTTTCCACCAGGCCCATCGTGCGCAGGTGGTCGGTCTGCTTGTGCCCCACGGTATTCGCCGCCATGTCCGAGAGGACCAGGTCGGGCGCCCCGTCAAGCGCCTCCTCCAGCGCGGCAGGGGCCTCATCGGCCATGAAGTCCATCTGGAAAATGGTCACGCCCTCGATCGGATCGGTCGGCAGGAGGTCAATACCCACCACCGCCGCCTTCGGGCACTTGAGGCGCAGCACCTGGCTCCAGCCCCCCGGCGCGATGCCCAGGTCAACCGCGCGCGTCGTGCCCTTGAGCAGATCAAACTTCTCGTCGAGTTCGAGCAGCTTGTAGGCCGCGCGGCTGCGATAACCATCCGCCTTGGCCTTCTTGACGTAGGGATCGTTAAGCTGGCGGGTCAGCCAGCGTGCAGACGAAGTGGTCCGCTTCTTGGCGGTCTTGAGGCGTTCGCCCGGATCGCGTCCCGAACGGCTCATCGCCCTGCCCCTGCACGCGTCATCGCGTCCCTTTCCGTATGTGTTGGCGCCCCAGCGGACGGCCGTGTTGTCTGCGACGAGATAAGACTGCGCAGGATTCCCTCGCGGATGCCACGATCCGCAACGCCCAGGCGCTCGGCGGGCCATAGGTCGAGAATCGATTCGAGGATAGCACATCCCGCCACGACCAGGTCCGCGCGCTCCTTGCCGATACAATTGAGCTCGCGCCGATCCTCGATCGCCATGGTCGAAAGGCGCGTACTAATATCGCGCATCGACCGCGCCGGCACAATCAGCCCGTCGACCATGCGCCGGTCGTACTGCGGCAGCTCCAGGTGCAAGCTGGCCAGTGTCGTGACCGTACCGCTCGTGCCCAGAAGCCGCAGCGGGCCGTTGCGCCCGGCACTGCCCCGCGCGCCCGAGATACGCTGCGCAAAATCGGCGAAACTCTCACTCACGAGGCTGTGCATGTGGCGGTAGCGCGCCAGGCGCTCGGCCTCGCAGGTTCCTTCAGGCCCCACGCTTTCGGTGAGCGAGACCACGCCCCAGGGCACGCTCTGCCAGTCGAGGATACGCGGCACAGTCCCGGTACTCTCGATCAGCACCAGCTCGGTCGATCCGCCACCGATGTCAAAGATCATTGCTGGCCCCATACCTTCCTCGAGCAGCACGTGGCAGCCCAGCACGGCGAGGCGCGCCTCCTCACGCGCGCTGATGATGTCGAGGGCGATCCCTGTCTCCTGGCGCACGCGCTCGATGAATTCGGGCCCGTTCTCCGCTCGGCGGCAGGCCTCGGTCGCGACCGAGCGCGCCAGATGGACATTGCGCCGCATGAGCTTCTCGGCACAGATCTTGAGCGCGGCGAGGGTGCGGTCCATCGCCGCATCCGAAAGCCGTCCCGACTGGGCCAGCCCTTCGCCTAGGCGGACAACGCGGCTGAACGCGTCGATGACGGTGAAGTGCTGTCCAGATGGCCGCGCGATCAACAGACGGCAGTTGTTGGTGCCAAGATCGATCGCGGCGAACGACTGACGTGACCGGCCCTCGCGTTCATGGCCACTCGCCAGTGCCTTGGGACCCGGGACCTTGCGATCGGACGTCGCACCACCACCCTGTCGCTCGGAAGATGCCTGGTGCACCGCTCCTCGCCCACGCGCCAACTCGCGCGGGGACGCATCGCCAGATCCATCGTGTGCCTGGGACGCTCGGCCTTCGCCGGAACGTTGACGGGACGCACCGCGCCCGCCACTCTCGGGACCGGAGCCCCTCTTCTCGTTTCGTTCGCGCGGCACTTTGCCTGCCACGGGCACGGACGTCGCCTGCGACGCCCCCTTGCCCACGGCTGCCCCGTTCGCGGACCTGGAAGACTTCCCCTTCCGGCCCTTACGCCGCTTGGAAGCGCGGCGCGGGACATCGACTTTCGCGGCCGGCGGATCATGCTCCGCCATTTTCACCAAATCTCGTTCAAATCTTCCCACCCTGGCGGTGGGCACCTGACGCGATGCTAACCGCCCGCGGACAAAGGAGCAAGCCCGATGCAAATTACCCCTTGACCCGAATCGCACCACCCCCTAGAGCCGCCTCTCCAACGATAATGCCCCGTCGTCTAATGGTAAGACTACGGATTCTGATTCCGTCTATCGAGGTTCGAATCCTCGCGGGGCATCCAGCTTCCTATCTCAGTCAGCATCAACCACGCTCAAGGGCATTGCTTTTGTGGCGGTTTTTCTGCGAGATACGTCGCATGTCATCTCAACCTGTCTCAGCCAAGCGCGTACCATCTAGGGGCAACCTTGGGGGCAATGGGGGCAACTCAGGCATTTCGCGATGCTGACCGACGCCGGCTGCCGGAAGGCACTCCCTTCGGATCGCGACAGGAAGATCTCAGACGACCGCGGTCTGTTTTTGCTTGTGCGCAAGACCGGCTCGAAACTCTGGCAGATGAAGTATCGCTTCGGAGGGAAGGAAAAGAAGCTCTCCTTCGGCCCGTACCCGCGCGTTACCCTTGCTGCGGCGCGGCAGGCTCGCGACAAAGCGCTGGTGCAGTTGCACGAGGGAATAGACCCTGGTGCGGAGAAGAAGGCGAAGAAAGCCAAAGCCGCCGCGGAAGCTCTGGACAGTTTCGAGAAGGTAGCGCGCGCCTGGCATGCGCAGAAGGCGCAAACACTCACTCCCAGGTACGCAAACGCAGTCTTGGCACGGCTCGAAGCGAATGCTTTTCCGATCCTTGGACCGATGCCCATTCGAGCAATCACGCCACCAATGGTCTTGGCAATGATTCGCGGGATCGAGGCACGGGGCGCGCACGACATGGCACACCGCGTTCGCAATCATTGTTCCGAGATCTTCGTCTGGGCAATCGCCTCAGGGATGGCCGAAACGGATCCGGCTGCGATCATTGCGAAAGCGCTGGCTCCAACGGACCCGAAACTGCGCCCCGCAATGCTCAAGGTTCCGAAAGCGCGACAGGTCCTGAAAGTGACCGAGGCACTGCCCGGCGCGCATTGGTCGACCCTGCTAGCTTCGCGGCTCCTCGCGCTTACTGCTGCGCGCCCTGGCGTCGTTCGCCTCGCACAGCGCCAGGAATTCGAAGGCCTGGACGGGGACAGCCCAGTCTGGCGCATTCCCGCCGAAAAGATGAAGCTTACGCGTTCGCAGAAGCGCGACATCACCTGGGAATTTGCCATTCCGCTCTCGAGCCAAGCTGCAGAAACTGCGTCCGCTGCAATCTCAGAGAGCCTCGCTTGCAGGGGCAAGGACGCGCCGGGCTGGCTCTTTCCTGGGCCCGGCGCGTGGCGCAGTCCAATGAGCGACAGCACCTTATCCAAGCTGTATCGCGACGCTGGCTTTCGCGGAATACACGTCCCGCATGGCTGGCGCTCGACGTTCTCGACCATCATGAACGAACGCGCCGCATTGGAAGACCACGAGCGCGATCGCGCGATTATCGACCTTATGCTTGCGCACGCGCAGCAGGGCGTCGAGCCAATCTACAATCGCGCCTTGTACTTGCCTCGACGCCGCGAACTCGCGCAGATCTGGGCGGACTTGCTCATGAAAGGCACTGCAGCACCGCGCCTGCTATTGCCAGAACACAGGCCTTGGCGCTCCAAGTCCGGGGAGACCGCGCATGAATGCGGTCTCGATGGCCTCGCTGATGACGAGCATCAGCAATCGGGCGGCAGCTGAAAACAGCGTCCGCCTGTGGCGCCGCACCTACAACGTCAGCGATCCGCGTGCGAACGTCGCCCGACGCCTCGGCGATGGCAGCGTTCGCCAGGGCAAGATCGTCATCTCAACGATTATTGAAACCGCGACCAAGTGGTTCAAGCACACGAACGAAGCCGCACGGCACGCATACGCCGAACAAATGCTCGCGTTCGAGCAAGGCAAGGCATCTGTAGCAGAAGAGCCCCAGCGCCCGACCAAGCTCAAGTGGAATATACTTGCCACGCTCGAGGCGGTCCTGAGCTTCCTCGATTTCAAGACAGGCGAGTGCATTGCGACCTACGAGATGATCGCCAAGGCCGCCGAGTGTGGCCGCGACACGGTCTATAAGCACATCAACCGCCTGCGCGAGCTCGGCCTGATCGATTGGGTGCGCCGGTGCGAGCCGACCGGCAACAAGATCGGCCAGAAGACGAAGGCGGCCCCAAATGCCTATTTTTTCGAAATCACTCGCCTCCCCAGCGCGGTCCAGATGCTTATGCGTCAGATCCTCACACGGCGCGGCGTCAAGCTGGCCTCGCATCCCGAGCGCCAGGGCTCGGGCTCAGTTCCGAACCGCGCCCAGCGCCTCGCCACGAAGCTGGGTAAGACGCTGTCCAGTGCAGAGAGCTTCCTGCAGCGCAAGAAGCGGCAGACCAAGTGCCTGGCCGAAGCGGACTTCGTGCGCGAGGAAACGCAGCTGATGGGCGACATCCCGACCGAACGCTGGGCCGCCATCCGCCACCCTGGCGACCTCGCTGCGCAGCAGGCGTACAATGCCCGCCTCGGTATCCACGCTCTCGACCATGAAAGTATGGAAATGCCGCTTCAATCCCCCCCTACAGAACAATTCAAAAAGGTCAGAGGACGCTGACGCGCCCTCTGGCGCTCAATTTGTTGTTGCCCATAGCCCGAAAGGGCCAATCACTCCCCCAGCGAAGCGCCAAACGAACCGGTGTGTGGGGGCGGCTGCGCCGCCCGGGTATCCGAGGGGGCAAGGAGCAAAAGCCGTGCCAGGAAACGGCCGTCTGCGTAGACCGATATTGTGCGTAATGCTGCATTGAGGCCCACACAGCTGCGCCTTCCGCAGAAATCCGGCCTTAATCGCACATCGCAATGTGCGTAGAACCGCGATCTCTTGCGTAATATCCGCACCAAAAGCGTGGAGGCGAGGCGTGGGGGCAAGCCCGGCGTGTGGGATCTCGGCCGGACAGCAGGCATGGGTGGGTTCGATCGGTCGAGGGGAGCCGCCCCTCTCGCTCGTTTTGACGCTCTGGCTATCGATGATGTCCGCATTGGGAGAGGCTGCGCGCCTCTCGCTTTCTCGCAGGCTCATGACCAGCAGCGTGTGCATCACCTCGATCAATCCCGCGTTACACCAGGCTAAGAAGTAGCGCCAAACCGTCGAGTTTGCGCATATTCGTACTGCGACGCCGTCCCTCCGTATTTTACCGCAGGAATAAACGACGCCACCAGCGCCCACTCCCTATCCATCATGCCGCTTGGATACCGCAGTCCTTTGCGGCTATGTTCTTCTTGAGTAATGCCAGTCCATGCCGTTGAGAACAGAAGTGGCTCGGTTTGTCTGAACAGCCTTTGACGTTTGATAAGTGGATCGTCTGCGGTTTGGTTGTTCAAGCTGGCGCCTGCGGGGCGTCATGGAGGTCGGGCGTAGCCCGGCCGGAGTGACGCCCCGCAAGTCGCGGCCAATTCACGCTGCCACGGCCTGTGGCAGATTGTCAAAGTAGGTTTGATCGGGCGTACGTCCGCCGAGGCTCGAGTGAGGTCTCCGGGCGTTGTAGAAGCCCAGGTATCGGCCGATCGAACTGCGCGCTTCGCTGACGCATGCGTCGGCGTGCAGGTAGACTTCCTCGTACTTCACCGAGCGCCACAGCCGCTCGACCACGACATTGTCGCGCCAGGCGCCGCGGCCGTCCATGCTGATGGCGATACCCTCGCGCCGCAGCACGCCGGTGAAG